>CAWADI010000035.1:0-541092 GCA_963780765.1 uncultured Alphaproteobacteria bacterium | reverse complement strand
TTAACACCATCACTCTGGGACGACCGCCTTATCCGTTAAGCTAGCCCGTTACGCCATCTCAGCGGCAGACACGAACTACCGAGCTAACTTCCTTGCCTTTCAGCGTTCGCCGCTTCTTGGTCAGGCCGCCCCTTGCTCGTATCCACCTCCTAAACTTGGTGGGTAGGTGAACGTCATATGGTCCTCCCCCCACCGCTGCTCCTGCTTGACCTCTTTCGTGAGTGAAGCGTTCGGGTCGAGCCCATGGGCGGAATGGAAGTAAAGTACCGCGTCCCGGTGAACACAGGTGCGAGGATTGCCCAGATACAGACTACACGCCGATGCACAGAAGCCCCGTATTTGGACGTCGGCTCTCATGAGGACACTGGCACTCCTAGCGTAGAGGTCCAACCTGCCACCGGGGTCGTTATGGATGATGACATAAGGTTTTGCGGCATGGGCGGCGGAGCCAATGAACAGCAACATGAGTGCCGCGAGGAGCTGTTTCATGGTCAGGAAAAGTACGCCGGATCGCGTAGTAATAGAGAAAATCGTCCTCCGAACTCCCATCAGGTCCCCTCCTCTCGTTCAGCCTCTACCGAGCTTTTCGCTATGTTACCTCAGGAAGGGTCGCATGGCCTAGCAGCCCAATAAGAGATCACGGACATGTGTGGTCGTGTTCGCCTCCCTCACCGGCACTGAAAGGACTAAAAGAAGCTCGAGCCGTACTGATCAGTCCGGCCGGAACGACGATTGAAGCGCTACCAATATCTCCCCGATGCGCTTCCTCGGCTCACCCAGCGTTGTCCCTGGCTCCCATGTCGCGTCCTTGATGTTCTGGACCGCCTTTTCGAGCGCTTCGACGCGGTTCTCAAGTTCCCGGATGCGCTTTTCACTCATTTCTCGGTCCGCCAAACCTCAGGCAACCGCGCGATCAACCCGGCAGTTTTGCGCGCCTCCGCGGGCCTCATACCAAGGTGCAAAAGGGTTAACTCTGGCGCGGCGAGGAAAGTGGTTGTTACGCTTGGAACCAGATTTCGCACCGAACGTAAATCTGAAGGTTCATTGCCTCCGTGAGTGAATTGCACAGGTCAATGACTATGCGGGCTGGTATCAGATGGTCGATCTGCATTCCCGGCTCTCCGCGGCCATGCACCTAGGCGAGCCGGAGTCCGTTGGCGTCACGGACTACAAACGCCCGCCCTCCGTCTCCTCGACCCGCCAAGGCGCGGGAAATTTGCGAGCGCTTGGTTCCACTCAGCCAGGTCGGCGCCAACTAACAGTCGCAGCGTCGCGGACCTCGAGCATTACGCCGGCTTGCTCCGAAACCTCATTGGCGGCGCGCTTGATTGCCCTGGCCTCGGCCTCAATGTCGCCGATGAACTTGGTGACGGTGCGGCCGGTTTTGCGGCGCTCGATGCTATAGACGTTCCAGGTTTTTGTACTCACTCAACGCACGCGGCCAGTGGAAGGGATTTGGCAATAGATAGGGGACGGGGCTTCCCGGAGTCAACGGACGCGCATTTTTTTGCAATTGGCCGGAACCTGCGTGGCGGCTGGGAGTTCAGAGAGCTGTCGCATCGCGATCCCCCTCTGTAAGTTCCCCCGATGCGACGTGTCCCGCTCGTATGAGTAGGCCCCCGGCGCACCCCCGAACCGCCGGGGGCAGTTTTTTCTGGCTTGAGCCCGACCCCAACCAGCCGCCAAGCCGATCACCGCCAGTCAATAGCTCGACCAAAACACCCATCCGGCCGGGATCAAGTATCCGACGCGTCCGGCGAACTCCGGGGAACCACGCCTTGTTTCCTGGCGATCTTCTGCTGAAGATCGGAGTCTTGTGACGTCGGTCACTAATCAAGACCTGTGCGGTTCCTATGTCTGGACATGGCCAAGAGAGACGTTTTGCGAATCGTGGCGGAGACGTGGCGCAAGTGGTCGCGGCGGAGAAGGAGGCGATAGTCGCGGAGACGTCGTCAGCAGGGAAAAATAGTGAACATCGGGCACGGCATCATTTCAAACATGGCTCAAGTCCTTCGCTTCCTTCGCAGCCTGCTGCGGGTAGTCAGTAGCACGCAACGAGGCGGGAAGCGGCCTGATCTCGGGCGGGGCATGCTTTGTACGGGCCATCTTTGCCAAGGATTTGGCCATTCCCTTCAGCGGAGTTGAGAAGTCCGGAACCGGGATCAGCGCCAGGAGCAGTCCCGCGATCCAGTAAATGTGGTTGTGCGTGAACAGCGAGAGGAGTCCCAAAACACCTACGATCTGCAATTGCACTTTGCTAGTCCCGTGCGCCATGTGTTCGGGAAGGGCGTGAAGCCGGAAATACAGGATCCCCACCATGAGGATGGTAGCGGCGAGGAAGACGATCATGACGTTGAGCAGTACGTCGGTTTCTCCCGGAGCCGTTATGAAACCCGGCAAGTGATGCGTCGCTGCGGGATGAACTGCTGCCGCCGACATTGCTGTCGAGCCGGTGGACGCAAGCGGCATGCTTGAGGTCCGCTCCTCCTTCACTGCTGTCGAGCCCGTGGACGCATGTGGCGCGCTTGTCGCCCGCTCCTCCTTCACTGCTGTCGAGCCCGTGGACGCATGCGGCGCGCTTGTCGCCCGCCCCTCCTTCACTGCTGTCGAGCCCGTGGACGCATGTGGCGCGCTTGTCGCCCGCCCCTCCTTCACTGCTGTCGAGCCCGTGGACGAATGCGGCGCGCTTTCGCTCGCTCCTCCTTCACTGCTGTCGAGCCCGTGGACGCATGTGGCGCGCTTGTCGCCCGCTCCTCCCTCCTTGCTGTCGAGCCCGGGGACGCAAGCGGCGTGCTTGCAGCCCGCTCCTCCCTCCTTGCCGTCGAGGCCGGGGACGCAACCGGCGCGCTTGCAGCCTGCTCCTCCCTCCTTGCCGTCGAGGCCGGGGACGCAACCGGCGCGCTTGCAGCCCGCTCCTCCTCCTTGCCGTCGAGGCCGGGGACGCAACCGGCGCGCTTGCAGCCCGCTCCTCCCTCCTTGCCGTCGAGGCCGGGGACGCAACCGGCGCGCCTGCAGCCTGCTCCTCCCTCCTTGCCGTCGAGGCCGGGGACGCAACCGGCGCGCCTGCAGCCTGCTCCTCCCTCCTTGCCGTCGAGGCCGGGGACGCAACCGGCGTGCTTGCAGCCCCCTCCTCCCTCCTTGCCGTCGAGGCCGGGGACGCAACCGGCGTGCTTGCAGCCCCCTCCTTCCTCCTTGCCGTCGAGGCCGGGGACGCAACCGGCGTGCTTGCAGCCCCCTCCTCCCTCCTTGCCGTCGAGGCCGGGGACGCAACCGGCATGCTTGCAGCCCCCTCCTCCCTCCTTGCCGTCGAGGCCGGGGACGCAACCGGCGCGCCTGCAGCCTGCTCCTCCTTCATTGCTGTCGAGGCTGGGGACGCAGTTGGATCCTTCCCACTCACGAGATCAGCCAGCTGTTGTTCGGGGTTAGGCTTCGAAACACCTGAAAGGTGCTGAATGCGAGCTTCAGTGGCTTGGACCATGCATGGCTTTGCCTGAACGAGGATGTGAGGGGGAGCGTCGCTCATTCCCTCTAACCCACACTGAGCGTCGCGCTCATTTATCCATTTTCGCTGTTGGTCAACGAAGGCAACTCGACTAGCGCCTCTGAGTGGCCGGCGTTGGCTACGAAACGCGCGGCCTAGTTCATTATCCAGCCGTGCCAGCTCAGCATCTGCACAGATAAGCCGCTCGGAAGCGCTTCTCGCCCTGGTACAATCAAAGCTAGGTGACTGATCCGTCCTGGGGACAATGGATTGACTGGCGCCCAAGGACGCAACCGGCGCGCTTGCAGCCTGCTCCTCCTTCATTGCTGTCGAGGCTGGGGACGCAGTAGAATCCTTCCCACTCACGAGATCAGCCAGCTGTTGTTGGGGTTAGGCTTCGAAACACCTGAAAGGTGCTGAATGCGAGCTTCAGTGGCTTGGACCATGCATGGCTTTGCCTGAACGAGGATGTGAGGGGGAGCGTCGCTCATTCCCTCTAACCCACACTGAGCGTCGCGCTCATTTATCCATTTTCGCTGTTGGTCAACGAAGGCAACTCGACTAGCGCCTCTCAGTGGCCGGCGTTGGCTACGAAACGCGCGGCCTAGTTCATTATCCAGCCGTGCCAGCTCAGCATCTGCACAGATAAGCCGCTCGGAAGCGCTTCTCGCCCTGGTACAATCAAAGCTAGGTGACTGATCCGTCCTGGGGACAATGGATTGACTGGCGCCCAAGACGCATTCGGCGAGAAAGAGCACGAGAAAGACGCTCAGCGCAGCTATCGTATTTTTCATGCGTCAAGCCACCGCGCGGCTCTGTGAGGAGCAGCACGGTGAACCCAGATTGCTGCAAGATTGAGGTCGAGAGATTACATCATCAGAACTTGATTGTCCAAGCTCGCTGAGCACCGGCAGACTTCGCAACGTGATCCCTATCTCGATCACCCGTTCTTCGGCAAATTGGGTGAGGATTCGGGATACCGTTTCCATCGTGAGGCCCAGGTAGTCAGCGATATCGTGGCGTGACACGGGTAGATCGATAGTATCCTCGGCCAGCCGCTTCACCATATCAGGAAGGAAGGCAGCCACCCTCTCGCGGGCGCTCCTGATGAGCAACAAGGCATGGTCCGTGGCGCGCTGAAGTCCGCAGGCCGCTATCGCTCAGAGATGACTTGCGACAGCAGGGTTGCGCTGTGTGGACCTCCCTCTTGACCACACATAACACGGTATTGGAGCCCTCTCATAGTTGGACCAAAGGCCAATAGAAGGAGATGGGTGTAGCAGCCTTGCGAGAGCGGAAAATTATGTGCTGGTCTCGGCCTTTTCAGTCCGAGCGTACATTCGGTGACCTCAAGCGCGACAGCAAGCTACTCGTGGTCATGTGTAGCGGCTGCCATCGCCGCCACCTGTTCGTGGACCCCGCGGAATTCACTGCGCACAGCTGAATTTAGGGAAATCATCCCCCGCGCTTAACCGGTCGGCGCGCCCGAAACAGCAAGCAGCAAATCCCACTCATCGCAAGCAAAATGCCGACAATCGCCTGAATGACCGCCATTTGCTAACTCTCCTGTGTCGAAAAAAATACAAGAATGCGGGAGAGCGCGTCTGTAAGCTTTCGCACACCGACCCGAAGCGTCGGCGTCACTAGACTGGACAAGATAGGCAAATGTGGAGGGCGTGGACCCATTAGATGCTCTCGCGGCAGAGCCGCCTTAGCTCAGTTGGTAGAGCACCTGATTTGTAATCAGGGGGTCAGAGGTTCGAGTCCTGTAGCCGGCACCATCTACGTTGTTTCGCGATCGGCAGAGCTGCTCAAGCTCACTAGTACGATCCGAAGCGCCTCGCAAGCGAAATCGCCGCTTGGGAAGGGCAGCGCAATGCCGTCGGCGCACGCATCAAATGGATGTTCACAACCGACAAAGCCCGCGCCAAAATGGGCCGCGCCTATCCCACGCTCAAAAAGTCATAATCACTGTGCCGAGGTACTAGTTCCTCGTCACAGAGATTTTGACTGGTTGATTTGCAACCATTCCAGGATGGGCAGATTTTCCGGCGCGACGAGGATCTCGATGCTTCTGGCGACACCGGGTTGACGTCGGATCAGGCGGGCTCGTTCGAGCGTGACGACCATTTGGTGGACCGAAGGCGGGCTGACGCGGAAGTGGCGCTGCATGTCGGCCTCGGCCGGGGCGCGCCGGAACATGCGCGAGTAGGCGTAGATGAAGGCTAGGTACTGGCCTTGCTTTTGGGTGAAGCCTTGCGCCCCGGGGCGCCGGGCGGCGCCTAATTTTTAACTCATCTGTCAATTCGTCCGGGCCTGCGATAGGGAGGCCAATTCGTCTTCGCCTCCGACCAGGAGGCCGCGATGAATGTACGGTATCGAATCGAGCTCAGCCAAGCCGAACGCAGTGAGCTGACCACGATGTTGAGCAGAGGCAAGCAAGCTGCCCGCAAGCTCAAGCGAGCCCAGATATTGCTGGCCGCCGACGCCGGCAGCAGCAGCAGCGACGAAGAAATCGCCCGTGCCGTGGCGGTTGGCGGCTCCACCGTGTATCGGACCAAGCGGCGCTTTGTGGAAGGCAATCTGGAGCGGGCGCTCAGCGAGGAGCCGCGTCCGGGAGCGGAGCGCAAGCTCACGGGCAAGGAAGAAGCCTTGCTGGTGGCAACCGCCTGCGCCAGTCCTCCGACGGGCCGCGCCCGCTGGACGCTGCAGCTGTTGGCCGACGCGATGGTCAAGCTCACCGACCACGAGAGCCTGTCGGGCGAAACGGTGCGCCGACGGCTGGCCGAGAACGGCCTCAAGCCGTGGCGCAGGGATATGTGGTGCATTCCGCGGGTCAACGGCGAATATGTCGCCCGCATGGAGGATGTGCTCGACCTCTATGCCGAGGCGCCCGATCCCAAGCGGCCGGTAGTCTGCTTCGACGAGAGCCCGGTCCAGCTCATCGGCGAGGTGCGCCAGCCGATCCCGGCCGAGCCGGGCCAGCTCGAACGCTACGACTACGAGTACCGCCGCAACGGCACCGTCAATCTCTTCATCACCCTCGACGTCAACCGGCCCTGGCGCAAGGTCAAGGTCACCGAGCGGCGCGCCGCAGAAGATTACGCCCAATGCATGCGCGAACTCGTCGATGTCCATTATCCCGACGCTGAGTGCATCCGGGTTGTGCAGGATAACCTGTCGACCCACTCGGCCGGTGCTCTCTATGAAGCCTTTGCGCCCGCCGAAGCCCGCCGCATTCTGCGCCGCCTGGAGTTCCACTACACCCCCAAGCACGCCAGCTGGCTCAACATGGTCGAAATCGAGATCGGTGTGCTGCGCGGCCAGTGCCTGGACCGCAGAATCGACGATCCGAAGCGCCTCGCAAGCGAAATCGCCGCTTGGGAAGCGCAGCGCAATGCCGTCGGCGCACGCATCAAATGGATGTTCACAACCGACAAAGCCCGCGCCAAAATGGGCCGCGCCTATCCCACGCTCAAAGAGTCATAATCACTGTGCCGAGGTACTAGTAGGCCTGTATTCAGTTGAGCAAGATGATAGCGGCAGCCAATTGAACTCCTGCGAGAAAGTTTCTGGCAAGTTTGTCGTAGCGCGTGGCAATGGCCCGAAAGTGCTTGAGTTTATTGAAGAAGCGCTCGATCAGATTGCGTTCGCAGTAGAGCGCGTAATCGCAGGTCCGCTTGGTCTTGCGGTTGGCCTTCGGCGGGATGACGGGAACGATTCCGCGCTCGGTCAGGACATCGATGAACGGATCGGCATCGAACGCCTTGTCGCCGATCAGGGCCTCGGGATCAGCGTTTTCGATCAGCGGTTCCGCGCACGCCAGATCATGGACCTGCCCTGGCGTGAGCATCAGTTCCACCGGATTGCCGAGAGCATCGACCAGCGCGTGTATTTTGCTGGTCAATCCACCACGCGATCGGCCGATCGCTTGTTCGCCGTTTTTTTCGAGCCCCCGCGCTATGCTGGTGAGCCCGAACAATGGTTGCGTCGACCATCATGTACTCGTTGTCGTGATCACTGGCCAACAGCTTGAAAACACGCTCGAAAACCCCGCTCTTCGCCCACCGGTTGAAGCGCTGGTAGACGATGTTCCAGTCGCCGAAGCGCTCGGGAAGATCGCGCCACGGAACGCCGGCTCTAAATCTGTAGACAACCGCGTCAACAAACAGCCGGTTGTCCTCTGCCGTTCCGCCAACGTGGCCTTCGCGGCCCGGCAGAAAGTCCTTGATCCGCTCCCACTGGTCATCGCGTAATTGCATAGCGCCGCATCGGTCGGCCCCTCCTTGAGGCCGACCGCCCATGAATCACTCAATGCTCGATTTGGGAATCCCCTAACTGAAGACAGGCCCTAGTGACGAGCGGTTTTGTTTGCTCTGGTGTCTTTTTTCGGCAGAAGAGTTCAGGAAGCGAAGGGCATTGTGAGGATAGGTCGAGCGGACGTCAAAGCGTGTGGGACCAGTTCGTACTTTTTGTGACGGTTGGCTTCGCAGCCCAAATGATCGATGGCGCGGTGGGCATGGCCTATGGCGTTTCGGCTACCAGCGTGATGCTCAGCGTCGGCATTCCACCTGCAACTGCGAGCGCCAGCGTCCACGCGGCAGAAGTCTTCACCACAGGCATTTCCGGATTGTCTCACTGGCGCTTTGGCAATGTCCACTGGCCGGTCGTTGCGAGACTTGCCATACCAGGGATGATCGGAGGAGCCCTTGGCGCGTACGTGCTGACCACTCTGCCTGAGGAAATTATCAGGCCCGTTGTAACGGGTTATCTTCTCCTTATGGGCATCTGGATCATTGCAAAAGGCCTCTCGACCAGAAACACCCCGGTCGAATGGCCCCGCTGGCTGGTCCCACTCGGCTTCGGCGGCGGCTTTCTGGATGCCGCTGGAGGTGGGGGCTGGGGTCCGATGGTTGCCTCGACATTGTTAGGCACCGGCGCGTCGCCTCGCTATACGATCGGCTCCGTAAATGCTGCCGAATTTTTTGTCACCCTGGTTATTTCGGTCACGTTCCTGAGCACGATAGGCATTGAGCTCTGGCCCATCATCACTGGATTGATCATCGGCGGCGCGATTGCAGCGCCTTTTGCCGCTTACATAGCCAAGACCGTTCCCGATCGACCTCTGATGGTCTTGGTTGGTGCGGTAGTAATTCTCCTTAGCATCCGCGGGCTTGTTCAATTGTTTATCTAATAAGCCAGCTGCAGTCTTTAAAATCGGCGGCAAGAACCGCAGCAGGCGTCATTCCATTTGCCTTTCCAAGTATCGTCATCATAGCGCTGCGGGATGACTGCACCGCAGCGATGCAGCCGCGCTGCCGGTCTTGCCTTAGGCCACATATTGGCTCGCCGTTGGCAGTTTTCAGTGGATGAATGCTGCTATCGCCCTAGATCGGCCCTGCGGATATCTGATTTCTGACCAGATGTGGGACATTTGGCGCGAATCACTGCTCTGTTCATCGCTTGCGTTGCTTTGCTGGGGGCTGGCCGATACAGCGTCTGCCTTCGATTCCTCCAGCTCGCCTTCCAAACACTTTGAAAGCAATGAAGCTGCCAAAGCGTCCGCGAACGAGTTTTCCGCCGAGCTGGAGTATTGGCCCGCCAAATGTACGGAGCTGGAGAAGTCGGGCACAACCACCGAGGCCAGTCGATGTTGGTGGTACGGGGCCGAAGAGCTCAATCGCAATGCAACAGGCGACCAGCCCCTGAGCGACCACCTCCAGCAGATACGGTCGGAATGGCTGTGGAGAGGCGTCCGACTGTCTTTACAGCGGCAGGAGCAAGAGCAACCCGCAACTTCGGTGATTGAACCGGCCGCGGCAGTGCCCGGAGGGCAGGATTCCGCCTCCCTGGGGGGTCCGAATTCATGCGCTCCGGGCTTGTCGGGTGATCGTGAAGAATGCCTCGCCGCAACAGCAGCGGAGACCGCACCCGAGGCGAAGCCCGTCAAGCCGCGCAATAGGCCGGCGGTCGTCAAGGTCAGTAAAAAGAAAAAGGCCAAAGTTGCGAAGGCGAAGGCAAAAACGAAGCCGAAGACAGCACAGGTCGCCCCCAAGCCCCCCAAGAAAAAGGTTGCCGAGAAAATTTCAGTACGCAAGGCTGCGCTCCCCCTGATTCCGAAGCCGGGCCTAAAGACGAACTTCGTTGCCTGCCCGCCGACTAAACCATGTATTGACCACCGTTCGCTGACAGCGTCGAGCCGGTAATCCGGTAATGAAGTGCAAGCTGCCTGAAGTTTGGAAGAAGGGTTAGGAGGCGTCGGCGGTTGTTTGAGGCGGCGTGTAGATTCTCGGTATGTCACTGGCTCGCTGAACATCGTCCGAAGCAGGGGAAAGCATATGCGACGGATCGCAATTGCATTCATGGCACTGGCCTTTCTTGCTGTACCGGCTGCGGCAGCAAAGTGTGACGACTATGGGACCTGTCGTGCCAAAGGAAACGACAATGCCGTGCCACAAACTGCTCTGCCGGTTGGCCAGCCGGCTGACGATGGCATCACGGTCGAAGGTGCTGTGAACAAGCCGGGAGTCTATCCGGTTACCGGCCAGCTAACGTTCCTGCAGGCGGTTGCAGCGTCAGAAGGTTTTGCCGAAGACGCCGACCGGAGGAATGTCGTCATATTCCGGACCATCGAGGGCCGCCGTTCTGCGGTGCAGGTCAACGTGAACAGGATCATGTCCCGCAGGGCGGTCGATCCAAAGCTCCAGTCCGGCGATGTCATAGTAGTTCGCCGGTCCAGCGTTCTTCGCAACAAGCCGATAGATCCACCCACCCCGTGATGCGCGGCAACGTGCCGGGTGGATGCTTGCTGGTGGAGTTTTGTTTGCGTGAGGAGATTGAGCACCAATGCGGCTCGCGCCGTGCGACGTGAAGTTGCCGATCCCAGGTTTTCGACGATGACGTATCCGTCGCCAAGTTCGTGAATAAGCGGCCCGTTGACTCGACGATCTCGCCTGTTGAGGTGCATTGCCTGCACCAAAGTGATCGTCAGGCATGACAAGTTGATATGTTCGAGCTGCTACCAATCGTTGAAACCAGATGACCCTCTTTGGGAATGGCTTGAGAAGATCGAGGCGGATAAGAACTTGATGCACTCGATGCGCGAGTTACGGTCAAGATGTTCGGCATGGGGAAACGCCAAAATTGCATGGGCGGTTATGAGCTTGGCCTGACTGGCACTACTCGTAGTACCCTACCCCGCAGACTTGGTCGCCAATCTTGGTGATGTAGCTTGTCTTCGCCACCGGGTCCTTCGAGTCTGGGCGTGGCCACTTATACGTGACTTCGGCGATCTGGCCTTCCGCTGCCTTTCCCTCCTCGGCAGCCTTCATCATCTCCTCGCCGAAGGCTTGGCCGTCAACATCCTTGTAGTCGCGAACCTGCTTGCCGAGCTCGGCCGGGGACACGTGCGCGATCATGGCGCCGTCGGCACCGAAGCAGAAGGGATAGAGATCGCGGTCCCTGAACTCAGGATCGCCGCTATTGAACTTAGCCAGCGCCGCGGTAGGATCGACCTTCATCGCGGCGACGACGCGATTGAGCATGGCCTTCGCTTCTTCCGCCGTGCCGGACTCTGCGGCGGACGCTGCGACTGCAAATAGCACCGCCGCTGCAGCAAATGCCGATCGCGCAATGGCCCTGCTCATGGAATTCTCCCTCTCATGTGTTTGCGAAAAGGAAATCTGCCAACGGAAAATAGCCAATATTGTGGTGCCACTCGTCCGCGAGCTGCACAGGGGTTTCGCGCGTCCGTTGCAGAGCTTGCCAGACCGCCGCCGAATTTCAGAAATCAGGGAGGTGCAATCATGGCAGCACTTGACCGCCGCACTTTTGTGGCTGCGACTGCAGCTAGTGTCGTAGCTCCCACTGCCATTGGCGCGAAAGAAGTCATGGAAGCCGGAATGGACTGGATGACCATGTCACTTGAGGCCCGCAACCTGGCTTACAACAATGTAGCGCATGTGGGACCCGATTTCGCTCGGACAAAAACCGAAAGCTGGACCGCAGCTTCAAAAATTCTCCGCGAACAGCGCCCGGTGCATCTCAATCTGGCGTATGCTCCAGGAGAGCGGACGAAGTGGGACCTGTATCCTGCTACCGACCCTAAAGTGCCGTGCTTCGTTCACATTCACGGCGGTTATTGGCAGCGCGGCAGCAAGGAGATATTTGCCTGCCTCGCCGAGGGTGCTTTGGCGCACGGCTGGTCGGCAGCGCTGCCGGGCTACACGCTTGCCCCTGAGGCGAGCCTGACGCAGATCACGAACGAGTTGCGAACAGCGTTCGACTGGCTCGAGGCGAAGGGCGTCGAGCACGGTATTGCGGGGCCCGTCATAGTCACCGGTTGGTCGGCCGGTGGGCATCTAACTGCATTCATATTGGGTCATCGAAAGGTGGCGGCTGGGTTGGCGATTTCGGGAGTTTTTGACCTCGCTGCGTTACGCGACTCTCCCCATATCAACGATAAGGTCAAGTTGACCGAAGTCGAAATCGAAACCCTCTCTCCAATGCGCCAGCCGAGTGTCAATAAGCCGCTTTCCATCGCGTATGGCACGGGCGAGTTGCCGGCGATGATTGCTAGCAGCCGGGATTACAATGCTTACCGGGCGCAGGCCCATCTCCCCGGCGACTTGATTCCGGTCGCCAAGGCAAACCACTTCACGATTCTGGATGAACTTAGACTCCGCAACAGTAATCTGACACGCGCGGTCCTGCGGATGGCCGAATACAAGGCCGCGTAGCTCATTCGTATCCAGCAGACTATTCCCGGACATCGCGAAACCGACGCGATTGGCCCCTTGGGACGCCCCGTCACGTTAGTTCACAAACCTTCAGCGAGCTTCGTCTGTCAGCCGTTATACGCGAAGCTCGCGTGAGAGGCGTGTCGTTCTGAGGCAGAAGCGGGCCTCGTGTTCATGCTGATGGCAATGATTCCCGCATACTGGCCCAAAAGTCGGCAAGCATAGGCTGATGGTCTGGGTCGGTAGGCCCCCAGTGCCTATTTCAGCCTGAGCCGACAGTTTTACGTCTTACCGATCGTAGCTTCCACAGCTCAGGTAACCGTGTGATTGGTCCTTAAGATGCGCTCGCGCGAGCGCTCCTTGATACGCGGCGCAATACCGGCTGCCGGGGTTTCGCCCGCCAATGGCAATCGGTCGCTCGAGCCGATCGCCCAAGCAACGCGCCTCGATGTGACCTTTCCCACATACAACGCTCCTGTTTGCGACCATTCTGCCCGCATGGTCCCTGGGCCATATCAAAAACTGCCCACCGGCCAGGAAAAGCAGGAGACGGCAATGCCAAGAATACACCTAACGCCCACTAGCGAGATCTGCCGGCAATCATGGCTTCTTCGATTTTCCGCGAAGGGTCCTTCATGCCATTTCCCAGCGTGAGGCCCGCAGACGGCTGAGACACCAGCTCATGAACCTTGATGATCAGATGTTGGCGGACATCGGCCTCACGCGCAGTCAATTGGCGGGCATGGAAATTACCTTCCGGGAAGTCCGCCGGCATAAGGGCTGACCTTATCCGTCGGCGAACGACGTACGGCAGTGCTTCTCTCGTCACTCCAGCCATCAGGTCTAAAGAAGCGGGTTGAGGACGATCTGCCACGTCGCCGCACAGCCAATCCCCTGGGGGTCGACGATTGCCAGGCACATGTGTATCCAATCCGTTGGACATGAGCCGGGAGGCAGTAACCGTGACTTTCATCAATTCAACATCTGTGGGGGATGCCAATCGATTTCGGGCCCTGGCAGACCTGGAGGCGGGCGTGGACAACCTGCCCGGCAGCCACAGGAATGATGGCCGCGTCGCTCTGCTGATGAGACGAGGCGAAGGCGGGCGGCGCGAGATGTTGAATCGGGCCCTCCTGGCGCCTGACACGGGAGTGCCGGGCGACGCCTGGGGCCGCGCCGCGCAGCCCAGGCGCGACATGCAGATTGCCGTCATGCAGAAGGACGTGGCCGAGCTTATCGCAAATGGCCAGCCCCTCATCCTCTTTGGAGACTGCCTGATGCTTGACCTCGACCTTTCCGCCGCAAATCTGCCGCCGGGCAGCCGGTTGCGGGCGGGCGGTGCAATCCTCGAAGTCACCCCGTTTCCCCACAATGGGTGCCAGAAGTTTCGCGCGCGCTTCGGTGAAGACGCGCTGAGATTCGTATCCATGAAAAAACTGCGTCATCGGAATCTGCGGGGGATCTACATGTGCGTGGCAGAGGAAGGCGAGATTGCTGTCGGCGACGACGTGCAGGTCCTGTCCCGCGCAGCCTCAATACAGGAGGCGCAACAGGTGGAGAGTGGCGACGGGCAGGCGGAAGCGCAGAACGTGACAGCCACGGCGTGAAAGCCACGTACCGGCCGGCACTGACCGATTGCGATAGTGCGTTGTAACCGCCGCTCGCGCAGCGTACCTCCGCCCTGTGAACTGATTTCTCCTTCATCATTTACCAAGCTCAGCAGGCAAGACGAGTTCAAAGACCGCTCCGTGCGGAAGACGGGGTGAAGTTGACAACCGCCCACCATGGGCTTCAATGATTGATCGGCAAATCGAAAGACCCATCCCCATTCCATGGGCTTTGGTGGTGAAGAACGCATCGAAGATTCGGTCAATCTTTTCGGGGTCTATGCCTCTCCCGGAGTTTGCCACCGTCATCCGCACGCCGGACGGCTTTAAAATTTCGGACCTTATGTCCAGTATCCGTTCCCGATCCATGACCGTGCTCATCGCTTCGATTGCATTCATGATCAAATTTCGAATTACCAGATGTAGTTGGATCCGGTTGCCCATGATCTTAGGCAACTCATTGGCCAAGTCGGCTCGGACCGATACCCGCCTATTCTGAAGTTCATTTTGCGTGAGGCGAAGGACCTCCTCAATCAGTTCGTTGAGGTCGAGTAGAGCCTGTCCCGTATCCCCCTTCTTGAAAATCGCCCGAATACTACCAATGATGCTGCTGGCACGATGCCCGTCTTTCACGACGCGATTCAAAGCCAGTCGCGCTTCGTCGAGATTTGGCGTCGCATGGGCGAGCCAGCGCAAGCCCGCATTGCTATTCGCCACGATCGCTGCCAGGGGTTGGTTGATCTCGTGAGCAATCGAGGCGGCTATCTGCCCCATCGTCGTCAAATGCGCGACGCGCACGAGTTCCGCTTGCATCGTTGCCGACCGGGCTTGATCGACGGCTTCTCGCTCGCGTGCGAACGAGAGTTCCGAGACCATATCGTTGAAGGTGGTTGCGAGTTGTGCGATCTCATCCCTGCGCCCGGGGCTGGGCGGCACGGTCTCGAAGTTGCCGATCGCGAACTTTTGCATAGCGTCAATGAGGCCCCCGATTGGCCTCGTCACACTGCGCGCCACAACAAGCGTGATGCCCAGGAGTACGAACCCGATAAGAATCGCCCCGACAATGATGGAACGGCTCAGTGCGGCGCCGTTCGCAAGCTGCGCATCGATCACCGAAGCGACCTCCAGAACGCCGCGCACGTTGCCTAGCTTCCAATCTTTCTTCGGCGACGCTGCGGCGGTGTTGTGGCAGTTTACGCAAGCCGGCACTGTCATGGTGTCTGCCACCGCTACGCGCACGACCTGCTTGCCGCTACGCTCCTCGCGGCGTGAATAGGATCTCCTTCGGATTCCTGACCAGGAAATCCCAAGCCTCCTGCTGGAAGGCATCGAGTTGGCGGTTCCCGCGGTTGGGAAAGGGGAACTTGCTATAGAGATTGATCGTCATATCCTGCTTCGTCAGCAGATCACTCAGATCGTGAACCATGGTGACCGGGAGCGGAATTGCCCGGGCGTCGCCCTTGTAGTCGGACGTGGCCTTGAACTTGCCGTCTGTCACGATCCTGTCGACGACGTTGTCGGTGTAGTATTCGCGAATTGTCTTGAACTGCGCGGCAGTATTGAGGCTTGCGCGTGCCGCCTGATCGATTGCATTGCCCTCAATCATTGGCGGAACGAGGAGCCAGATGGCGGCAATCGCGGCAAGCACAGCGAGCGGAATCGGCACGATCATGCGCCACGCCAGGCTATGTTGCAGGTGCACATTCATGGCGACCTCCTGCGATGCAATAGCTCCTGTGGCTGCGCCTGCGCCACCAACTATGCAGCGAGCGCTTTACCCGCAGGCAGCGTTTAGCATATCGAGAATATCGTCCCCGTAGGAAGGGCAGTAGCACAGCCGGCAGGACGCCTGTGCGCGCTATTCCTTCACTGCGCCGAGCGAGATGCCGCGCACCAGATAGCGCTGCATGGCGGCCACCGCCACGAGGACAGGCACGGTGCCAAGCACCGACATGGCCGCGATCTTTGCCCAGAACGTTGACTGCGGTCCGAAATAATTGCTGATCTGCACGGTGTAGGTCATGACGTTGGTGCGGGTCATCACCAGGGCGAACAGGAACTCGTTCCACGAGTAGATGAAGGCGAAGATAGCGGTTGCGAAGAGCCCGTTGCGGGCCATCGGCAGAACCACGCGCCCCAGCACGCCGAGGCGCGTGCAGCCGTCGACCAGTGCAGCCTCCTCCAACTCTGCCGGCACTTCCATCAGGTAGCCACGCGCCATCCAGATGACAAACGGCAGTGCGAATGCCGTATAGAGCAGGATAAGGCCCCAGTAGGTGTCGGCTAGTCCGAACCAGGCATAGACAAGGAAGAGCGGGAACACGATGGCGATCGGCGGCAGCAGCCGCTGGGAGATGATAAAGGTGGCCAGATGCTCGCCGCCGGTGCGGAAGCGCACGATGCCGTAGGCACACAGCGTGCCGAGCACCATGGCAATCAACGTGCTTGCGCCGGCGATGACCAGGCTGTTGTAGATGGTCCACACGTCGCCGTCGCGAAACAGCACGAGAAAGTTTCCGAACTGCGGTTTCGCGGGATACCAGGCGGGCGGCGACTTGAAGATTTCGCCGGCGCTCTTGAGCGAAACGGCGAAGATCCAATAGACCGGAAACAGGAACACGACGCAGGCGATCGCTGAGACTGCGTACCAGATGATCGTGCGCGCCAGCTTCATCGATCGAGCCCGGCCCGGCGGAGCGCCAGCATCACGATCGTGGACAGAACGATGGCCAGCACCACCACGAAGGCGGCAATGTAGGATGTTTCGAAGCCCTGGAAGCCGCGGATGTACATGAAGATCGAGATGGTTTCGGTGCGGTTGCCCGGTCCGCCGCGCGTGAGCTGCCAGACCGAATCGAAGATGCGGAAGAGATCGAGCCCGCGGATGAGCAAGGCGATGATCACGACCGGCCGGATGGCCGGCAGTACGATGTGCCAGAAGGCCTGCCAGCGGCCGGCGCCGTCGAGCGAAGCGGCATTGAGCTGGTCACGGTCGACGTTGGCCAGCGCCGCCAGGAGAATGATGAACATGAACGGCGTCCACTGCCATACCTCCGTGATGATGATCGCCCAGAACGGCAGGGCACCCTTTATGGTCCACAGCAGCACCACCGGCTTCTCGGTGAACCAGGAGATGATCTGGTTCATCGGGCCGAACTTGTGATCGAACATGAGCCGCCACATGGACCCCGCCACCATGGGCGAGATGACTGCCGGAAGCACCAGCAATGTCACGAACAGTTTCTTCAGCGGCCGGTCAGCCTGGAAATGCAGCGCCAGCAGCAGGCCAAGCAGGAGCTGGATCGGCAGGGCCACCGCCATGATCAGAAGCGTGCGGCCGATCGCCCAGCCGACCCGCGCGTCCTGGAAGAGTTTCAGATAGTTCGCAAATCCGACGAAATCGCCCGATTGATCGGCGCCGGAGAGATTCTGAAAGCTGACGACAACCGACCACAGGAACGGCAGCAGCCCCACCACCACGAGAACGAAAACCGCCGGGGCCACGAACCAGACTTCGCGCCCGAAACGCAGACCGGCCCGCCAGGGCCGGCCTGCAGTTGCTACGGCGACTGCCGTCATTGACGATAGGCGGAGGGCTTGGCGGCCCAGGCCTTATAGACTTCGCGCTGCTTGTCAACGCCGATCGTCTCGGTTAGCTGGTCCCATTCCTTGGCGAGCGCGTCGAGCGCCTCCTTGGGATCAGTCCCGCCGATCGCCGCGATGGCGGCGCGCGACATGGCGTCCTGATACTTGAAGGTCTCGATGAGCGAGAAGTCGGCAAGGCCGGCCGCCGCACCCTCCTGAAGTACCTTCAGGTAGTCTTTGGCCGTCGGCCACAGCTGCTGGTACTCAGGCGCCTCGTAGTGCGAGATGCGAAAGGGATCGCGCAGACCCACGGGCTTCATCACGTTCTGCAGGCTCTGGGCCTTGCTGTGCATCCACTGCACATAGAGATAGGCGGCGTCCTTGTTCTTGCTGTGGGGCGACACGCCGCTGATGAAGCCGGACGCCAGTTCGGGATGCCCGCCGGGGTTGATGGCGTAGCCGACCTTGTCGGCGACCGTTGTCGGCGGAACCCACTCGAGCGCCTTGTCATCGATGTTGACGCCTTGCGCCCAGCGGCCCACCGGCGGCCACGAGATGGTCATGGCGATCTGGCCGGCGTTCATCGCCGACAGGTTCTCGGCGAAGCCCCAGGTCTCGATGCCGGGCGACATGCACTTGTTCTGCTCGACCATCTGGGTCAAGACCTTCACCCCGATGTCGGAGTTCACGGTCGCCTTCATGGTTTCGGGATCGAACAGCTTGCCGCCGGCCACGCGGAAGCGCTCGCCGAAGAAGAAGAACATGTATCCCGTATTGATCACGCCCGCGCCGTAAGTGTTCGGCTGGAGCTTTTCGGTGAAGTAACAGGCGATGTCGCCGAACTGACCATAGTCCTTGGGCGCGGCCGAGATCGTAGCCGTACTTCTCCTTGAACGCCTTCTGGTGCTCGGGATCCTCGAACAGGTCCTTGCGGTAGTAGGTGACGAGCACGTCGCCGTCCACTACCAGGCCGTAGGTTTTGCCGTTGTAGGTCTGCCAGTCCTTGAATGCCGGATTGATGTCTGCATCCTCGGCGGGCACGCCGTATTTTTCGATGTAGGGCCCAAGGTCGATCGCCGCCTCGTTGGCCACCATGTCCGATAGCCACGCCGGCGAGATCAGCACGACGTCATAAGCCCCTGTGCCGGCGCGATTTTCCAGGATCGTTTTCGGATAGATCTCCTCGAACGGCAGCTCGACGACGTTCACCTTGACGCCGGTGAGCTTCTCCCACTCGGGGCCCGTATGCTGCTTGTCGAGCAGCGCCTGGAGTCCGGCCTCCGCCACGACGGTGATCGTCGAGCCGGAGAACTGCTTGGCCGCCTCCACGGCCTTGGCCGCGGCATCGTCTTGAGCCTGGACGGGTGAGGCCAGCGTCGCGGCAATCGCGGTTGCACATAGAAGTTTTTTGAGCATCGTCTACCTCCCTGGCGTTCCGGGCAGAGGCGCTATTGCCGTTGCCCTGCGAACAGAACTCCGCCTTTATCAATTTGCCGGGCGGCCGGCGTCGCTGGAGCTTGCGCCCAGCGGAACTTTCGGATCACGTCCATTTACCAGATCGGCAAGCACGCGACCTGATCCGCAGGCAAGCGTCCAACCGAGATGGCCGTGTCCGGCATTGACCCAAAGTCCTTCGATCTTCGTCGGCCCGATGACCGGCGTGCCGGAGGGCGTTACCGGTCGGAGCCCCGCCCACAGCCGGGCCTCGTCGCGGCGGTAATGCGCGGAGAGCTGCGGAAACGTGTACGACGCGTTGGCAACGATGGCAGCCCCGCGCGCCTCCGACGGCGTGGCATCGTAGCCGGCTACCTCGGCAGAGCCCGAGATGCGCAGCCGGTCGCCGATCGGCACGAGGCCGAACAGCTTCGAGTTGTCGATGACCGGCATGACCGGCGCGCTGTTCCAGGCGCCCCGCTTGAAGGTGATGGATACGCCCTTGACGGGGTAGATCGGTATCGCCAGCCCGAGTTGGCGCAGCATTGGCGCAGTGAAGGAGCCGAGCGCGACGACAATGCGGTCGGCGGCATGACGGGCCTTTTCGGTGACGACGCCGGCAACCCTGCCGCCCGCAACCTCGATTTGGCGGACGCTCGTTCCATAGTGGTAGGTTACGCCGCGCTCGGCGCATTTGTCAGCGAGACCGGTGGTGAACTTGTTGCAATCGCCCACCTCGTCGCGCGGGAAGTAGAGCCCGCCGGCCAGCGTCGCGCCGGTGTCGCCAAGCGCCGGCTCGCGCGCCACGCAGCCTGGCGCGTCCAGGCGCTCGAAGGTCAGGCCATGCTGGGCAAGCGTCTCGCAGGCGCGGGCCGCCGCATCGAGAGAATCCCGGGAGCGGTAGATTTTCATGACCCCGCGCGTGGCGCGGTCATATTCGATGCCGGTCTCGGAGGCGATCTCCTGCAAGGTGCGCAGCGAGTGGAGCGCCAATGCAAGATTGCTGAGCGAGTTGGCACGGAAACGCTCGGGCGTACAGTTGTGAACGAAGCTCATGCCCCAGCGCCAGATGCGCGGCAGAGTTCCGTACCGCACCAGGAGTGGCGCATCCTCCCTGCCGAGCCAGCCCAGGATTTTGCGCGGCATGCCGGGCTGTGACCAAGGTTCGACCTCGCTTGCATGGATGACGCCGCCGTTGCCCCAGCTCGTCTCCAGCGCCGGTCCCGGCTGGCGCTCGATGACTTCCACCTCATGGCCGGATTTCGACAGGAACCATGCGGTCGCCGTGCCGACCGCTCCGGCGCCAAGAACGATGATCTTGCCCTGCCCCACCATCAACCGGTCACCCTGGCGACCGCAAGCATATGGCGGCGAACGAGCGGTGGACGCGGAACTGTCGGCATTGTTCGCCTGGACTTGCGACCGGTAAGACAAACTGCAGCCGAACTGGCGCGTTTCCTTCCTGGCTCAGTCTCGGGGCCGCCCTGCTCAACTGTCAATAGGTCTTTGACGGTTGACCCTTTACCCCCGCTGCTGTCTTGTTATTTGCCGCGTTGCCACCAAAACCCAGCCGAAAGCCAGCGCCAGTTGTCGATGCGTCGTGATCAGGTAAAGACACCGGCCCTACTCATCGATCTCGACGCGCTCGAGCAAAACATCGCAACCATGGCCGCATGGGCCAAAGGGGCACAGGTGTCACTGCGTCCGCATGCGAAGTCGCACAAATCGGCGGAGATCGCCAAGCGGCTTGCCGCTGCCGGGGTGCTGGGCGCTTCGTGCGCAACGATCGGCGAGGCGGAAGGACTGACAGCTGCCGGGGTGGCCGGTATCCTCATCACCTCGCCGATGGCTGCCGATCACATGTTGTCGCGGTTGGGACAGCTCATCGGCCGGCAGGCGGCTGTCATGGTAGTAGCCGACCATCCGTGCAATGTTGATGCTCTGGCAGAGGTTGCTGCAGGTGCTTCTCGCCCCCTTGAGGTCGTCGTCGATCTCGACGTTGGTCAGGACCGTACCGGCTGCGTGGAGGTTCCCGACGCGGTAGCGCTTGCCCGGCGAATTGCCGGACATCGTTCGCTCGAATTCGCGGGCGTGCAGGCGTATTGGGGTCATCTGCAGCAGGTGATGCCGTTCGAGGAGCGCCAGCGGCGGGTGGCGGGAGGTATGGAGAAGGTGCACGCCCTCCTGACCGCGTTGCGCTCCGCGAAACTCGCAGCCGCGCATCGTCACCGGCAGCGGCACAGGAACCCATTGGCTGGACGCGCAACACGGCGTCTTCACGGAGCTGCAGCCCGGGTCGTTTCTGTTTCTCGATTCCTGTTATGCGAAACTACCCTTGACGCCGGATGGCAATCCGTTTTCGCCGTCGCTCTTCGTGGCGGCCAGCGTGGTTGCCGCCAATCGCAGCGGCCGGGTGATCGTCAACGCCGGCACCAAAGCCTTCGCAACCGACTCAGGCACTCCGATGCCGCTGCGCGGCGCTCCGCAAGGCGCGGCATACCGATTCATGGGCGATGAGCACGGTGCTGTCGACTTCGAGTCCGGAAGCTCGCCGGCGCTCGGCCAGACCATCGAGCTCCTGACTTCTCATTGTGATCCCACCGTCAACCTCTTCGCGCGCTATCAGCGTGGCGCGAGGCGACACGGTTGTCGACGAATGGCCGATCCTGGCCCGCGGCTATTGAGGCCAGCCGCATGCCGAAGCAGTCGTATCCAGCCCATCCGGAAGTGCCCATCAGCAAGGCGGTGCGCGCCGGCGATTTCGTTTTCACCTCTGCCTACGGACCCTGGACATTCGATCCAGCCAAGGTGGTTTTCGATCAGAGCGGCCGCATCGTCGACGACGGAACCGGCCGCAGGAACGTGCCCTTCGATGAGCAGGTAGAGCTCACGATCGGATTCATCCGCGATGCGCTTGCGGTCGCCGGATGCTCGCTTGCCGACGTCGTGGACTGCCAGGTGTGGCTCGCCGACGCGCGCGATTTCGTCCGCTTCAATGAAATCTACCGCACCCACTTCACTCAGGATCCGCCGGTGCGTTCGGTATTTCCGATCGGCTTCATGTTCGACGTGAAGGTGGAGATGAAGGTCGTGGCCTATAAGCCGCTGGGCAAGTCTTAGGCGCCGCCAACTGAGGAGCGAACATTCGCCGCAACTGGTTGCCACAATTGCGCCCATAAAGGAACGATACCGGTCTATCTCAAACTGACGAATCGTCAAGTGAGGTCCCGTGCCAAAGAACTTGATCCCCACTATCATTGCCGTGCTGTTGCTGAGTGTTGCTTCGGGTCCCGTTGCTGGCCGCCCAGCAACACGAACTGACCGTTCAAACAGAAGGAAAGGCCGACAGCCGCCTGGTAGTCGAAGCGCCACAGGTAGTCGAAACCTGGACGGGCAAATGCACTGCCGCAGAAGAGGTCAAAAATCCCTATGCACCCATGTGCTGGCGCAATGCGGCATCAGCGGTTGCGGAGTATGCTGCGGGCTTCGAGAGCCCGTTGATCGAGCAGCTTCGCCGACTGCCGGCGACCTGGCTTCAGCGCGCGGCCCGGCTTCAGTCGCCGCGACTCAGCCCCATGGGCGTTGGTCAGCCACCCGATGTCAAATCCGCATCGACCGACACAGCCGTACGTACCGTTCGCAAAGCGATACCTCCCAATAAGCCCGCAGCGGGTGGGCCAGGTTAAGCCAAGCATCACTGTACAGCGCCCGCAAAAGCCAATGCCGTCAGAAAGGACCAGCGAGGTAAAGGTCGTCCCGACGGCCTACGTCTCCCGTCACACCGGCCGGCCAGAAACGTCGCGCCGGAAAGCAGAAATCTGGTCGATACGCGAAGAGCTCAAGAAAATCACAGAACGGCTCAATTGCCTGTCACGCCGTTGCATCACGGGCGGGAACTGAGAGTACCAGCGGGCGCTGTAGCACCCGCCGGACTTTCGTCGTCACCGGGGAACGGAAACGCCGTTGGTCACGTGGATAACGCCGTTCGACTGGTTGACGTCGGCGATCGTGATGCGCGCAGCACTTCCGCTCTCGTCGATCAGGTAGAGCTTCTTGCCCTTGAGCTGGACGGTGAGGTTGTCGCCGCTGACCGTCTGCAGATTATAGCGCCCGCCGGAGTTTTGCGCTTTTTGCATCAGGTCGTTTGACGACATCCTGCCGGCCACAACGTGGGCCGTGAGCACCTTGGTCAGCATGTCCTTGTTCTCCGCCTTGAGCAGCGTGTCCACGGTGCCGGCAGGCAGCTTCTCAAAGGCAGCGTTGGTGGGGGCGAATACCGTGAACGGGCCGGGGCTCGCCAATGTATCCACCAGTCCGGCGGCCTTGACCGCGGCCACCAGCGTCGTGTGGTCCTGGGAATTGACCGCGTTCTCGACGATGTTCTTCGATGGATACATCGGCGCGCCGCCGACCTCGACGGTCTTCTCGGCCATAGCCGGCTGGACAAACGATAGGGCAAGTAATGCAGCAATGGCAGTCCGGTTCGTAAGCATCAGTGGGGCTCCTCTGTTCGCTGAGGGGTTCAGCAGTGTCAGCTACGGGCCGGGCCCACAGCAGGTTGCAAAAAAATTGGTTGCTTTAGTTGCTTACTCTTCAAGCCGATTCTGTCTTAGTCTTGGCTGGACAGGGAATCCGGCATGGAACGCCGACTCGCAGCCATCCTGGCCGCCGACGTGGTCGGCTATGCCGCGCTCATGGAACGCGACGAAGCGGGCACCTTCGCGCGGCTCCAGGCTGGGCGGAAGGAGCTGTTCGAGCCGGAAATCGCCAGGCACCACGGACGTATCTTCAAGCTGATGGGCGACGGCCTCCTGGCCGAGTTCGGCAGCGTGGTCGCCGCGGTCGAGTGCGCGGTAGCGCTGCAGCGCGCGCTGGCTGAACGCAACAGCTCGGTGCCGGAGCACGAGCGCGTCCAGATCCGCGTCGGCATCAATCTGGGTGAAGTGATCATCGAGGGTGACGATCGGTACGGTGAAGGCGTGAATGTCGCGGCACGGCTGGAACAGCTGGCGGAGCCGGGTAGCGTCTATGTGTCGGGCAAAGTAGCGAAGGAAGTGGGGAAGAAGCTTGCCTACGCCTTCGAGCCAATGGGCGAGCAAAAGATAAAGAACCTCGCCGAGCCGATCGCCATCTACCGGGTGAAGCTCGATGGAGCGCCATCCCGTTCGAGAACGTCGAAGACCCTCCAAGGTAAGCGCCGGGGCATCCTGGCGGCTGCTTTTGCTTTGGTTCTCCTAATGGCAGTCGCAGCCATCTACGGCTACCGGCAATTGCCCAGCCGGAGCCCGGTGCTCCCCGACAAGCCCTCGGTCGCCGTGCTGCCGTTCGCCAATCTGAGCGATGATCCGCAGCAGACCTACTTCGCCGACGGCATCGCCGAAAATCTGATGACGGACCTGTCCCGCCTTTCCGGGCTCTTTGTCATCGCCCGCAATTCAGCCTTTGCATACAAGGGCAAATCCGTCGATGTGCGCCGGGTGGCGGAAGAGCTAGGCGTCCGCTACGTGGTCGAAGGTAGCGTCCAGCGCTCAGGCAACCAGGTGCGCATCAATGTCCAGCTCGTCGACGCCTCGACCGGCGGGCATCAATGGGCCGAGCGCTACGACGGCTCGCAGGCCGACATTTTCGCGCTTCAGGACAAGGTCACCAAGGCGGTCGTCGAAGCGATGGCCCTGCATCTGACGCCGGGAGAACGCCAAGCGCTCGGAAAACGCGAGACCGCGATCCCTGGAGCCTACGATGCTTTCCTGCGCGGCTGGGAGCACTATCAGCGAACGACCCCGGAGGAATATGCCAAGGCCATTCCCCATTTCTCGCGTGCGATCGAGCTGGACTCGAACTATGGGCGCGCCCAGGCTGCCCTCGCCATGGTCTATTTCCGCGCCTACGAGCAGCTCTGGGCTGGTAGCCTTGGCATATCGTCCAACCAGGCATTCAGAAAGGCCCGAGATCATCTCAACCTCGCCAAGATGCATCCGACCTCGACCTTCCACCAAGTGGAAGGCAACATTTCCCGGCAGCGCGGCTGGTACGACGAAGCTCTGAAGCAGTTCGAGGCGGCGATTGCGCTCGATCCCAGCGATTCCTGGAGCTATGCCGATCTGGCCTACACGCTGATCGGCGCGGCCCGGTATGCCGAAGCCACCGAACCCATCGAGAAGGCGATGCGACTCGACCCGCACTACCCGCCGGTCTTCGTCTTTTATCGTGGCTTGATCCAGTTCGCTCAAGATCAGCTTCCTGAAGCGGCAAAGACGTTCGAGGAGGCCAAGCGGCTTGCCTCGAACGATCCGATACCGCAGTTGTTCCTCGCAGCGACCTTTGGCCTGAGTGACCGCAGGGAGGACGCCGCCGCTGTGATAGCCGCCTTGAGTGCCGCTGAGGTCAGGCGTGGCGGTGTGCCCTTCGCCATGATTGGAATACAGATCGAGGAGCAAGGTCGTTTGTTCAAAGTTCCAGGAAGTCCCGCCTCATTGATGGTTTGAATCGGGCTGGAATTCCTTACAGTTTCGAAGAGGTCTTCGACGGGCAGCAACTGAGCGGCGCCGAAATCGATACTCTCGTCTTCGGCAAGCGCCTGCATGGCCGTTCGCTCGATACCGGCATGGAACATGGCGCCTCGATCTCCGGCGACGGCAGAACTGCAATGGCCTTCGGCGACTGGACCAACGGCACCGGCTCGGCACACGTCGCCGACGATCAGCTGTGTTTCGTGTGGTCGAGCACAACCTGGTGCTGCACCATCTATCGCAACCCGGGCGGAACGAAAGCGAAGGAAAACGAGTTCGTGCTATTCATCCGCAACTGGCCCTACACCTTCTCGCCGGTCGAGTGATATCCGTTCACCGGCCTTCCCGCACCACTCGAAGCTCAATGTTGCCGATCAGCGCGTCTCTTTGCGCCTCCGCATCCTTCAGCTCGGCAGCCGTTTGCTTCGCCGTGCTGGTGTTTGATCCAAACCCGACGATGCCGCCAATGACCGCGGCGATGGAGCAGAGCATCGCTGCTGGCGTGAATTGCATTGCACCGAGCGCAACCGCCAGCATCCACAACGCTCCGCCGATCATCGACGCTTGCGAAAGCAGGATGAGCCACCGGCACCGGTTCAATGAGGCGGCGAGAGCCTCGATCTGAGCTTCGAGGAGCGCGATCCGCTCGTGCGGGTCGTCATCATCTGACATGTCTATTGCCGGAAGTTACCTTACATCCTCCAACACCAGAGCGGCCCCTTTGGCGCCGACCATGATTGCGGGGGCATTGATGTTGCCGGAAGGAATGGTGGGAAAGATCGAGGCGTCGATGACCCGCAACCCATTGATGCCATGGACCCGAAGCTTCGGGTCAACAACCGCATCACCAGGTTCGGTTCCCATCCGGCAGGTGCCGCAGGGGTGGTACACCGAATAGCTGCACTGCCGGATGTTTTCGGCCAGCGCTTCATCACCGTCCGCCGCGGAACCGGGCCGAATCTCTTCGGCAATCGCCGCTGCAAGGGAAGGCTCCGCCGCAAGCCGGCCCACGAAGCGGGCCCCCGGATGAACGCCTCGAGGTCCTCGGAAACGGCCAGTGAATTCGGCTGGATGAGCGGCGCCTCGAGAGGGTCGGCGGAACGCAGCGCGACGTGGCCCCGGCTTATCGGCCGACACGGCGAAACGCAGATGCAGAATCCCGAGAACGGATCAACCGTCGTCATCCGGAGCGTTCCAGGCTCAAGCCGTTCGAAACTCAGCGGGCTGAAATAGAGCTGCATGTCGGGACGATCGAGCCCCGGCGCTGAGCGGAAGAAGCCGCCGGCGTGGTTGACGTTCAGTGCCAGCGGCCCCTTCCGGCCGAACAGGAACGCAAGCCCGGCCCGGAGCTTGCCCGACCAGTGATGGAGGGCATCGTTGAGCGTGGGTCTGTTTGCCCTGTACACGCGGTCGTAGCACAGATGGTCCTGGAAATTCTGGCCGACAGCCTCGCACTGGCTCACCACGTGGATGCCGTTCGCCATAAGCAGAGCGGCCGGGCCGATGCCCGAGACCTGGAGCAGCTGCGGAGAATTTATGGCCCCGGCGCACAGTATTACTTCTCGGCCGGCGCGCGCAGTCACGCGCTTGCCGCGCCGCAGAAACTCGACGCCTGTCGCCCGCTTCCCTTCAAAGAGAACACGGGTCGCATGGGCTCCGGTCAAAACCTGGAGATTTGCCCGTCTCATCGCCGGCCTGAGAAAGGCGCGCGCCGAGGACAGACGCATGCCGCCGCGCGTCGTCAGCTGATAGTAGCCCACACCTTCGCCTGAGATGCCGTTGAGATCGGGGTTGAATCCCGAGACCCGCCTCACCCGCCGCGGCGAAGAACAGCCGGCACAGGGGATGGGCCTCACTTGAGATGTCGGTCACATGCAGCGGACCGCCGACGCCGTGCAAGGGGCTCTCACCGAAGGCATGATCTTCGAGACTGCGGTAGACGGCGAGGGCGTCGCTTCCGCCCCACCCGGGATTGCCGAGTGCCTGCCAGGTGTCGAAGTCCTCAGCCTGCCCACGGCTGTAGACCATGGCGTTGATCGAGCCACTGCCGCCGATGATCTTGCCGCGCGGGAAATAGTCTCGCCGTCCGTTTAGCCCCGCAATCGGCTCACTGAGGTATTTCCAGTTGACGCGCGGGTCGTGGAACGCCCGGCCATAGCCCAGGGGCACCTGTACCCACACGCGCCGGTCCGTGCCGCCGGCTTCGAGCAGAAGCACCTTGTGGCGGCTGCTTTCCGACAGGCGGCTCGCTACCACCGAGCCGGCCGATCCGGCGCCGACGACAATATAATCATGTTGCATGGTCAGCCACATAGCACGCCCTTGTCAGCCGCCAACAACTGGTGCAGCAGAACCGCGATGAAGATTGCGAGCCTCGAGACGTTCTCCAATTCGTTTGTCGGATTTGTCCGGGTCACCACCGAAACCGGCGATCAGGGCTGGGGACAGGTGTCGACCTACAACGCTGACATTACCTGCAGCATCTTCCATCGGCAGGTGGCGCCCTGGTGTCTGGGCCATGACGCTTTGGATATCGACGGCCTCATCGACCTCATCGGCGAGCGCGAGCACAAGTTTCCCGGCTCCTACCTGCGGAGAGCGCAGGCCGGTCTCGACACGGCTTTGTGGGATTTGCGCGGCAAGCTCGAGGGCAAGCCGGTGGTGGCACTGCTTGGCGGCCGCCCGGGGCCGTTGCGGGCCTATGCCTCGTCGATGAAGCGGGACATCGAGCCCGAGGCAGAAGCAGAGCGTTTCCTGCGCCTGCGAGACGAAAATGGTTTCGATGCCTTCAAATTCCGCATCGGAGCCGAGTGCGGCCGCGACCGCGACGAGTGGCCAGGGCGGACGGAAGCGATCATACCGGCTGTCTGCCGCGCCCTGGGGCCCGGCGTGGCCAAGCTCACCGACGCCAATTCCGGATTCTCACCCAAACGCGCCATTGCGGTCGGTCGCCTGCTGGAAGACGAAGGCGTCACGCACTTCGAGGAGCCCTGCCCCTATTGGGAGTTCGAGCAGACCAAGGAGGTGGCAGACGCTCTCAGCGTGGATGTGACCGGCGGCGAGCAAAACTGCGAGCTTTCCATCTGGAAGAACATGATCGGCATGCGCGCCGTCGACGTGGCTCAGCCCGACATCATGTATCTGGGGGGCCTGTCGCGCACCCTGCGCGTGGCCAGGATGGCCGCTAATGCCGGTCTGCCCTGCACGCCCCATTCTGCCAATCTCTCGCTCGTGACCCTGTGCACCATGCACATGCTCGCCGCCATCCCGAATGCCGGCAAGTATCTCGAACTCTCGATCGAGGGCCCGGACTATTACCCCTGGCAGGAGGGGCTCTTCAGATCCGACCCGTATACGGTGGTCGATGGCAAGGTTCGCGTCACCGACGCACCCGGCTGGGGGATCGAGATCAATCCGGCATGGCTCGAGCGTGCCGACTACCAGAAGACCGGGCGCCCATAGTCCCACCCACCCACGGGTGTTACAGAACTGTGATTGGGACCGCTCACACCTCGCCCGCGTGCGAGCTGATGCTGCATTCCACCAGCCCCAGCAGTCCGCGCAGGATGTCAACCGGGGCCGGCGGACACCCCGCGATCTCGAGATCGACGGGAATGATGGCCGACACGGGGCCGGCGAGCGCATAGCTCCCCGCGAAAACACCGCAGTTGATGCTGCAATCGCCGACCGCCACCACCCACTTCGGATCGGGCGTCGCCGCATGGGTCCGCTCCAGGGCCTCGCGCATGTTGCAGGTGACGGGGCCGGTTACCAGCAGCACGTCGGCATGGCGCGGCGATGCGACGAAGCGCAGGCCGAATCGTTCGAGATCATAGAAGGCATTGCCAAGCGCGTGGATCTCAAGCTCACAGCCGTTGCACGAACCGGCGTTGACCTCGCGTATCGCCAGACTGCGGCCGAGCCTCCGGCGCGCCTTCTTCCGGAGCCGGGCGCCAAGGTCCGCGAGTTCATCGGAATGGACCTCAGGCCTGGCCTCGGTGAGCGCCGGCTTCAGCAGGTTCTGCAACAAGAGCTTGCGCATGAGGCTAGAGATCGTGCCCCGAATAGGAGCAGTTGAATGACTTGTTGCACAGCGGGAAGTCGGCGACGATGTTGCCTTCGATCACCGCCTCGAGCAGCGGCCACTGGAACCACGACGGATCGCGCAAGTGGCAACGCACCACCCTGCCCTCCTCGTCGATCCTCACCCAGACCAGGACATCGCCGCGAAACGCTTCGACGAGGCTGAGACCCTCAGCCGTTGTGCTCTCACTCCTGGCATCGAAACTCGCCCGCACCGGGCCATCCGGCAGCCCGGCGAGTATCTGACCGAGGAGCGACAGGCTCTGTTCGACTTCGCGAATGCGTATCCACACGCGCGCGTTGACATCGCCTTCCGCCAGCACCGGCACATCGAATTCGAGCTCATCATAAGGCGGATAGGCAATGGCACGGCGTGCGTCGAAGCCCCGTCCTGACGCGCGCCCGACATATCCTCCAGCCCCGAACTTTGCCGCCAGCTCAGTGCTAAGTATTCCTGTCGTCACCATACGATCCTGAAGCGACGCTGTGTTGTCGTAGAGCTCCACCAGCTCGGGGAACATCCGACCGGATTCCTCGATAAGCCTCAGGACCTGCCCCGCGCCCTGAGGCTTGAGGTCGGCGGCAACGCCGCCCGGTATGATGCGGTCCATCATCAGCCGGTGCCCGAAACACGCATCGGCGGCGCGAAGAGTACGCTCGCGCAGGATGCCAAAGTGCGCGTGCATGAGGGAAAACGACGCGTCGTTGCAGATGGCGCCGATATCGCCGAAGTGATTGGCGAGACGCTCGAGTTCCGCCATCAACGCCCTGAGCCACAGGGCGCGCCGGGGAGCTGCGATGCCAAGCGCGTGTTCCACTGCTTGTGCAAATGCCAGGGCATAGGCGACGGTGCTGTCTCCGGAGACCCGGCCGGCGAGCCGCGCAGCGCGCTCGATGTCGGATCCGCCCATCAGCTCTTCGATCCCCTTGTGGACATACCCGAGGCGTTCCTCCAGACGCACTACCGTTTCGCCGCTCGCCGTGAAGCGGAAGTGTCCCGGTTCGATGATACCGGCATGCACCGGTCCCACCGGGATCTGGTGCAGGCCTTCACCCTCGGCCGGGAGGAAAACGTAAGGGATTGCTTCCCCCTCACCCCATCGGCCGTGATCGAGCCAAGCTCTCGTATCCGGCAGCCCCACGGGCTCCAGTCCATGGAGATCGCGGACCGTCCGCTCCAGCCGAATCGCCGGCGCGTGCGCCTCGCCCACCGAGGGAAAGCGTTCGTCCGGACACGGAAGCGTCATGACCATCATTGCGAAAGGCGCGCCGGCAGTGAGCGCCATGTGGACGGCGCTCTCCTCGGCCCACAGGCCGGCAAGGGTGTAGCGGCTCTCCGCGAGTCCCATGATTGCCCGTGTCCAGATGTGTGCCGGGACGACGACCCGCGGCCACGGCTGGTGCGCTTCGACCTGGCGACCCTCAAGTAGGATGTCTTCGAGCGGCGACATGGGTACGATCTTCGCTATCCCAGCAAGCTCGCCACGTGCTGGAACCAGAGGACGAGCTGCGGCGGCAGATAGACGCCGGCGGCGAATACCAGGGCCAGATGTGTGAACATCGGCACATAAGACGCCTTCGCCTCCGCCACGGCGCCCCGGGGCTCGCCGAATGCGACGCTGCTAAGTCGCAGGAACAATGCACCGAAACCAGTGGTCAGGCCGATGACCAGCGGCACCGCAAGCAGCGGCTCGCGCGCGAAAGTCGAGCTCACCACCAGGAATTCGCTCATGAAGATGCCGAGAGGCGGCAGGCCAGCGATGGCGATGACCCCCAGCACGAGCCCCCATCCCAGCGCCGGATGGGTCTCCGTAAGTCCGCCGATGTCGGCGATTTTCTGGGTGCCCTTGACCTGGGAGATGTGGCCGACGGCGAAGAAGATAGCCGATTTGGTCAGCGAGTGAAGGGTCATGTGCAAAAGCCCGGCGAAGTTGGCGAGCGGTCCACCCATGCCGAAAGCGAACACGATGATGCCCATGTGCTCGATCGACGAGTAGGCGAACATGCGTTTGATGTCGCGGCGGCGGTAGAGCATGAAAGCGGCGAAGACTAGCGAGATGAGGCCCATCGTCACCATGAGCGGACCTGGCGCCAGGGCCCCCGGGTTGACCGCCAGCAGCATCTTGAAGCGCAGGAGCGCATAGAGCGCCACGTTCAGAAGCAGACCCGAGAGGACCGCCGAGATCGGCGTCGGGCCCTCGGCATGGGCGTCGGGCAGCCAGGCGTGCAGCGGCGCCAGTCCGACCTTGGTGCCGTAGCCCAGGAGGATGAACACGAAGGCGACGTTGAGGAGCGCCGGGTCGAACTCGCTCGCGCGCCTGACCAGCACGGTCCATACCATCGCGTCGCTGCCTTCGCCGACTACCGGCCCCGCCGCCATGTAGACGAGGATGGTACCGAACAGGGCGAAGGCGATCCCAACGCTGCCGAGAATGAAATATTTCCACGCCGCCTCGATGGCTTCGTGCGTGCGGTAGATGCCGACCATGAGCACCGTGGTGAGCGTAGCAAGCTCGATCGCCACCCACATTACGCCGATATTGTTGGCCAGAAGCGCCAGGTTCATGGCGAACATCAGCACCTGATACATGGCATGGTAGAAGCGCAGCTCGCTCGCCGTCAGCCTGCCGGTCTCAATCTCGTGGCCAATGTAGCTGGCGCTGAAGGCGCTAGTGGTGAAGCCCACGAACGTGGTGAGCACGATAAAGACGTTGTTGAGGTCGTCGACCAGGAAAAAGCTGCCCGGCGGCGGCCGGGCGGCCAGCAACGACAACGCACAAAGAAAGGTCAGGAGCGCAGCCAACACGTTGAGCTGCGCGGTCAGCCGGTAGCCCGGCAGCACTGCAAGCAGTGCTGCCGCCGCCGCCGGGATCATGAGGACTGCAGTCACCGCATTGAACGACGTCATCGTCGCCGCTCTCCCCGGAAACGATCAAGCGCCTCGATGTCCACCGTGTCGAAGCGTTCCCGGATGCGGAACAGGAAGATGCCGATGACGATGAAAGCGATGAGGATCGAGAACGCGACCGAGATCTCGACCACGAGCGGCATGCCCTTCGCACCGGTGGCGGCGAGGACAAGGCCATTTTCGAGCGACATGAAGCCCACGACCTGACTCACGGCATTGCGCCGCGTCACCATCATCAGGAGGCCGAGCAACACCACCGCGAGTGCAAAGGCCAGATCCTCGCGCGCCAGAGGATCAGCGCCCGCCGTCACCTTGAGCATGACCACCATCGACAAGGCGACAAGACCGATGCCCAGCAACATGGCGGTACCCACCCCCACCACCTTGTCGATCTCGCGATGGATGCCGAGACGCTGGATGATCCGGTGCAGCGAGACTGGGATGACGATCGCCTTGAAGAAAAGAGCGATTGCCGCGGTGACGTAGAGATGCGGTGCCTCCTGTATCCAAGCCTGCCATGCGACCGAGGCCGCCAGCACGAGGGCATGGAGCGCGAAGGTATTGAGCAGCGCCGAGAGCCGGTCCTGGTAGAGCTGCAGGAAGCTCACAAGAACAAGCCCGCCAGCGAGCAGGTGGGCAACATCGAAGACCAGGCCGCGCATCAATGACTCCGCGTGACGAACATCAGGAGCGTGGCCAGCAAGCCCAGCATCAGTGCAGCGCCGAGCAGTTCAGGAACCCGGAATACCCGCATTTTGGCGATTGCTGTCTCGAACAACGCCAGCAGAAAACCCAGGGCGGTGAGCTTGGCGCAGTATGCTGCAGTACCGATCGCGAGCAATTTCGGCCCGTCGCCCGGCGCCGCGATCCCCCAGGGCGAGAACAGGCAGGCGATGAGCGAAACATAGAGCAGAAGCTTCAGCGACGCGGCAAGCTCGATGAGTGCCAGGTGACGGCCGGAGTATTCGAGCACCATGGCTTCATGCACCATAGTGAGTTCAAGATGGGTCGCCGGGTTGTCGACAGGAATGCGCGAGTTTTCGGCAATGGCCACGATGATCAGCCCGAGCAGCGCCAACCCCAGCGAAACCCGCAAGCCGACCGCCGGCGACACCAGGTATTCGGCCATGCTGGAGAGTTGCGTCGAGCCGGCGATCAGCGCCAGGGTGAAGGTGATCATAAGCATGGCCGGTTCCGCGAGTGACGCGATCATCACTTCGCGGCTGGCGCCGATGCCACCGAAGCTTGTCCCGATGTCGAGCCCCGCCAGGGCCAGAAAAAAGCGGGCGCTGCCGAGCAGCGCCACGATGGCGATGAGGTCGGCCGACCAGCTGAACAGAAGCCCGGTCTTGAACGTCGGCACCATGGCCGTGGCGATCCAGGTCGTGGCGAAGATGAGATACGGGATGGCGCGGAACAGCCAGGAAGCATTGTCGGCCAGCAACACTTCCTTGCGCAGGAGCCGCACCAGATCCCGGTACGGCTGAATCACCGGCGGACCACGGCGCCGGAGCAGACGTGCTTTCACCTTGCGCACGATACCGGTGAGCAATGGCGCCAGGAGCAGCACCAGCATCATCTGCGCGCCGTACCCGGCGAAATCGAGGATCACAGCCATGTGGCCAGCACGAGAAGCAGCGTAACCAGCGCGCCCAGCACCAGGCTCAGATACTGACGAATGGTCAGGAACTGCAGCCGGTTGAGCTTGTCCGCAGTGATCGCGATGCCGGCAGTCAGGGGCACATAGAGCCCGTCCCAGATGAGGTCACGCAATTCGACGGAGAACCGTGCCGCGCGCATGTCGCCGGGCGCCGGCATGAACCAGTGCTCGCGGGCGCGGAACACCATGGTACCAAACACGCGGCGGATCGGCTGGGCGAAGCTTTGGGCGGTGTATTGCGTGGCGGGGCTCGAATCGGGATAGCCGCAGTCCCAGGCCGGACCGCGGCGGACCTTGTCCGAAGCGATGCGGTGAATGGCGAAGGCAGCGAACGATCCCGAGACGGCGATCAGGAGAAACAAAACCAGTCCATTGTAGGAGCCGCGGTCAACGGCGACCGGCACAATCGATAACCACTCGGCGCGCATCTGTTCAGGCAGGCGCGCGCCCGAGAGGAATTCGACAGCCGGAGCCAGCGCGTCGATAAATACCCCCGGGAGAATTCCGGCGATGAGACACGCGGCTGCGAAGAGAGACATCGCGGTGAGCGACCAGCGATCGGTCTCGGTTGCGCGCGCTGCGGAAACGGTGCGGGCGCGGCCGAGAAACGTTACGCCGAACGCCTTGACGAAACAGGCGGCGGCCAGCGCGGCCGATAGCGCCAGCAGCGCTCCCACCGCGGGAATGAGAAGCCGCAGTCCCCAGGACGGCAGATCGGGGCTCAAGAGGATCGCCTGAAAGGTCAGCCACTCCGAAACGAAGCCGTTGAAGGGTGGCAGGGCCGAGATGGCGACGCACCCGGCGAGAAAGAAGAAGGCCGTCGCCGGCATGTGGTGGATAAGGCCGCCCAGATGCTCCATGTCGCGTTCGCCAGTCGCGTTCAGGACGGCGCCGGCGCCAAAGAACAAGAGGCTCTTGAACAGGCAGTGATTGAGCACGTGGAAGAGTGCGGCGGTGAGCGCCAATGCCGCCGCGGATGGCATGCCATGCGCCCCGAAGGCGAGTGCGAGGCCGAGTCCGATGTAGATGATGCCGATGTTCTCGACCGTGTGATAGGCGAGGAGGCGCTTCAAGTCGTGTTGCATCAGCGCCTGGAGCACACCCAGGACGCAGGTGATGCCGCCCACCGACAACACCACCATGCTACACCACCAGGCCGGAGGACCCAGGATATCGAAGACGATGCGTACGAAGCCGTAGACGGCGACCTTGGTCATGACGCCACTCATCAGGGCCGAGACATGACTGGGTGCCGCCGGATGGGCGAGCGGCAGCCACACGTGAAGGGGCACGAGGCCGGCCTTGGAGCCGGCTCCTGCGAGCACGAGCATCAGGACAAGAGCTGCAAGCCCGGGCGATTGCGTGGCGGAGCGCATCTGATCGAAGCCGTAGATGCCCTGCGGACCTGCCAGGAGGCCGAAGGCGAGCAACAACGCCAGGGTGCCGAGGCTCGCCATGAGGAGGTAGACGTAGCCCGCCCGGATGTTGTCGGTCAGCCGGTGGTGGGCCATGACCAGGGCCCATGAAGACAGCGACATGAATTCCCACGCAACGAGGAAGCTGAAAGCGTCGTCGGCAAGGATCACGAGGTTCATGGCGGCGACGAACATCGGGTAGAACGGCAATACCCGCTCCGGCGCGCACTCGTTCCTGCCATAACCGATGGCGAACAGGCTGGCCGCAGCGGCACCCAAATTGACGACAATGAGAAAAAATGCGCTCAGGCTATCGAGCCGGAAATGCGCCCCGAGCCACGGCAGTCCGACGGGCAAGGAAAGAGTGGCCGGAGTCACAGTTGTTGCGAGAAGATGCCGGAGCCCAATAGCGAGAAGCGCTAGCGTGGCGAAGAAGCTCAGGAAGTATACGATCGCAGTTCCACTCCGCCTGTTGCACACGGCGGTACCAACAAGGGCCGTGGCAAGTAGAAGGGCCACGCACCACAAGGATATGGAAAGCGACATGAGCCCCCGACCGACGTTGCCGTGCCCGTCTAGCATGTTCCGGAAAAGTGCACACACTTTTCCGACAAGAATATGCTCCAAGTATTTGATCGTGCGCGTTTTCCTATCGGCGAAGTGATTCCACTTCGCCGGAAACGCTGGAAAGTACGGAGGCTGCTGTCTCAAGCTGCAAAGGTTTTCCAGCGCAATTCGGCGGAGGGGTTGATCCCGGAGTGCCGTCGCCGGCGCGGGAAAACGCCGAGGTCTCACGCCTCTCGAACGTGTGAGATGACGCTGAGGAAGCGGATCGGCAGCTTGCGCAGCTCGTCAGGCCCGTGCGGCACGTCGGCGTCGAAATAGAGGGAATCGCCGGGCCGCAGCACGTAGACCTTGTCGCCGTGGCGGTAGCCGACTTCGCCTTCGAGCATGTAAAGAAACTCGATCCCATCGTGCTGAAACACCGGGAACACGTCGGAGGCGGCGGTAAGGGTAACGAGATAGGGCTCAACCGCAAGCGGCCGGTTACGGCTGTGGCCCAGCAGCTGGTACTGGTGACCGGCTCTGGTTCCGCGCCGTTCGATCTTGAGTTCTTCGCCCGCCTTGACGAAGGTTGCATCGCGCACCTCTTCGAACGAGCGGAACAACGCCGTCACCGGCACGTGCAGGGCCCGCGACAACGATTGCAGCGAGGACAGCGAAAGTGACGTGCCGCCGTTTTCGATCTTCGACAGCATCCCTGCGGAGATACCTGCCGCCTTGGCCAGTTCGCTTAGCGTAATGCCGAGCTTCTCGCGAAATCGCCGCACCTCGTGACCGATCGCCTCCTCGAGCCTGCCGGCCCGCCCGCCCCCATGGGGGTCCTGATCGGAAAAATCGGTTGCGGGCGCCTTCTCGCGGCTGCGCAATTTCCGGCTCCGATCCACGCTTTCACCTTGCACTGCACAAGAATCCTCTGTGGGCGACAGCCCGCGCCAGCTTGACTTCTTCTTTCCTCGCATGAAAAACTTGGTCACGCGAGTCGCGCCTACCGGCGCCGGCGCGCTGGATCGCCGCCGGGGGGCGGCAGGGAGGGGAACCCGATGGGCAGCAACACAGACGCCATCATCACCATCTTCACCGAGTTCTACTACTGGGTGACGATCGTCTTCATGTTTTTCATCCACATCGGCTTCTGCCTCTATGAAGTCGGAGTTTCCCGCCGGCGCAATCATCTTTCGACGCTGATGAAAAACGCCATGGCCATTCCCCTGGTGACCATCACGTTCTTCTTTTTCGGCTGGTGGATCTATTTCGCGTTCCCGGCGGGGGGTCCAACCACCGCAGCGCCCTATGCTCTGCCGTGGAGCCCGCTGATGTCCGCTCACCTGTCGGGCCCATCGCCTGATCTCGGCGTCGAGGCAGCAACCGCGGCCTATTGGCACCGCCTGAACGGCGTCTTCTGGGGCGCCTTCCTCCTGTTCTCGATCACCACCGCTTCGATCGTCTCCGGCGCCATCATCGAGCGGGTACGCATGGGCGCGTTCTGGATGATCGGAGTGTTCCTCGGCTCGGTGCTGTGGATTCTCGACGCCGCCTGGGGCTGGCACCCGCAGGGCTGGATGGTGAAGTATCTCGGCTACCACGACGCCTACGCTTCGGGCGTCGTGCATGCAATCGCGGGCGGCGCCGCGTTGGCCACGCTGATGGTGCTGGGACCGCGTCTCGCCAAGTTCCGGGCGGACGGGACGGCGCGCGATATTCCGCCGCACAACACCTGGCTCGTCTGCATCGGCCTCCTGTCGATCTACACGGGCTTCTGGGGTTTCTATGCAGCCTGCAATATTCCGATCATCAGCCCCGCACTCATCGCCGGCCAGATCACCGGCGAGACCTGGACGGCAACGACCATCTACCTGACGCCGACCACCCTTTCGGCGATCACTTTCAACTTCCTGATGTCACTCTCGGGGGGAATGCTTTCCGGCTACCTGATTTCGCGCGGCGATCCGTTCTGGACCTTCTCGGGCGGCTTGTGCGGCGTGATCGCCACCTCGGCGGGCAACGATCTCTATCATCCTATTCAGGCGATGCTTATCGGGGCGATCATAGTGGCGATCTGTTACAAGCTCCACTACTGGGTCGAGCGGCGTTTCCGCATCGATGACGCCGTCGGTGCAGTCGCTGTCCATGGCTATGGGGGTTTCCTGGGCGTGGTCGTGGCGGGCTTCATGCTCTGGGGCACGCCGTCATCGCCGTACGAGGGATTTGCCACGATCAGCCCCTGGGGCAACTTTATCGGTGCGATCATCATGTTTGCGCTGGGCTTCATACCGGTCTACGTGCTGGCCAAGATTCTCGACGGGGCGGGGCTGCTTCGGGTGCCGCAGCGGGTCGAACTGGAAGGTCTGGATTTCAGCACCAATGAGGCGTTCCTGGCCGCCGTGAAGGAAGTCAGCAGCGCCGAAAAGGCCCTAGTGAAGTAGGCCGCAGAAAGGATAACAACGATGTCTACCAATGGACTGACGTCTTGGGCGGTCAACCTCAAGGATGTAGGAGCGATCTACCCGTTCCAGGGCGCCGAATGGCTTTTCGTCATCCTCGGCGTCGTGTTCTGGATCGCCTGGCACGTGATTCAGACGCGACAGGAAACCGAGACCATCGAAAACGAACTTCGCGCGGATCCCCGGGGCGATAAGACGCTCGCATCGATCGATCGCTACTACTATTAGCGTTCTGGCGAAGACGAGTCGCAGACTTCTCCGCGTGATGGCCGGGGCTTTCCTGCCTCGGCCGTCCTTTTGCAGCAATCGCCGCGGTTAGCATCACAATTGGTTGAAGTCTAAAGACCGAGGCCGGTTCCGGCCTTGCCGACATCCCAGACAGCCGCCTCATCCGCAAAGAACGGCTCGAGCAGGTTCGGGTTTAAGCCAAGGTGCTCGTCAAATTGAACCGCGACTTGTTCCGGTGGCGCCGATTTCTGAACTGTGGTCCTTGCCACCTGAAGGCGGTCGGATTTCATCTCTGTCTGCGATTTGGAAAGCGGAAGACCATTGGCACCTCCGTGCCCGGCCACCCGCTGTCGTTCGCCTCGCGAAGCATGCTCGGCGGAAATCTGCCTTGCGATCGATCTCAGGCGCCCGCCATCATCGCCTCTCTCAGCGGTCCCACGGCGGCCCAGCGGCAATCATCGCCAGCAGTCCACCCGCGACCGCCAGCGACGAAACGGCGATCATAGCTTTTTCGCGCGCTTCAACGAAGCGCTTATCCCCCAGGCCCGCCATGGAGGATACATACCGGTGCCGGTCTGATTCGCCAATCGGCGCAAGATCATGTCCAGAGCACCGTCATTGGTCCGTGAGCGCCCGCCACCGGATCGCTTTGTGGCCTGGCGACCTCCGCCACCCGCCTCCGAATACCCTGCCAGTCTACTTCATTGGCGAGCTTCAGGTCGCGGTGCGAACCCGGCGGGTAGGCGCCGATCACCAGCAGGTCGGCGCTCGACGAGATGAGCTCGTGCCCCGTGCCCGCCGGCAGCAGCACGGCATCTCCGGCGGCAACGTCGAGCACTCTCCCCGCGCCACCGCCGAAACGCACGCTCGCCCGGCCGGCGGCGATGCCCAGCACTTCGTGTGCGTTCGAGTGAAAATGTGCGAACGGGAAGATGCCATTGCGCCATCCGTCGCCCCAGCCATGGCTGTGGAAGAGACGCTCAAAGGCGAGTGCCGTGTCCGTCACTGCCGACGTTACCGCCTGCGCATAGACAATCAGCGGCCACCGCGGATGGTTGGGTATGTCTCCGTCGTCCGAAAAGTAGAAGATGTCCGTCCGCATACCCAGCGCTTCCGATCGTTCGTTCTCGTTCCGGTTCCCGACAATTGTAGCAAATCGGGTGGGGGTTCGTTGCTTCCTTGTGACTAGCATATTTCGCGGGTCGAAAGGACGGTTCGCCCATGTTCAGAATATCAATCTCAGCCGTGCTGACGCATTCACGCTTTATGAGGCGGGAGCCGTAGCCGACGCTCGGAAGCACCTGGTCGAACGGGCAAGGGAGGAGGCCGGGGGCGCCCATCCGCAGGTTGCGCCGCCTCCCGAGTTCGGCATTTGTCGGCAATGCGGCACTGGTCGTCGCCGTTTCAGCTTTGTTGCTGGGGGCGTGGGCCTAGTGCATTGCTCCAGACACATTCCGGCGCAGAGCGCGTGTATCTCTAGTCGGTGTTTTCGGCCAAGAGACGCTTGGTCTATACAGGCAGCATGAATGATGCCGTGCTGGCCGAACTTGCCAACCAGGTCGCCGCAGCTGGATTGGCGGGCGAGACCGAGACCTCCCTGGTGACCGGATTCTGCGGTCGCGCCCTGGCCGCCGGCGTGCCGCTCGCTCGAGTCACGGTCGGCGTGGATACGCTGCATCCCATCTACGAGGGCGTGTTCCGGACCTGGCAGCGCAGCTCGGGTGAAACCACATCGGCCGCGTACGGCAGGCCCGCCGAAGGCGAGTTCAACCGTTCAGCTTTGGCAGGGAAGCCCCTTCTATCATCTGCTGCAAACAGGGGAATCCCTGCTTGCGGCGGAAGCCAACCGGCGCCAACGAGGTCGAATTCAACATCCTGCCCGAGCTTCGCGCCGCCGGCATGACCGACTATGTGGCAATCGTGAACCGGATCGCCGGAGAACGGGTCATCGGCGAAATGGATTGCGTGTATTCATCCTGGGCGACGGATCGTCCCGAAGGCTTCGAGGACGATCATGTAACCGCACTGCGCCAGCTCACGCCTCATCTTGCGCTGGCGATAAAGTCGGCCTCCCTGGCCCGCGTGGCCGGTACTCTGGTCGAGACCTACCTTGGACGCGATGCGGGCCGGCAGGTATTGAGCGGCCGGATCGCCCGGGGCGTTGCCGACCGCATCGAAGCCGTCCTGTGGTTCAGTGATCTTCGCGGCTTCACGCAGATTGCCGACAGCGCCGCTCCCGACCAGGTGATCCCCCTGCTCAACGATTATGCCGATGTCATTGTCTCATCCATTCATGACGCGGGCGGGGACGTGCTGAAATTTATGGGCGACGGAATTCTCGCGATATTCACCACCGGCGATCGTGCCGAGGCCTGCGAAGCAGCGGTGGCCGCGGTGGAGGCCACCCGGCGCGAGTTGGCCGCGCTCAATCTCAGGCGCGCAGCCGACGGCTTGCCGGTCACCGACCTGTATATCGGCTTGGGCGTCGGTGAGGTGTATTATGGCAACGTGGGCAGCAAGGAACGGCTCGATTTCACAGTCATCGGCCCGGCGGTCAACGAGGTGAGCCGCATCGCCGACATGTGCAGCTCGATCGATCAGCCGGTACTCATATCCTCTGCCTTTGTCAGCGCCGCCCCCGACGGCGTCAACCGGTTTGTTTCGGTCGGCCGCTACGCGTTGCGCGGCGTGGCCAGGCCACAGGAACTGTTTACGCTCGACCCCGATCGGGAATCACCATAGCGCGACACTAGAGGCGCCTCCTCCCCCACGAAAGAAACGAAGGCCGCTAGCCGCTAGCCGCGAAATCGGGATTACCCCGTTCTCGTGCGAGTTCGCCGCGCCTCCATCAAGTTGCCGCAAAGTCGCCCCAAAGCGAAGGGACGCGCGGCATAGTCTGGCGGAAGGCCCCCGGTACGTGACAGAATGAGTGCGGTGGACGCGGCATGCCGGTGGCCGGTGCCGTGTTCGTTGAGGTGCGGCAATGAAGGCAAGCGTCAAGGAGACTGCCAAGGGATCGTCACGTTCCGGCCGTTCCGCGAGCGCCAAGCAACGAAAGCAGCAAACCTCGGAGAGGGTTGCCGGCAGCGAGCCGAAACGGCCGGCTCAGAGCGAGTCCGCTGAGTTGACGGGTAGTTTCGCTTTGGGAGTGGATACCGAGGATATTTTCGCCCCCGAACCACCCCAAGATTCATCGGCGCCCGCAGAATGGCCGGCGCTGCCGCACGAAGCGACCACGAACGATGTGAGCAAGGCAATTGCATCTGCCCGACGTCGAGGGATGGGAAGTTGGTACTTCGGAGTGGCGCTCTGTCTTCTGGGTTCTGGCTATATTGCCTATCACTTGTTGAACGAAGGCCCGCGTTCCAGCGATAGCGTTGCGCCTGCGGCGGCCGAAAGCCAGGCCGCCGCCAAGAAATCTCAGCCCGGGCCGAAGGAAGAAACAATCCATAAATTGCCCACTGCTGAAGCCACCGTGACTGCGGCGCCCCACACCGCTCCGACGCTCGAGAGAACGGTTCAGTCGGAACAGCCAGATGAAGCGGTGAAGCGGGCCGAAACTCCGGTTGCCTCCTTAACGCCCCCTGCCCCTACTCCCGAGCCCTACCCGATCGCCACAACCAAGCCGCCGCAGGTTGTATCGGTGCCGCCCGCTGACGCTCCCCCGGCTTCATCGCCGGCTCCGGCTTCGGTCCCGGATGAAACTGCCGATGCAGCCATGATGACAACCGCCGGCGACGATTCCGCATCCGACGTCAAACCGGCCCCGGTACCGTCAGAGAAAGCGACGAAGCCGGCCGAAACTCCGGTTACCTCCCTAACGCCCTCTGGCCCTGCTCCAGAGCCCTACCCGATCGCCACAACCAAACCGCCGCAGGTTGTACCGGTGCCGCCGTCCGCTGACGCTCCCCCGGATTCATGCCGGCCCGGCTCCGGTCCAGGATGAAACTGCCAATGCAGCCATGATTGCGACCGCCGGCGACGATTCCGCATCCGACGTCAAACCGGCCCCGGCACCGTCAGAGAAAGCGACGAGGCCGGCCGAAACTCCGGTTACCTCCCTGACGCTCCCTGCCCCTGGTCCCGAGCCCTACCCCGGCGCCACAACCAAACCGGCACAGGTTTCAGTCCAGGATGGACCTGCCAATGCAGCCACGATGACAACCGCCAGCGACGATTCCGCGTCCGACGTCAAAGCGGCTCCGGTACCGTCAGACGACGCGGTAAGACCGGCCGAAACTCCGGTTACCTCCCTAACGCCCTCTGGCCCTGCTCCCGAGCCCCTCCCAGTCGCCACAACAGAACCGCTTCAAATGGCACTCGAGCCGGCACCTGCCGAACCTCCTCCGCAGGCATCGCCGGCTCCGGCTTCAGAGCGGGAAGAAGCGGCGGATCCCGCCGCGATGGCGGCGGCAGGCGACGATGCCGCGTCCGATTTCAAGGCCGCTCCGGCAGCGGACTTCAGCGTGATCCGCGATTGTCCACAATGTCCCGAGCTTGTTGTAATTCCGGCGGGCAGCTATCTCATGGGATCGAGTCCCGGCGAGCAAGGGCATCAGCCGCATGAGAGTCCGCAGCACAAAGTAGCCATTGGCTCCCCCTTTGCGATCGGCCGCTACGAAATCACCTTTCTGGAATGGGACATGTGCGTACGGGAAGGCGGCTGCCAGCATCCCGCGTCCGACGAGGGATGGGGACGCGGCAACAGGCCCGCCATCAACGTTTCCTGGCAGGACGTCGCCGAACAGTTTCTGCCGTGGCTTGCCCGCAAGTCCGGCAAGTCCTACCGGCTGCCGAGCGAGGCGGAATGGGAATATGCGGTGCGGGCCGGCGTGGAGGGCTCGCGCGGTGCTGCATTTGGCATTGCTAGCCAGGCAGGTGATCTTTGCGGGTACGCCAATGCCGCCGAGGATGCCACGCAAGGAACAGGAACGGCATGGAAGGGCAGCGATTGCAGCGACGGTTTCGCCAATACAGCGCCGGTAGGCTCATTCAAGCCGAACCCATGGGGCCTCCATGACCTGGCGGGGAATGTCTGGGAGTGGGTCGCGGACTGCTGGAATGAAAGCTATGGATCCGCGCCCTCCGACGGCTCGGCCTGGACTTCCGGTGATTGCGGTTTGCGGGTGGTTCGCGGCGGCTCATGGTCCACGAACGCCGAAAAGGCTCGGGCTGCCGACCGGGGATGGAACCGGCCGGACGGCCGTAGCGCGTCGATCGGGTTTCGCATTGCAAGAAATCTGTGACTTGGCGATATTGGCAGACGAGCTATGGGAGGATCCCTGAGAATGTGCGGACAAAGAATTCTCCTGCCGAACTTCCTTATTGCTGTGTGCCTGGTCCTTGCCTTGGCGCCTGCGGCAGAGGCGCAGGGCATGCGCTCGGCGACGGATCCCGCCACTACCGCCGCCACTCCGACAACCACTGGTGCTCCGGCCGATCCTTCCCTGTCGGGCGGCAGGCAGGTTGCGACAATCCAGAGGCTGTTGCGCCGGCTTGGCTATCTCAACGATGGCGACATGACCCGCGAGATGGACAACGTCACAAAGTTCGCAACCACCCTCTTCCTTGCGGACATCAAACGCCCCCCGACAATTCCCGATTCCGAAACGCTGATGCGGTTGCTGTTCAGCACCGTCTGGGCCAAGGAAGGTTGGGCCACCGGAACGGCCAAGGGCCAGGAACTGGTGGTCGAGCCTGCGAAGGTTCGGGCTGCCCAGGAGGCGCTTGCCAAGCTGAACTATGACCCGGGCCCGACGGACGGTGTATTCGGGCCCGCGACCCTGTCGTCAGTCGAACTTTTCCAGGAGGACAACGGCATGAGGGTCGACGGGCTGCTAACCCGCAACACTCATGAAGCCATCATCCGCGGCCTGGTGCTGTTTGGGCAGACTCCGCGAGGAGAGGTCAGGATTCTCAATTGGCCGGACTACGTCGATCCGGCGGTGCTCGAAACCTTCGAGAGGGAAACAAAGATCAAGGTCATCCACGAAGTGTTCGAAAGTTCCGACGAAACCAAGGAACTGTTGCTTGCCAAGTCGTCGAAGTACGACGTCATCGTTCAACCTGGCTATCAGCTGAGGCCGGTCCTGGAAAAGGAAGGTCTGGTCCAGGTCATCGACAAAACGCGTCTGACGAACGTCGGCAATCTCGACCCGGAAGCTTTGACCTTCACAGACGATCTCGATCCAGGGAATGCTCATTCGGTGCCTTACATGTGGGGCACCGTCGGAATCGGAGTCAACGAGGAGTCGGTCAGGAAGCTGGCGCCGGGAGCGAAGATCGACAGTCTGGCGATGTTTCTGGATCCCAAGCTCGCCAAGCCGCTGTCCGCTTGCGGTCTGGCATTCGTCGATGAGCCCACGGATGTGCTTCCAGCCCTTGTTGCTTATGTAGGCGGCGACCCCCACAAGATCGGCGTCGCCGACATCGAGGCGGTCGACCAGGCTCTCACGCGTGTGGCGTCGTTTGTCACCGTTGTCCCGGCCGATCGCTTCATCGACGAGGTTTCGCAAGGCAAATATTGTGCGGCGATCGGCTATTCCGGTGATGTATTCCTGGCCCGCGATGCCGCTGAGGAGGCCAAAAAGGGTAAGCTCTCCTATCACGTCCCCAGCGAGGGGAGTCAGCTGTGGTTTGACCTTCTGGTGATTCCGGCCGAAGCCAAGAATGTTGATTCCGCCTACGCGCTGCTGGATTTTCTGCTGAAACCTGAAGTCGCCGCCGCCAATACCAACCACGTCCAATACGCCAACGCCAATACCGCATCGGCGCCCTACATCGACAAAGCGCTCTTGAGCGAGCCTGGACTTTATCCGCCTGCGGACGTTCGGCAGCGATTGGCAGTGCTGACGCCGCTCAGTTCCAGCGTTGAGGCAGAGCTGCAGCGCGTGTGGGCCAAACTGCGCAAGTAAGAAGACGTTAAAGAACCTGACGTCGATTTCCGCCCACATGGCGGGAAAGCAACACTCCGGTTTTTTTGGCCGTCGCGGCTGGCGTGGGTCGCCCGGTCGTGCAACATGAAGTCATTGGTTGCAAGGGGATTCGGGGGAATGGCATGGCGCGAGGATGCGCAGTGCCGAAAGCCGACGAAGAGCACCTAGAGTGTTTAGAATCGTTAACCGTTGGTTAACGGCTTGTGTCTACCGTGTTTCCTGTTTCCTAAGAGCACTGTGTCAGACTGTTTTGAAACCGTGAGGGAGTGATCCGATGGAGGTTGCCATCGAAATATTCACTCCGGGGCCTGCCTGATGGAAGGACTTGGCCAACAACCTCCAGAGGCGGCGCCTCGGGTATCGAGACGGAGGTTGCAATGTTGTCTAAGGACGTACACAGACTATTGAAGTGCCTGGCATCCGCGGCCGCGTTGTTGGCGGCAAGCGCGGCGCAGTCGCAAGCGCAATCAATCGCCTGCGGCAAGCATGACGCCATCGTGGCGGCCCTCAAAAGCCACTATCAGGAAAATCGGCAGGCGATCGGTCTTGCTGCGACCGCGGGCGTGGTCGAGCTCTACGTATCGGAAGCCGGGACCTGGACGATGATTGTCACGACGCCGGCAGGGCAGACTTGCATCGCCGCTGCTGGGCGAGCCTGGCAAAGCACGCCGCAGGTCAAGGTCGAAACCAACACCTAGGCGCGGGCCCGCATCCGTTCAGCGCGGGGCGGGCGAAACTTCCGCTTCGCGGGCGTGTTCGGCAGACGCTGCCGGTTGGAGGGCCTTGGCCCGTTCTTCGAAAGCCGTCATGATCTTGCGGACGGCATAGTCGAACATTCCGGACAGCAGCAACTGCAGCATTCGACTTGCCATGACGTAGTCGATGCGAAAGATGACATCGGTGCCCTCCGGAATTGGCTTTAGGGTCCACCGATTCTCCAGCCGCTTTACCGGCGAGGAATGGGATGCGGCGGTGACCACCATGGCGCGCGGATCCGCCACCACCTTGCACCTGAGCCGCTCGGAAATGGCCAGCCGGTCGTAGGTGATGGAAAGTTCTGCTGAAAAGCGCTCGACACCTTCCTTGTCGATGGTGCGGCTCCAGACCCGCGAGTGATCGCATAATGGCAGGAATTCCTTGTACGCTTCGACATCTGCGACGATCGCGTAAAGATGGGCGGGCGGGAATCGCATGCGCCTCGCGACGGTGAAGATCGTCATCCCCGTCTTGCGCGTGCCTGGCGCAACCTTCTGAAATCATCGCCGGCATGATGGGATGAGCGGGTTAGCGGGCTTGCCGACACCATGAGGAAGCCGCGCGCATAGGCCAGGACGGCAAGGGATTTGAACTCCTCAGGCTCTACGAACCGCTCGATGGCAGCGTGCTTTCGGGTCGGCTGAAGGTATTGGCCTATGGTGATGAAATCGACATCGGCGGAGCGCATGTCGTCCATCACCTGCTGAACCTCTTCGCGTTTCTCCCCGAGGCCGACCATGATGCCCGACTTGGTATAAAGCGACGGCTCCAGCTCCTTCGCCCGCTGCAGCAAACGCAGCGAATGGAAGTACCGCGCTCCCGGCCGGATTGTCGGGTAGAGTGATGGCACGGTCTCAAGATTGTGATTGAAGATATCGGGCCCGGCGGCGACTACCAGCTCGAGCGCCCCGTCCTTGCGCAGAAAGTCAGGGGTGAGAAGCTCCACGGTCGTCTCCGGCGAGGCTTTGCGGATCGCTGCAACGGTCAATGCGAAATGCCGTGCCCCGCCGTCCTCGAGATCGTCGCGATCAACTGAGGTGATCACCGCGTGCGCCAGGCCCATTCGGGCGACGGCCTCGCCCACCCTGCCGGGTTCGCTCGCGTCGAGCGGTTCCGGCAGGCCCGTGCGCACATTGCAGAACGCGCAGGCACGCGTGCAGGTATCGCCCATCAACATGAAGGTTGCATGCTGCTGCGACCAGCACTCGCCAATGTTGGGGCAGCTCGCCTCCTCGCAAACGGTTACGAGACCGTGTTTGCGCACGATCTCGCGGGTAGCGAGGTATTGTGGCGAACCCGGCGCCTTGACCCGGATCCACTCGGGCTTGCGCAACAACGGTGTGTCGGGATTGCGCGCTTTCTCGGGATGTCGCGGCCGACCAGTGCGGTCCAGCACCATTACCATTTGATTTGCAAGCCGCTACGCGGCCCTTCGTCCCCATATCGCCTTGATGATGAGCAGAAGCACGATGGCGCCGATCGCCGCGACGATGAGGTTGCCCAGAAACCAGCCCTGAAAGATCTCGGTCAGCCGAAGGCCAACCAGGTTGGCCAGGAACGCGCCGATGAACGAACCGACAATGCCGGTTATGATATTCATCAGCAGTCCCATATCGGAGCTGGTGACTTTCTCGGCGATCCAACCGGCGATGCCGCCGATGAGAATGGTGCCCAGGATGCCGACGCCGCCGCCGAGGTCCATGAGTGACTGTGACTCCATTTATTCCTCCTCGTAGTTGAATGTGTAACTCGACTTCAGGCAATCAGCCGCGCGGCGAGAACGATAATGATCGCGCCGATCGCCGCTGTCACGATATCGCGCACGATTTCGTTGTTGATGCCCAGCGAAATGCCGAGCCTGTTCAGCAGGAAGCTGCCGACAAACGCACCGATCAGTCCGGTTAGAAGATAACGCAGTATCCCGGAGCCACCGACCACCCAGCTGGCCAGCCAGCCGGCAATCAATCCGATAAGCAGCGCAATCAGGATGTTCTTGGCGTCCATTTCTCGTCAACTTCTCCGATGTTCGGTTGCATTACATATGGATTACCCGGCCATAGGCATCAAGCACGCTTTCGTGCATCGTTTCCGAAAGGGTCGGATGCGGGAACACCGTATTGATGAGCTCCTCTTCAGTAGTTTCGAGTCCCATGGCGACGGCGAACCCGTGGATGAGCTCGGTGACTTCCGCACCCACCAGGTGGGCGCCAAGCAGACGGCCGGTTCGGGCGTCGAAGATCGTCTTGACCAGTCCCTGATCTTCGCCCAGCGCAATTGCCTTGCCGTTGCCGACGAATGGAAAACGGCCCACCTTCAGATCGAAGCCGGCGGCTCTGGCTTGCGCCTCGGTCTGGCCGATGGATGCGATCTGCGGGTGGGAATAGGTGCAGCCTGGAATCTGCTCCTTGTTCATGGCGTGTGGCTTCAGGCCCTTGATGCTTTCCACGCAAATGACGCCTTCATGTTCCGCCTTGTGGGCAAGCATTGGAGGTCCGGCGACGTCGCCGATCGCATAGAGCCCCGCCACACTTGGTGCGACCGACCCCGTCTACCGCGATTGCGCCCTTCTCGATGCGCACACCCAGCGCCTCGAGCCCAAGGTTCTCGATATTGCCTACGACACCCACGGCCGAGATGACCCGTTCCACCGTGATCGGGCTTCGCTCCGCGCCCTGCTGGATGGTCGCCGTGACGTTGCCCTCGCCCTTTTTCAGCTCGCTGACCTTCGCTCCGGTTTTTATCTTGATGCCCTGCTTCTCCAGTTGCTTGCGGGCAAGCTTGGCAATTTCCGCGTCTTCGGCGGGAAGGATCTGCTCGACGATCTCGACAACGGTAACCTCCGATCCCATGGCATTGAAAAAGGAGGCAAACTCGATACCGATGGCGCCCGAGCCGACGACGAGCAGCGATCTGGGTATCGCCGCTGGCACCATCGCCTCAAAATAGGTCCAAACGAGCTTGCCGTCGGCTTCGAGACCGGCAAGCACACGCGGCCGCGCACCGGTCGCGACGATGATGTGCGTGCCCCGGTACGTCCCGGGCCCTAGCGCCCCCTTCGGCAACGGGTGCTTGCGGTTGCATCGGGGCTTTGGTGGGCGAGGTCACCACGACCTCCCCTGGCTTGGAGATTTTTGCTTCCCCCCAAATGATCGGGACTTTGTTCTTGCCCAACAGAAACGAGACGCCGCCGTTAAGCCGGCCCGACACCGCGCGTGAGCGTCCAATGATGGCAGCGGCATCAAACCCCACCTTGCCGACGGACAGTCCGTAGTCGCCGGCATGTTTGAGGTACCGGTAGATCTCGGCGGTGCGCAGCAGCGCTTTCGTGGGAATGCAGCCCCAGTTCAGGCAGATGCCGCCGACATGCTCACGTTCAACGATTGCCGTCTTGAAGTCCAAGCTGGGCGGCGCGGATCGCGGCTACATAGCCGCCGGGTCCGGAGCCGATCACGATGACGTCAAACTGCAATTCGCTCATGGCCGTCTCTCTCCGAGGGCACCGTTTCCTTCACCAACAGCAACCAGTCGCGAGAATGGACTTTGTCATCGTCACGGCTGGCGGCGGGCTGGCAGTCTCACACCAGCATCAGGCCTGGCTCCTCGATATAGGCCTTGAAAGCGCCGAGCAGCTGCGCACCCAGAGCCCCGTCGACGGCGCGGTGGTCGGTGGAGAGAGTGACGCTCATTCTCTGCTCGATGACGATGTCGTCGCCGCGCACGACGGCACGGCGTTCTCCGGCGCCGATCGCGAGAATTGTGGCGTGCGGCGGATTGATCACGGCGGCGAAGTTGGTGACGCCGTACATGCCGAGGTTGGACACGGCGGCCGAGCCGCCCTGGTATTCATGGGGCAGCAGCTTGCGAGTGCGGGCGCGTGCGGCATAGTCCTTCATTTCAGTGGAGATCTGGACGAGACCCTTGCTTTCCGCCTTGCGCACTACTGGCGTGATCAGGCCACCGGGGATTGCGACCGCGACGCCAACATCGGCGTGCTTGTGCTTCACCATCGCCGTCTCCGTCCACGACACGTTGGCATCCGGCACTTTCATCAACGCCATCGCGAGCGCCTTGATGACGAAATCATTGACCGAGATCTTCCAGGAAGCGACGCCCTCCTTGTTTCTCGGCGCCTGACCGTTGAGTTTCTCGCGCAAGGCCAGCAGGTCCTCAAGGGAGCAGTCCATCGAGAGATAGAAGTGCGGCACGGTTTGCTTCGACTCGGTAAGGCGGCGCGCAACGATCTTGCGCATGCTGTCGTGCGGCACGAGCTCGAATGAGCCGGGCTCGAACAGCTTGAGGATCTGCTCGTCCGGCATCGGCGCGGCAATCCCTGGCGCGGCCGCAGCGCGTGGCGGCGCCGCGCGCGGCGCACCGGAGCTCGCCGCTTCAATATCGCGGGCGATGATGCGACCCTTCGGGCCGGAACCGTTTACGCCTCCGAGGTCCACGCCCTTTTCCTTCGCCAGTCGCCGGGCGAGCGGCGAGGCGACAAGGCGGGCGCCATCTGCCTGCTTCGCAGGTGTTGCCGAAGATGGCACGACGGCTTTCACGGCGGGTGCAGGAGAGGGCGCGACAGTGGGTTCGCGCGCCTTGTCCTTGTCGGCAGGGGCCGCGGGCGGAGGAGCGGTTTTTTTGGCGGGAGCTGAAATCGTCGCCGCACTTTCCCCCTCGCCCAGAAGAACGGCGATCAGGCTGTTGACGGCAACATCTTCGGTGCCTTCGGGCACCACGATCTTGCCGAGCGTGCCCTCATCGATCGATTCCACCTCCATGGTGGCCTTGTCGGTCTCGATCTCGGCGATGACGTCGCCGGGGCTCACCCGCTCGCCCTCCTTCTTCAGCCACTTGGCGAGCTTGCCCTTCTCCATGGTGGGAGATAGCGCGGGCATCAGAATATTGGTGGGCATTGGGCGCGCTTCGCTCAGTTTGGACGCACCTTGTGCGTTGTCCCAAGATCGGTCGGCTGGGCGAGTTCCGCCTCTATCAGCTTGCGGATCTGCTTGAGGTTCGCAGCGTAGCGTCCCTGGCCTTCCTGTTCCGCCGCTCGCGCCACGTGGCGCGCGATGTTGAACCAGCAGGATTCCCCAAGTGCCAACACCGGGAAAAGCCAGCGGCGACAGCGACACCGACAACCCGCCACCAACGATCCAGGCCCTCAGGACCTCGGCCGCGTTGGGATCGCTCGCCGCCTCAGGAGGAGAGGCAAGCTCGTTCTTGTGATGAAAGTGATCAGACATAGAGTACCGCCTTTGCTGCGGCTACGACCTCATCGGCATTGGGCAAGGCAAGCTTCTCGAGATTGGCGGCGTACGGCATTGGCACGTCCTTGCCGCTCACGCGCACCACCGGTGCGTCGAGATGATCGAAGGCGTGCGTCATGAGCTGCGCCGCAACCTCGGATCCTATCGAACCCTGCGGCCAGCCCTCCTCCACGGTCACGCAGCGGTTGGTCTTGCGGACGCTTTCGACCACGGTGCCAATGTCCATGGGCCGCAGGGAGCGCAAGTCGATTACCTCAGCCTCGATGCCCTCGCTGGCCAGTTTGTCGGCGGCTCCCAGAGCGTAGGTCATGCCGATGCCGAAGGAGACGATGGTGACGTGCTTTCCAGGCCGGGCGATCCTCGCCTTGCCGATCGGCAACACCCAGTCATCCAGCTTCGGCACGTCGAACGTTTTGCCATAGAGAATTTCGTTCTCGAGAAAGATCACCGGGTTTGAATCCCGGATCGCAGACTTGAGCAACCCCTTCGCGTCGGCTGAAGAATAGGGAGCCACCACCTTGAGGCCGGGAACCTGGCTGTACCACGCCGTGAAATCGTGGCTGTGCTGCGCCGCCACCCGCGCCGCCGCACCGTTGGGACCCCGGAACACGATGGGACACCCGAGCTGGCCGCCGGCCATGTACAGTGTCTTGGCCGCCGAATTGATGATGTGGTCGATAGCCTGCAGGGCGAAGTTGAAGGTCATGAATTCCACGATCGGTCGCAGCCCGGCGAACGCCGCCCCGGTCGCCAGGCCCGTGAACCCCATTTCGGTTATCGGCGTGTCGACGACACGCTTGGGCCCGAATTCATCGAGCAGGCCCTGGCTCACTTTGTAGGCGCCCTGGTATTGCCCAACCTCTTCGCCAATCAGGAACACATTGGCGTCACGCTTCATTTCCTCGCGCATGGCGTCGCGCAACGCTTCCCGCACCGTCATCGGCACCATTTCGGTGCCGGCAGGAACATCCGGATCGGCGGCGAGCCGGGGAAGAACGACGCTTGGCGCAGGTGCGGCGGTCGCGGAGGAAGATTGGATCGCTGGTTTGGGCGATGTGGCTTTTGGCTTGACCTCGGCGCCCGCCTTCGCCTCTCCCTCGCCGAGGATCATTGCAATCGGCGTGTTTACCTTCACGTTTTCGGAGCCTTCGGCGACCAGGATGTCGGCCACCTTGCCCTCATCGATCGCCTCGACTTCCATCGTCGCCTTGTCGGTTTCGATCTCGGCAATGACGTCGCCCGATTTTACCTGATCGCCAACCTTGACGTGCCACTTGGCGATTTTTCCCTCTTCCATCGTCGGCGAGAGGGCGGGCATCAGTATCTGCGGCGCCATGTTCGATTATCCGGACTCAAGTCACGCGTTGACGTAGATGTCGGTCCACAACTCGGAGTCATCGGGTTCCGGATCGGCTTGCGCAAATTCGGCCGCCTCGGTCACCGTCGCGCGGATATCGCCATCGATTTTCTTGAGCTCGTCCTCGCTGGCATAACTCGCCTCGAGCATGCGCCGCTTCACCTGCTCGATCGGATCGTTTTCCTCGCGCATTTTCTGGACTTCATCCTTGCTGCGGTACTTCGCCGGATCGGACATCGAGTGGCCGCGGTAGCGATAGGTCATCATTTCGAGCACATAGGGCCCATTCCCGGCGCGGCCGTTGGCGACCGCCTTTTCGCCCGCCGCCTTCACTGCGCGGACATCCATGCCGTCCACCTGCTCGCCTGGAATGCCGAAGGCTGCACCGCGGGCGTAAAGCTGCTCGGCTTTGGCAGCCGAGCGCGAAACCACTGTGCCCATGGCGTAGCGATTGTTCTCGATCACGTAGATGCACGGCAGCTTCCACAGCGAGGCCATATTGAAGCTCTCGTAAACCTGTCCCTGATTGGCTGCCCCCTCGCCGAAATAGGTGAGGCACACGTTATCGTTGCCGCGATAGTAGTTGGCAAAGGCAAGGCCGGTACCGAGCGGGACCTGCGCACCGACGATGCCGTGGCCGCCATAGAAATTCTTCTCCCGGCTGAACATGTGCATGGAGCCGCCCTTGCCGCGGGAGTAGCCGCCGCGTCTTCCGGTAAGCTCCGCCATCACACCCCGAGGGCTCATGCCGCAGGCCAGCATGTGGCCGTGGTCGCGATAGCTGGTGATGACCTGATCCCCTTCTTTCAGGGTCATTTGCATGCCCACCACCACGGCTTCCTGGCCGATGTACAGGTGGCAGAACCCCCCGATCAGGCCCATGCCATACAATTGGCCAGCCTTCTCCTCGAAACGCCGGATCAGCAGCATATCGCGATAGGCTTTCAGTTCCTGGTCACGGGTGAAAGGCTCAAAATTCTCTGCAGCATCAAAGGACCGGCGGGTATGAGCGCGCGACGCCATGCTGGATTTCCTCTGTCGGGAGAGCCTCAGGGCAGGAATAGGCAATCCTATCACCAATCAATGACCGCCACGTGCGCAGGCCAAGCAGATAACCACTATTTAGTTTATATTATTGATATCGCTATGTTTAAATCTGACAATGAGTTCTCTTTTGGCATTGTAGGAAAGCGTGCGGCGCGCGATCTCGTCCAGCATGTCGGGATCGAGATGTTCCGGCCTCAGGAGCACAACTTTCGCCTCGATGCCCTGGCGGACGGCAATTTCCGCGGCGAGTTGCCTTGCCACTCGCTCCGCCTCCTCTTCCATTGCCGCGAGGGTGGCGCTGCTTCGCGACCCGTAGAGGTAATGCCATCCGAAATAGCCTTGGAGCAGCAGACAGAATGCGACTACCACGAGGTCGAAAAGACGGCTGCGCATGTGCTTCAAATCCTCGCGGCGCACGGTAGTAGGAAAAAGTTAACGATGTTGATCCGCGATCGATATCAGGGCTCGGCTTGCGCTGCTGAGTTGCCGCCATTATGTAACAGCTGGAGTTACATTCGATGCTGGGCAGCAGCCGTTTTGTCATTGCAATACACGTTCTGGCCATGTTGGCGCGGTGCCCAAATCGGGAACTCGTCTGCTCGACCTTCATCGCCAGGAGCGTGAACACCAATCCGGTAGTCATCCGGCGCCTGATGGCGAATCTGGAGACTCATGGCATGGTCCGCTCGGTCGCCGGTCGCAGCGGCGGCTTCGCATTGTCTCGTCCGCCGCACCAGATCACCCTGCAGGAAATTTTCTCGGCCCTTGAAGGTGACGAAGTCTTTCGCCGCCGGGCCAAGCAGCCATGCATGGAGTGCCCGGTCGGCGCTTCCATCGCCAGAGCCATCGCCCGGCCGCTCAAGGCGGCGGAGGATGCCATGAACGCCGCGCTTGCGCGCACGACCCTCAAGGATGTGGTAGCGGCCATCCCGTAAAGGCGCATTCCCGGCACCGCCGTCCCAGTCGTTCACAAAGGCCACACCCTCGGCACCAGCACGATGGCGATGGCGAAGATCAGCACGGTGAGCGGCATTCCGACTTTGAAGAAATCGGCGAAGCGGTATTTGCCGGGTCCATAAACCATCAGGCACGAAGGCTCGAGCGGCGTCAGATACGAGCAACTCGCGGCAACCACGACCATCATGGCGAAAGTGCGCGGGTTGTGGCCGAGTTGCAGCGCCGTTTGCAGTGCCACCGGAAGGATGACGATTGCCGCAGCCTGGTTCGACATGATCTGGGTAAGCAGGACCGTGAGCAGGAAGAAGCCGGCAAGGATCAGCAACGAATGATCTTTTCCGGTGAAGCCGATCAGCTGGCTCGCCAGGTACTGCCCGGTGCCGCTGGCTTCCATCGCGGCGCCTGCCGAAAGCAGCGAGCCGATGAGTATGATCGCCTTCCACTCGACCTCCCGGTACGCCTCCTCCGGTGATACGCAGCGCGTCAGCAACATGACAAAGGCGCCTGATATGACCGCGACCGCGACCGAAACTACGCCCATTGCAGCCGCGGTCAGCGCCGCGGCAAAAATCACGATCGCCAGGGGCGCCAACTTCACTTTCAGCCGGGCCGGATCGACCCCGCCGAATATGTTGAACAGGTTGCCTTCTTCCAACGCCTTCACGTTCTCCGGCGATCCCTGCAGCAGCAGCACGTCTCCAAGGCGCAGTCTTATCTGGCTGAGCTTGCGGCGCATCGGCTTGCCAGGCCTGTTGATGCCCAAAACCAGCAGTCCATAGCGGTCCTTGAACTCGGCGCTCGTCAGCGTATGGCCGATGAGAGGCGAGCCCGGAAGCAGCACGCCTTCCACGACCGCCAGTTCCTCGGTGGACGTTTCCGGATCGGCGAGATGGGCGTCAGCCTTGAGTTCCACGCCCGGTATTTCCTTCACCTTGAGGATGTCGGCGCGCAGCCCTTCCAGCACGACGAGATCGCCGGCGCGCAGTTTCGTGCGGCTGCGAACCTCGGCGAGCGATTTGTCGGCACGCACGATCTTGACCACCGTGAGCCCGGAGTTTCGGCCGATGCGCGAACCACCGATGGGCTTGCCGATCAGCGGCGACTGGGCAAGCACCACCGCATCCGCCTGGTACTTGCGGTGGCCGATATCGGGGGCCGGCTTCTGGCTGCCGCGCGCCGGGATCAATCTTGTGCCGATCGCCCACATGTAGATCAGCCCTGCCACGGCGATCGGAATGCCGACCGGCGCCATTTCGAACATGCCGATTCCCGGCAGGCCGCGTTGAGTCATTAGCCCGCTCGCCACAATATTGGTCGAGGTGCTGATCAGGGTAACCGAACTGGTCACGATCGATGCAAACGCCAGCGGCAGGAGATACTTCGAGGCACTGATTTCCTTTTTCTTGGCAAAGCCCAGCACGACCGGAAGGAAAAATGCCGTGGCGGCGGTATTGCTGATGAATGCGGAGAGCGTGGCAACCGAAACGAGGATGGTCGGGAGCAGCAGGTAGGTCGACCTGCCGGCGTAGTCCAGGATGGCTCGCCCGGCGATATCGACCACGCCGGTGTTTGCGAGCCCCGCCGTCATGATCAGAAGTCCCAGGATCATGATCACTGTATCGCTGGAGAAGCCGGCGAACGCCTCGCTCGGCGCGAGCAGCCCCGAAGTTACGAATGCCAGCATCACTCCTAGCGCGACGACATCGGCGGACAGGCGTTCCCAGGCAAAGAACACGACCGCCACGGCAATGATCGAAAGGCAGACGGCGATTTCCAGGGTCATGTTGGCCGTCGGCGAACCGCCTGTTATTGATCACCTGTAGTCAGCAGCTTCAGGTCACCGATCACCGTGTTACCGGCGCCGGTACGGGCAGCAATACGGATCCAGGCTCCCTTTCCTCTGGCAGGCGGAATTGCAAACTTCTGGACGCCGCCGGCCGCGGACAACTCGAGCGTCGTGACCAGGCGCCCGGTACCTTCCATCTCTCCCGACGGCAGCACCATCATCTCGATCCTCGCCGGGCCAGGGCCACCCGCCTCGCCAGTGTCGATCTGCAGACCCGAGATCGTGACCGGCTCGGCAAACGGAAATTCAATGATGAAATCGATATCGGTTTCGGGCGGCACAAGCTTGAGATAGGTGCCGGGGTTGCCGTCAAACAGCTCCGCCAAGGGGTAGCGCTGCGGCGTATCGGTGCCTGTCGCCGGCAGGAAGAGTGACTTGTCGAGCGATGCGACAGGCAGGCCGACCGGTTCGGTGAGATGCGCCTCGGTAACGTTTAAGGCCGTGGCATGCCCGCTGCCGGTCTTGTTCTCTGAGAGCACGGTTTCAGACCCGCCGCCCTGCTCCGCCGCCGCAAGGGCGGGCGAAGAAACCTCGACCCTGACCTCGACCGGCCGCTCCTCACGCCGCAACGCCTGCATGCCCGTGAAGACAACGCCTGCCACCGCGCAAAAGGCCGAGACAAGCAGGTACAGGTTCCTCGCTTGCATGGGACGGCTCCGGCTCAGTCCTTGGCCATCTTCAAAACCGTGCGCCCGGCATAAACGGCAGATCCACCGAGCTCCTCCTCGATGCGGATAAGCTGATTGTATTTCGCAGTCCTGTCGGATCGCGCCAGCGACCCGGTCTTTATCTGCCCGCAGTTTGTGGCGACTGCCAGGTCGGCAATGGTGGCATCTTCGGTCTCGCCGGAACGGTGCGACATGACGGCAGTGTAGGCCGCCTTATGCGCCATCTCCACGGCAGCGAAGGTTTCGGTGAGCGAGCCGATTTGGTTCACCTTGACCAGTATCGAGTTCGCAACGCCTCTGGCGATTCCTTCCTCCAGCCGCTTCGTGTTGGTGACGAAGAGATCATCACCGACCAGTTGGCACCGGTCGCCGAGCGCTGCGGTCAGGTCCTGCCAGCCCGTCCAGTCGTCTTCGGCCATACCGTCTTCAATCGAGACGATGGGAAAGGCATCGACCAGCGTTCTTCAGGAATTGGACCTGTGCGTCGCTCGAGAGCTTCCTGCTTTCCACCTTCATAGACATAAGACTCGCTTCTGAAGAAGCTCTGTCGCTGCGCAATCAAGCGCCAGCGCGATATCCTTTCCCGAAGCGTAGCCGGCGCTTTCGATGGATTTGACGATGAATTCCAACGCCGCCTCGGCAGACGGGAGGTTCGGCGCAAACCCGCCTTCATCGCCCACGTTCGTGTTGTGGCCCGCCTTCCTGAGCGCGCTCCTGAGGGTGTGGAACACCTCCGAGCCCATGCGCACGGCCTCGGCGAGGCTCGGCGCCCCCACCGGCAGGATCATGAACTCCTGGAAATCGATCGGATTGTCCGCATGTGCGCCGCCGTTGATGATGTTCATCATTGGCACCGGCAAGGTCCGCGCTGCCTCACCGCCGAGATAGCGGTAGAGCGGCAGACGCGCAGCGTTGGCGGCGGCCTTGGCGACCGCCAGCGACACGCCCAGAATGGCGTTGGCGCCAAGCCGTTGCTTGTTTGCGGTACCGTCGAGCTCGAGCATGGCGCGGTCGACGGCGCCCTGGTCCTCGGCAGCCATCCCGGCCAGTCTTCCGGATATCTCGCCATTGACCGCAGCCACGGCGTTACGCACTCCTTTTCCCAGGAAGCGCTTTTTGTCTCCGTCGCGCAACTCGACGGCCTCATGGGCGCCTGTCGATGCGCCCGACGGCACTGCCGCGCGGCCGAAGGCACCCCCTTGCAATGTCACATCGACTTCAACCGTGGGATTGCCGCGGCTGTCGAGAATTTCACGAGCGTGGATGGTGGCTATCCCGGTCATCGAGCTTCACCGGTTGGCGTGGGCAGGGCTGTGGCTCTTACAGTATTTTCAGACGAAGTGGAATCAATTCACCCACAAGAAAATGCGCCGGATCAATAACTTGAGCACGTTGCGAACTCACTCCAGTGTGGACGGCTGCCGCAGAAGCACCTCGCGTTGGGGATATGGCATCACGACCTTCGCCTGCCGAAAAGCCTTCAGGATCGCGAACCGGATGTCGCTGGCGACATATACGCCCCACAGAATGTCTTCGACATGGAAATAGAGCACGAAGTCGAGACTGTTTTCCCCGAACTTGCTCAGCAGCGCCGCGGGCTCGGGATGGCGCATCACGCCCTTGTGCGCGTTGGCGCAGCCCAGGAGGATGTCGCGAACCTTCTCCGGCTCCGTATCGCGGGCCACCGAGACCGCAATGGTCATTTTTCCGACCGTGTCGCGGTGGGTCCAGTTTTTGACCGGTTCGGCGATGAGGCTCGAGTTCGGCACGATGATGGTGCAGTTGTCGAAGGTCTCGATCTCCGTGGAGCGGACATTGATCTGCTTAACGAAGCCCTCGCCAGCTCCGACAACGATCCAGTCCCCTACCTTTACCGGCCGCTCGGCAAGCAGGATGAGCCCGGAGACGAAGTTGTTGACGATCGACTGCAGACCGAAACCGATGCCGACGCCGAGCGCGCCGGCGATGAGGGCGATATTGGAGAACCCGACGCCGGCCGAGGTGAGCGCCAACACCCCGGCGAGGAAAATCCCCGCATAGCCAATTCCCTTCTTGACGGAATCGCGCACGCCCTTGTCGAGCTGGCTGCGCGACAGGATGCGCCGGTCCAGCCAGCGGGTGATCAGGTTGGTCGCCGCGAGGCCGAACAGAAGGATGGCGATTGCGGTGATCAGGGATGCCGGTTCGATGGTAACGCCGGCAACCTCGAAACCGAAGAATCCGCTCGACAGCCAGCTGCCAATGTCGATCCAGGTGTCAGTCCATTGCAGGATGATAAGCGGAATCCCGATGACGGCAATGATGAGATCGACGGCAACGCCGACAGCTACCCCGAGACGCCCCACTGCGCGATCGGTGAGTGACATCGTTTCACGGAGGAATGCCCCAACCGCCGACGTACGCAGGGTAGCGACCGCGATCAGCTCATCGATCAGCTACCGGACGACGTACAAAATGCTGACATAGACGAGCGTCAGTACCGAGTTGAAGACAACGAAATGGGCGAGAGCGACGTAGCCCAGTATCAGCAGCACCACGGCGAGCAGGATGATGAACCAGGCAAGCTGCGTTCCATGGGCCAGCCACTCGAAGTAGGGCTTGCGGGCGCTCGCCTGCTCATTTGGCGCCGCTCCCTGGCGCTCTCCCGCCCGCAGCAAGTGCAGCGCGTCGAGCCCGACGAAGCACATGAGGAGCGAAAGAACTGCGCTCTGTCCGACCGCGAAGGCGATCGGAAGAAAAAGCAGCTCGACCAGCGGCGGCGTCGAGGCATCGATCGCCAGCAGCAGCGCGGCGGCAACCGCCGGCCTCATCAGCCGGCGCGCCGTTGCATCGTCGAGCCGCGGCAGACGCCAGGCGGGGAGGCGCGGCGCCAGTACGGCGCGGGCGAACACGATCGCAAGCAGGAAGCTCGTGACGAAGCTGAAGGCAATGTCGAGCAGGGCCTCCAGCCGCGGGGTCGCTATGCCAAATGCGGCCAGTACACCCGTTACCCCCATATTGAGCAGCAACAGCACCAAGCCCATGAGGATGACGGCCCGCGTCACCCTCCACAGCCGGTCGAAGTTGGACGGTGATCGAGCCCTCAAGACGGGCTCGTATCGCCGCGCGAGCAGCCGATAGAGGACGATGGTCAGCAACGGCAAGCCGCCGATCGCCAGCAGCGCTGCAACAAGCACGCCCGGCGACAGGCGCGCACTGACCTCGGCATACCAGACGCTCAGCAGCGTCGCGAACCGCTCCGCCAGAACGGCCATTGAGCGAGCACCCTCCCACCACAGCAGTGGGTTGAGGATGGAACGGTTGGTCTCGAAGATCTGCTGAACGAAGCGGTCGCGCTGCATCCCCGAGATTCGGGCCGATAGCTGCTCGGCCTCGACAGCGGTGAGGGTAAGCTGGCGTTCGGCAGCGTTGAATCTCTCGCGGGCTGCGCTGAGCACCTGCCGCTCACTGGCGATAGCGGCGGCTTCGGGCGCCGCGCCTGCAGCTGGTGCTGGCCCGAGCTGCTCCAGGCGCGTGTCGAGTTCAGCGATCGGGACCTTTAGCGCAGCCGCCGCCTGGCGTGCCTTGGCGCGGATTTGCTCTACCGCAGTGCGCTTCTCGGCCAGCATCGGCGCCGTCTGACGCCGGCACCTGCAGTTCCCTTCTTGCGGTTTCAAGCTCGGCTTTCAGATCGGTGATCTGCCGTTCGGCCGCCGCGGCCGGCGAAGTGTCCTGGGCGATGGAGGCACCCGCAGCCAAGGCAGATCGCGAGAGCGAGCAGGAAAATCGCCAGCCCAGCAAATCGAGCCCGCGCGCCCCGCACATTCCTGCCGTCATGGCTTCCCATGACGGCCAACTGTGCGAACCTCAACATGCATTAGTCCCTGATGCCGCGAAGCCGATCACTGCGCCGGCGCAGGAGCTCCGCACCCACCAGGAGAAAGGTGGAGAACAGGATCAGCACCGTTGCCGCGGCCGTTATTGTCGGACTGATGAGCTTCGCGGATGCCGGAGAACATCTGTTTCGGCAATGTGCGCTGCTCGGGGCTGGAGATGAACAACGCGACGACGACCTCGTCGAACGAAGTGACGAAGGCGAACAGCGCGCCCGAGATGACCCCGGGCAGGATCAGCGGCAGGATCACGCTGGTAAACACCTTGATGGGCGGCGCTCCGAGCCCGGCGGCAGCGCGCGACAGCGAATAGTCGAAGCCGGTAAGCGTCGAGGTCACCGTCACCACCACGAACGGCGTCGCAAGCACCGTGTGCGCCAGCACCATGCCGAGCAGTGTGCCGATGAGGCCGAGCTTGGCATAGAACAGGTAGATGCCCACCGCGGTTATGATCACCGGCACGATCATCGGCGAGATCAGCGTGCCGAGGATCACCGACTTGAACGGCAGCTTGGCGCGGCTCAGGCCCATTGCCGCAACGGTGCCGAGCACGGTGGCGAGGACGGTGACGCAGAAAGCGATCAGGAGACTCGTCTTGAGCGCGTCCGATCCAGCGCTCGTTGCCGAAGAAGTCCTCATACCAGCGCATCGACAGCCCCGGCATCGGATAGCTGAAGTAAGGCTCGGCGTTGAACGACAGCGGGATGATCGCCAGGATGGGCGCAATCAGAAACAACAGCACGAGGCCGGTGAAGACGAGCGTGCCGTAGTGAAAGAGCTTCTCGATCGGCGTGGCGTAGGTCGACAGTCGCATGGCCTAGCCCAGTTTGACCTTGTCGATGCCGATCAGCCGGTTATAGACGAAGTAGAGAACGAGGGTCGCTCCCAGGAGCACGGTGCCGAGCGCACAGGCCTTGCCCCAGTTGTTCTCCCGGTTGATGGCTTGCGCGATAATGCCCGACACCATCTGGTCGGCCGGGCCGCCGACCAGAGCCGGCGTGATGAAGTAGCCGAGGCACAGGATGAAGGTGAGCAGGCACCCCGCTCCGATGCCGGGGAGCGTCTGGGGAAGATAGACGCGAACAAAGGAATACACCGGCCCCCCGCCCAGCGAGCGCGCGGCGCGCATGTAGGATGGTGGTATCGTCTTCATCACGCGCGTAGATCGGCAGCAGCGTGAACGGCAGCTGGATGTGGGTCATGGCGGCGACCGTTCCGAAGCGGCTGAAGATCAGCCGCAGCGGCTCGTCGGTTATGCCAAGCGCAGCGACCAAATCGTTGATGGGCCCGTTGTCCTGCAGGATGACGAACCATGCCGTCGTGCGCACCAGAAGCGAGGTCCAGAACGGCAGCAGCACGAGGATCATCAGGAGATTGGCAGTGCGCGGCGGCGTGTTGGCGAGAACGTAGGCCACCGGAAAACCGAGGATCAACGTGAGAAGCGTGACGAGCAGGCTTATGTACATCGTACGGCCGAGGATCTGCTTGTAGACCGCCCTGCCCTTCTCGACGCCGACGATCCGGCCCTCGGCGTTCGTCTGCAGATCGAGTGTATTCAGGAGATAGAAGCCCGTGATCGGCGCCCCGGCGCGCTTGACGGCGGACCAGAACTCTGACGTCGGAGAAGATCGGATCGAGGGCTGTGACCTGTTCCTTGAACGGCGGCGAGGTTATGGACCTGGCCTTGCGGGCATTGGTGCGGATTTTGCTGCGCATGCCCGAGATTTCGTAATTGAGCCGCTTGCCGATCAGATCGACGGTCTTTGACTTCTCGGCCGCCTGGAGATCGCCGACCAGGGCAGCATAAGTGTTTTCCTCAGGGGGCTCGGGGCCCGTCCAGTCCTTCAGCGAGCGCACGGTGTTGGGCAGGTTGTCGGCGATGTCAGGATCGTACACGGCATTCGAAAGCATGATCGCGATCGGCACCAGGAACGACGCGATGATGAACAGGAACAGTGGCGCGATGAGACCCAGCGCCACAAGTTTTCCGCGACGTTCGGCGATACCGAGCCTGCGCTTTAGATCGGATGCTGCAACGACTGCGGAATTGGCTGCCGCCATGACCGCCGACACCCCCGAAACACAACTGTAGAGAGGAGGCGGCTGCCCCCTCTCATGTACTGCAGTCTACTGCGCGAGCCAGGCGTTGAAGCGCTCGCGTCAATTGGTCGCGGTTATCGGCCCAGAACTGGTTGTCGGTGATGAGCGCGGTAGTCATGTTTGCCTCTGCCGTCGGCAAGTTCGGCAACACCTCCGCCGCCACCTTCGGAAGTGCATCCTTGTTGGCCGGGCCATAGGAGATGTGTTTGGTCTGCTCCGCCATCCGGCCTGGATCGCTGGCAAAGGTGATGAAGCGGTAGGCGCCCTCCACATTGGGTCCGCCTTTGGGGATTGCCCACCAGTCCCAATCGAAGCCTTGCTGATCCCACATGATGGCGAACGGCTTCTTGTCCTGCACCACCGCGTTATGAATGCGGCCGTTCCAGGCCGAGGTCATGACCACCTGACCGTCGGCCAGCAGCTGCGGCGGCTGCGCTCCCGCCTCCCACCACACGACTTCGCTTTTTATCGTATCCAGCTTCTTGAAGGCGCGGTCGACGCCCTCGGGTGTGCTCAATACTTTGTAAACGTCGGCCTGCGGCACTCCGTCGGCGATGAGCGCCCACTCGAGATTCACGAACGGAACCTTCTGCAGGGCTCGCTTGCCGGGAAACTTCTGCAGGTCGAACACGTCGGCGATGGTCTTCGGACCATCGGGCGTCTTCGAGGTGTCGTAGGCGATCACCGTAGAATAGACGATGCTGGGCACGGCGCAGTCCTGTAGGTCACCGCCGATGAACTTCGAGCGGTCGAGCCCGAGCTTGCCCCAGTCGATGGTCTCGAGAACTCCCTCCGCGCACGCAGCGAGAGCGGTTTGGGTGTCGACATCGATTACGTCCCAGGTAACGGCATTGGACTCGACCATCGCCCGGATCTTGGCGATCTCGCCGTTGTATTCTTCCTCGGTGACCTTGTTGCCTTCCTTGATGAATGGCTCGAAGTAGGCCTTTCGCTGACTTTCCTGATAGGCGCCGCCCCACGAGACGATCGTGAGCTCATCCGCGGCAAACGCCGCCTGCGGCGCGCCGGACGTGATCAGGGCCGCTCCGGCAAGCAATGCAAATGTGAACTTTGAAACAAACGTCATGAATTGCTCCTCCCTGCAATCGGGGATGCCCCCCGAAGGCTGCAGGCCAGGCAACCAAGGTTTCTTGTCCAATGGTCAACCGGCGGGTTGCGCAGCCTGTTGCCGACATTAGCAGCAGGCCTTCTGCTGCCCGTCAACAGGCATTTCCGTTCACACCAGCCGGCTCTGGTCCACCGCGGCGGCGATGAACGAGGCAAACAGCGGGTGCGGGTCGAACGGCCGCGACTTCAGCTCCGGGTGGTACTGCACTCCGATGAACCAGGGATGTTCCGGGATTTCGACGGTTTCCGGCAGCAGGCCGTCTGGCGACAGGCCGGCAAACCTGAGGCCTGCAGCCTCGAGCCTGTTGCGATACTTCATGTTTACTTCATAGCGGTGCCGATGACGCTCGGAAATGCGGTCGCTGCCGTAGATGCGCGCGATCTTGCTGTCCTTGGCGAGTCTCGCTTCATAGGCGCCAAGCCGCATGGTGCCGCCGAAGTCACCGCCTTTCTTGCGCAGCTCGATTTCGTTGCCCTTCATCCATTCGGTCATCAACCCAATCACGGGCTCAACAGTGGGACCGAATTCGGTGCTGCTTGCCTCCTCAATTCCGGCCAGATTGCGGGCCGCCTCGATGCACGCCATCTGCATGCCGAAACAGATCCCGAAGTAGGGCACATCCCGGGTTCGAGCGAACTTCGCGGCGCGGATCTTGCCCTCCGCTCCGCGCCTGCCGAAGCCGCCGGGGACCAAAATGCCGTTCACGCCTTCCAGATGCGGCGAGGGATCCTGCTCTTCGAAGATCTCGCTGGCGATCCATTCGAGCCGCACCTTGACCTTGTTGGCGATGCCGCCGTGAGACAGCGCCTCGCCCAGCGATTTGTAGGCGTCGAGCAGCCCGGTGTATTTCCCGACGACCGCGATGACCACTTCGCCTTCCGGATTTCGGATGCGCTCGGAGATCAGCCGCCAATGCGACAGATCCGGTTCTCCCGCGGCGGCCAGGCCGAAAGCTGCCAGCACCTCACGGTCGAGCCCTTCCTTATGATAGGCGACCGGCACGTCGTAAATGCTGGCAACATCGCGTGCCTGAATTACCGCCGTGGGCCGGACGTTGCAGAACAACGCGATCTTGCGCCGCTCGCTCTCGGGAATGTCGCGATCGGCACGGCAAAGAAGGATGTCGGGCTGAATGCCGATCGAGCGCAGCTCTTTGACTGAATGCTGGGTCGGCTTGGTCTTGAGCTCACCGGCGCTCGGAATGAAAGGCAGCAGCGTCAGATGGATGTAGATGGCGCTCTGCCGCGGCAGTTCGTTGCCGAGCTGCCGGATCGCCTCGAAGTAGGGCAGGCCCTCGATGTCACCGACCGTGCCGCCGATCTCGACCAGAACGAAGTCGAAACCGTCGTTTCCCGACAGGATAAACTCCTTGATGGCGTCCGTCACATGCGGGATCACCTGCACCGTGGCTCCGAGGTAGTCGCCGCGGCGCTCTCTGGCGATGATGTCCTGATAGATGCGGCCGGTGGTGATGTTGTCCTCACGGTTGCATGAGCGGCCGGTAAAGCGCTCGTAGTGGCCGAGATCGAGATCGGTTTCGGCCCCGTCGTCGGTGACGAAGACTTCGCCGTGCTGGTAGGGGCTCATGGTGCCCGGATCGACATTGAGATAGGGGTCGAGTTTGCGCAGCCGCACTTTATAGCCGCGTGCCTGCAGGAGCGCGCCCAGGGCCGCCGATGCCAGGCCCTTGCCAAGGGAGGAGACCACGCCGCCGGTTATGAAGATGTACCGGGCCATGGGTCTCTAGAGTACACCGTCAGGCTTCGATTCGAAGCCGACACGCAAAAATCCGTTAGCGAAGCTGATGAAGTAGGGCAAACCGGGCAGATGGGGCTCTGGCGCCGCTGCCTGATTGTCATTGCCCGACGGGCACTTGCGGCTGGCTAGGCGCCGGGAGCTGGGGCAGTACGCTTGGCCCCTGCCCGGAACCTTCCGCCGGCTGACCCTGGCCGCCGGTACCCGGCTTCACCGTGTCGAACACGGAAGCCGGTCCCTGAGTCTGCCTTGCCAGCATGGTCAATGCGATGGACGTAATGAAAAATCCGACGGCCAGAAATGCCGTGGCGCGGGTCAGCAGGTTTGCCGCCCCCCGGCTTGAAAACAATGAACCCATGCCGCCGCCGCCGATGCCGAGCGCACCGCCTTCGGAGCGCTGCATCAGAACGACTCCGATGAGCGCCAGGGCCAACAACAGGTGCACGACCAGGAGAATGGTAGTCATGGTTGCTCGTTACGTCTTCGCGCGGCAGCGTTTACAGCATTTTCGGGCGCAAATGCAAATCAGCCGTACACCTTGATGATGCCGATGAAATCGGCTGCCTTGAGGCTAGCCCCGCCGACCAGCGCCCCATTGACGTCTTCTGCCTTCAATAGCTGCGCGGCGTTTACCGGCTTCACTGAGCCGCCGTAGAGAATGCGCACTTCTGCCGGCCGGCTGACGCCAAGCCGACCCATTTCCCGGCGGATGTGACTGTGAACCTGCTCCACCTCTGCCACGCCCGGAGTGAGGCCGCTGCCAATCGCCCACACGGGTTCATAGGCTATCACCGTCATTGCCGGCTCGATCCCCTGCGGAACGGATTTCTCGAGCTGACGCGAGACAACCTCGAGCGTCTGGCCGCGCTGCCGCTCGTCCAGCGTCTCACCAATGCATACGATGGCCGTCAGCTCCGCCCGGTGTGCCGCTTCAACCTTGGCTCTGACGATCGCGTCCGTTTCGCCGTGGTTGGTGCGCCGTTCTGAATGGCCGACGATGACCGCCGATGCGCCGGCGTCCTTGATCATTTCGGCCGACACATCGCCCGTGTAGGCGCCGCTTGACCGCGCGTGACAGTCCTGACCGCCCAGCCGCACATTCGAAGATTTCAGAAGATCCGCGACGGTCGTGAGCAACGTCGCAGGCGGACAGATCATGACTTCGCACGACAGGGCGACGCCTGTGAGCATCTCCACCAAAAGCCGCACTTCCGACAATGACGCCGTCGTGCCGTTCATCTTCCAGTTGCCGGCCACCAGGGCCCCCGGAGCATCGTTCGGCATTTTCGCTACTCCCTCGACGGCCATGCATTACAGCACATTAATGAACGCGATTCGCGCTTCATTTGCGTAGCTTGCGATGCCACGCGCTGCTACCTATGATGCGCGCCCGCGGGTCGCCCGGACCCCAGGAATTCCGGCGGCGCACAAGGAACTTCACTTCCATGATGGATTCAATCAGAAGCGCTGCCTCGGGCTGGATCGCTAAGGTGCTGATAGGTCTTCTGGCACTGAGTTTCGCCATTTGGGGAGTGAACGACGTGTTTTTCGGATTCCGTTCGGAGGTGCTGGCATCGGTGGGTGACCGCGAGGTTTCTACCGAGGATTTCCGGCGGCAGTTTGATCAGCAGTTGCGCGCGATATCGCGCCAGTCGGGCCGCGGACTCACAGTCGAAGATGCTCGCCGGATTGGCCTCGATCGCCAAGTCCTTGCAGAAATGCTGCGCGATGCCGCGCTCGAGGAACAGGCAAGCGTCTTGAAGCTTGCCGTGCCGCGCGAAGCAGTTGCGCTCGATATCGCCCGCAACCAGGCTTTTCACAATGCCCGCGGCGAGTTCGACCCGAAGCTGTTCCGCCGCCTGCTTGCCGAAAACGGCATTGACGAACAGGCTTTCCTCAACGGTGAAACGATCGCCAGAGCCAGGCGCGCCATCGCCGAAACAATTATCGGGGAGTTCAAGGCGCCCGGAACGCTCGTGGAGGCCGTCGTCCGTCAGGGCAACGAGGAACGTGACGCCAAATACTTCGAAATCATCGGCAGCGAATCCGAAATCACCGCGCCCAGTGAAAGCGAGCTGGCCGCATTCTACGACAAGAGCCGGCAGCTCTTTACCACCCCCGCCTCCCGCTCCCTCGTGCTCCTCATCCTGCAGGCAAGTGACCTGACGGCGAAGATGAACGTGACGGAAGAAGACCTCAAGGCGGCGTACGAGAGACGCCGGCAGGAATATCACACGCCCGAGAGCCGCGTGGTCGAGCAGATTACCTTCCCCAGCCTCGAGGAAGCACAGAAAGCCAAACAGCGCATAGTGACCGGCGCGGATTTCCTGGCCGCGGCGAAAGAGAGGGGACTGAGCGAGAAGGACCTCTCGCTCGGCAAGGTCCGCAAGACCGACATCGCCGACGAAGCGGTGGCAGCGGCAGCATTTGCCTTGGCCGAAGGATCGGTCAGCGACCCGGTCCAGGGCCGCCTTTCGACGGCCCTTCTTCGTGTCAGCAACATCACACCGGGCGCGACCAAGACATTCGAGCAGGTGCGCGACGATCTCCTGGGCAAGCTCAAGTTGGAAAGGGCGCAAGACGAGATCGAAGCCGTGCACGCCAAGGTCGAGGATGAGCGCGCCGGCGGGGCAACCTTCGAGGACATCGGCAAGGCGGTCGGGATCCCGGTCCGCAACATCCCGATGATCGATTCCCAGGGTCGCGATGCCGATGGCAAGGTCATCGAAGGGATTCCGGCGAAGCGGAAGTCCTTAAGCTTGCCTTCGACAGTGATGTCGGCGTCGAAACGGACCCCATATCGATGGGTAACGATGGCGTTGTGTGGGTGGACATCCGCGACGCCAAACCATCCGGTGTAAAACCGCTGAGCGAGGTTCGGGACAAGGCAGCGGCGGCTTTCAAAGCGCAAAAGCTGCGCGACAAGCTTCTTGAGAGGGCTCGGGACATCGCCAGGAAGGGTGATGCCGGCGCCGCCATCGAAGATCTCGCCAAGGAAGCAGGGGCAACCGCGAGAACGGTCAATGGCCTGAAGCGCAGCCAGCCTTCCCAGGAGTTCGACGGCATGGCCGTTTCGGCCCTCTTTTCGGTTCCCGACAACACATTCGCCTTTGCTCCGACGGCAGACGGCAAGGGTGTGAAGATCATGCAGGCTCTCCCGGTCGTGAATGCGCCTTTCGACCCGCAGTCAAAAGAGTCCGAGGCGATCCGCACCGCGCTCGAACGGGGCATTGCAAGCGACCTCATCGCGGTCTACGTCGCAGCCGTGCAGCAGGAGTTCGGCGTTAGCGTCAACGACGCTGCCTGGCGACAGCTTTCTGGAACCGGCGGACAGTAGCCGATCTGTCATATGCAGGTTCAGCCCGAATTCGCGGAGTTTGAGGCCCGCTATCGCGCGGGTGCCGCTCAGGTCGTATCAGCGCGCCTCGTCGCCGACCTCGAGACGCCCGTCTCGGCGATGCTGAAGCTCGCCCGCGGCGAACCCTACACGTTCCTGCTGGAGTCCGTCGAAGGCGGCGCGGTGCGCGGGCGGTATTCGATCATCGGCATGAAGCCCGACGTCATCTGGCGTTGCCGCGGGAACTCCGCGGAGATCAACCGGCGGGCACTGAGCAACCCGGAGGGTCCGTTCGAGGCCCAGGAGGGCGAGGCGCTGCCCTCGCTCAGGGCCCTGCTGCGGCAGTCCCGCATCGAGTTGCCGGAATCGCTGCCGCCCATGGCATCGGGGGTTTTCGGGTTCATGGGCTACGACATGGTTCGGCTCATGGAGAGCCTGCCTGCAGCCCATTGCGATGACCTCGGTATACCGGATGGCATGCTCATCAGGCCGACGATCATGGCCATCTTCGATTCCGTACGGGATGAAGTGACCGTCGCGACGCCCGTGTACATCGATGCCAAGCTGAGTCCCAAGGTAGCCTATGCGCGGGCTTGCGAGCGTGTCAGCGGAGTCGTCGACGCGCTCGACCGCCCGCTCGACCATCAGGCGCGGGGAGAGTTGGGACTGACCCGCGTGGCGCCGGTGAAATCGAACACCGCACCGGGGAATTTCCGCAAGATGGTCGCCCGGGCCAAGGAATACATTGCCGCCGGCGACATCTATCAGGTCGTTCTTTCGCAGCGCTTCGAGACGGGATTTCAGTTGCCTCCATTCGCCCTCTACCGCTCGCTGCGGCGGGTGAACCCGTCACCGTTCCTGTACTACCTCGACTTCGGCACGTTCTCGATCATCGGCTCGAGTCCCGAAATCCTGGTCCGCGTGCGTGACGGGCGGGTCACCATCCGGCCGATCGCCGGCACCCGGCCGAGGGGCGGCTCTGCAGCCGAGGACAGAGCGCTGGCGGCGGAATTGCTGAGCGACCCGAAGGAGCGCGCCGAGCACCTCATGTTGCTTGATCTCGGCCGCAATGACGTGGGCCGCGTCGCCGAGACGGGCACGGTCAAGGTCACCGACCAGTTCCTTCTCGAGTTCTACAGTCAGGTGATGCACATCGTTTCCAACGTCGAGGGCTCGCTCGACCGCAGGTTCGACGCCATCGATGCCCTGGTCGCTGGCTTTCCCGCCGGCACCGTTTCGGGAGCGCCGAAAGTCAGGGCAATGCAGATCATTGACGAGCTGGAAACCGGCAAGCGGGGAGTCTATGCCGGCTGTGTCGGGTATTTCTCCGCCAACGGCGACATGGACACCTGCATCGTGCTGCGCACGGCCTTGCTCAAGGATGGCAAGATGTATGTCCAGGCGGGAGCCGGCATCGTCGCCGACAGCGTTCCCGAAAACGAGCACCAGGAATGCATCAGCAAGGCCACGGCGTTGTTTCGGGCGGCCGAAGAGGCAGTGCGTTTTGCCGGCCTTGCGAGGCGTGGCCAATAGGTGCAAAGCAGGCCCCCGTGGTCATCCTCATCGACAATTACGACAGCTTCACCTGGAATCTCGTGCACTATCTGGGGGAGATCGGCGCTGAGACGGTTGTTCACCGCAACGACAAGATCAGCGTCGGCCAGGTGATATCGGCGCGGCCCAGCGCCATCGTTCTGTCGCCCGGTCCCTGCACGCCGAACGAGGCCGGCATCTGCCTGGAGCTGATCACCGAAGCCTCCCCGACCATACCGGTTCTGGGTGTCTGCCTCGGGCACCAGGCGATAGGCCAGGCCTTCGGCGGCCGGGTGATCAGGGCGCCAAAGATCATGCACGGCAAGATGTCCGCCATCGATCATGCCGGCGAGGGTATCTTCAAGGAGGTCCCCGACCACTTCCAGGCGGCCCGCTATCATTCTCTCATCATCGAGCGGGACACTATGCCCGAATGTTTGAAAATCACTGCGGAAACCGACGGCATCATCATGGGCGTGGAGCATAAAAGCCGGCCGGTGCACGGCGTGCAGTTCCATCCCGAAAGCATCGCTTCGGAGCATGGACACAAGATCCTGCATAACTTCCTGGACCTCGCTCATGCCATCTAGAGCACGCATCATCCTGACGGCTAAGGAATTCAAACTACTACCGTCATGGCCGGGCTTGACCAGGCTTGACCCGGCCATAACGATAGAAGTGTAGAATGCGTTCCGGATGTCTGACCTGAAGCCGCTCATCGCCAAACTCGCGCTCGGCAGCGCCCTCACCCGCGAAGAAGCCCGGGCAGCCTTCGCCATCATCATGTCCGGCGAAGCGACCCCGACCCAGATCGGCGCTTTCCTGATGGGCCTGCGCGTGCGCGGCGAGACGGTCGATGAAATAACCGGCGCCGTCGAGATCATGCGCGGAAAGATGGTCACGGTGAACGCTCCCGCCGACGCGATCGATATCGTCGGCACGGGTGGCGACGGTTCCGGCAGCTACAACATTTCGACGGCGGCGGCGATCGTCGCGGCCGGTGGCGGCCTCAAGGTCGCCAAGCACGGCAACCGGGCGCTGTCGTCACGGTCCGGCGCTGCCGACACGCTCGCGGCCCTCGGCGTCAATATAGAGGTCGGCCCCGAGAAGATTGCCCGTTGCATCCGCGAGGCCGGCATCGGATTCATGTTTGCGCCCCAGCACCACGCCGCCATGAAGCACGTCGGTCCCTCGCGCATCGAGCTGGGCACGCGCACGATCTTCAACCTTCTTGGGCCCCTGTCCAACCCGGCAGGCGTCAGGAAGCAGCTGGTGGGCGTTTTCTCCAGACCGTGGCTCGAGCCGCTTGCCCGGGTCCTGCACAACCTCGGCGCCGAGCGCGTATGGGTGACCCATGGCGAGGGTGGGCTCGATGAAATCACTTCGACCGGCACGACCTGGGTTGCCGAGCTGAGGGACGGCAAGGTATCGACATTCGAACTATCGCCCGAAGCAGCGGGCATGAAGCGCGCCGCGCTCGCCGACCTCAAGGGAGGCGATCCCCGACACAACGCCGAAGCGGTGCGGGCGCTGCTTGCCGGCGCTGACAGCGCCTATCGCACCGCGGTGCTCATGACCGCCGGGGCCGCTTTCATCATCGCTGGCAAAACCCCTGATATGAAGAGCGGCGTGGCGCTCGCCCGCGACAGCATTTCCTCCGGCAGGGCCAAGGCGGCGCTCGACAGGCTCGTCGCCGTGTCTGGCAGCTGAAAATGGCCACCGTTCTCGACAAGATCGCCCTCTACAAGCGCGAGGAAGTGGCGCGCGCCAGGGCCGAAATGAGCCTCGCCAGTCTCGAGCGCGAAGCACTGGAAGCCCCACCGGTGCGCGCCTTTGGCGCAGCCCTCGAAGCGAAGAGTCAAATCGGGCGAGTGGGGGCTCGTTGCCGAGATCAAGAAAGCCAGTCCTTCAAAAGGGCTCATCCGCGCCGACTTCAATCCCCCTGCGCTTGCGCTGGCCTACGAGCTTGGCGGAGCGGCCTGCCTTTCCGTGCTGACCGATCGTCCGAGCTTCCAGGGTGCGCCGGAATTCCTGCTTGCGGCGCGCAGCGTAACCGCGCTTCCGGCGCTCAAGAAGGATTTCATGGTCGATCCCTATCAGGTAGCGCAGGCACGTCTGTGGGGCGCCGACTGCATTCTCATCATCATGGCCATGGTCGACGATGCGCTTGCCGGCGAGCTCGAGGCGGAAGCGCGGGACTGGGGGATGGAGATCCTGGTGGAAGCCCACAATGAACGCGAGCTCGAGCGCGCGCTGCAGCTCAAGACACGGTTAGTCGGGATCAACAATCGGGATCTGCACAGTTTCGCAACCGATCTTGCAGTGACCGAACGGCTGGCGCCGCTCGTTCCCGATGACCGGCTGATCATCGCCGAGAGCGGTCTCCATTCGCCTCACGACCTGGCGCGGCTTGCGCGCGTTGGGGTCAGCACGTTCCTGATCGGCGAAGGTCTGATGCGGCACAAGGACGTTGCGCAGGCGACGCGCGCCATTCTCGACCGCAGCGCCGTGGCGGCCGAATAATTCAATGGCCAGAACGGACCTTACGCATCTCGACCACAAGGGCCAGGCCCGTATGGTGGATGTGTCGCAAAAGGCGGTGACCTCGCGCGTTGCAACGGCAGCCGCCCGCATCACCATGCTGAGCTCGACGCTGGAAGCAATCCTCGGCGGCCATGCCGGAAAGGGCGACGTGCTGGCGGTTGCCCGCGTCGCCGGCATCATGGCGGCCAAACGCACGCACGAGCTCATTCCCCTTTGCCATCCCCTCGCCCTCTCCACCGTCACCGTCGACTTCCTGCCGCTTGCCGAAGCTGCGGCAATCGATATCCGGGCAACCGTCAAGGTCGAGAGCAAGACGGGCGTTGAGATGGAAGCCCTGACGGCGGCGGCGGTTGCCGCACTCACCATCTATGACATGTGCAAGGCGGTCGACCGCGGCATGACCATCGAAGCGCTGCGCCTCATCGACAAACGCGGCGGCAAGTCGGGTCGCTACCGGCGCAAGGAACCTTGAGGTCATGGGCCTGCTTCCCGTCGAGGAGGCCCGGTCGCGCATTCTTTTCGGCGCCAGGGCCCTCGGGTCGGAAATGGTGGCGCTCAGCGCAGCGGCCGGACGGGTGCTGGCGCGCGATCTGAAAGCGCACCGCGATCAGCCTCCCTTTCACGCCTCCGCCATGGACGGTTATGCGGTCAAAGCCGCCGACGTGCGCGGGGCCGGTGCGACTTTGTCGCTGATCGCGGCGAGCCAGGCCGGACATTCCTACGGCGGCGTCCTCGGTGCCGGACAGGCGGTTCGCATCTTCACGGGTGCGGCGCTGCCCAAAGGTGCAGACAGTGTGCTCATCCAGGAGAACTCAGACACCGACGGCAGGACGGTTACGGCAAAGCAACCGGTGACCGAAGGGCAGCACGTCCGCCGCCGCGGTCTCGATTTCGCCAAAGGCGAAACTGTTCTGAAGGCCGGGCAGATGCTCGCCGCGCGCGGCATCGGGCTCGCCGCTGCCATGAACCACGCCGCCCTGCCGGTAAGGCGGCGTCCTCTTGTAGCGATCATCGCCACCGGTGATGAGTTGGTCGTGCCAGGGCGCCGTCCGCGCTCCGATCAGATCGTCTCCTCCAACAATCTAGCGCTTTGCGCATTCGCCTCACGTTTCGGCGCCCGGGCTGTCGATCTCGGCGTCGTCCGCGACGATCTGCGGGCGATCCGCGCGGCGCTGCGCAAGACGCAGAGAGCCGACATCGTTGTGACGACGGGCGGCGCCTCGGTCGGCGAACACGATCTGGTTCGCGAAGCTCTGGAGGCCGAGGGGGTTTCGCTTGCCTTCTGGAAAGTCGCCATGCGTCCGGGCAAGCCGATGATGCTCGCAAAAAAGGGCCGCCAGCGCATCCTGGGGCTTCCGGGCAATCCGGTGTCCGCACTCGTGTGCGCGCGCATTTTCATCAAACCGCTGATCGACCGACTGCTGGGGCTTGGGCCGGAGAACCCGATCCTTACGGCGCGCCTTGGCCACGACATGAAGGCCAACGACCTGCGCCAGGACTACGTTCGCGCAACGTTGGAACGCCGCCCCGACGGTTCGCTCATCACCACACCCTTCCCCGTTCAGGACAGCTCGATGCAGCACACACTTGCGGAAGCAGATTGCCTCATCATCCGCCCGCCGCATGCGGCAGCTGCGGCGGCAGGCAGTCCCGTCGAAGTGCTGCCCATCGATTTCTAGAAGGACGCCCCGACGTCAATTTCACGGACTTGCAAGGCTTCGGAGGAAGAGCGGTCGTGCCGGATCATTGTGCGCGGCGAACACGTTGATCGAGCCGTCTGACGCGCTGATCACTGTAGTCCGGGCCACCGCCGAAGTATTCAATGGTCGAACGCAATCCCTCGTCCAGGGATGTATCGGGCTTCCAGCCCAGCCGCTGTGTTGCGAGCGTGATATCCGGGCAGCGCCGGCGCGGGTCGTCCTCGGGCAGCGGCTGGTTGACGATCTTCGAGCGTGACCCGGTCATCGCGATGACGGTCTCGGCGAGGTTGCGCACGCTGATCTCGGCAGGGTTGCCGAGATTGACCGGACCGGGGAGGTCGCGCGGGGCCGCCATCAGCTTCAACAGTCCGTCGATCAGGTCGTCCACGTAGCAGAACGACCGCGTCTGGCTGCCGTCGCCGTAAAGCGTCAGCGGCTCGCCCCGGAGCGCCTGCACGACGAAGTTGGAGACCACGCGCCCGTCGGAATAGTGCATGCGCGGGCCGTAGGTGTTGAAGATGCGCGCCACCTTGATGTCCACGCCGTGCTGGCGGTGGTAGTCGAAGAACAGCGTCTCCGCGCAGCGCTTGCCCTCGTCATAGCAGGAGCGCACGACCGATCGGGTTGACATGCCCCCAGTAGTCCTCGCGCTGCGGATGCATCGACGGATCGCCGTAGACCTCGCTGGTCGAGGCCTGCAGGATGCGGCACTTCAGACGCTTGGCCAGCCCCAGCATGTTGATGGCGCCGTGCACCGAGGTCTTGGTGGTCTGCACGGGATCGTGCTGGTAGTAGCGCGGCGAGGCCGGGCAGGCGAGATTGTAGATCTCGTCGACCTCCACATAGAGCGGGAAGGTGATGTCGTGGCGCAGGAACTCGAAGCGGGGATTGTCCAGCAGGTGTTCGATGTTCTGCTTGGCGCCGGTGAAGAGATTGTCGGCGCACAGGACCTCGTGACCCTGCGCCAGCAGCCGGTCGACGAGATGGGAGCCGAGAAATCCCGCTCCCCCGGTAACCAGAACCCGCCTGCGGCCTGTGACCGATTGCATTTGGACGATATCACCCGCGCCTTGTGCCACGATGGCACCGGCAGCAATGATGCAAATTGCGCGCCATGCAGGGTATACGGCGAACCGAGCCATTTTGTTTCAAATCCGCCAATTGCCAATGTGATTCAAATGGTTGTGTAGCGATTAGCGACGCACGCACCACGCCAAGCGAAGTTGCCACCGTTAACGATGTTCATGATTTAGTCTCCGCGCCCTCGAAGCCCGTTCGGGCTCAAACAGGGACGGAGAAAGGCAATGACGAGGCAACTTTGGCAATTGATTGGTTCGGTGGCAGTGGCTGGGCTGCTGGTCGCGGCGCCGGTGAGTTTGCACGACGGCTCCTTCACCCCGGACAACGCGTTCGCCGCCAAGGGCGGCAATGGCAATGGCAAGGGGGGAAGGAAGTGGCAACGGCGGGAACAGCGGCAACACCGGGGGCAGCGCCAAGAGCGGGGGAAGCTCCAAATCGGCGAGCGCCGGTGCAGCGGGCAAGAACGCCGGCACCGGTGGGAAATCCGCTGCTGCCAAGACAGCCGGCGCGGTTTCGAAAAAGGCGGCGGCCAACAAGCAGTTGGCGCTGACAGACCCGGCGCATCCCAAGATGCTCGGGCGCTGGAATGCCACCAAGCCGGTCGACCATCCGGCCATTCAGGCGCATATCAGAAACGGCAACTTCAACGGTACGATCGGCATGATTGCCGCCTACGCGCAGGCGCAAACCACCTACAACGGCCTTGAAGCGGGTCTGGCAGCCGCAGCCGGCGTGGTCAAGGCCGGCCAGGATGCCGCAACACTGGCAGCCGCGCTGGCGGCTGCGGGCTATGTCGATCTGGCAGCCTATGACGCAGCCGTTCTGGCTGACCCGGCTCTCACCAATGCCGCAATCGACGCCGCCCGGACGACGCTCGGAACCCAGACCGTCCCCACTGCAGAGGAGATCGCCGCAGCCGAGGCGGTCCTGCAGCAGGGCCAGGAAGCGCTTGCCGGTCTGGCCACAGCCGAGGCCAACATGGCTGCCTATTCGAACCGCGCACCGTGGGGTGAAATCCGCGACGACGTAAGAGAGCGCATGGGGCTCGATCCCGCCGAGGACGATCTGGCCCCGGTTGCGCCTGCAACGGTGCAGTAGCGATCGCGGCCAAGAAGATGCCGGCCGACGCCGAGATGGGGGCTCCAGCGGAAGCTGGGGCCCCGCTTTGCCGCCGGCACTGCGGAAGCAAGTGGGATTCCAGCGTGCGCCGGAATGACGGTTGAGAGCTCAAGCGTCCTCTCCGCCATTGATCGCTACGACCCGGCCCGCCGCCGCGTCGCGATCGTCGGGATCGTGGGTGACCATCAGCACCGGCAACATGCGCAGTCGTGCCTCGTTGAAGACGTATTGCCGGAACTGGCCGCGCAGCGAAGGATCGAGCTTTGAGAACGGCTCATCGAGCAGCAGAGCGCGGGGCTCCGATAACAGCACCCGCAACAAAGCCACCCGCGCCCGCTGCCCGCCCGACAGCGTCGCCGGATCCCGCTTGGCAAATCCGACAAGGCCTGCCTGTGCCAGCGCATCCTCGATACGGCTCTGGCGCTCACCCCTGCTCTTGACCCCGGGCGGAAGCGCGAACTTGAGGTTGCCGCCGACCGAGAGATGCGGAAACAGCAGATCGTCCTGGAACAAGAGACCCGTCCTTCGCAGGTGTGCCGGCCTGGTGTCGATGCGCCGCCCGCTCAGCCAGACCTCTCCCGTCGCCTTGAAAGCGGGCTCCAGAATGCCCGACACATAGGCGAGCAATGCCGACTTGCCCGCTCCGCTCGGCCCCATCACCGTTGTGATTTCTCCCGGATCGACGGTTAGCGAAAGTGCCAGAAGCTTCCTGCCCTTCAGCGCGATCCGCACCGAACGGAGCACCAGGCCGGCCTCGTCGTCGCCGTTGAGAAGGCTCATAGCGGCCTCAAGTGCCGGCGATTGGAATAGATGATGGCCGGCAGCACAGTCGCCATCAGGAAGCCCACGAACGGCAATGTTGCCTGCAGCAGCGCGTAGATGGCGCCGAGGCGCCGGTCGCCGCCCGAAGCGAGCGCCACCGCTTCCGTGGTGATGGTGGGCACGCGGCCGGACGAAAACAGAAGAGTGGGCAGATATTGGCCGATGCTGACGGCAAAGCCTACCGCAAACGCCGTCAACAGCGCTGCCAGCAGCATGGGCAGGCGCACCCGCATCAGCGCCCGGTGCGGGTCGCTGCCCAGAACGAGCGCCGCCTTGCGGTACCGCGTCATCAAAGTGGTTCCACGGATCGCTCAGCGACAGATAGACGTAGGGCAGCACGAACATCAGATGCACGAGCACGATGACCGCCAGCCCCGCGTCGAGCCCGCCGGCGATGAACAGGATCTGCAGACCGGGAAGAAAAGCGATCTGCGGCACGATGAGGGGTACATAGATCAGGCCTCTCACCTTGCCGCTCTGTCCATTGGTGAAACGCACGTCGCGTTCGAGAAGCGCGATGGTGAGGATAAGTGCGATGAACGCGGAGCAGGCCGCGATCACGAGCGCATTGACGAGGGGATCGACGAGCTGGTCCCAGTGCCGTTGCCAGATGAGCGGTGGTGAATTTCGCAGGCCACGGCTCAGGGAACCTCCAGCTTTCCGCGAACGCCCACAGCACGAGGCTCGCCGCCGTAAGCAGCACCAGGGTGACGATGAGCACACCCGACAGGCTCGCCACTGCACCCGCAATGCCCGCTCCTTCGCGGCGCGCGCCGCGCACGATCCGCTCCAGACCCAGGCGGGCGACCACCCGTTCGCCGCCGATCCACACCAGCACAGCCGCAATCGTTGCAACGAGGACCAGGATCGCGGCAGCGCTTGCCAGGAAGCGCATCTCGAGCACAGGATCGTTCATCCATTTCAGCACCAGTACCGGAAGGGTCGGCGGCGTCGTGGGTCCGAGAACAATCGCCACATCGACGACTGAGACCGAGTAGGCCAGCACCGCCAGCACCGGCAGGCGAAGCTGGGGATAGAAGTCTCGGCAGCACAGTCTTGAGCCAGGCCGTGGCCGGCGCGTAGCCAAGCGTGGTGGCGACAGCCAAGCTGCGGCGCTCACTGGTCTGCGGCAGAGCGGCGAGCGTCATCAGAAATAGAAAAGGCACTTCCTTGAGCACCAAGCCGGCAATAAGCGCGAGTCCGAAGCTGTCATGAATGATCAGGATATCCGGAGGATGCAGCAATTCCACGACGAATGATGAAAGCAGCCGGAAGATGAGGCCTGACGGAGCCAAAGCGAAAGCCAGGCCGATCGCGACAGCGACGTGCGGCACCGCAAGCAGCGGCGAGAGCATGCGCCGCATCGCCGCCAGCACCAGGCTGCCGTGAAAACGTGCGAAGATGGCGACAACAATGGCCAGCGAGATCAGCGTCGCGGCAAAACCAATCCACAGGGTGAGAAGCAACGATTTCCACACGCCGGGCCCGCCAAACAGAAGCCGCCAGTGCTCCAGCGAGAGGCTTTCCCCGCCGAGCGCCGGAAAATAGCCGAATGCCGGCAGAAGTGCGCCCGCCAGCCCCGCCAGCACCGGTCCTGCCAGGAGCAGCAAAGCCACTCCTGGAAAGGACTGGATCAGCGATCTTGTGTGGCGCCCCCCGGCATTCCTCATTGCGAGGCGTAACGCTTCAGCCATTCCCGGGTGATGCGTACCATCCAGCTCGGATGCGGTTCCGGCAGCGCCGTGCCGAGCTCGGTCGGCGACAAGGTCGCGATCCCGAGTTCGAGGTCCTCGAAACGCTGGCGGTCCTCAGGACTGAGTTTTGCCAGCTGCAACACCGTGAAGCCGCCCCACACGTTTGGGTCCTGTTTGTGCGCCTGGGCTTCGGGCGAGAGCAGGAAATTGGCAAGTACCATGGCACCCGCCGTCGCCGAGGCGTTGAACGGAATTGCCACGAAATTGGCGTTGCCGATGGTGCCGCCGTCGAGCACGTAGGATCGCACCGTATCGGGGAGTTCCTTGTTGGCGATGGCGAGGCTCGCTTCCGACGGATTGAATGAAAATGCGAGGTCGACCTCTCCGTCGGCAAGGAGCTGGCGCAGTTCCGCGCTATTGGCCGGGAACGCCCTCCCCTGACGCCACATTGACTTGTGGAGCTCATCCAGCCAGGTCCACAAAGGCGCGGTGACTTCGTTGAAGTCGCCGTCGCTGGCAGCGGTCTGCAGTCGCTTGGGTTCCTTCACCAGGCCGATCAGCATCTGTTTCAGGAACGTGGCGCCGAGAAAATTTTGGGCGTCGGGATAGGCGATGCGGCCCGGATAGGCCTGCGCATAGTCGAGAATGGCGCGCACGTTCTTCGGGGGCGACTTCACTCTTGCAGTGTCGTAGAAGAATACGATCTGGGCCAGGTCCCACGGCGATTCATAGCCCTCGATCGCGACGGTAAAGTCGTATTCCAGCGTCGCCTTGCCCTCGGTATCCACGAATTTGTAGTTGGGCAGATCCTCCGCCCACGGACCGAACAGCAGCTTCTGTTCCTTCATCGCAGCGAAGTTGGCGCCGTTGATCCAGATGAGATCGACCGCGCCGCCGGAGGTGCGCCCCGCTGCCTTCTCGGCGACCACCTTCGACACTGCCTCGGCAGTGTCGGCAAGCTTGACGTGCTCCACGTTGACGCCGAACCGCTTTCGGACCTCGGATCCCGCCCAGGCGATATAGTCGTTGATGCTCTGCTCGCCTCCCCAGGCGTGCCAATAGACCGTCTGGCCCCGGGCCGTCGCGAGCACTTGATCCCAGTCTTTGGGGTCCTGTGCAGGAGCATCCGATATCCCCCACGCCAGCATCGCCAGGCACAAGAGGATTGCTCTGAGTTGTTTCATGCGTACCGCTCCGATAAGGCTCCTCCGCATCACCAACAACCCAACGTCATGGCCGGGCGTGACCCGGCCATCCTCTTGCTGCGGATCACACTTCCCGCCGCCGACCTTCGCATGAAGCCAACCGCCGAGCACTGCTCGACGGCCCGTTAAAGGATGGCCGGGTCAAGCCCAGCCATGACGAGAAGGAACGGCGGAAATGCTCTAGACCGGCGCCGCTTGAGTCCGCAAGCGCCCCGGCGCCGTGTTCACGAATGCTTGACCAGCCGGGCCTTGTCAGGCTCCGAGATCCCCGGCCAGTCGCGCGTTCACGCCGGCAACCGTGCCCGGTTCGGGCTCACGTGCGAGCTTGAGGACGGGCAGATGCTCGCGCAGGGCATCGTGATAGGCCCTGACTCCGGCTTCGAGATCCGAGAGGATCACGCCGGCATACGCCGACGATCTCGCCGCCTCCGACGACCACACGATGAGCTGGGTATCCTCGCTCCCCGTCTCACGGTCGATCCGGCCAACCAGGTAGCGCGCCAGCCTCATTTCACGGCGGGGATCGGGGAGCGCGAAGGTGCGCCCGCGCTGCACGGTACGTTCCTGCGAGCGGGGCCATTCCTGATAGAAACCAACCTGCTCGGGATAAAGGCTGAAGACAAGGTTCGGGAACATGCCGACATAGTTCCAGTTGCGAGCTTCTTCGCCGAGCGCCTCCGGCGGCTCGGGCCTGATTTTCCGGTAGTGCCTGACGCTCCACTTCCTTGCCGGCTGCTGGTTGATGCGGCCCACCGACCTCGACAAGCCGCCGTCCATCGGCTGATCGGTGTAGTCGCGGCCGTAGAGATCGTAGAGAGCGGGATGTGCGACCGGTACGTGATAACCTTCGTTGTCGACGTCACGCACCGCCTTCCAGTTGGCGGCGATCTCCTGCCGCCACGGAGCGCCGACAGGTTCGACGCGGTCGAACTCATAGCGGGCGAAGAGGCCTTCAAAGCGCTCCATGATGCGCGATACGGAGGGCTGCGGCCCGGGCTTGAAACGCACGAAGATGAAGCCGTTCCACAGTTCATGCTCGAGCCTCGCCAGCCCATGCGTATCCGGATTGAGGCTCGGCAGGGTGCGCGGCGCCGGGGCACCTCGCAAGCTGCCGTCGAGGTTGTAGGCCCAGCCGTGGAACGGACAAACAATCGCCGATTTGCAGTGTCCCCGATCGTCACGCACGACCCGCGAGCCGCGATGACGGCAGACGTTGTGGAAGCATCGCACCAGGCCATCTTTGCCCCTGACTGCGATGGCTCGCTCACCGAGCATGTCGAGGGTAATGTATGCGCCCGCCTCGGCGATCTCGCTTTGATGGCCCACGAGCTGCCAATGGCGGCGGAAGATATGTTCGGCCTCGAGCTCGTGCAGCTCGCGATTGAAGTAGGCCCAGCCGGGAAGGCCCGAACGCTCATGGTCCAGAAGCCTCGTCGATGCGCCGGCGGGGGCGATAGGAAGACCTGGGCGCGTATCCATGGTTTTGCCGCTCCCGATTTTGATTGAACGTTCAATTAGTATCCTACTTCCTTTCGCCTTTTCAGCCAACACCGGCGTGCTGCCGTTGACCGGGCGAAGAAACCATGCGACTGCTCAAACTGTTAGACGGTGCCCCGCAGCCGGTAGGTCAAGGGGCCTAACAGGGAACACGGTGCGGACTACCCATCAGGGGCCAATCCCGTGACTGCCCCCGCAACTGTAAGCGGTGAGGACCCGCCAAATGCCACTGGTGCCCTGGAGCATCGGGAAGGCGGCAGGAGCCTTGGAGCCGCGAAGTCAGGAGACCTGCCGTCTGAAGCTTGGCGCTGGTGCACAAAATTGCATCAGCGGAACTGAATCGAGCTCACACGGAGGGTGTTCACGCTCATGATCCTCGCACGCACATCGACCTTTGCCGCTTCCCTTAACGATCGCATTCTTTCCGGCGCGCTGCTCCTGGCCTTCGGGCTGGCGCTGCTGGCCGGTGCCGGCTTCGCCGGCAGCGAAGTTCTCCACAACGCGGCTCACGATACTCGCCACGCTTTAGGTTTTCCCTGCCACTGACTGAAGGGGAATATCCATGTCCGGGCGAGCCTTCCTCGCCGCGGTGCTCGCTGGCATCGTGGCGAGCCTTGTCATGTCGGCGGTGCAGCACTTCCGGCTGACACCACTCATCCTTGCCGCAGAGGTCTTCGAGACCAAAGAGCACGCTCATGCCGCGCAGGTATCCGAAAGCGAGGAGCACTCGCATGACCCTGCGGTCGAAGCGAATGGCTGGGCCCCTGCGGATGGCTTGGAGCGCATCGCGTACACGATCCTGGCAAACCTTGTTGTAGGGGTTGCCTTCGCGCTGGTCATTGCGGGTACAGCGCTCCTCATTGGCCTGCCCATCACCGTGTCCAACGGGATCGTATGGGGCCTCGCCGGATTCCTTGTCTTCTCGCTCGCCCCGGCGGCCGGCCTGCCGCCTGAACTCCCCGGCATGCCGGCGGCCGAATTGTGGGCTCGCCAAATCTGGTGGGGGTTTGCAGCCGTGGCGACTGGTGCAGGGCTTGTACTCATCACATTGGCAAAGCACGGCCTGGTCATAGCGCTTGGCATTGCTGTCCTGGCGCTGCCCCACATGCTCGGCGCACCCCAGGCTCCGGCGCATGACACAGCCGTGCCCGCCCATCTCGCGGCAGCGTTCGCGGTCAACAGCATTGCCGCCGCGGCCGTGTTCTGGGCGTTGCTCGGTGTTCTCCTGGGCTTCTTCACCGACCGCGCGAGGCCGGAAGCACTCCCGTGATCCACGACAAGATCCCGACGACCGTCATCACGGGCTTCCTCGGGGCGGGCAAGACCACGCTCATCCGCCATCTCCTGGCCACTGCCAACGGCCGCCGGCTGGCGCTCATCATCAACGAGTTCGGAGATGTTGGCGTCGACGCCGACATCGTAAAAGGCTGCGCCATTCCCGGTTGTCGAGAGGAGGATGTGATCGAGCTCGCCAATGGCTGCATTTGCTGTACCGTCGCGGACGACTTCATTCCCGCCATGTCGAAGCTGCTTGCACGCGCCTCGCCGCCTGAACACATCATCATTGAAACCTCGGGGCTGGCCCTGCCGCAACCCCTCGTCCGGGCGTTCCAATGGCCGGAGATCAGGCCTCGGGTCACCGTTGACGGTGTGGTGACCGTCGTTGACGGCGCGGCCGTCGCGGATGGCCGCTTCGCCACCGACGAGGCAGCACTCGCTGCCCAGCGGGCAGCGGACCCCAGTCTCGAACACGACAACCCGATCGCCGAGCTGTTCGAGGACCAGCTTGCCTGCTCCGACATCGTCCTCATGAACAAGACCGATCTCGTCGCCGGCGGCCGCCTAGAGCGGACGAAAGCGGAACTGGCGCAGAAGCTCCGCGCCGGCACCCCTCTGATCGCTACGACCAACGGCAGGATCAGCGCTGCGGTCCTGCTGGGCCTGGGCGCCGGCGCCGAGGACGATCTCGCGCGCCGGCCGTCTCACCATGAGCTTTCCGGCGAGCTGGAACACGATCATGACGATTTCGAGACCTTTGTCGTTCGGGTGCGCCCCGTATCGGACAAGCGGGCTTACCTCGCCCGCATCCCCGAAGTGATCGCCCGCCACGACCTCCTGCGTCTCAAGGGGTTCCTTGCCGTGGAGGATGTGGCTTCGCGCCTCCTGATACAGGCCGTCGGGCCCCGTCTTGACCACTATTTCGACCGTCCATGGCGGGCGGGCGAAGACCGCGTCGGCCATCTTGTCGTCATCGGCCTCAAGGGTCTCGACCGCAGCGCCATCTCCGCCGAGCTGCAACAATAAACCCTCTCCCCTTTGGGGAGAGGGTAGGGTGAGGGGGTTGGGATGATCCGTATGCCGATAATTCTCAAAACTCCACTGGCCGAGTCGCAATCGTGCATGACCGCTTGTCGAAACGGCAGGCTCCCGGTGCCCCCTCACCCCGCCCTCTCCCCGAAGGGGAGAGGGATTGAGTTTGCCTAGTGCATCTGCTCGCCACCCAGTCGGGCGCCGTCGGCGGCGACAACCAGGCCGTCGATCTGAAGCAACCTCCGGGTGACATCGTTTTCCTGTCGGCGGCCGACACGGAGCTCGCCTGCCTGGCGCGCGCTTTTGATCTCTGGCCGGAACCCAAGCCGAGCCTGAGGCTCGCCAACTTTCTCCGCCTGCAACATCCGCTCTCGGTTGACCTCTATGTCGAGCGCACGCTCGCTTCGGCGAAGATCATCGTGGTCCGGGTTCTTGGCGGGCGTTCCTATTGGCCTTATGGCGTCGATGCGATCGAGGCGCTTGCCCGCCAGAAACGGATTCCACTTGCCGTGCTGCCGGGGGCCCAGGAGCCCGACCCCGCGCTTTTCCGGCACAGCACGCTTGCTCCCCTCGACGTGGAACGCCTGCGGCTCTACCTGGCGCACGGCGGTGTTGCGAACGCTGGGAACGCGCTCCGCTTCGCAGCCCACATACTGGGACGAAGCGAGCTTCCCGAAGAGCCGCAAGCGCTTCCGCGAGCCGGCCTCTATCGGGTTCCTTCCGCCGACCGGCCCGTCGCGGCAATCGTCTTCTACCGCGCACTTGTCGAAAGCGGCTTCACCGAGCCGGTCGATCGGCTGGCCGCGGAACTTCGCCGCCATGACCTGGAGTCCCTGTGCATCTATGTTTCCAGCCTGAAGGACCCGCAGTCGGTGTCGGTCGTTCGCGACGCCCTTGCCGCCCATCCGCCGCACATCGTGCTCAATGCGACCGGCTTCGCCCTTGGAGTCGCGACAGACGATCCTGCCGCCAATCCCTTTCATGCCGCCCGATGCCCCGTGTTGCAGGTCATTTTTGCAGGTTCAAGCAGGGCTGACTGGGAAAACTCGAAGCAAGGGCTTTCGGCGCGCGACCTCGCGATGAATGTCGTGCTCCCCGAGCTTGACGGGCGCATTGCCACCCGCGCCCTGTCGTTCAAGTCCGAAACGCTGTGGCACGAGCCGACGCGCTCACCGATCGTCACCTACGAGCCCGCTGCCGACCGAATCCGGTTTACTGCCGAGCTTGCGTCACGCTGGGTGAAGCTGCGGCGCACTCCGCCACCAGAACGGCGCATCGCCATCGTTCTCGCCAACTATCCCAACCGCGACGGCCGCATCGGCAACGGAGTTGGCTATGATACGCCCCGCAGCACCGTTGCCATTCTCAAACACCTGGCCGGGGCCGGCTATCGGGTCGAGCGCATTCCCGCCAGCGGGAATGCGCTCATGGACGATCTGCTGTCAGGGCCGACCAATGCCCGCGTGCGGCGCAGGGCTCTCGTGCCGACTCGCGCTCGCTCGTTACGAGCCCCTGTTCGCCGCTGTTGCCTGAGCGGGTGCGCCGCGAAGTTTCGGCGCGGTGGGGCGAGCCTGAGGAGGATCCGTTCTTTTCCGGTGGTGAGTTTCATCTGCCGGTCCGGCGCTACGGCAATTTCGCAGTCGCGATCCAGCCCGCGCGCGGCTACAACATCGATCCCAAGGCGAGCTATCACGACCCCGCTCTGGTGCCGCCGCACGGCTACTTCGCATTCCATTTCTGGCTCCGCGAAGAGTTCGCCGCCCATGCCGTCATCCACAACGGCAAACACGGCAACCTCGAGTGGCTGCCCGGCAAAGCAGCCGCACTCAGTGCCGAATGCTACCCGGAGAGTGCCCTCGGCCCCCTGCCCCTGCTCTATCCCTTCATCGTCAACGATCCCGGCGAGGGATCGCAGGCCAAGCGGCGCACCGCGGCAGTGATCATCGATCATCTGACCCCGCCGCTGACCCGTGCCGAAGCCCACGGGCCGGCGCACGAGCTCGAGGTGCTCGTCGATGAGTACTACACGGCCATGGGCATCGACCGGCGCCGGGCGGACGCGCTGCGCAGCCGTATTCTCGATCTCGTGAAGTCCTCGCGCCTGGACCTCGACGCGGGCATCGCGGGCGACGACAGCGACGGGGCGCTGAGGAAGCTCGATGCTTATCTGTGCGATCTCAAGGAAGCGCAAATTCGGGACGGCCTGCACGTGCTGGGCGAGACGGCCGCGGGCAAGCCCGAAACCGATTTCATCGCCGCGCTGGTGCGCCTGCCGCGGGGTCTCGGCGAAGGCGGCGACCAATCCCTGCCCCGCGCGCTCGCCGCGGATCTCGGGCCTGGAGGACTTCGATCCACTGGACTGCGACCTGGCCGCACCCTGGAAGGGCCCGCGACCGGTGGCCCTTGCCGATCTCGCGGCCGGCCCGTGGCGCACCCACGGCGATACGGTCGAGCGCCTGGAGCTGCTTGCAGCCAATCTCATCGGAGACGCATCTTCGGCGCTCCCGGCCCGCGATCGCGCGCCGTTCTCGAGACCGTCGAAGCCACCATCCGCCCTGCGCTCAGGCGCTGCGGTCCAAGCGAAATCGGCAACCTGCTCGCCGGCCTCGACGGACGTTTCGTCGAACCCGGACCCTCTGGTGCCCCGACCCGCGGCAGGCTCGACGTTCTGCCCACCGGGCGCAACTTCTACTCGCTCGACAATCGCGCCGTGCCGACGCCGACCGCCTGGACGCTGGGGGAGAAGTCAGCCGCCGCACTGCTGACCCGCCACTTTCAGGATCATGGGGCCTATCCGAAGGCGCTCGGTCTCTCGGTGTGGGGCACCGCCAACATGCGGACCGGCGGCGACGATATCGCCCAGGCCCTGGCGCTGATCGGCGCCAGGCCCGTGTGGGATCGATCGAGCTGGCGGGTAACGGGCTTTGACATCGTTCCGATTGCCGCGCTGGGCCGGCCGCGCGTCGACGTGACCTTGCGCATCTCGGGCTTCTTTCGCGACGCCTTTCCGTTGCAGATCGAGCTCTTCGACAAGGCCGTGCGCGCGATCGGCGCGCTCGATGAACCCGCGGACGACAATCCCATCGCTGCACGGATGGCCGAGGAGATGCGCGAGCTGGAGCGCCGCGGGTCAGGCACCGAGGAAGCCCGCCGCCTCGCCGGACAGCGCATCTTCGGCTCGAGGCCCGGCACCTATGGCGCCGGGCTGCAGGCGCTGATCGACGAAAAGCTGTGGGCCGAACGGGCCGACCTCGCCCGCGCCTATGTCGTTTGGGGCGCCTATTCCTATGGCGCCGCCGAACATGGCGCCCCCGCCGAGACGACCTTCCTCCGCCGCCTCGCGCGCATCGAGGCGGTCGTTCACAACCAGGACAATCGCGAGCACGATCTCCTCGATTCCGACGACTACTACCAGTTCGAAGGCGGCATGACGGCGGCGGTGGAGCAGGCTTCGGGGAAGCGCCCGAGCGTCTATCACAACGATCATTCGCGGCCCGAGCGGCCGCTGGTCCGCACCCTCGAGGAGGAAGTCGGCCGCGTCGTGCGCTCCCGCGTCGTCAACCCCAAGTGGATCGCCGGCGTCATGCGCCACGGCTACAAGGGAGCTTTCGAGATCGCCGCCACCGTGGACTACCTGTTCGCTTTCGCGGCCACCACCGGCGCCGCAAAGAGCCATCACTTCGATCTGGCTTATGACGCGTTCCTCGCCGACGAGGCGGTGCGGGCGTTCCTGGCCGACAACAATCCTGCTGCTTTGCGCGAGATCGCCGACCGATTCAGTGAAGCCGCGGCCCGCGCCCTTTGGACTCCCAGGTCCAACTCCGCCTACAATGAGCTGAAGCAACTGGCGACAACCCATGAGCGACAAGACAGCAGCGCCCGCGCCTGAGGGCGACGTCAATGTGCGTCACGCCGAGAAGATGCGCAAGAAGAAGGCGGCCCGCGACAAGATCCTGGCGGGCAAGACGATCGAGAGAGGGCTGCTCATCGTCCACACCGGCAAGGGCAAGGGGAAATCCACCGCCGCCTTCGGCATGGTGTTCCGCGCCCTGGGCCACGGCATGAAGGTCGGCGTAGTCCAGTTCGTGAAGGGCGCCTGGTCGACCGGCGAGCGCACGGCGCTGGAACGCTTCTCCGACCTCGTCACCGTCAAGGCGATGGGCGAAGGCTTCACGTGGGAGACCCAGGACCGCGAGCGCGACATCGCCCATGCCCGCGCCGGCTGGGAGGAAGCCAGGCGCATGATCGCCGATCCCGGCATGAAGCTGGTGCTGCTCGATGAGCTGAACATCGTGCTGCGCTACGGTTATCTGCCGCTCGCCGACGTGCTGGCGGCGCTCAGGTCCCGCACCCCCGGTCAGCACGTGATCGTTACCGGCCGCAATGCCGCTGAAGAGCTTATCGAAGCTTGCCGACCTCGTCACCGAGATGGAGCTCGTCAAGCACCCGTTCCGGTCCGGCGTGAAGGCGCAGGCCGGTATCGAATTCTGACCGGTCGCCTGCCTGCTTGGGGGTGCTGGGCCTTGAATTGCAAGACAGGACCCGGTGGGTTATTTCTCCTCCCGTGACGATCTGGATCGTTTTTGCCCTGATGACTGCAGCGTTGGTCGCGGTCCTCCTTCGTCCGCTCGGACGGACAAAGGCCGCGCCTTCCCGATCGGCTTTCGGGCAGGCGGTGTTCCGCGATCAGCTCGCCGAGCTTGACCGCGACGTGGCGCGCGGAATGATCGGCGCCGAAGAAGCAGCTGCAGCGCGCAACGAGATCGCGCGCCGACTGATCACTGCGGAGGAGGAGCCGGCGAGCCGGACATCGGCGCCGTTGCGGGTGTCGTGGATTGTCGTCCTCATCATTCCAGCCATCGCCCTGCCACTCTATCTGCAATTTGGTTCGCCCCAGCTCAAGGACGTGGCGCTCGAAGCAAGGCTTGCGAGCGCCGTCGAGAACAATGATGTCGCCGCCTTGATCCGGAAGGTGGAAAGACATCTGGCCGCCAATCCGGGCGACCTCGAGGGCTGGAAGGTTCTCGCCACTGCCTACAAGGGCATTGGGCGTTATGGCGATGCTGCACGGGCCTACGAGAACATCGTCAGGCTTTCCACGCCCACGGCTGATCTCTACGGCAACTTCGCCGAGATGCTGGTGCTCGCCAATGAGGGAACGGTGACCGGGGAGGCGGCCAGGGCTATTGACCAGGCGTTGAAGCTCGATGGCAAACAACCTGCCGCCCGTTTCTTGCAAGGCCTGGCGCTCAAACAGGAAGGGAAGGAAGCGCAGGCACTTGCCGCCTGGAAGTCGCTGCTCGCCGAAACGCCGGCGGACGCCCCCTGGAAAATAACTCTCGAACGGGAAATCGCTTCCCTGAGCGGTGTCAAGGCGCCGGCTCTCACGCAACAGCAGATCGCCGCCGCCCAGGACATGAGCCCGGCCGACCGCCAGAGCATGATCCGCTCGATGGTCGACGGGCTCGAGGCGCGGCTTGCGAGCGACGGCAATGACATTGAGGGCTGGCGAAGGCTGATTCGCGCCCGCACGGTGCTGGGGGAAACGGACGCGGCGAAGACAGCCTATCTGGCGGCGAAGCGGCATTTTCAGGACCGCAATGACGCCATCGCATCGCTCGACAGCCTCGCCGACGAACTCGGCATCCGCTGAAATCCCCGTCGAGGCGGCGCACTGTTTACCCGACCACCGCCCGAGTGTACGGTGAATGGTCGCGAAGAAAGTGTGACCAGGACGATGGGCTTGACGCGTCGCAACGTGCTGGTGGCCGGCCAGGCCGGACTTGCCGCCGTGTTCCTGCTCCCGGGAAGGGCGAGGGCGGGCGATGAGTCGATTGAGCTCGTCGAAAGTCTCATTGGTCAAACGCTCATTGAGTCCGATCGCCTTCGCCTCGAGATGCCGGCGGTTTTCCCGACCGGCTATACCGTGCCGATGACTATCGAGGTCGACAGTCCGATGACCGACTCCGACCATGTGAGGCGGGTCCGCGTGTTCGCGCCGAAAAACCCCCTCATCGAGGTCGCCGGCTTCCATTTCGCCCCGCTGCGCAGCGCAGCGCGCGTGTCGACGCGCATCCGCCTTGCCGCGCCGCAATATGTCGTAGCGGTGGCGGAGATGAATGACGGTGCGTTTCTGATGGCCAAGACCTGGGTCCATGTAGACACCAACGGTTGCACCTGACAGCCGGGAGGGACGCGGAAAATGGTTACCCCCGTACCGCGTGTGCAACTGCCGGATACTGTGGCGAAGGGCGAAGTCTTTCAGGTTAAGACCCTGATCAGCCACAGGATGGAGACGGGGCTGCGCCATGACGACAAGGGCGATGTGATCCCGCGCAAGATCATCAACAGATTCGTTTGCCGTTACAACTCCACCGAGGTGTTCGGGGTCGATCTCCACGAGGCCGTCGCAGCCAACCCCTATTTCGAATTCTACCTGCGCGCGACGGAAAGCGGCCGGCTCGAGTTCATGTGGGAAGAGGATGGCGGCGCCGTCTACTCGCTGGCGCACCAGCTCACGGTCAGTTGAGAGGAAAATGAAGGCCGCATTTTCGCTCCTCGCGGGCCTCGTCCTGCTGAGCGGTCAGGCCGGGGCGCTGGCGGACACAAGTCAAGGCGCCCAGCTCGCCGCGACGTGTGCGTCCTGTCACGCCCCTGACGGCAGCGACAAGGGAATCCCCGCCATCATCGGCCTCGATGAGCAGAGAATTATCACCGCGATGCTCGCCTACAGGGCGAGCGAGCGTCCAAACCATGTCATGCACGCCGTCGCGCTCTCGCTCAGCGACGAGGAGCTCGCCAGTGTCGCACGCTATCTCGCGGGCCGGGAAAAGGCCGGCAACCCGCCATGAAAGCCTGGACGCGTCGCGAGTTCGGCGGCCTGGCGGCAGCGGCATTGCTCGCGGCGATCAGCCACCGAAAGGCGCGAAGCCAGGCCAAGGCGCGGGTGGTGGTGATCGGCGGCGGCGTCGGCGGCGCAACGGTTGCGCGATACCTGGCCGCCGGCAGCGAAGCGATCGCGGTGACGCTGGTCGAACCGAAGCGCAGATACATCACCTGCTTCTTCAGCAATCTCTATCTCGCCGGCCTTCGCTCGCTCGACTCGCTCAGCCACGGTTACGAGACGCTCGCTGAGCGACGGCATCACCGTCATCCACGAGAGGGCGACGGCGATCGATCCGGTCGCGAAGACCGTCGCGTCTCGAGAGCGGCGCCAGGCTGGCTTACGACCGGCTGGTGCTTGCTCCGGGCATTGCCTTCAAATTTGGCGGCATCGACGGCTACGATGAGGCGGCGACCGAGATCATGCCGCATGCCTGGATCGCCGGGCCGCAGAGCGAGCTGCTGCGCCGGCAACTCGAAAGCATGGAGGACGGCGGCGTGTTCGTGCTCGTCGTTCCGCCCGATCCGTTCCGCTGCCCGCCGGCCCCTTACGAGCGCGCCTCGCTGGTCGCCTACTATTTCAAGCAGCACAAGCCGAGGGCGAAGATCCTGATCCTCGATGCCAAGGACAGCTTCAAGGCCCAGGACCTGTTCGAGGATGCCTGGGCCCGCCACTATCCGGGAATGATCGAATGGCTGCCCGCCCAATTCACCGGCGGGGTCAAGGCGGTCGACGTGAAGGCCCGATCGGTGCTGACGGCAGGCGACACATTCAAGGCAGCGGTCGCCAACGTCATCCCGGCACAGACGGCCGGGGATCTGGCGCGACAGGCGGGCCTCGCCGAAAAATCGGGCTGGTGCCCGGTCGATCCGGTGACGTTCGAATCGACGCTGCAACCCGGCATCCATCTGGTGGGCGACGCGATCATCGGCGGCGACATGCCGAAATCCGCCTTCTCCGCCAACAGCCAGGCCAAGGCCTGCGCCTTCGCCATCGCGGCCGCGCTCACCGGATCGCCGCTCTTCCCGCCTCACCTGTTCAACTCATGCTACACGTTTCTCGCCCCGACGATGCGTTCAGCAACGCCATCAACTTCAAGCCCGATGGCGGCAAGCTCAAGGCCGTCAACACCTTCCTCAGCAAGGTCGAGGAAAGCGCCGAGATCCGCCGCCGCACCGCGCAGGAAGCGGTCGGCTGGTATGCCGCGTTCACCCGCGATGTGTTCGGCTGAAGGCCTCGGTTCAGCCCCGGGCCGAGTATCGGAACGCCGGCGCTGGCGCGGCGGCTGTCCGGCTCCTGGCATGACTAGCCGCTCAGGGACGGGAGCGGGAACGGGATCGGGCAGCCGGGACAGGCGCAGCGAATTGACCACCAGCAGGATGCTCGAGCCCGCCATGACCGCGGCCGCCAGGACCGGCTGCAGAAGTCCGAGCACGGCGAGCGTCAGGGCGACGAGATTGTAGCCGAACGCCCACATCAGGTTGGTGAGGATGGTGCGCCGAACCATGCGGGCCACCGAGATGACCCAGGGCAGCATCCACAGCCCGCCCGGGGGCAACACCAGGGTCGCGGTCTCGCGGGCAAGGTCGGTGGCCGAGCCGACGGCGATGCCGACATCCGCTTCGGCCAGCACCAGGCCGTCATTGAGGCCGTCGCCGACCATCGCCACCGCCTCGTGGTCCTGACGGTATCGATCGAGCGCTGCCCGCTTGGCTTCGGGCGACAGGCCCGCCTGGATGTCGTCGATCCCGGCCACGGCGCCGATCCGGCGCGCCGCGTGCGCGAGATCGCCGGTCAGGAGCGCCACATGGAGCCCGAGGTCGCGCAGTGCCTCGATCGTCGAACGCGCCTCGGGCAGCGGCGTGTCGTCGAGCGACAGCACGGCATGGACGCGGCCTGCCCAGCCGACATAGATCACCGAATGACCGCTCGCCTCCAGCGACTGCGCCCGCTCGCTCGAGCGCCGGCGCAAGCGGCCAGCCCAGTTCCTTCATCAAGGCGCTGTTGCCGGCGGCCACCGGCCTGGCCATCGGCCATGCCCCGGATGCCGCGACCGGGCACGGTGCGGACGTCGCTGGTCATCACCGGCTCAAGTCCCCGCGCCGCAGCCGCCTCGAGGATGGCGCGAGCCAGCCCGTGCTCGGAATGGCGCTCCAGTCCGGCGGCCCGTGCCAGCACCTCGTCGCGATCGGCCCCTTCGCTTTCGATGCCGACCAGACGCGATCTGCCCGAGGTCAGCGTGCCGGTCTTGTCGAACGCGATGAGCCGCGTGCGCGCCAGAGCTTCGAGCGTGCCGGGGTCGCGGACGAGGCAGCCGCACCGCGCCAGCCGTCCGATGCCGAGCGAGGTCGCAATCGGCGCGGCGAGGCCCACCGCGCAGGGACAGGCGACCACCAGCACCGCGAGCCCGACCAGCAGCGCCCGATCGAACGGCATCGAATGCGCCCAATAGAACACCGTCAGGCCGCCGAGAACCAGCACGAGCGGCACCGAAATTCCGACCACGCGGTCGGCAAGGCGCTGGGTGGGACTGCGGCGCGACAGCGCGTCGCGAACCGATCGGCAGATCTGCGCCCAACGGGTCGCGGTGCCGGCGCCGCTGCTTTGGACCAGCAGCGGACCGTCGAGATTGATGCTGCCGGCGATTACTGCCGAGCCCGCGCCTTTGACGACCTGCCGGCTCTCCCCGGTCATCACCGCTTCATCGCTGTGGGATTGGCCTTCGACGACCACGCCGTCGACCGGAATGCGCTCGCCGGGCCGCACCCGCACCAGCATGCCGGCGCATATTTCCCGCACCGGCCGGCGTCTTTCCTCTGCGCCGTCGACCACGGTCGCCGACTCGCTTTCCGCCGCCAGCAGGGGTTCGAGGTCGCGCGCCGCCCTGGCGCGGCCGGCCGCTTCGATATAGTTGCCGAGGGTGAACAGCATCAGCACCATGGTGGCGGTGTCGAAATAGACCTGCGCGCCGCCCTCGATGCCGGCGAAAATCGAATAGGCGTAGGCGGCGCCGACGCCGAGAACCACCAGCGCCGAGGAGGTCACCCTCCCCTCCAGGGCATGTGCCCAGGTCTCGCGCAGATACGGCGCGCCGAGTATCACCAGGGCCGGCGTGGCGAAGAGCCAGAGCAGGAGGTGAATCCAGGGCAGCATCTCCGCATCGGCGCCGCTGAAGTCATCGACATAGAGCAACAGGCTGATCAGCATGATGTTCATGGACAGAAAAGCGCCGACGCCGAGCCGGATCAGCAGCCAGGCGGCGTCCAACTCCTCGCTCTTGCCGATCTTCACCTGAAAGGCGATGCAGCAGCCGTAGCAGCAGAATGCGCGCGCCTCGCCGTTCAGCGTGCGCTCCATCGCCCGCAAGCCCGACCGGCAGCAGGCAATGGCTGCACAGGGCATCGCCGCGCGCAGTCATCCGGGATGTCCCGCTGTCCAGGCATGTTCGGCATGGCCGTGATGGGCGGCGAAGGGCAGGACGCCGCGGCCGAGCGTGATGAGGCCCAGGAGCAGAATGCAGCTGCCGGCCAGCCACACGCCGCGCTGCCGCCACGCCGGGGCCAGAAGCCGGCCGACGCCGCCCATCATCAGCATCGCGGGGAAGGTCCCCAGACCGAAGGCCAGCATGACGAGAAATCCGGCAAGCGGCGCGGCGGTGCTTGCCGCCTGGGCGGCGAAGGCATAGACCAGCGGACAAGGGAGGAAGCCGTTGAAAACGCCGAGGCCGATCGGCGCCGCTCGGCTGCGTGTCGCGAGCAGGCTGCGCAAGGCGCGTGGCGAGCGTGCTGCCGCCGAAGCCGATCGCAGCGCGATGGAAGCCGTGGAACAGGCCGAAGAGCTGCAGCGCCATGGCGATCATCAGAACCCCGGCGATGATCGCGAGGATCCGCTGGGCGGCGCCGAGCTCACCGGTCAGCGGCGGCACCGCCACTCCCTGCGAGGTGGACAACGCCTGGCCCAGAGCGCCGGCGAGCGCTCCCAGGAAGCAGTAGGTCGTCAGGCGGCCGACATTGTAGAGCAGATGGCGCTCGGCGGTTGCCGCTCCCCCGCGCGGATCGCGGCCGAGCGCGCAGGCGAAGCCGCCGCACATGCCGATGCAGTGAAAGCTGCCCGCGAACCCCGCGGCAAAGATCACCAGGTAATAGGTCATTGGCAGACTGCCCTGCCCGCCCGTCGATCGCTCACCGGGCGGCGTCGTGTTGCGCCGCTAGTGACGCACCAGGTAACCGATCCAGACGAGGAAGCCGACATACCCTATCACGCTCAGGAGAAAGGCGAGCATCTGGGACGGACCGGCGTTTGCGAGCGAAAAAAATGTGTCCGCGAGCATGGACCTCTCCCCGTCAACCGAAATAAACAAGGGCAACGTTCATGGCGAGCGCAGACAGAAGCAGGAACAGGTTCACGACCGCCGCGCCCAGGATGATCTTGGCTACCAGCATCTCCCTCTCGCCTTTTTGTTTCATCATCGGTTCTCAGCCTTTCATCGGCGGCGGTCGCTAGAGCCGTCCCGGCCCGAGCCCGCCCCAATAATCGTAGGTGTAGTGGAGTCCCCAGAGCAACAGCACGGCGTAGACGACCAGCAGCCATGCCGGGATGTACCCGTGCCGTGACTGTATGTCGCCGCCCTGATACTCCTCCACCTCGTGCGCATGGAGTGTCTCGTCACTCGTCGGCTTGCCTGGCGTGCTTTCCGTCACTTTCCATCTCCGTCTCGTAGAATCTGATGGCCGCGTCGTCGGCGCCGTGGAAGGCGCCCGACAGCACGCCCCAAATGAAGACGCAGAGCGCGCCGAGGCTCATCAGCATCGCGCTTGCATAGGGTCCGGTAACCTCGAAACCAAGCATGACTCATTCTCCTGCGGCGGCGGATTGCCCGGCTGTGCCGAGTGCTGCGGCCTTTTGCTGGCCCGGAACATAGGCCTTGTCCGGCGTCTCTGCGCTGAGCTCGAGATCGTTGAGCGCCGCGCGATCCGCCTCCGCAATCGCCAGCGGCTCTCCCGTGAGCGGGTCCTTGAAGGCGGAAAGAGCGAGAACGTAGTAGGCGAGCGCCCACCGGTCCTCCTCGGGCAGCGAGTCCCGATAGGACGGCATCGGCGTGCCGCTCAGGCCCGTGCGTCATGGTCCGGAAGATGTCCTCGACCGCGGGACCTGACTTGAACTGGCCGCTGGTAAGATCCGCGGGCGGGACGGGGAACCCGAGATCGTCCTTCAGCCCGGCCGCCTTTTCGCCATCACCTTTTCCGCCCTGGCCATGGCATTCCCAGCATTTCGCGACCTGCCACACTTCCTTGCCGCGATCGAGAATTTGCTGCGACGGAGGTGGCGGCCTGCCGATCAGCAATGGCGGACCCGGCGGCTCCTCGACAAAGAACGCATAGGGCTTCGCCGGGTCGGAACGATCGACCGCAAGCTCGTATTTTATGTATTGAATGACGGCGAGCCGGTCCGCGAGCGGCAGTTCATACCAGGCCGGCATCGCCGTGCCGCGTACCCCGCGGGTGATGGTGCGCAACAGGTCCCCGTCAGTCGGCAGCGGCTCCTTGGTCAGCCGGAACTTGAACACCGCCGCCGCAAAGCTTCGCGGGCGTTGCTTGTACAGGAAGGTCGCGGCCGGCCCGTTGCCGTCGCCATTCGCGCCGTGGCAGCCGAGGCAGCGCCGCTGGTAGACCTCCTGGCCATGGGCGATCCATTCGCTCGAACGCGGGAAGGTTGCTTCCGTGACTTCGAGCTGCTGCGGTTCGAAAAGATCGCGCCACTTGCCGCGGTTCATGCCGAGCTTCTGGAGATAGGCGATGAGGGCTTCCAGGTCTTGCGTCTCGGCGGCGATCCTGACCGTGTCGCCCTTGTATTCCTCGTTCGGTATCACGATGACCGGGGCCTTGCCGCGCGCCACCATCGGCACGAACAGCAGTCCCTCGGCACTCGGCGTCAGCCGGATCTGCACCTGGCTCGCGAAGTCGAACAGCGCCTCGGTGACCGGCGTCTTTTCCAGCGTCCGGTTGCCGGCTCCGTCATCGACGATCTTGACCGGCTGGTCGGGCTCGTCGAACAGCCCACGATAGGGCGCCATGACCGAATCCGGGGACAACATGCGCGGATTCCAGAAATGGGCGAGATGCCATTCGTCGCTGTATTTGAGTCCGACCCGCATCAGATCCGGTCCGATGCGCCGCGTGCCGAACAGGTGCGGCACGTCGAAGGCGAACTCGCCCGACTCGGTTACCGGTCCCCAGCGGCGGGTCTCGCCGGTTACCGGGCGCACGAACTGGGAATGGCAATACCAGCACCCCTCGCGCAGATAGATGTCGCGACCGCGCTGTTGCAGCGGCGTGTAGTCGGTGGCCTCGCTCATCATCCATTTGAGCTGGCCGAAATCGGTGCGGACCACGGAGGTCACCCGGGTGGTTCGCGCCGAGGGTTCGAAGAAGGGCAGGAAGCCCTGGGTGATCAGGGCGGCGAAGAAGCACACGACGCCGGCCACCAGGGTGACGAAGCGCCCGCTCATCGGGCCGCCTCGCCGATCGGAGCCGGGGCCGGGCGAAACGCCCGACGTTCCACTGCTTCGGCAGGCCGGGCCAGCGCAGTCATCATCATGTTGATGACCAGCAGCGACATGCCGATGTCCATGCTGATGCCGGCGACGGTACGCACCAGCCAATAGGGCCGCATCGAGATCACCGTGTCGAGCCATTCGGTGCCGGCCATCCACTGGAAGCCCTGCTGCAGTCCGGCTGCGGTCAGCACCAGGCCCATGGTGGAGATGCCCACGGTGATCAGCCAGAATGCCCAGTTGCCCATGGTGAATGACCACAGCTCGCGCCCGCAGACCCGCGGCCAGACATAGACCAGACCGCCCATCGCCCAGACCACGAACGTCCCGAACACGGTGAGGTGCGAGTGCGAGATGACGAAATCGGTGAAATGGGTCGGCTGCTGGATCGAGCGCAGCGCCTCGGTCGAGCCCTGGAAGCATCCCACCAGATACATGAGCGCGCCCATGATCAGAAACTTGGCCGGGAGGTTCTTGCCGAACGCGTCCCAGCGGCCCTTCACCGTGCCGAAGAAATTCACCAGCACGGTCCATACCGGGATGATCAGCAGCATGGAGGTGACGATGGCGATGGTCTCGGCCCAGTCGGCGATCGGGCTGTAGAGATAGTGATGGATGCCGACGAAGGGGTAGAACAGCGCGAGAGACCAGAAGCCGACGAGCGAGAGCTTGTGGGCATAGATCGGATTGCGCACGCTGAGCGGCAGGAAGTAGTAGATGAGCACGTAGCCCGCCGGCGTGAGCCACAGTCCGACGATGTAGTGGATGTAGAGGCCGTGGAAGGCGGCGCTGTTGATGCCCGAGATCATGTAGGGCAGGATGATGCCGAGGACGAGATTCATCGTCGTCCACACGAAGGCCCCGATCAGATACCAGAGCGCGACATAGAGCGGCGGCTCCAGCCGCCGGCTGATGGCGACCAGGAACTGCGCGGTTGCCACCGCCACCACGACAAAGATCGGGATCTTGACGTACAGCGGAAACTCGCCCGCTTCGAGCCCGTGATTCTCGCCGAACATCAGCGAGATGAGCGCCACCACCACCGAGATGTTCCACACCCAGGCCAGCGGCACGCTCCATTGCGGCCACGGCACCCGCACGCCGCACAGGCGCGGCACCAGGTAATAGCATTCGCCGATGAACAGTGAGGAAAAGGCGCCGAAGATGACGCCGTTGACGTGTACCGGCCGCAACCTGCCGAACGTCAAGCCGAGGTTGTGTGCCGAGATAGTCGGGATAGTTGAACAGGCCCGACAGCGCCACGCCGACCGAAGGTGCGAGCAGGAGCCAGAACATGCCCCAGTAGAGCCAGAGGCGCACCACCCGCCAGTCGACCAGCTCATCGAGGTCGACGCCGGTGAACCTGCCACGCAGTACAGCCGCCGTTTCCGACATCGCGCGTCCCCTCCTCCCGCAACGCGTTCGCGAACCCGCGCGACACGTTCGGGCCACGACTCCACCGTTCCCGGGGTCGGGACTTGCGCCCGACCCCATCGGGACCGAAGGAACTAGTACTTGCCCGGCACCAGCACCGAGCCGGTGTTCGACCAGTAGATGTAGGCCTCCAGAGCCTTCATCGCCTCCGAATCGGATTCGATCTTTTCGCCCTGGTTGGGCTTCTCGATGCACCAGTTGATCATGTCGCGCAGCGTCGCGAACTTGGCCATCGACACCTGGAACTTCGGGAACGCGTGCGGATGGGTGTCGGAGCCCATGGGATGGCACATCGCGCAGGCCCATCCGGTGGTGGACAGCTTGACGCCGAGCTTCTTTGCCGTCGCCGCGTCGCCATGGAAGAGGAGGTCGCCCTTCCTGACCTCCTCCATGAACGCTTCCTGATAGGCCTTCAGCTGCTCCGGCTTCACCGGGTCCTTGTTGGCGCTGGCGGGACCGGCGAAGACGGCGCCCGCCGCAATCGCGGCCGACGATGGACGAACGGCACAACACGCCGAGGAATGTCGCATCTGATTGTCATAGCCATTCCCCCTTATGGATTTGCAAATGGATACATGTTGTCGACGACGCGCGGCCGTATGACCTCCGCAATGCTCTTGTCGTGGTCCTCGGGCGACTGGACGAAGACCTCCTTGCGGCCCCACATGATGTATTCGGCCTCGACCCGGTCGTTGGCGTCGACGCTTATCTTGCTCCCAGCCGACGCCGTCGAAATGATCGCCGGGATCGACGCGGATCATCGGCTTCGTCAGCTTCGGCAGGCCTTCCGGGGCATAGGGCCACGGCCAGGAGGTCGCCAGCATGCCGATCGAGCGCATGGTGCCGATCTCGTTGTAGAGCACCTGATGCACGTGGCCGTGGATGTTGGTGACCTTGGTATAGGGCTTCAGCACCTCATGGACGTCGCGCCAGTCGCGCACCCAGAAGTTCCACGGCGGATAGTATTCGTAGAGCGGATTGTGGCTGAAGATGATGACCGGCTTGTCCTTGTCCCAGTCGGCGAGCGTCTTCACCATCCAGTCGAGCTGGTCGCGGCCGACGCCGGCCCACGGCCCGGCAACGGTGCCGTCGAGGGTCGCCATGTGGCCCATGCGCTCCTCCGGCGTCATCTTCTTCGCCGTCCAGTAGTCCGGTCCGCGGCTGACCGTGTCGAGCCCGATGAAGCGCACGCCCTTGTGGTCCATGGTCCAGGTGGGCTTGCCGAACAGCTCGCCCCACTTCTTGCCCATGTCGAGATACCAGTCGTGCTCGCCGGGGATGAAGTGTTTCGGGATGGTGACTTCCTTGAGCAGCTCGTTGCCGAGGTCGAGCTCCTCGACCTTGCCGAGCTGAGCCAGATCGCCGCCGAAGATCAGGAAGTCGGCAGGCGGATCCATCGCCTGTACGTCCTTCGCAGCGCGCACCACCTTGTCGACGAAGCGCTGGTTGAGAGACCTCGGATAGAGGTGGGTGTCGGAAATCCAGGCGAACTTGAACGGCGCCTCGGCGGCGTGGGCGACGTCGATGGTGTTGATCAGCGGCCACCATGCGAAGGACTGGGCGACGGTGGCGGCGCCGAACAGCAGCGACTTGTGGATGAACATGCGCCGGGTGATCCGGACCGAGTCGTCGGGGCGCACCCCGGGCTTCTGCAGCACCGCATGCATTTCACGCCGAACGCGGTCAAGCTCGTCAGACATTGCGGTTTTCTCCTCCCGATGGACCGTTTTTCAAAGCGTCGGTCCTGCTCACAAGGATGCGCTCGGCCGGATCGGCCGCGGCGCCCATTTTTTTATTGCTTTTTCAATTCGATCGTCAGGCTCGTGGTCTGGCCCTCCGTCACGGTTGCCGGCTGCTCCAAGGGGCCGGTGAAGGGCTGCACCGCCACCAGCTTGTAGTTGCCGGGCGGGACATCGGTGATGCTGAACTTGCCGTCGGCGCCGGTGATCGCGTAGTAGGGATTGTCCACCACGTAGATCCAGCCTTCCATCCAGCCGTGCGCGTCGCAATCGACACGCACTTCACCGGCGCGTTTCAGTTCGACGGGAATGCGCTGTCCCTGATTGGGCAGCGCCAGGTTGAAGGCGGTGCGCTTGCCGTAGTAGCCGTGGGTGTTGTGGAGCACCGGGTCGCTGTTGACGACGTCCAGCGAACCGGCCGGGATCACCTGAACCTCGGGCTCGAAGCGGCATTTGACGTTGTCGAGTTCAGGCATCTTGCCGGGCGGCGGCCACGCTTTTCCCTTGGCGACCTCGGCCAGATAGACGACTGCGTTCTGTACCGCTCCGTCGGCCCCGACCTGGATCATCGGATCCTCGCGGGGGGCTCCGCATGTGTCCGTGTCCTTGGTGGGGATGATCTTTTTCATCGGCACGTCGCCGCGATAGACGATCGTACCCTCGATCGTTCCGCCTCCCGTCACCGTGCCCGCTTCGTAGGCTTGCGCCGGGATATGAATCGTCGCTGCCGAGAGGATCGCCGACAGCCCGCAGACCAGCCTGAGGATACTCATCAGGGACCTCACCTAGGCGGTTGTGGGGAACACCCCACTTGAATCCAAATTAGAACGTCTCTAACAATTATTTCAAATTAGAACAACTCTAACAACAAAATCAAGTCATGCATTTCAAGCAGACACGACACATTGTGCATGAACCATGGGGAGGGTGTCATGGACGATCGCCCGCGAGGCGGCGACAAGGCTGGCCTGACGAGCTATGACGGCTTCTTCGCCGCAGCCCTCATGCGGCTCAGGACCGAACGGCGCTACCGGGTGTTCGCCGACCTCGAGCGGATCGCAGGCCGCTTTCCTGCAGCGGTCTGGCACTCCCCGCAAGGGCCGAAAGAAGTCGTGATCTGGTGCTCCAACGACTATCTCGGCATGGGACAGCATCCGAAAGTCGTGGGCGCCATGGTGGAAACGGCAGCCCGGATGGGTACCGGTGCCGGCGGCACGCGCAACATTTCCGGCACCAACCATCCGCTGGTCGAACTCGAGGGTGAACTTGCCGATCTCCACGGCAAGGAAGCGGCGCTGGTCTTCACTTCGGGCTATGTCTCGAACCTGACCGGCATTGCGACCATCGCCAGGCTGATTCCGGATTGCCTGATCCTCTCCGACGCCCTCAACCACAATTCGATGATCGAGGGCATCCGCCAGTCCGGCGCGGAGAAGCGGATCTTTCGCCACAACGACGTCGACCATCTCGAGGAACTGCTGAAGTCGGCAGCACCCGATCGGCCCAAGCTGATCGCCTTCGAGAGCCTGTACTCGATGGGCGGCGACGTCGCCCCGATCAATGGCATCTGCGATCTCGCCCGGCGCTACGGTGCGCTTACCTATCTCGATGAGGTCCACGCGGTGGGCATGTACGGCCCGCGCGGCGCCGGCGTCGCCGCGCGCGACGGCGCGATGAGCCGGATCGACGTGATCGAAGGCACGCTCGCCAAGGCCTTCGGCTGCCTCGGCGGCTATATCGCGGGAAGTGCCGTTCTGATCGACGCGGTCCGTTCCTATGCCCCGGGGTTTATCTTCACCACTGCACTGCCGCCGGCGATCTGCGCGGCCGCCACGGCGGCGATCCGGCATCTGAAATCTTCCGATTGGGAGCGCGAGCGCCAGCGCGACCGCGCGGCAAGAGTCAAGGCCGCGCTCAGGGCTGCCGCGCTCCCGGTCATGCTGAGCGACACTCACATCGTTCCTGTCGCGATCGGCGACCCGGAGAAATGCAAAGCGGCGAGCGACCGCTTGCTGTACGAGCACGGCATCTACATCCAACCGATCAACTATCCGACCGTGCCCAAAGGAACCGAGCGGTTGCGCATCACGCCGAACCCCTGCCACGACGACGCCATGATCGATCATCTCGCCGTCGCTCTCTCCGAGACATGGGAGCGGCTCGACCTGCCGCTGGAATACCGTGCGCACGCAGCCGAGTGAAGCCCGACCATGTTCGAGTGGCCGACAATCAGGGTCTGAGGGGCAAGAGATGACTGCCAAGATGTTCAAGTTCTCGTTTGCCGCTCGCGACGGAATGCTGCGCGGCATCGACACCCTCGCCGGTGCAGTCAGGCTGACCCTCGGCCCCAAGGGCCGCAATGTTGCGATCGACACTTCATACGGCGCACCGCGGGTCACCAAGGATGGCGTCACCGTCGCCAAGGAGATCAAGCTTCACGACCAATTCGAGAACATGGGCGCGCAGTTGGTGCGCGAGGTCGCTGCGAAGACGTCGTACCAGGCCGGCGACGGGACGACCACCGCGGTCGTGCTTGCCCATGCGATCGTCAGGGAGGGCGTCAAGGCAGTGGCCGCGGGGATGAACCCCATGGACCTGAAGCGCGGCATCGACCTCGCGGTCGCGGCGGTCGTCGCGGACCTCAAGAACAACGCCAGGAAGGTCACCTCGAACGCAGAAATCGCCCAGGTCGGCGCCATCGCCGCCAATGGCGACGCCGAGATCGGCGGCTATTTCGCCGACGCCATGCAGCAAGTCGGCAACGACGGCGTGATCAACGTGGAGGATGGCAAGTCGCTCGAGACCGTGCTCGAAGTGTTCCGGGGCATGCGGTTCGACCGCGGATATCTTTCGCCCCATTTCATGACCAATCTGGCCAAGCTCCACGTCGAGATGGACGATGCGTATCTCCTGGTCTGCGGGAAAAAGCTGTCAAATCTGAAAGAGCTGCTGCCGCTGATGGAGAAGGTGTTCCATACCGCCAAGCCCCTGCTCGTCATCGCCGAGGACGTCGAGCCCGAGGTGCTGGCGGCCCTGGTCGTCAACAAGCGGCGTGGCACGCTCAAGCTGGCCGCCGTCAAGGCACCGGGCTACGGCGAGCTGGGCAAGGCCCTGCTCCAGGACATCGCGATCATGACCGGCGGAACGGTGATATCGGACGACCTCGGGCTCAAACTCGAGACCATGAGCCTCGACCAGCTTGGGCGCGCCAGGAAGGTGACGATCGACAAGGACAGCACCACGATCGTCGGCGGCGCCGGCAACAAGGCCGCGATCGAGGCCCGCATCGCCGAGATCAAGCGCCAGATCGATGCCGCCACCTCCGACTACGATCTGGAGAAGTTGCAGGAACGGCTGGCGAAGCTCGCCGGCGGCATCGCGGTGATCCGGGTGGGCGGCGCCAGCGAGCTGGAGGTCAGGGAGCGCAAGGATCGCGTCGACGACGCGATGCACGCGACCAGGGCCGCTGTCGCGGAGGGCATCCTGCCCGGCGGCGGTGTTGCCTTGCTGCGCGCCACGCGGGTGCTCGATCGGCTCGAGAGCGCCAACGTTGATCAGCAGGCCGGCATCGACATCGTCAGGAAAGCGATCACCTGGCCCGCCCGGCAGATTGCGATCAATGCCGGCGAGGACGGCTCGGAGGTGATCGGCAAGATCCTCGACGTCGAGCACCACGCCTATGGCTACGACGCCCAGGCGGGCGCCTACGGAAACATGATGTCGAGGGGCATCATCGACCCCGCCAAGGTGGTGCGCGCGGCATTGCAGGGAGCCGCCTCGGTCGCCGGCCTCTTGCTCACCACCGAAGCCATGGTTGCCGAGCGCCCGACCGGTCGCGAGCCGCCGACCCTGCACGAGCACGACCACGACCACCTGCACGACATGGAGTTCTGAGCGTGGAGAGAAGCGTGACCCTTGCTTTCGCGAGGGTGATGACAAGAATTCAATCGTCATTCCGGTGCAAGAGCCTGTGATGAAATTGCGGAGCCCACGTTCACCGACCGTCACCCCAGCGAAAGAGCTTGTGAAAAAACCCGCTGCAAAAATCAGTCGTCATCCCCGCGCAAGCGGGGACCCAATAGGGCGGCGCAGCATCCTCAACGAAGCCTACTTTGCCGAGGCCGCGATGAGTTGGATGACTGCATGGCCGCTCTTGGACGAGTTGAGGCTCACGATTGGATCCCCGCTTGGCGCGGGGATGACGAATTTCCTCACAACTTCAATCGGCATTCCGGCGCAGGCTCTCGTCGAGGAAGGCCGGGTCACGCGATGATCGCCGAGATCGGCCATTTCGCGCTCATCCTGGCGCTGGCGGCGGCGATCGTTCAGTTCAGCGTCCCCCTCTATGGCGCCCACCGGGGCGACCGCGCCCTGATGGCGATGGCCCCGCCCGCCGCCCTCGCGCAGCTCATGCTGCTGGCGCTCGCCTTCCTGGCGCTGACGCACGCCTACGTCGTCTCCGACTTCTCGGTCAGGAACGTCTGGGAGAACTCGCACTCGGCGAAGCCGCTGTTCTACAAGGTCTCGGGCGTGTGGGGAAACCACGAGGGCTCGATGGTCCTGTGGGTGCTCATCCTCGGCCTGTTTGGTGCGGCGGTTGCGGCATTGGGGGGCAACCTTCCGCCCGAGCTCAAAGCGCGGGCGCTCGCAATTCAGGGCCTGATCGGCGCCGCCTTTCTGCTGTTCATCGTGACCGCGTCCAACCCGTTCCTGAGGCTTGATCCCCCGCCGATCGAAGGCAACGGCCTCAATCCCATCCTGCAGGACCCCGCCCTCGCCTTCCATCCGCCCTTTCTCTATGCGGGCTATGTCGGCCTTTCGATCGCCTTCGCGTTCGCGGTCGCCGCCCTCATGGAGGGCAAGGTCGATCCCGCCTGGGCACGCTGGGTGAGGCCGTGGACGCTTGGCCGCCTGGATGTTCCTGACGGTCGGCATCGCCATGGGCTCGTGGTGGGCCTACTACGAGCTTGGCTGGGGCGGGTTCTGGTTCTGGGATCCGGTCGAGAACGCCTCCTTCATGCCGTGGCTCATGGCGACGGCGCTGCTTCATTCGGCGATCGTGGCCGAGAAGCGCAATGCGATGAAGGTGTGGACGATCCTCCTGGCCATTCTCGCCTTCTCCCTGTCGCTCGTCGGCACTTTCCTGGTGCGGTCGGGAGTGCTGACTTCGGTTCATGCCTTCGCCGTCGATCCGGCCCGCGGCGTGTTCATCCTGGCGATCCTGGGCCTGTTCATCGGCGGAGCGCTGTCGCTCTTTGCCTGGCGCGCGCCGGCGATCAAGCCGGGCGGGCTGTTCGCGCCGTTGAGCCGCGAAGGCGGACTCGTCCTCAACAACCTCCTGCTGTGCGCCGCATGTGCGGCGGTGTTCATCGGCACGCTCTACCCGCTGGCCCTCGAAACGGTCACCGCCCAGAAGATTTCGGTCGGCCCGCCCTACTTCAATCTCACCTTCGGACCGCTCATCCTGCCGCTCCTGCTGCTGGTGCCTTTCGGTCCGTTCCTGACCTGGAAACGGGCCGATGCCCTGGCCGTCATGCAGCGCCTGTGGTTCGCAGGCGCCGCCGCCGTTGCGGTATTCGCGATCGTGCTCGCGCTGAACTCCTCCGGACCGTGTGCTCGCTCCGTTCGGCATCGCTCTCGGGCTCTGGCTCGTTTTCGGCAGCCTCTCCGAATTCGCCGAACGCATTCAGGTCCTGCGCGCGCCGGGCGTTGCATGGTCGCGGCTCAAGGGCCTGCCGCGCTCGAGCATCGGCATGACGCTCGCCCATGCCGGTCTGGGAATCCTGGTGATCGGCATCGTGGCGACCACTGCCTGGCGTGAAGAGCGCATCCTCGTCATGAAGCCGGACGAGACCACCAGGATCGCCGGCTACGAGATCACGTATCTCGGCGAGCGTCCGCTTGCCGGGCCCAACTATTCCGGCGATGCCGGCCGCTTCCGCGTCATGCGCGGCAGAGAGGAGAAAGCGACGCTCGTGTCCGAGAAGCGCTTCTTCGAGCCGGGGCGCATCCCGACCACCGAAGTGGGCCTGCTGCAGTCCTTCCGCGGCGATCTCTACATCGTAATGGGCGAGCGGGCGGGCGAAGGACGTGCGCTGCGTATCTACTTCCACCCGTTGGTTTCGCTCATCTGGCTGGGGGCGGCGATCATGTTCCTGGGCGGCGTGATCTCGCTTTCCGACCGCCGCTATCGGGTCGGCGCTCCCCGCCCGGCGGGCAAGCTCGCCGCCCAGCCGGCGGAGTAGGCCATGCGCCGCCTCGTTGCCGCAGTTCTGGTGTTCCTGACGCTCTCGGCATCGGCGCATGCCGTGCAGCCGGACGAAATCCTGGCGGACCCCGCGCTCGAAGCACGCGCCCGGGCGCTTTCGGCGGGGCTGCGCTGTCTCGTCTGTCAGAACCAGTCGATCGATGATTCCGATGCCCCCCTCGCCCGCGACCTGAGGCTCCTCATTCGCGAACGCCTCGTTGCCGGTGACGATGATGAAAAGGTCGTGGGTTTCATCGTCGACCGTTATGGCGAGTTCGTACTGCTGAAGCCGCGATTGACGACCAGGACGATGTTGCTGTGGGCGGGACCTTTCGCCGTGCTGCTTCTGGCCGTGCTATTCCTTCTGGCCCGCCGGCGCACCGCTGCGGGCAAGCAACGTCGAAGCGCCTCTGAGCGCCGATGAAAAGACCGCCCTGGACGGACTGCTCAAAGGCGACTGACAGCATCATCGGAGGGATGGCGACATCGCCATGCTCGCGCAGGCCGGTATCGAGTTCTGACGCCCTTGCATTTTACCGCCCGACGTCGCTCACGACTTGCGTTCCCTTGCCTCGCGTGAGTCGAGCGCAGCAATGGCCTTCTTGAGGAGAGAGCGGGTCTGCGCTTTTGCTTCCTCGTTCAAGGCAGCGGGATCGAGATAGAGATCGAGGCCCGGCATATGCTCGCTGAACAGCCGTGACGCCTGCCCGGTTTCCTCGAGCGTTCCTTCGATCACGTAAGGCACGACGGGGCGGCTGATGCCCTTCATCCGGATCCGCGGCAGCGGATGGGCAGCAAACGTCTCGCGCACCAGGGCATAGGTCTCGTAGCTGACGACAATCTGGCCTGGCTCGGCGATCGATTGCAGGCGCGCCGCCAGGTTCGCTTCCACGCCGATGATGGTGTAGTCCATGCGATCCGAGCTGCCGAAGTTTCCGACGTTGCAAAATCCGGTATTGATGCCCATCCGGATCCGGAACGGCTGCTCGACGCCCTCGTTGCGCCACTTCATGTTCAGCTCGGCCATGCGCCGCTGCATGTCGAAGGCCATCCTGAGGCAGGCGAGCGCATCTTCGGCGACCCCTTTTGTCTCCGGATCGCCGAAGAAGATCACGATGGCGTCGCCGATGAACTTGTCGACCGTTGCGCCATGCCTGAGGGCGATGGCCGACATCTCGGTGAAATACTCGTTCAGAAGCGTCGTGACCTCTTCCGGCTGGCGGCGCTCGGTGGCAGCGGTGAAGTCCTTGATATCGGAGAACAGGATGGTGAGCTTCTTGCGTTCCGTCTCGATGGTGACGTCCTTCTCGCCCGCAAAAATGCTCTTGTAGAGCTGCGGCGACAGATACCGGGAGAGCTTCTGCGAGACGGAGGCGAGAAAGGCATTGTTCGTCTCGAGCTCGCGGTTCATCCCGGCGATCATGCCGGATTGCCGGTTCTGCCAGCCGACGAGGCTGAACCCGACCAGTCCCACGAGACCGAAATAGCCCATCAGCCATTTGAACGAGGACAGATTGGCGGCGATGGGCTGGTCGACGATCACCTCCTGAATGCCCCTCACGTCGCCCTCTTTCCAGTCCCGCTTGGGGCTGTCGGGATGGGCGTTGTGACAGCTGACGCAGGTTTCCCCCATGAGCACCGGTCCGACCACGCGCATGCGGCCGCTGAAGTTGGCCCACGACACCTCGCTGATTTCCTGGTCCGGATTCTCTCTGAGTTTGGTCAGCGCCAGGCGCTCGAAACGATCGAGCTCATGAGGTGCACGGCCCTTGAAGGGATAATCGGAAACGAAGCGATAGGTGATGTTGCCCTGCTGCTCGCCGATGACCTTGCCCAATTCCAGCGACAGTGTGGCGGGAATCGGAATGGCGCCGGGAACGCTCGAGTAATTGTGAACGACCTGGGTGGCGCCGGAATCCTCGAGCACCCGGGCAACGACGTTGCTCGCGTAATAGCCGCGCACGCTCGTGATGACGGAATTGAGATCGCGCGCCTGAAGCAGCAGCGAGTGCTCCGCGAGAGCGCGCAGGTCGAGCAGCACGGCAAGCGGCAGGCCGATCAGCAAGAGCAGGACGACGATGGCCAGAGCCCACCCGGGAAGACCGGCGCGGGTCGATGTCGCACGATCAGCGTTCATTGCGAAGAAGCGGCACTCCGCGCATTACGGCAGGACTTTCCAACTATTGTCCAGAGCCGGCACCTGGCTGCGCAGGTTTGGAGGAAGGATCGTGGCGATCTTCCGCAAATATGTGACTAGATAGGGAACGTTGAACCGAACGCATGTGTGAGGACAGGTATGAAGATCGACCTGACATTCAAGACCGCTGTCATGAGGGGTTCGACCGGGGCATTGGCTTAGCCCTCACCACGGGCCTAGCGAAGTCGGGCGCCGACCAACGATGCGCATCGAACCTGTTTTTTCTGTTCGATCTCGACGCACGCTGGTCGATAGTGTGTATCAGCACGTGTTGTCGTGGAAGGAAGCGCTCGATGCCGAGGGTATCGAACTCTCCGTCTGGCGCATCCATCGCAAGATCGGCATGAGCGGCGGTCTGTTCACCAACCTGTTGCTTCGCAAGACCGGAGTCGACATCAGCGTGGAACGAGTGGCGCGGCTGCGCCGGCTGCATGCCGCGCCTATGAGGATCTCCGTGATCTCCTGGCCCATATCGACGAGGTCGGGGGGCGCCGGTGAGGCACCGCAGCAGTTGCGGCCCTTTGGCAACATATCCCGGGACCGCTTTGAGGCGTTTTCCGGTCGGTCGGGCTATACCGCGAGCTGGCGATATGCGCTAAGACGACTTCAAACGCAGCGTTCCCTTGAAGGGACTGAAAGCGATTCCGGTGCGGCCGACCCGAACGGGGCCAATGCCGGAGCTGCCTTCCGCGCCGGAGCACCTCCGGCAACGCTTTGCCGTAGCGGAAGGCAGGAAATGACCGAGAAGCTGGGTGTGATGCTGTGCGGCCACGGCAGCCGCGACGAAGATGCCGTCGCCGAGTTCGCGGCGCTAGCCGGACATCTCGGCCGGCGCCTTCCGCACTATCCCGTCGAGTTCGGCTATCTCGAGTTCGCCACCCCCATCATCCGCGACGGCCTCGACAAGCTGAAAGCCCAGGGCGTCAACCGGGTGCTGGCCGTGCCGGGCATGTTGTTCGCCGCCGGCCACGTCAAGAACGACATCCCCAGCGTGCTCAACAGTTATGCCGCTCGCCACGACGGCTTCCGCATCGACTATGGCCGCGACCTCGGCATCGATTCCCGGATGCTGCGCGCCGCCGCCGACCGCATCGAGCAGGCGATCGCGTCCGCCAGGGGCGATGCCGGACGGCACGAAACACTGCTCCTGGTCGTCGGCCGCGGCGCCTCCGACCCCGATGCGAACTCCAATGTCAGCAAGGTCATGCGCCTGTTGTGGGAAGGCTTCGGCTTCGGCTGGGCGGAGACCGCCTATTCCGGGGTCACCTTCCCGCTGGTCGAGCCGGCCCTCGAGCATGCCGCACGGCTCAACTACCGGCGCATTGTCGTGTTTCCCTATTTCCTGTTCACCGGCATCCTGGTGCAGCGCATCTACGCCGCGGCCGATGCCGTCGCCCGCCGCTATCCCGGCATCGAGTTCGTCAAGGCGCCCTACCTCAACGACCATCCGCTGGTCATCGATACCTTTGTCGAAAGGATCGAGGAAATCCTGACCGGCGATACCAGCATGAACTGCAGCCTGTGCAAATATCGCGCGCAGATCCTCGGTTTCGAAGCCGAGGTAGGGCTGCCGCAGGAGAGCCACCACCACCACGTGGAGGGCATCGGCCTCTGCCGGTCATCCGCACCGCATGGGCACGATCATGATCACGATCATGCTCATGCGCACGATCCCGGACCATCATCAGGAACATGGCCATCATCATCCCTATCCCCATGCCGATCATCCGCTGGGTCCGCGCAGCATGAGCGCGAGACCGGCTTGCAAGTGAAATATCTGAGCGATCCCGAGAAGCATCTACCGGCAGTCTTTCGCGACCATCCGCGCTGAAGCCGACCTGTCGAACATTGCGCCGGAGGCCTGCGCGATATCGCGATCCGCATGATCCATGCCTGCGGCATGGCCGACATCGCCACGGACATCCGCATCGACCCGCGCCTGCCCGGCCGCGGTGGAACAGCGCCCTTGAGCGCAGGGCAAGCCCATGTTCGTCGATTGCGAAATGGTCCGCTCGGCGATCACGAGCCACAAGCTCCCGCCTGCGAGCGCCATCGTCTGTACGCTGAACGATCACCGAGGCGCGCCGCCGCGGCCTCGAACGCAAGATCGACGCGCTCGGCCGCCGCCGTGAGCCTCTGGGCGCCGCGCCTTCAGGGTGCGGTGGTGGTCATCGGCAATGCGCCGACCGCCCTCTTCGCTCTGCTGGAGATGATCGACGCGGGCGGCCCCTCGCCCGCCGCCATCATCGCCACGCCCGGTCGGCTTTGTCGGCGCGACGGAAGCCAAGGCGAGCTCGCCGCGCAATGGTCGCGGCATCCCGTTCGCCACGCTGCTCGGCCGGCGCGGCGGCAGCGCCATCGCCGCCGCGGCTCTCAATGCCGTCATTGCGGGCCTCGCTCGATGATGCCGTGGCTGACCGTCGTCGGCATGGGCGAAGACGGCCTCGAGGGCCTGGCGCCGCGCGCCCGCCGCGCGATCGAGGAAGCCGAGGTGCTCATCGGCTCCGCAACGGCTCTTGGCGCATCGTTCCGGACACGGCGAGTGCGAACGCATGCTGTGGCCGCAACCCTTCAGCGAGGTGGTCGAGCCGGATCAGGCCGTTGCGTGGACGCAATACCGTGGTGCTGGCAACCGGCGATCCCCTCAACTACGGGGTGGCGCGAAAGCTCCTGGAGATCGTGCCGGCGAGCGAAATCGCCGTGCTGCCGGGCATTTCGGCTTTCTCGCTCGCCGCGGCGCGGATGGGCTGGTCGCTTCCCGACACCGATACCCTGACGCTGCACGGCCGGCCCGGCGTCCGGCATCGAAGCCTTCATCCAGCCCGGCGCCCGCCTGCTCGTGCTCACCGCAGATGCCACGACGGTCGGCCGAAGTCGCGCGCCGGCTCGTCGCCCGCGGCTATGGGCCAGCACGGTGACGGTGCTCGAAAACATGGGCGGGCCGCATGAACACCACACCAGCTTTCGCGCCGAGGACGGCCTCGTGATCGTCAGATATCCGATCTGAACACGCTCGCCATCCAGTGCATCGCGGAGCCGGGCGCGAAGCTTCTGCCGCGCTCGCCGGGACTGCCCGATGATGCATTCGTTCACGACGGGCAGATCACCAAGCGCGAGGTGCGCGCGGCAACCGTCGCCGCACTGGCGCCCGTGCCCGACGCGCTGCTCTGGGACGTCGGCGCGGGATGCGGCTCGGTGGCGATCGAGTGGATGCGGGCGGCGCGCGGGGCGCGCGCGCTGGCGTTCGAAAAGCACGCCGATCGGCTGCGCATGATCGTCCGCCAACGCCGACGCACTCGGCACGCCGCGCCTTGAGATCGTCGCCGGCCTGCTGCCCGGAACGCTCGATCGGCAAGCCTGAGCCACAGGCGGTTTTCCTGGGCGGCGCCGTCGCCGATGAGGATGATTTTCGGCCTCTGCTGGGGCGCCCTTTCATCGGGCGGCCGTCTGGTCGCCAATGCGGTAACCCTCGAAGGCGAGGCCGCCCTCATCGCGCGCCACGGCAGGTTCGGCGGCGAATCTGGTGCGCATCGAGGTTTCCCGCGTCGTGCCGCTGGGCTCATTCCGCGGCATGGAGCCCCGCATGCCCGTGACCCAATGGCGGGTCATCAAGCCGTGACTGCCGGCACGCTCTACGGCATCGGCGTCGGTCCCGGCGATACTGGAGCTCCTGACGCTCAAGGCGGCGCGGATCCTGCGAGATGTGGAGGTGGTCGCCTATCCGGAGCCCAACGGCGAGGAGAGCTTTGCCCGCCGCATCGTGGCCCCGCTCTTCCCCGAAGGCGTCCTCGAGATGCCTTTCGCGGTGACCATGAAGAAATCTGCGCGAGCCAGAGACGCCTCCTATGACGAAGCTGCCGATCGCCTCGCCGCGCATCTGCACGCCGGCAGGAATGTCGCCGTATCTCTGCGAGGGCGATCCGTTCTTCTACGGCAGCTTCATGTACCTTCACGAGCGCCTGGCAAAACGCTTCCCCACGGTCGTGGTGCCCGGCGTCACGTCGCTCACCGCGTGCGCGGCCTCTCTCGGCCGGCCGGTGGCGGCGGGCGCCGATGTGCTCAAGGTCATTCCCGCCACCGTCGGCGAAGCCCGTCTGCGCCGCGAGCTTCTGGATGCGGAATCCGTCGCCGATCATCAAGGTCGGCCGTCACTTCGACTGCCTGCATAGCCTGTTGTCGGAACTCGGCCTTCTCGACCGCGCGGCGCTCGTCGAGCATTCGACCCTCGGGGAGGAACGCGTGACGGCGCTCAAGGATGCCGCAGCCGGTCCCCGGCCCTATTTCTCCACCGTCCTCGTCTACAAGGGCAGCAGGCCGTGGCGATGAGAACCGCGGTCTATGTGCTCACTCCCTCGGCGCGATGCATCGGCGAGCGCATCGCAGCGGCACTGGACGCGCGCCTCGCCAGCTCCCGCAGCGTCGGCCTTCAGCGTCGCAGCCTGAAGCAGAGCTTTCGCGCCGGCGAGGCCATCATCGGGGTGTGCGCCAGCGGCATCCTCATCCGGATCCTCGCACCCCTGCTGTCCGACAAGACAGGCTGAACCGCCCGTGCTCGCCGTGTCCGAGGATGGCGCGGCCGTCGTGCCGCTCCTCGGCGGTCACCGTGGGGCCAACGAGCTGGCGAGCAAGGTTGCTGCCGTGACCGGGGGCCGTGCCGCGATCACCACCGCAAGCGATACCCGATTCGGCTCGGCGCTGGACGCTCCTCGCGGCTACACGCTGGCAAATCCGGCAAACCTGAAGGCGGTCCTCGCTCGCCTTCTCGCCGGCGACAGAGTCCGCATCGAGGGGGATGCGCCGTTTCTCGCCGGGCTGCCGGCCGCGGCTGACGCTGCCCTCGCAATCCGCGATTACGGATCGGGCGGTGACCGGCGACCAGGATATGCTCGTCTATCACCCCCACGTCCTGGCCGTAGGAGTGGGGTGCGAACGCGGCGTCAGTTCCGATGCCATGATCGCGTTCGTCAAGAGCCGGCTCGCCGCCGAAGGGTCTGGCGATGCAGGCAGTCGCCTGCATCGCCTCGCTGGATCTCGAAGGCCGACGAACCGGCAGTTGGCGCGCTTGCCGAAGCGCTCGGCGTTCCAGCCCGTTTCTTCACGGCCGCCGAGCTCGACGCGGAGGCATCGAGGCTCAGGAACCCTTCCGAGAAGGTGCGCCGGGAAGTGGGCTGCCCGGGCGTCGCCGAGGGCGCGGCCCTGCGCGCCGCGGGTCGCCAATCGCGAGCTGATCGTCGAAAAAGCAGTCGGGCCCCGGCTTACCTGCGCGATCGCCCGCGCCCCGCGACCGATCGATCCTCTGGAGGTCGGCCGCGCGCGCGGCCGTCTTTCCGTCGTCGGCATCGGGCCCGGCGATGAAAGCTCGATGACCGAAGCGGCGCGGCGCGCCCTCGATGGCGCCAGCGACTGGGTGGGATACGGTCTCTATCTCGATCTCGCCGAGCAGATTGAGGTCGAGGCAGCAGCTGCACCGTTTTGCCTTGGGGGAAGAGCAGCGTCGCGCGGCGCACGCCCTCGCGCTGGCCGGTGAAGGCCGCGATGTCGCCCTCATCTGCTCGGGCGATGCCGGAATCTATGCCATGGCGGCCCTGGTCTATGAGCTTCTCGACCCGGCATCCGGCGCGAAGATCCCCGATGCTGCCCGACGCGTTGCGGTTGACGTCGTACCCGGAGTCTCGGCGTTCCAGGCCGCGGCGGCCGCGGCAGGCGCGATGATCGGACACGATTTCTGCTGCATCTCGCTGTCCGATCTGCTGACCCCCTGGGAGGTCATCGAAAGCCGCCTCAGTGCCGCGGCGGAGGGCGATTTCGTGATCGCCCTTTATAACCCGCGCTCGCGCGAGCGCCGCGACCAACTCGAGCGGGCGATGGCCATCGTCAGCCGCCACCGTCCGCCGGCGACACCCGTCGTCGTCGCCGCCAACCTCGGACGCAACGGGGAACAGGTGACGATCGTTTCCTTGCGGGATTTCGATTGCGACCGCGGTCGACATGCTCACGCTGGTCCTGATCGGCTCCTCGCAATCCCGACGCCATCGTGCGCGGCGATGGCCGCACCGTTGTCTACACTCCGCGCGGCTACGCAACCAAAGGCGATACTCGGCAATGATCCCTCCTCTGTGCCTAACCGTCATGGCCGGGCATGACGATTTGTGTTGTAGTGACCGCGCCTGCGTGGTGCTCGCAACCGGACAGAGCCTTCGATGACCGTGCACTTCATCGGGGCCGGCCCGGGCGCCCCCGACCTGATAACGGTGCGCGGTCTGAACCTGATCCGCCGATGCCCGGTCTGTCTCTATGCGGGCTCACTCGTTCCGCAAGCGGTCGTGCGCGCGGCCCCGGCGGGCGCGCGCGTCGTTGACACGGCACCGCTCACCCTCGACCAGATCATCAACGAAATCGAAGCGGCGCATGCGCTCGGTCTCGATGTGGCGCGGGTTCACTCCGGCGACCCTTCGCTCTATGGAGCGATCGCGGAACAGATGCGCCGTCTTGAGGCACTTGCCATACCTTATGATGTAACGCCGGGAGTTCCTGCCTACGCGGCCGTGGCGGCGGAACTCAAGCGCGAGCTCACGTTGCCGGAGATCGCCCAGACCCTGATCCTCACCCGCACCATCGATGCAGGCTTCGCCGATGCCCGAAGGCGAAGCACTCGAGGAGCTGGGTCGCTCGGGCGCCACCCTCGCCATCCATCTGTCAATCCGCAACCTCGCCCACATCGAGCGAGCGCTGACGCCGCACTACGGCGGCGATTGCCCCGTCGTCGTCGCCTACCGCATCACCTGGCCGGACCAGAGGATCATCCGCGGCACGCTCGCCACCATCGCCGAAAAAGTGCGCGCCGCCAAGCTGACCCGCACGGCGCTGGTGCTTGTCGGCCGGGTTCTGGAGGAGGAGAACTTTCGTGATTCTGCGCTATACGATGCATCGCATGAGCACATCCTGCGCAACCGCAAGGTCGCGCCCTGACCGGACACTCCCGGCATGACGAAACTCATCGGACTCTCCGGAAGCCTCCGCGCCGGTTCGTACAATACCGCCCTGCTGAAGGCGGCTGCGCAACTCATGCCCGGCGAGGCAAAGCTCGAGATCGGCAGCATCCGCGGCATCCCGCTCTACGATGGCGACCTGGAGGCAACCGGCATTCCCGAAGCGGTCGCAAGACTGAAGGATGACATTGCGGGCGCCGACGGGCTCCTGCTGGTGACGCCTGAGTACAACCACTCCCTGCCCGGCGTGTTCAAAAACGCGATCGACTGGCTTTCACGACCGGCCGCGGATATCCCCCGGGTGTTCCACGGCAAGCCAGTAGCGGTCATCGGCGCATCGCCGGGCGGGTTCGGGACCATCCTGAGCCAGAACGCCTGGCTGCCGGTGCTGAAGACGCTGCGTACGGAGCCCTGGTTCGGCGGGCGCCTGCTCGTTTCGCGGGCTGGAGACGTCTTCCGACAAGCCGGACCTGGTGGCTGATGAAACGACGCAGGAGCAGCTTCGACATTTTCTTCGAGGGTTTGTCGAATTCGTCAGGGCGAAAACAACGCTGACGGACGAACGAATCCTCATGCCTTCTTCGCTTCCCACAGGCCAAGCATGGAGCCGACCGGATCAGTGATGATCACAAACGAACCCATCCCCTTCACCTCGGTCACATCCTTCATGACCTTGCCGCCAAGGGACTTCACCTTTTCCACCGCCTTCTTCAGATCGTCCACCGCCACGTAGGCGAGCCACGACGATGGCGCACCAGGCATGGGATTCTTCATCATTCCTCCGCCGGTTCCCTCGCCGACATCGATCATCGTATAGGTGCCGTTGTCCATCTGCATGTCTTCGAGCTTCCAGCCGAACAACTTTCCGTAGAACGACTTCGCCTTGCCGACGTCGGTTGCCATCAGCTCGACGTGCACGAACGGATTGCTCATTCAACTCACCTCCTTGCCTAGTTACGGTGTCGGAACCAGAACACCCTCCGCGTTGCGCTTCAGCGGATGGGCCTGCTTCGGCAGCGGCGCCCCGGGCGCATCGATCACCGACACCCCGAATTGCCAGTCCGGCGGGCAGATGGCGATGTAGCGGGCATATCCGCCAACACCTCCCTTCGGCTTGGCGAAGCCGATGGCGATCAGCGCGCCCGCTTCCGGCACCTGGTCGAGGTTGGCGACGCCTTCGGCCTGCGCGAAGTGGTTGTGCATGAGCCATGCTTCGCCTTCGAGCGTCGGGGTCGTGTCGGTGTCCAGCGGCTCATGGCCGTGGAACAGGATTTTGCGCTCGTTGTGCAGGAACTGCAGGGTATCGAGCTTGACCCCGGGAACGGCTTCTTGGCAAAGTTTGCCGTATCGCTCCATTTCTTGTGCCAGTCGGAGCGGAACATCACCACCGAGCCCTCGGGCACGGTGCCGTGCTTCGTCTCCCAGGCCTTCACGTCATCGATCGTGCCGTGATACCCGGGGTCGGCGGCGACCTTCTCGTGAATGTCGACCACCACCAGGGGACGCAGGGTGAAGCTCGCGGGCAAGTCGCTGATGGTCGCGCCGAACTTGTCCCAGTGCGCCGGCGGATCGAGCTGCGTGCCGTACTGGTCAGTCGTCAGCTCGTAGGCGGTGGCGATGAATCCGTGCTTGTCGTAGATGAACTCATCACCCTTCTTCGCGTAGTCGCCGAGATCCGAGCCGGCGACCGCCGGCTTGAAAACGGCACGGCCGAAGCCCGGCCATACGGGTTGGTTCGGTTCAAAGGCGTGCGTGAGATCGACATACTTCGCCGTCTTGAAACTGTTTGCATAGAGCTCCCACAGAGGGTGCGACTCCTGCGCACGCGCAGACGTTGCTGCCAGGCAGAGGGCCACCGCCGCGGCCGCTGTCCATTGCACTTTCATACGCGACTCCCTTCAAGACTCTCACTGACAGCCCGATAGGTTTCGGGCATCCGAATTAGGCTGCCTCTGCTCTTCCGTTGTCAAGCGCAGCGGGACCCCAGGAAATCCGCTGCGGCCTCGACTGTATGAACAATCCGCGCCGGAGGTTTTTGCGGCCGTTCGATCACGATCACCGGAAGGCCCAGCGCGCGGGCGGCCTCGAGCTTGGCCACCGTCGCCTCGCCGCCGGCATTTTTGGTCACTGCGACAGTGATGCCGTGCCGGCGCAGCAGTGCCATCTCCGAGTCCACGCGCAACGGCGGCCGGGCCACCAGCAGAAGCCAGTTTGCAGGAAGTGGCGATCGGGGCACGCCGATGGATCGCGCGACGCCCGAGATATCTGCTCTGGCGAGAAACGGCGCCAGCTCCCGCCGGCCGACAGTGAGCAGCGCGACCGCTCCCGGCGCGATCGCATCGGCCGCCTGCCGGTAACTTCCGACACTCGTCCATCGGTCGCCCGCCTGCGGCTGCCATGCCGGCCGCTCCAGCCTGACGAGGTCGAGTCGCAAGCTCGCTCGCAGCAGCACAGATGTGCGCCGAAATCTGGCCCGCGAACGGATGCGAGGCATCGGCAACGGCATCAATGCCGTCGCGAAGGAGGAAGTCCCTGAGCCCTTCCGCACCGCCGAAGCCGCCGATACGGACTGCCCCCGCCGGCTTCATGGCGTCTGCGGTGACACCGGCCAACGAGGTGATGACTGAGCAGCCACGCCGCACCAGCACGTCGGCCAGATTGCGCGCTTCAACCGTGCCGCCGACAATCAGAACCCGCTTAGGCGCGCGCAAGGATCGATCCCTCGCGGTCGGTGACCACGACATCCGGCGTCACCGGTGCGCCGCGCAGGGCTTCGCGGACAGTTCCGAGAGCCGCGCGCGCCACGCGCTGGGCAAGATCGAAGTCGATGCGCTCGCGCCAGCTCCTCCACTTCCTGGGCCGTGTTGGCGTGGCGCACCTGTTCGCGAACGCGTTCCGGCATGATGCCCGCGAGCCAGCCGAAATCCACCTGGCTGCGCGCCGAGTGCAGATCGAGCGCTCCCTGGGCGAGCTTGGTCATCTTGCCGAATCCGCCCGCCACGGTCAGCCGCGGCACCGGATGGTCGCGCACATACTTCAACAGCCCGCCGGCGAAATCCCCCATGTCGATCAGGGCTTCGAGCGGCAGATTGTAGAGCTTGCGGACCGCGGCCTCTGAAGTTGACCCGGTGGAACCGGCCACATGCGAAATGCCGGCCGCCCGCGCCACGTCGATGCCGCTGTGGATGGAGTGTATCCATGCCGAGCATGAGTAAGGATGGACGATGCCGGTGGTGCCGAGGATCGACAGCCCGCCGACGATGCCAAGCCGGCCGTTCCAGGTTTTCGCCGCAAGTTCTTCGCCTCCGGGAATGGAGAGTTCCATCTCCGCGCAAGCCTGCACATCGTGGGCGGCCGCCAGTTCCGCGACAACCGCGGCGATCATCTGCCGGGGTGCCGGGTTGATCGCCGGCTCGCCGGGCTGCGACCGCCAGTCCCGCCTTGGTGACCGTGCCAACTCCTGGTCCGGCCTTGAAGCGGACCCCTTCGCCGCCCCGCCGCACGGTTGCGATCACCATGGCGCCGTGCGTGACATCGGGATCGTCGCCCGCGTCCTTGATGATGCCGGCGCGCGCCCAATCCTCGGCCCGCTCCTTCAGAGCAAGCGGAAGGAAGGTGTTTCGCCTTTCGGCAGCTTGATGGTCGACCGGATCGAGGAACTCCCCGGTGAGCAGCGCCGCATACGCGGCCTTGGTCGCCGCAGCAGCGCACGCACCGGTGGTCCAGCCGCGCCTCAGTTCGCCGTGCGGCCTCGTCTTGGATAAGTCCATGACGAACCTGTATAAGCCTTGGCTCGCGTGCAGCAAACAATTGGACCGGACATCCTTGCCGAAAAACCCAATCAGAACCGCCCCGGACTGGCTGAGCGACGCACCGCCCGGCCACGGCTTCGCGCGCCTCGATGCCGAGAAGTTTCCGGACTTTTCGCACGGCAGCGTCTGGCTGGTGGGCGCCGGGCCCGGCGCTCCCGGCCTCCTTTCACTTCTGGCGTATCACGCGCTGCAGACCGCCGACGTGATCGTCTATGACGCGCTCGTCAACACTGACATCCTGCGCTGGGCAAAGCCCGGAACCGAGCTTGAATACGCGGGCAAGCGGGGCGGCAAGCCGTCGCCGAACCAGCGCGACATCTCGATGCGTCTCATCGAGCTCGCCCGGCAAGACAAGCGCGTGCTGCGGCTCAAGGGCGGCGACCCTCTCATTTTCGGTCGCGGCGGCGAAGAGGCGAGCCATCTCGCAGCGGCCGGCATTTCCTTTCGCATCGTGCCGGGGATTTCGGCGGGAGTTGGCGGGCTCGCGTATGCGGGCCTTCCCGCCACCCATCGCGATACCAACCACTCGGTAATCTTCCTGACCGGGCACGACGCGACGGGAACCCTGCCCGCCAACGTCAACTGGGCGGCAGTCGCCAGCGCTTCGCCCATCATCGTGATGTACATGGCGGTCAAGAACCTGCGCTCCATAGCGGCCGCTCTGATCCAGGGCGGCCGGCCGGCCGATGATCCGGTGACGATCATCTCCAACGCAACCATGCCCTCTCAGGAGGTGTGGGAAACGACCCTCGGCGGGGTCGCTCAGTGGCTTGAAACCCATCAGCCCGCCGTCCCGGCCATCGTCGTCGTTGGCAAGGTTGCCCAGTGGCGAGCCCTTCTCCACTGGTACAAGGGATCGCTTCTGGAGAACAAGGTTGGCTGAGGCACTCCTCATCGCCGCGCCGCAATCGTCCTCCGGCAAGACGCTCATTACCCTGGCCCTGCTGCGGGCTCTGAAGAACAAGGGAATCCGTGTCGGCGCGGCGAAGGCCGGGCCGGACTACATCGATCCGCTCTTTCACGCGGCGGCTACGGGCTCTCCCTCCTGCAACCTCGACCCCTGGGCGATGCGGGCCGATCTCATCGCCAGCCTCTTCACCGAAGCAGCCCGCCAGGCCGACCTGATCCTCATCGAGGGCGTCATGGGACTGTTCGACGGCGGGCCGGCCGGCGCCGGTTCCTCCGCCGATCTCGCAGAACAGCTGCAACTCCCGATTGTTCTCGTTATCGACGCCAGCCGCCAGGCTCAGTCAGTTGCAGCCCTGGTCCATGGATTTGCGACCTTCCGGCCAAACGTTTCGATTGCCGGGGTCATCCTCAATCGGGTCGCAAGCGACCGGCATCGCGCTGTCTTGCAGGAAGCGCTTCCTTCCCATCTTCTATTGGGGGCCGTTGCGCGCCTTCCCGACCTGGAGATCCCCTCGCGCCACCTGGGCCTGAAGCAGGCATGCGAGATTGCCGGGCTCGATCACTTCGTTGCTGCGGCCGCCGACCGCATCGGCAGCCACATCGATCTTGACCGCGTGGTCGCTCTCGCCCGGACGCCGAGGCTCGTCGCCAAAGATGCCGTCTCACTTGCGCCGCTGGGCCAGCGGATCGCCATCGCCAAAGACGCGGCGTTCGGTTTCTCCTACGAACACCTGCTTGCCGGCTGGCGGAAACAAGGCGCCGCGCTCAGCTTCTTCTCGCCGCTTGCCGATGAGCCGCCAGATGCCGGTGCCGATGCGATCTTCCTGCCCGGCGGCTATCCCGAGCTTCATGCCGGCAGGCTGTCGGCCGCCATGAGCTTTCGCGCCGGTCTCGCGGCCGCCCAAAGACGCAACACCCTGATCTACGGCGAATGCGGCGGCTACATGGTAATGGGAGCTGCCATCGTCGACGGGCAGGGAAACTCGCACGCGATGGCCGGTCTTCTGCCGCATACGACCAGCTTCGCCGAGCCCCGCCTCACGCTCGGCTACCGCACCCTCGAACATCGAAGCCCGCTTCCCTTCCCCGGTCGCCTGCGCGGCCACGAGTTCCACTACTCCACCCTGGCCAGCGCACCGTCGGGAGACAGCCTCTATGTCATGAGCGATGCCCGCGGCACGCCGCTGGGCGAACGTGGCACGCGCATCGGCAACGTGATGGGCTCCTACGCTCATGTGATCGACGGCGAGGGTGCCCCTTGACGCTTGCAATCATGCTGATGGGGACGGGCTCCGATGTGGGCAAGTCGCTCCTCGCCGCAGGGCTCTGCCGGCATTTTGCCAATCAGGGAATGAAGGTCCGCCCTTTCAAGCCGCAGAACATGTCCAACAACGCCGCGGTAACGGTTGACGGCGGAGAGATCGGCCGGGCCCAGGCACTGCAGGCAATGGCGGCGCGGACCGACGCCATCGGTGCACATGAACCCCGTGCTGCTGAAGCCGGAGACAAGCATCGGCGCGCAACTCATCGTGCTCGGCAAGCGCGAAGGCACATATCCGGCGCACGACTACATGCGCTTTCGCAGCGCGCTGCTTCCGCGCGTTCTTGAAAGCTTCCGCCTGCTGGCAAGGCAAGCCGATCTCATCATCGTCGAAGGCGCCGGCTCGCCGGCCGAAACCAACCTGCGCGATGGCGACATCGCCAACATGGGGTTTGCGGAGGCCGCCGGCATCGACGCCCTGCTCATCGGCGACATTCATCGCGGAGGCGTCATCGCGAGTATCGTCGGCACTTTCGCGGTGCTGGCCCCCGCCGACCAGCAGCGTCTGAAGGGCGTCCTGATCAACAACTTTCATGGCGATGCAAGCCTGTTCGAATGCGGCCGGCGTGACATCGAAGCAAGGACCGGGCGGCCGGTGCTTGGGGTCGTTCCCCATTTCACCAGGGCACGCGTGCTTCCCGCCGAGGACGCGCTGGTTCTCGATCAGGCACGGTCCCAGGGCTCGGGCCCCATTCATGTCGCCGTGCTGCGCCTGCCGCGGATCGCCAATTTCGATGACCTCGATCCCTTGCGCCAGGAAGCCCTGATCACGCTCACTTTCGTTCGCGAGCGCGAGCCAATTCCCGCCTCTGCCAGCCTGGTCATCATCCCCGGATCAAAATCGACGCTTGCTGATTTGAGATTTCTCAAGGCGCAAGGGTGGGACATCGATCTGAAGGCGCACACCAGGCGCGGCGGCCGAGTGCTCGGCATTTGCGGCGGTTACCAGATGCTTGGCCGCGTGGTCCATGATCCTCAGGGTCTTGAGGGTACACCCGGATCGGAAGCCGGACTCTCCCTTCTCGACGTAGAAACGACGCTCACGCCGGCAAAGCGCTTGGCTGTCACGCAGGCGGTGCACTTCGCGACCGGTTCGGCGATCGCCGGCTACGAAATCCATCTCGGCGTGACTGCCGGCGCGGACTGCGGCCGCCCCTTTGCCGAAGTCGAAGGCCGTCCCGAGGGCGCGGTTTCCGCCGACCAGCGGATCGAGGGAACCTATCTCCATGGCTGCTTCGCGGCGGATGAGTTTCGTCGCAATTGGCTCATGCGGCTCGCCCAGTCGCCGTCGGACTCTTACTCGTTCACCGCCCTCATCGACGAAACTCTTGATGCCCTCGCCCGACACTTGGCCTTGAACGCCGACCTCAAGCGCCTGCTCGCCCTTGCCCGGACACCTCGCGATAGTTGAAGACCTTCACGCCCGCACCGCGCGGACAAACATATCGGACAAGAAGAATGGCACCACCGCACGCTGTTGCCAGCGATGTATCGAGCCAGCCGATGGCGCTGTCACTGACCTTCCAGATGGCTTTTGCGGCGCTGCTCGTCGAGCGCTTCGTCGGCTATCCAGCTTTCTTGCAACGGCGGATCGGACACCCGGTACAATGGATCGGAGATCTTCTCTCGTTCATTGATCAGGGAATTCATCGCTCGCCTTCGGCGAGGTTCATCGATGTCGCCAAAGGTGTTTTCGCGATTATGGTCGTGCTGGCTTTCGTGATCATCATCACCGTGCCGGTGGCGTGGGGATTGCGTTCCCTGCCATATGGCTGGGTTGCCGAGGCGCTCCTTGCAACCACGTTTCTTGCCCAGAACGACCTGCGCCGGTTTGTATTGGCCGTCGCCGATGGTCTCGACAGGAGCATTGATGAGGGCAGGCTCGCGGTAAGCCACATCGTCGGCCGCGATTCCGCAACGCTCGACGAAAGCGGCGTCGTTCGCGCAAGCCTCGAGAGTCTCGCCGAAAATTCCTCCGATGGCGTCGTCGCGCCGGCGTTCTGGCTATGTCTGTTCGGCCTGCCCGGCATTGCTGTGTACAAGGCCGTCAATACCGCCGACAGCATGATCGGCCACCGGTCGCCGCGGTACATCAACTTCGGCTGGGCGTCGGCCAGGCTCGATGACCTCATGAACCTGCCGGCATCGCGGCTTACCGGGCTTCTTATTGCCGCGGCGGCATCGCTCACCAGTCCGGCCCGTGGCGCCGATGCCCTGCAGTTCATGCTGCGTGACGCGGCCAAGCACTCCTCGCCGAATGCCGGCTGGCCGGAGGCAGCACTTGCCGGAGCGCTTGATGTTCGCCTCGGGGGCCCTCGTTTTTATGCGGGCGCGAGGGTTGACCTTCCCTGGTTTGGCCGCGGCCGCCACCTGCTCACTGCCCGGCACATTCGTGACGGCGTCCAGCTGCAGGGCCGGGCGATGCTGCTGCTTGCCCTGATGGTGGGCATGGGCGCGATGTTCAGCCCTTGAGCTTCAGCGGCTGGCCTGCGGCCATGAACACGACTTCGGAGGCCGCCTCGGCGATGCGTTGATTGGCGAGGCCGGCCGCATCGCGAAATCGCCGCGCCAGGGCGTTTTCAGGCACGATCCCGAGGCCGACTTCGTTGGATACGATCACGACCGTTCCCTCGAGACTACCGAGCAGCGCAGCGAGCGTTTCCACGCCGCCGGCCACGTCACCATCCTTCCCGATAATGTTGCTGATCCACAGGGTCAGGCAGTCGACCAGCACAAAGCGGCCGGCGGTGGCTTCGCTGGCCAGAACCTCCAGAAGACGCAGCGGCTCCTCGACTGTTCGCCAGCCGTCCCCACGCCGGCGGCGATGATCCATTATGCGCTGCCGCATTTCTTCATCGCCGGCCTCGGCAGTCGCGACATAGACGCGTTCGCCGCGATGTTCAGCGGCCAGGCGTTCAGCGTAGCGGCTCTTTCCCGAGCGCGCGCCGCCCAGCACGAGCACAATCCGTTTCACGGTCGGACAGGCGGAATGCGGGCGATGAAGTGACCCCGCAACGCCTGCGGCCAGCAGCGGAACGGGACCTCGCCGGTGTCACTTTGTCCGTGCAGATCGAACCAGGTGAGCATTGCCTCCGCCGTTGCTCGCGACGGCGTCAGGTCGCCCGCTACGTAGGAGTAGCGCCGTTCATCGCGAAACAGCGCGTTGCAATGCCGAAGGCACGACCACAGGCAGGCCTGGCGGGCAACCTTGACGTCGCCGCGGCCGCGGTCACGCAACAGTTGTTCCATCTCGGCAGCCAACGTCTCCCCGCCCGTCCGCCCGTCAGGTCCGCTGGGTTCAGCGCCGCTGAACCGGCAGGTGATGCAAAACACGATTTCGCGCATTAACGGTGGCTCGCAATATGTCCCGCTTGCGATTGACTGTCTTGCCCAGTCAATGTGAAACATCGGGGGTCCTGTCAATCTGCCTCATATGAAGCAACCGGCAATAGCATTCGTCGCCTCCGAGGCCCCGGAGGCAAGAGCCGCCGTAAAGCTGCTCGCGCGCCGCTACGGAACGGTGAAGCCAAGCGCTGCCACCGTGATTGTGGCGCTGGGCGGCGACGGGCTCATGCTGCACACGCTGCACCGGTACGCCTCCCATGGAACACCCATCTTCGGCATGAACCGCGGCTCGGTCGGCTTCCTCATGAATGACTACCGGGAAGATGGGCTTCTTGAGCGCCTGGCGGAAGCCGAAGTAACGGTGATTCACCCGTTGCGGATGACTGCCGCCGATGCTACCGGCCGCAAACACCGCGCCTCCGCTTTCAACGAAGTTTCACTGCTGCGGCAAACCTATCAGGCGGCCAAGCTGGCGATCGCCGTCGATGGCAAGGAACGAATTGGCGAGCTTATTTGCGACGGCATTCTTGTCTCGACGCCTGCCGGATCGACGGCGTACAATCTATCTGCCCACGGACCGATCCTGCCGATCAGCTCGCAGCTGCTCGCCCTGACGCCGATCAGTGCCTTCAGGCCGCGACGGTGGCGCGGCGCCATTTTGCCGCGCGAAGCCAGGGTGCGCATTGTCGTCCAGGAGCACGAGAAACGCCCGGTCGCCGCCGTCGCCGATCATTCTGAAACTCGCAACGTTCGCACTGTCGATATCGTCGAAGACACTTCTATTTCTGCAAGCCTCATGTTCGACCGGAACCATACGCTGGCCGAGCGAGTGCTTTCCGAGCAGTTCGGATTCTGATTGCGGATGCGCGCCGCGCATTTAGCGAAGCATTAATCTGCCTTGGCTATCTTCGTGCTCGTGAGTTGCGTACCCGAACCCCTCGTGGTCGGCAGTATTAAGTGGGTGCCGGACCTTGTTGGTCCGGCATCTTCATTTACGGCCACCACCGGTCATTCCGGCGCAAGCCGGAATCCCGCTGGGACGAGGCATCGTGCAATAGAGCAATCGCGCTTACACGATACTCCGCCACAATTCATTCTGATACTCCGTAGTCGGATTAGCAGCGATGCGAGAAAGGTTCAGGCGGCCAGGCTTAGTCCGGCCTTGAGTCTTTCGGCCACCGCGCGTGCCTTCCCGGTGCCGAGGCGGATGACCAGATCGAGAAGCCGCGAGCGGTCAGCAAAGGTCATGCCGATGAACTTGGTCATGATCGTTTCGACGACGCGCACTCCGAAGTCATCGGAAGTCAGTCGGTGGCCGCCGTCACGGGCGGCGCGTTCCACTTCGACGGCCGCGCGAAGAATCGGCAGGCACGAGCCCGGCAGTCCGGAGCGGACGAAAACAGCCCTGAGGCTCAATGATCCCCGGCCGTATACGAGCGCCTGAACGCGTCGCAGCGGCATGCCGGCGAGTTGGGCGAGCAGCCGGTGGACGATGCGCATCTCGCCCACCGCCGCAGCTTTGAGAAGCACAAAAGGCGTAAGCAGTTTCCTGGCGAAGAGAAACGGCAGAACCTGGTCGAGCTCCCCCTCTTCCGCGCACGCCATGACCTGCAGCATCGCGACGTCTTCGGCGTCGGCGAGCGCTTCTTCCTGTTCATGCGCGGTTGTCGGTTCCGCGCCATTGGCGCATTCTGTGAACGCGGTTCGCTGTCCGCCTTGCCTCGAGTATGCGGATTTCCAGCGGCAGATCATCCCGTCCGAGCAGCCGGACCGTGATTTCGGGCTGGTCCGCAAATCGGCCGAACAGCCTGCGATAGTCATCGCCGCTCAGTGCATAGGCCGCGTTGTCGAGAAGTGCGGCCGCCACCGGCCATTCGGCGTCGGCGAGTATCAACTCGACGCACTGAGCAGTGATGTCGGGTCTCTGAGCGATCTGGGCCCGCCGGGCGACGTCACCGACCTTGAGCACGGCCAGCTTTCGCGGCGTGTCGAGCGCTGCCGCAGCGGCGAGAAACGGCAGCGCAATCGCATCATCGTCTGCGACGATGGTGAAGAAAATATCGGCCGGAAATGGGTTGAGGCCGCAGATCTGCTGCGCCAGATGGTGTCGCACCTCGAACACCGGATCACCGGCAAGTTTAAGCAGTGTTGGAACTACCGCTTCGCGTTCACCGGCCGTGGCATTGGGATCGCGCAGCAACGCTGCAATCTGCCGCCCCAGTTCCTTACGTGCTTCGGCCCCGCCCTGCAGCAGGACGTTGTCAAACACGCGCGCATCCAGTTCTGTACTTTTTTCGTCGTCCACGGGCTCGGGTGCACGGGCATGTTGCTCGCGCGGGGTCGAGACTGTCAGACAACGCTTAACATTTGGTTCACCATAATCGCGACGCTACCGCGGCGTGGACGCTGCCTGATCCTCGGCGATGGTGCGTGCCGTAACCCCGTCGCGTCCGGAGAGAACTGCGGCAGCGGCCCCGTTGCCGGCGGCACTGCAGGACGGCGCAGCCGTCGCGGCAGCGTAAATGCGCCCAGGCCGTCGTATACAACCACGAGAAAGGCCATAAATCCCTGCGAGCGGCTGGCTGACAGCCATCAGACAGCACCAACCTGTCGCAGCTTGAGATTGATGATGCTCGCGTCGAACGGCTTCAGAAAGCACTCCGAGGCCCCGCCCCAGATGGCCCGGCCGATCGAGCCTGCATCGGCGCGGTCGGCATAGACCAGCACTTTGGCGGTCCTGAATTGCGGCGACCGGCAGAGCCGCTGGATGAATTCATAGCTGTCGGCGCCCTCGATGTTTTCCGGCATCACCACGATCTCGGGAAGCCGCCGGCGGGCGAGCAGCAATGCATCATGCGCGTTCTCGACCAGCGACAGTTCAAAGCCGTATGGCTTGAACAGATGCATGAGCTGCTCGCGATCGCCGGGGTCGGCGGCTATGATCAGGCATTGGGTCATCAGGATGCGGTCCTCGAAGTTCATTCACTGCCCCTTGCTCGTCCCCGTGCCGAGTCCTGCGCCGCGATGGTTAATCGCCCGTTAATACCGTTAACCCATTCGTCACAGTACAAAAATACTTAATCCATTCAACGTTTTACTGCCCGCATCGGAATCGGAATGGAAGGATTCCGCATGAGCTTGCGCAGATGTATTGTGACGCGACTCACCCGCAGCGATTTCACCCGGAAGCCTCTTCAAGCGCCTTGCCCGCCGGGCGTAAACAGGATCGCGGAACAGGCAGAAGGCAAAATTCGTGGCCGGTCTCTGGTTTGAAGACGTGGAGCAAGGGCGCACCTACGCCCATCCGATAACCCGTACCGTCACGGAGACGGATAACGTGCTGTTCTCCACTCTCACCATGAATCCGCAGCCGCTGCACCTCGACAGGCACTTCGCCAGCAAGACCGAGTTCGGCCAGCCGCTGATGAACAGTCTGTTCACGCTTGGACTCATGATCGGCATTTCGGTCAATGACCTGACGGTCGGAACGATCATCGCCAATCTCGGCATGACCGAGGTCAAGTTTCCGGCCCCGCTCTTCCAGGGCGACACGATTCGCGTGACGACCGAAATCGTCAGCAAGCGCGAAAGCCGGTCGCGTCCGGAAGCGGGCATCGTGGAATTCCACCATCGCGCCTACAAGCACGACGGAACGCTGGTCGCCGAATGCCGCCGGCAAGTGATGATGCGCAAGCGCCCCGCCACCCTATGACCGCAATCGCCATGCGGTCCCTGCTCTTCGTGCCGGGCGACAGCGAGCGCAAGATCGCCAAGGCGATGAGCAGCGAGGCCGACGTGATCATTCTCGATCTCGAGGACTCCGTTGCTCCGCTCGCCAAGGGCGAGGCCCGCCGGATCGTTGCCGGCGCGCTTGCCGATCGCGGCGCGAGGTCATGTTTCGTGCGCGTGAACGCGTTTCAGTCCGGACATCTCGAAGCGGACATCGAAGTGATGGGCAGGGTGAAACCGGACGGCCTCGTTTTGCCCAAGCCGCGCGCGGGCGAGGATGTCGCGCGCCTGGCTGAGCTCGCCGGTGAGGACCTGCCGATCATCGCCATCGCGACCGAGACGGCCGCCTCCCTGCTGGCCATGGCAAGCTACGCCTCCGCAGGCCCAAGGCTTTGTGGGTCTCGCGTGGGGAGGAGAAGACCTGGCGAGCGAACTCGGCGCCTCCGGCAACCGCGACGCGGCCGGTCACTACACCGATCCTTATCGCCTCGCCCGCACCCTGTGCCTGCTTGGCGCCCGCAATGCCGGTGTCGAGCCGATTGACGCCGTCTATACCCGCTTCCGCGACCTGCCAGGACTGGAGGCCGAGGCCAGGGAGGCGGCGCGGGACGGCTTCACCGGCAAGCTTGCCATCCACCCTGACCAGGTGCCGGTCATCAACCGGGTATTCATGCCGGCCCCGTCCGACCTCACCCGGGCACGGCGTATCATCGAGGCCTTCGCTGCCGCCGGCAATCCAGGCGTCATCGGGCTTGATGGTGATATGCTCGATGTGCCACATCTCAGGCGCGCCGAGCGCCTTCTCGCCCGCGCGCCGAAATCGTGAGGCCGCCCCGTTGCCGCAACATCAGGCTCTGCTGGTGACAGACGTGCAGAACGACTTCTGTTCCGGCGGCGCGCTCGCGGTGCCGAAGGGCGAAGAAATCGTCCCGCTGGTCAACCAGCTCATCGCGGACTACGAGCATGTAATCGTCACCCAGGACTGGCATCCCGCCGATCACTCCTCATTCGCCTCGCAACACGAAGGCCGGCAGACACTTCGAAACCATCGACGTTGCCCACGGCAAGCAGACCCTGTGGCCGGACCACTGCGTTCAAGGCACTTACGGAGCGGACTTTCACCCTCATCTCGACTGGACCAAGGCGGAACTCGTGATCCGCAAGGGATTCCGCAAGCATATCGACAGCTATTCCACATTTTTCGAGAACGACCGCAAGACGCCGACCGGACTCGCCGGCTATCTGCACGAGCGCGGCATCAAGAGCCTGGTTCTCACGGGTCTGGCGACCGATTTCTGCGTCGGCTTCTCCGCCCTCGACGCGCGCAAGCTCGGCTTCGAGGTTACCGTCCTCGAAAGCGCCTGCCGGGCGATCGACATCGGCGGTTCGCTTGCCGCGATGAAGCGCTCCTGGGTACAGTCCGGCGTGAAGCTGGCGTAGCTGAGCCTCGCGGTTTTCGTATTTATTCCCTAACCCGGCCGGCGCATTCGCCACGCCTCGGTGACTGTTGCATATTCGCTATAGCCCAGACGTGCGATCAGCTTCATTGCCGCGGTGTTGACGCGGCCGTTCTCGATGAAGCGGTCGGCGATGTGAATCGCCACCACCCTGCCGATGACCAGGTGGTCGTCGACGGTCCCGTCATCATCGGGAAGATCGATGATCCGGAACAGCCGGCATTCGAGATTGGCGGGCGAAGCGGCCACTCGCGGTGCTTTGATTTTGCGGCACGGCGCTCGAGCTCAGTCCGGCAAGCTCGAACTCGTCGATCTGATGCGGCACTTCCGCTGAAGACGCATTCATCGCCGTTCGCAATTCCCAGCTTGCGAGATTGACCGCGAACTCTCCCGTTTCCTCCACGTTGTGCACTGAGTCCTTGCGTCCGCCTGAGCCGAAGACGACGTAGTGCGGCGTCTCGGCAACTGCATTGAAGAAGCTGTAGGGAGCCAGATTGGCGATGCCGTTCCTTGCCAGGCTCGAGATCCAGCCGATCGGCCGCGGCGCCACCAGGGCTTTGAATGGATCGTTGGGCAGGCCGTGATCGTTGGCGATCGCGTCGTAGAACATCAGCGCTCGTCGAGATATGCCGGCAGATCGGCGATGCTGCCGAGCACCACATCCGCCAGTTCGCCGAAATCGCTGCGGCCGCCGTTCCCGGTCAACACCCCGATCATGAGCCCGGCTCCCGCCGCGCGGCCCATTTCAATGTCGTGCGGATTGTCGCCGACGACCGCTACTTCCGCCGGTTCGAGGCCGCAGACGCGGCAAAAGGCATGCACCATGTCGCCGGCCGGTTTTGCGTACCGGACCGAGTCGTAACCGGCCACGAAGTCCACAAGGTGACTGATGTTGAGCAGCTCGACGTGGGCCTGCGCCGAGGCCTCGCTGTCGTTGGTGGCAATGCCGAGTTTCATCTTCCGCGCCTTGAGCTCGCCCAGCAGCGGTTCGAGCGGAAAGAAGGTTTTCAGGTGCCGGACGGATCGGTTCCTGAATTCCTCGTCGACCATGCGAATGCGCAGTTGCCTGTCAGCTTGAGTCGAGCCCCGGCCACCACAGATCGACGAGATCGCCGGTCGTTCCCGAGGCCAGCGGTGAGTTCGCCCTGAAGTTTCCGGCCGCGGCATCGTAGCCGGATTGCACCATGATGCGTTCCCAGATGTCGTGACGGTCGGGAAAGGTCTCCCGCAACATCTCGCGATATACCGGCAGCCACGTTCCCATCACATCGATGAGCGTCCCATCCTTGTCGAACAAGAGACCCTTGATCGGCGCGGCCATCACCTCGCCCATCGGGTGAGGAGTTGCGGCGACATCGGGACGCGGTCGATCCTCGAGCGGCTGCGCTCGGGCGCCCGAAATAGAAGAAGCCGGCGATCCGTTCATGGGCGCCGAGGCCAAGCTCGCTGGCGATTTGGCCGTCGTAGGCGAACCAGTCGGTATTCCACTGGCACCCGATGCCCAGCGCGGCGGCCGCGAGCAGGATATTCTGCCCTACCGCACCTGCCGACAGCTGCTGTTCCCACTCCGGAATTTTGGGGTGCGGCGCCGCCCGCGAAACGAGGGCGAGCATGACAGGGGCCCGCAACGGCAGGCCACGCTGAAAGGCCAGCGCCTCCTCGCCATGACCTGGGTGAAGCGTCTGCCAGCGCCGTGCCAGCAGGGCTCCGAACTCCTCCCTCGCCTTGCCGGTGATGAGGATGAATCGCCATGGTGCGAGCTTACCGTGGTCCGGAACGCGGACCGCGATGGTCAGGATGCGTTGCAGCTCCTGCTCGGTCGGACCGGGCTCGCCCATGGCTTTGACCGATGCGGATTTGCGGGTGGCGAGCAGGTCCAGAGCGGAGACGCGCGTCGTTCAGACGGGGGGTAGTCATGTTGGCGAGATTTGCCGCCAAGTGCTTGTCTCTGCTGGAGGATGGCGCCCGGAATGTCAATATCGCGGCAATTGCAAGAGTCGGCGTTAACCGAAAATTAAGCAACCGATTGCCGCGCCGAGTCCCGGCAGCCACAAATCGATCACGGCGCAGAACTGCCGTGCGCCGACAAAAAGAAGTTTGACGGGGACGTCGAATGTTCTTGGCCAGGAGCCGGGAATTCGGAGGCAGCCGAAGGTCGTCGTCGGGCGACGGCCTTCGCTGTCCTCGCGCTCGCAGTCCTTGCGGCATCTTCACAGATGGCCGCCGCGAAAGAGATCGCCTCGGCCGAAATTACCGGTTCGATCCAGCCCGCCGAACCTGCCTACGAGGAGCGACAGTTCATCGCCAGGCCGGGTCTGGAAGCGATCGAAGCGGCAGCGCGCCTGCGCGAGCACGGCGGCCTTATCACATTGCCCATTTCGTGGCGGCTGTACCGGCTTATCGGCACCGCCACCGGTGGCCAGGAGGTCTTTCGCGCCGCGGCAGCCCAGGCCGAAGCGCAGGTTCCGCCCGGTGACTACCGGATCGATATCGAATACGGATTGGCACGGTTCTCCCGGCTGATCACTCTCGATCCCGAGCGTCGCCTGTCGCTCGTTTTCAATCTCAACACCGGCGCCATCAGGGTCCTGTCGCGCCTTGCCGTTCAGCCTGCTGCCGCATTCCGTTTCACGACTGCCCACCGCCTGTTCGCTCTTTCCGGGCAGAACCGGGCCAGGCTGGTAGCCGCCAATGCCTCGCCCGGACAGTTGCTTCGCCTGCCGGCCGGAACCTACCGGGTGGAAAGCCAGCTAAATCCAGGCAACGCCGTCGCGCAGACGGAAGTGCAGGTGAAGCCCGGCGTTCTGAGCGCGGTTGAAATCGATCACCGGGCCGGCCTCGTTCGGCTTGGCCTTCCAGGCGACCACCGCGACAGCTTCGCCTGGCAAGTCCTCGATGCGAAAGGCAGCGATCGCCGCTGAAGGGCGTGGGCCATCCTTCAACGTCGTGCTCTCGCCCGGGCGCTACCGGGTGCTCGCTACCGCCGAGAAGACCTTCGCAGGCGAGTTTTCGGTTGCCGCCGGCGAAAGTCTCGAAGTGGTTCTCGACCGCGTGAAAGTGTCCACTAGAGCAGGCCGTATGCGCCGGTTCTCATGAAGACCGCTCGCAAGAGCATCAGCGCTAGGACGCTCCGCCGCATGTCGGAGGCGTGGCCTCCGTCCGCAAGCTCGCGATTGCCTCATCAAGCTTCATCGCGCTCTGCTCTTTGGCGCCCAGGCGGCGCACGTTCACGGCGCCCTCTTCCATCTCGCGCTTGCCGACCACCAGCATCACCGGCACCTTGGCGAGCGAGTGCTCGCGCACCTTGTAGTTGATCTTTTCGTTGCGCAAATCCACCTCGGCCCGCAGACCGGCCTGCGCAAGATTTTCAGCCACGCTGCGCGCGTACTCGTCTGCGTCCGATACGATGGTGGCCACGACGATCTGGCGGGGCGCCAGCCACAGCGGAAACAGCCCCGCATGATGCTCGATGAGGATGCCCAGGAAGCGCTCCATCGAACCACAGATCGCGCGATGCACCATCACCGGCATCCGTTTGTGGCTTTCCGCATCGACATAAAAGGCTCCAAAGCGCTCAGGCAGGTTGAAGTCGATCTGGGTCGTACCGCATTGCCATTCGCGTCCGATCGCATCCTTGAGCGTATATTCGAACTTGGGCCCGTAGAAGGTCCCCTCCCCGGGGTTGACGCCCGTTGTGATGCGGCCGTTCGGATGAGGCGGCAATCTGCTTGAGCAGGCCGCCCAGCACTTCTTCGGCATGGTCCCACATCGCATCCGTGCCGACCCGCTTTTCCGGGCGGGTCGCGAGCCGGATGGTGAACTCCTTGAAGCCGAAGTCGGCATAGACCGAGAGGATGAGGTCGTTGATCTTGAGGCATTCCTCAGCGAGTTGCTGCTCCGTGCAGAAGATGTGCGCGTCGTCCTGAGTGAAGCCGCGCACCCGCATGCAGCCCGTGCAGAGCGCCCGACGGCTCATAGCGATGCACCGCCCCGAACTCGGCGAGGCGGATCGGCAGATCGCGGTAGCTCTTCAGTCCGTGCTTGAAGATCTGCACATGGCCCGGACAGTTCATGGGCTTGATGGCGAATACGCGCTCGTCTTCCGTTTCGGTGACGAACATGTTTTCGCGGTACCAGCCCCAGTGGCCCGAGGTTTCCCACAGCGCCCGGTCGAGAATCTGGGGCGCGTTGACCTCCTCGTATTCATCCTGGATGCGGCGGCGCATGTAGGAGACGAGTTCGCGGAACAGCGTCCAGCCGCGTGCATGCCAGAATACGACTCCCGGGCCCTCTTCCTGAAAATGGAACAGGTCCATCTCGCGGCCGAGCCGGCGGTGGTCGCGCCTCTCCGCTTCCTCGAGCTGCGTGAGGTATGCGCTGAGCTGTTGCTGGTCTGCAAAGGCCGTGCCGTAGATGCGGGTGAGCATGGGGTTTTTGGCGTCACCGCGCCAGTACGCGCCCGCCACTTTCATCAGTTTGAAGGCCTGGCCCACCTTCCCTGTCGACGTCATGTGCGGGCCCCGGCACAGATCGACCCATCCGCCCTGGTCGTAGAACCTGATCTCCTCGCCTTCCGGGATGGCGTCGACGAGCTCTACCTTGAACAGCTCACCCTTTGTGCGAAAGAAGTCCTTCGCCTCTTGCCTGGTCACGACGCGTTTGGTGAATGGCCTGTCGCGCCCGACAATCTCGCGCATTTTCTTTTCGATGGCCGGAAAGTCCGCGGGCGTGAAAGGTTCGGCGCGAAAGAAATCGTAAAAGAAGCCGTTGTCGATTACCGGGCCGATGGTGACCTGAGTTCCAGGGTAGAGCTCCTGCACGGCTTCGGCCATCACGTGCGCGCAGTCGTGCCGGATGAGCCCGAGCGCCTCAGTGTCGTTACGGGTAAGGAAGGTGATCGAAGCATCCGCGGTGACGGGATCCGCAAGGTCGCGGATCTCGCCGTCGAGCGTCATTGCGACCGCTCTCTTCTCCAGGGACTTGGCGATCGACGCTGCAATTTCGCGACCGGATAGTCCGGCTCGCACCTGGCGCCTGGCGCCGTCCGGCAATGTCAGGGTGATCATCGTCTGACCTCTTGCTCACTCCTGCCTACGCACGCAGGTAAGCGCGCCGCCCGGGGGTTGAGCGGCTGCCGCTTCTTGCCTCACGGCTCCGCAGTTCGTCAAGCAGCCAGCCTCCGGGAAAGCCTTCGTTAACCCTGCCTTCTCACCGCCAGTTAAGCCGGATCGGCGATGATCACGGCCGGTGAGTGGTGGGTGATCGGGTAGTGCTGCGAAAATTGATCGGCATCGTACTGTCGGCTGGTGCGGCTGGTGGGGTGGGCATCGCTTGGCCGGCAGACTTCGAAGTCGCGGCGCCTGTTCTTCCTTCCGCACGCTCTCCCGTGGATTGGGACGGCGGATATGCGGGGGTCAGCGTCGCGCTGGAGGAATTCGAGGCGGCGATCGATACCTTTGCGTTGCCGTTAGATGACATTGACGGCGACGGCCGTCTCGCCGGGGTCATTCTCGGCCATGCTTGGCGCGAAGGCAGATGGCTTGCCGGGGTCGAGGCCGATCTGGGCTTCGGCTTTGCAGATCTGGCCGGTCGGGATGAAGAAAAGGCGCTGCTTGCCACCGTGCGGCCGCGGCTAGGCTACGACACGGGCGGGATTGTGCCCTATCTGACGATCGGGGTGGCATTCGCCGGCTTGTCCGTGGACGGAAGCCCGTCCGGCTATGACGAACTCGACTACGCTGTCGGCGGGCTTGCAGGCGCCGGGCTGGAAATCGCGATCGCCCGGCATGTGTCGGGCCGCATCGAGTATCTCTACGGCCGGTTCCGGGACGCCGAGCTCGGCGAAGACGTCGAGCTTCACCTCGACAACTTTCACATCCTGCGCGCCGGTCTGGTTTACCACTGGGACTAAGCTGGATGGAGCGGCACCATGGTCGTTCCGCCCCGCCCGCCGGTAGACGCCGATATTCAAGCTGAACCGGTCGATCCGCTCCGGCACCGGATCAAATCCCGCGCTGCCCCAGGGATGGCAGCGCAGGACCCGGAAGAACGCGAGCCAGAAGCCTGCCCATGCACCGTGCCGACCTATCGCGTCTGCCGCATACTGCGAGCAGGTAGGAAGATGGCGGCAGTAGCGGCCCACGAGCGCCGACAGGGTGAGCTGATAGGCGCGGATCAGGATCAGCATCGCCCGCGCGACAATTCCCGGTGCATTTTCTCCATTCATGGCGGACGTCCGGCAGCCGTGGCAGTTTGCTATGTCTCAAGCCAGGGAGCAAAGCGGCATGCCGGCAGCCCAGCCCAATTTACTCATCATCATGGCCGACCAACTGGCCGCCCAGTTTCTCGCCGCTTACGGCGCTCGGGCGTCCATCACGCCCAATATCGACCGCCTCGCCGAGGAAGGCGTTGTATTCGAAAACGCCTACACGGCAAGCCCGCTCTGTGCGCCGGCCCGCGCCGCGATCATGAGCGGGCTTCTCCCCTCGCACAGCGGAGTCTATGACAACGCCGCCGAGTTTCCTTCCTCGATCCCGACCTGGGCACACTACTTGCGGCTGGCCGGATATCGCACGTGTCTTGCCGGCAAGATGCACTTCGTGGGTCCCGACCAGCTGCACGGATTCGAGGAACGGCTGACGACCGACATCTATCCCGCCGACTTCGGTTGGACCCCCGACTGGCGGCGCAAGGGCGAACGCATCGACTGGTGGTACCACAACATGACCTCGGTGCTGCAGCCTGGCATCGCCGAGATAACGAACCAGCTCGAATACGACGACGAGGTCGCCTTTCTCGCCGTCCGCAAGCTCTATGACTATGCCCGCTACGATGCCGATCGGCAGTTTTGCCTGATGGCGTCGTTTACGCATCCGCACGACCCTTACGTTGCGCGCAAGGAATTCTGGAACCTCTACCGCGACGAGGACATCGAGATGCCCTCGGTCGCCGCGATTGCGGCGGACAAGCTCGATCCCCACAGCCGGCGGCTGTACGAAGTTTCCGCGATGGACCGATTCCGCATTACCGACGACGACGTCCGCGCGGCCCGGCACGGCTACTTCGCCAACGTCAGCTACATCGACCATCTCGTCGGCCGGCTGCTCGAGGCGTTGCGATCGACCGGCCGCATCGACGACACCGTGATCGCCGTCACCTCCGATCACGGCGATTTCCTGGGCGAACGCGGCCTGTGGTACAAGATGTCGTTCCTTGAGCCCTCCGCCCGCGTGCCCTTGATCTTCTGGGCGCCCGGCCGCTTTGCGCCGCGCCGGGTGCGCCAGCCGGTTTCGCTCACCGACCTCCTGCCGACGCTCTGCGACCTCGCGAGTGATGGCAACGGACGGCTGGCGCGGCCCGTCGATGGCAAGAGCCTTCATGGCCTGCTCCATGGCGCTGCCGAAGATCCCGCCGGCACCGCGTGGGGCGAATATCTGGCGGAAGGCGCACTGGCGCCGCTCTACATGCTGCGCCGCGCGCAGTGGAAGTTCATCCATACGCCGAGCGATCCTGATCAGCTGTTCGATCTGGAGAAAGACCGCGACGAGCTACACAACCTCGCCGAGACGCCGGCCCACCGCGCCGTGGCCAAGTCACTTAGCGATGAAGTGGTTGCGAAATTCGATGTCGGGCGAACCACGCACGAAGTGCTGCACAGTCAGCAGGCACGCCTCATGATGTTCGAGGCGCTGAAGCGCGGGCACCGGTTCCCGTGGGACTTTCAGCCCTTGCGCGACGCTTCCGAGCAATACACCCGCAACCACGCCTCGGTCACCGGGCGCGATCTCGCATCACGATTTCCCAAGGCTCCGGACATCGAAGGACGCAAACGTTAGATACGGATGGCGAGTCGCGGGCGCGTCAATAGGGCACCGCCATCCTTCCGCCGATACTGCCAACTGCCGTCGGATGCTCTTTCGACCAACATATCGATATCGGAGTAATGCGCGCGCTCGGCGGCCGCCCGCGTGCCGATCTCAAGATAAGATGCTTGCCTGTCCGAGCGGTTGACCAGGTGATGGCCGTTGCTCACGCCCGCCTTGAAGCCGGCGCACATCCCGGGACTCAGCAGATGCTCTCCGGCCTCGTCGATGAGTGTGAGTTCGCCCTCGATGACATAGACGAACTCGTCTTCCTTTTCGTGCCAGTGCCGCTGTGCCGACCAGCAGCCGGGCGGCAGAATGGTGAGGTTGACGCCGAACTGGGTCAGTCCGAACCAGTCGCCGAGCACATGCTTCGTCCGGGCGCGGCAGGGCTCGGCAAATTGCTTCGGATAGCCGCTGCCGATGCGTGGCGCCACTGCAGTGGCCAGGGCTGTAGGCTGGCGATCAGCCATCGGTGTGACCGTCGCGGCGCGCTTCGACCTGGCCGATGGCGTCGACGACGGCGTCAAAGGTGAGCAGCGTCGAAGCATGCCTGGCCTTGAAGTCGCGTACCGGGTTCAGGGCATCGAGGTCGTGCCACTTGCCGCCGGGCGGCGGGCCATTGTCCTTGAGCATCGCATACATCTCCCGGCGCACCTGGCGCAATTCCTCGCCCGTCGAGCCGACGACATTGCGCGCCATGATGGAGGAGGACGCCTGGCCAAGCGCGCAGGCCTTCACCTCATGGCCAAAGTCCGACACCACGTCGCCCGCCATCTTGATGTCGACGGTCACGCGACTGCCGCACAGCTTCGAGTGCGCGACCGCTGTTGCATCGGGATGGTCGAGGCGCTTCAGATGCGGGATTTCGGCCGCAAAAGCGAGAATCTTCCGGTTATAGATGTCATCGAGCATGGCTAACACTATATACCCGTCGCAAGCCCTGCCGGGAGGCTTTGCGGCCTCCGGCCTGCGTGATATGGGAGGCGCCCCGGACAGCGGTCAAGACCCCGCCCATGGAAGGAATTCGAAGCGATGGACGCCTGTACGAAACGGAATATCAAAGCCGACGTTCGGCGCCCTACGGCCGCGGACGCGGAAGAGGCGGTCAGGACGCTCATTGCCTGGGCCGGCGATGATCCGGGGCGCGAAGGGCTGGCGGAGACCCCGCAGCGTGTCGTCAGGGCCTATCGCGAGTTTTTCCAGGGTTATGACGAAGATCCCGACGAGGCATTGTCCAGGACCTTCACCGAGGTCGAAGGCTATGACGACATCGTCATGTTGCGCGACATCGATTTCAGCTCCCACTGCGAGCATCACATCGCGCCTTTCGTCGGCCGCGCCCACGTGGCCTATTTGCCTTCCGGTGTCGTGGTCGGTATTTCGAAGCTCGCGCGGGTGGTGGAGATATTCGCGCGCCGCCTGCAGACCCAGGAAAGCATGACTGCCCAGATCGCCAACGTCATCGATCACCGCCTGAAGCCGCGCGGCGTTGCCGTCATGCTCGAAGCGGTGCACCAGTGCATGTCGTTGCGCGGCGTCAACAAGCGCAACGCAGCCACCATCACCACGCAGTTCACCGGTGAGTTTCGCACCAATCCCGTCATGCAGAGCCGCTTCATGGAACTGGTGCGCAGCCCCGGCAGCAGCTTTTCGCTCTAGCCGCCGGCACCGATGTCACGCGGCCCGGAGCTCGAAGAAGGGTTGGCGCTGAAGCCGCGCTACGACAAACAGGGCCTCATTCCTGCGATTGTCCAGGAGTCTTCGACGGGCCGTGTCTTGATGCTCGCCTACTGCAACGAGGAAGCGCTGCGCCTGACGCTCGCCACGGGCGAGGCGCACTTCTGGAGCCGTTCACGGCAGTCTCTATGGCGCAAGGGAGAGACCTCGGGCGAGGTGCAGAAAGTGCTGGCTGTGCACATCGACTGCGACCAGGACGCCCTGCTCCTTACCGTCGAACTCGCCGGACGCGGCATGGCCTGCCATACCGGGCGCCGCTCGTGTTTCTATCGCCGGATCGAGCCGCCGTCCGGCGAGCTTGCGGATGGATCCGCAGGCCTGAAACGGGTCCTGTCGGCAGTCCACATTAGCGCCCCGCCCGAATGACCCATAAGAGTCATTTGCGCGCCGTATTTACTCGATCACCTCGTCGGCGCGTAGTTCATTTGCCCGACGGGTCGTTTTCTGCCTTGAAGCCGCGAAATGCCCATCCCGCGCCTACGCCAAAAATCAACAGGGCGATCGGCGGGCCGAAAAGCAGGACTGGTAGCTCAAAGAAATCGCCGGTTGTTCTGAATCCGCCACGAAGTCCGTACATGATCAAATAAATGATCCACCCCATCATCCATGCCGCTGAAACCAGAAGCCAGACGCGGAATAGTCCGCGACGCCAATTTACCAGCGTTGTGCCGTCCTCCTTCACGCCAAATGAGCGGCGAGGAATACCATAGGGTGACATCGCGGATGTGCCTGTAATCCATAGTATCGTGAAACCACTGTACCGCTTACCAACCTGGATTGACAACGCGGCCGTCCACGCGAGGGGCTGAACGATCGGCGGCTTGGCAAGCCGTCGCCCAGGCGGGTCCCGGAGGGGCGGGCACAGCGCGTCGAGCAGCTGTATCGCGAGCGCTACCGGGAGTTCACCGCCAAGCACTTCCACGAGCATCTGGTCAAGGACCGCAAGTTGCCTGGAGCTACACGTGGACGAAGACATTTCTGCAGCGGCGCCGATTGCTGCCTGTGGCGGCGCGCAAGGGGCCCATCGCAAGAAGCGGCCGCGCCGGCTGCTGCCGGGAATGCTGCTGCAGCAGGACGGCTCACGTCATGCCTCGCTGCCCGGCTGCGATCAGCAGTTCGACCTGATCCGCGACCCTGGATGATGCGACGAACGAACAGTACTCGGCCTTTCTGGTCGATGAAGAAAGCACACCCAGAGCAGCTTCAAGGGTTTGCGCGAGGTGATCGCCGAGCACGGGCTGTTCTGCGCGCTCTATACCGATCGCGGCGGCCACTACTTCCACACCCCCACCGCCGGTGAGGCCGTTGACCGGGACCACCTCACCCAGGTCGGCCGCGCCCTCGCCCAACTCGGCATCGAGCATATCCCCGCCTATTCACCGGAGGCGCGTGGCCGCTCGGAGCGTCTGTTCGGCACGCTGCAGGATCGCCTGCCCAAGGAATTGCGGCTGGCCGGCATCGCCGACATCGATGCCGCCAACCGTTTCCTCGCCGAGCTCTACCTGCCCGCCCACAACGTCCGTTTCGCGGTCAAGCCCGAGCAGCCGGGCTCGGCCTTCGTGGCCGATGCCGCCAGCGCCTGGCGCGATATTCTGTGCGTGCAGGAAGACCGCGTCGTCGGCAATGACAACACCGTGCGCTATCGCCGGCTGGTTCTGCAACTGCCGCAGAGCCCGCTACGCCCCCACTTCGTCAAGGCAAGGGTACGGGTTCACGAGTACCCCGATGGCACGCTCGCCGTCTTCCATGGCCCGCGATGCCTGGCTCGCTATGACCATCAGGGAGGCTTCATCGATCATGTGCAATCGCTGGCAGCTTAACCCGCTCGGCGGCCGGAGGCCTGTGGATAAGGCTCCGCCTTACCCACAGGGCAACAACATCAGAAGCGGTCAATTGATGTGCTACGAAAACCGGACAAGTTAATTAGCTATCGACACGCGGCCGTCCACGCGAGGGCTTAGACCGCCGCTGCGCGCTGCTTTGCTAACTCGCGGCCCTTCGAGAACGCCCCGCCATCGCCGATCGCCGCGACCCACAACGCTCGCGATAATCGGCCCGATGCCGGGCCGTCAGCAGCCGTTCACAGGCCGGCAGCAATTGATGGCACCCGATAGCCAGGCCAAAAGGAGGCGGAGTTCTTCATGATCAGCAATCCGCACTTCACGATCAGTCATTGGGCCGCGACGCAGCCTTTCCGCGACGAGGCGACGCTTGCGCATTTTGTCGATGGATATCGTAAGGCTGGTTTGCCGGAATGACAGCGGCCCCACTTTGGTCCGCTGTCGAGTTTACGGCATAGCTAGCCAGTTCTGCGGCGATAGTTGTCGCTGTCGAGCAGGGTCGATTCGCGCTCGCGTTGCAGCCGGCTCACCACATCACCCATCGCGACAATGCCTTTGAGCCGGCCATCGATGACGACCGGCAGATGGCTGACCTGATGTTCGATCATGATGCGGACGATCTCATCCAGGGGGTCCACGGGGTGGCACACGAAGACCTTGGCGGTCATGATGGCCGAATTGGGCATGCCGAAAACCTCGCTGCCAAATTCCGCCGCCGCCCACACGACGTCGCGTTCCGAGACGATACCGTTGAGCTGGTGGCCATCATCGGAAATGACGACCACGCCGATATTGTGCTTGGCCATGAGTTGGACAGCGGCGCCGACAGTCGCCTGCGTCGCGATCGTGATGACCTCGCTGCCCTTTTCCCGAAGAATACGATCAACAGTCATTCGACGACCTCCGGCAAGAACGTCGCCGCCGCCCTGGGTCGTTCCTATCAGGGCACGATTAGCCGCCGGTGAAGAGAACCTTTAAATGTTTAGGCGCCGGCGACTTCGGTCGAACACGGTGAACAGCAAAAGCCCTGCGGCAAACCCGCCGAGGTGCGCCTCCCAGGCCACCTGCCCCTCACCGCCCTGGGTTCCGATACCGGTTAGACCGAACAGGATGTTGACCGCGATCCAGGTCATGATGAAGGTGATCGCGGGACGACTGCTGAACATTTCCGCAAGGCTCATTGCCCTTAGCTGCCTGATCTCGCGCTCGCCCATGTGACGCAGCGCGCCGGTTCGAACGAACATGAGCCGTGCAGCACCCGCGACCTGCGCGGAGACGGCAGCGGAGGCGCCAACCAGCACTGCGAATTCACCCCTGTGAAGGGCACCGTAGGCAAGCGCGCCGGCCGCGGCGCCTACCGCACTGAGAAGCAGGAAGGGTACCGGGCCCAGCCGGCGCGCCACAAAACTCCCGAACGCCAGCATGAAAAACACGTTGATCGCCAGGTGCATCCAGTCGGCATGGAGCAAAGCGTACGTGACATAGGTCCACCATCCGGCCCCCTCGATCACCCACGCCGGATAGGGCGCAAGCGAGGCATCGACGAAACCGCGAGCAGGCAGGAACGCGAAGAGAATCATCACATCTTCGGCGCTGACCGCTCCCCATGCCACCAACGCGTGGATGGCTGTCATGACGAGCGCGAGTACCGACACGACGCCTGGCACATTGAAGACCGGGACGCGCTTTGCCGTCGCACCTTGCTCGTCACGTGCCACTCTGAAACACCCCACATTCGGCAGGAACATTAAGCATGACCGCCCGCACGAGGCGTGGGGGCAGGTATTGGCACGCCATCTGCACCACAGCAATGGACTGTGCCGCTTTGATACCGGATGGCAACCTTTTTGGAACCTTGACAATGTCGACAACCGCCGACAAGGCCCCAGCGCCCGCCGAAATTCTGCACCCCGCAAGCCGAAACCTGTTCCGCCACTGGGAAGCCATCCGCGGCGAGCGCAATGCGGCGGCTCGCAGCGCCGTGGACTTGCGGGAAATTCACCAGCTCCTGCCCTGGGTCTTCATATCCGAGCCGGTATTCGGCAGCGGCGACCATCGCTTTCGGCTTGCCGGCACGGGAATATGCGCGATGTGGCAGGACAACCTGACCGGCAAGTGCCCGTTCACCGCCTGGCCGACCTTCGAGCGCCGCACGATCGGCGACCTGCTCAAGGGAACCATCGAGAATTGCCAGCCCTTTGCCATGCGCGTCAGGGCGAAAACCGCCGGCAACATCCAGACCGGCCTCGAAATCATGGGGCTGCCTGTAGCGGTCGATGACAGCAGTCGCCATCAGGTACTGGGCATCATCACTCCATTCCGCCAGCCCGAATGGCTTGGGCGCGACCGTCTGATGGCCTTCGAATTGTCGAGCGTCCGCATTATTTGGACCGACCAGCTGCCGCCGCCGGCGATGGAGGATGGGAGGCAAGTCCGTCACCTGAGCCGAATGAAGCCGGCGCTGGAAGTCATCCGGGGCGGCAGACCAAATTAAGAAGATGGGTGTGCCCGCCAAGGCGAATCAGCCGTCCGCCATTTGCCAATCGAGGTGCCGCACACTTCCCGCTTGACGGTTGACAGTAACGGCCGGTTAACCATGCTTTTACGGGCGCTCGCTATCCTTTCACCTTTCAGGATCGGCGGGATCACCTGTGACCGCGTCACCCACCAAACGCAGCAGCTCCGACATATCGAGCGTTGCCGGCGAACTCACCATACTGCTCGGCCGCTTCATGCTGCCCGATCAGAGCGAGCACCCCTGTCAGGTGTCGAAGCTTTCCATCGACGGCGCAATCTTCGGCGCTACGATGGTTCCGCCCGCCGGCGTGCCGGTGGTCGCCTACATCGATGGCATCGGCCGCGTTGAAGGCGTCTGCCAGGGCCCGACCGGCTGCGGCTTTGCCCTGGCCTTCGCCCATTCGGGTTCCCGCCGCGACCGATTCGAGAAGCGGCTGAACTGGCTGTCCGAACGTGCGGCGGAACCCGGCGATCCGGAAAGACGACGCACCGAGCGCGACGGACCTCAGACGAGCGTATCGCAGCTGGCGCTGTCGGATGGGCGAACCTACGCCTGCGAGGTGCTCGACATCTCGCTCACCGGCGCCGCAGTGAAAACCGAAATCGTGCCGACGCTGGGAACGTACGTGATGCTGGGCAAGATGCGCGGCCGGGTCGTGCGCCATATCGACCACGGCGTGGCAATCGAGTTCGTACGGACAAGTGACCGCGCCTCACCTGCCGGCGAAGTCGGTTAGCGCCCGGCATCGGAGGTTTCTTCCGCTCATCTTCGCTGGTTTCTCTTCCCACCGCCACTCCGCGCAGAATTTCTCAAGGTTAACCCGAGCTAACCGCACGGATTCCAAATCGCACAGCGATTTCATAGATTTAAACCAAGCTCCTGAACGCTAAAGCAAGTCCTGTCGCCTACACTCGCGATCCAACGATAAACGGGTCGGGGTGTCGGGTGATGACTGGGAAAGCATTGGCAAGCATCGTCGGAGCGTGGTTGTGCATGGCAGGAAGCGCGCATGCACTGGAAACCTCGGCGCGCAACTTCACTGGCACGGAGCGCGCTTTCGCTCCCTCCTTCGGCCGGACGCTGCCCCCTGTCGGGTTCATCGATTTTTGCGGCCGCAATCTGAACGAATGCCAGCCGCTCGGAACGGATGTACGGCGTGCTCCACTCTCGCCGGCGCGCTGGGCCGAGCTTGTGAGCGTAAACACGTACGTGAATACGAGCGTCGAGCCGGTCACCGACCAGGACCTTTACGCAGTCCCCGAGCGCTGGGACTACCCTGCCGGAGCGGGTGACTGCGAGGACTTTGTGCTGCTGAAAAAGCGCTACCTTGAGGGGTTGGGATTCCCTGCCGAGTCGCTGCTCATTACCGTCGTGCTCGACGAGCGCGGCGACGGCCATGCGGTGCTGACGGTCACCACCGACAGGGGTGACCTCATTCTCGACAACCGCCGCCCGGACATCGTGCGCTGGTCGGACGCGAGCTACCGTTTTCTCAAGCGGCAGTCGCAGGAAGATCCAAGGCTATGGATCGCACTGGCGCGGGAAGAAAAGACCTCCATGGTCCAGATGACCAAAGTCAACGCCAGGCAGAAATAACCGGCAGGCAGTTTTGGGGATTTGATCCGGTCGGCGTCCCCTCCCCATCCCCCACCAGACCGGGTCATAGGAGCCGGCTCAGCCCCACCCTGAGCCGGCTCCACCTTTTTCGAGGCTTGCAAGAGAGGCAGCGAAACGCTTCCAGTTGGCAATGTAGGTTTGTGCCGAGCGCGCAAGGCCTTCGATCTCCACAGGTGTGAGCTGGCGCACGATCTTGCCGGGCATCCCGATGACCAGGGAGCCGTCGGGAATTATCGCGCCCTCCGGAATCAGGGCATTGGCGCCGATGAGGCAGTTGCGCCCCACCCGGGATCCGTTGAGCACCGTGGCGCCCATGCCGACGAGTGAATTGTCGCCGATGGTGCAGGAATGCAGGATCGCCCGGTGGCCGATTGTGCAATGGCGCCCGATCGATACGGGCAGGCCGGGGTCGGTATGAACCACGCAGCCATCCTGAACATTGCTGCCTTCTCCCACCACGATTGGCTCGTTGTCGCCGCGCAGCACCGCAGCGAACCAAACGCTTGCGTCGAGACCGATCTCCACACGACCGATGACGGCGGCGCTGGGCGCAATCCAGTATTTCCCCGCTTCGGGGAGAGCGGGCGTGAAGTCGCCGAGTGCAAAAATTGCCATTTTGCTCACCGCCTTCTTTTTCGGGCGTACCAGCCGCCCCCTTTCCGTGAGCCTTACCGTCATCAGGTCCTCCGGTGCTATAGTGAAAAGCCGGGATTCGAGGGAAGGGTGTTCGCCTTGTCGATCAGCCAAAGTCGCAGCAACCAGCATCGCCGGCGCCTTCGCCAGCGCTCGCTCGGGCTCATCGTGCTGCTGTTCCTTGGCGCCTTCATGCTTGCCTCGGGGACGATCCTCGCCTTCTACTTCATTCCGAATCCCGATCTGCTGCTGTCGTCAAAGGGCGGCGAAAAACCGCCGGGCAACCGGCTGGTGCACCTGTCCTTCCTCGATTCCGATTTCTACGTGCCGCAATCGATCCTGAAGCGCGCCAAGCGGCGCCTGCTCGGCACCGTAGAGCAGATCGATGTGCAGATCCCCTGGCCCTATGATCACCTGGCCGTGATTTCCGGCTCGGTAGAGCTGACCGGCGACATTCGCAATTGGGTGCTGCTTACCTTTGTGCCCAATCCCGACCGCGTGCCGCCGGACGAGCGCGTCGCCACCTCCGACCGCTATTATTTCGCCGGGCCAGGAGAGAAAGACCGCAGCGGCCTGACCCGGTACGACTTCAAGGCGGATTCGCCCTATCGCGATCTGCAACTCTATGTTCAGGAAAGCGGGCCCGGTTCCCGCCGGGTGATCCGCTGCGACCTCAATGCCTCTTCGCTGGGCCCGATCCTCTGTGAGCGGGAAGTACCTGCTACCGACAAGATCACAGCCCGCATCCGCTTCGCGCGGACCAACCTCGAAGACTGGCAGGACATCGAACAGGTTTCCAGGCGCGTCATCCGCGCCCTGTTGCGGCAGACAGTGGTCAACTGAAGATGGGATCGTCCCCGATTTTTCGTCATGGCCGGGCACCCGGGACCAGACCTGGCCATCCTTTTCCAGAATATGCAGGAATCGACGTGTCGTTGGAAAGCGCCAGTGTTTGCGTGGTGGATGCGAAGGGCAAGATCGTTCGGGAAGGGGTAGTGGCAAGCGAGCCCGAGCCGTTGATCGGATGGCTGACAAAGCCGGGTATGGGACTATCTCGAGTTGGGCTTGAAGCCGGGCCGCTGTCGCAGTGGCTCTATGCGGGATTGAAGGCGGCCGGCTTGCCGGCCGAGCTGATCGAGACGCGACATGTGCGCGACGCGTTCCGGGCGATGGCGGTGAAGACGGACCGCAAGGATGCGCAGGCGATCGCCCAGTTGATGCGGCTGGGCTGGTTCAAGCCTGTGCACTGCAAATCCGCCTCGGCCCAGGAGGTGCGAGCGGTACTTGCCGCCCGCCGGCTGTTGCAAAGCAAGCTCTACGATATGGAGATGAGCCTGCGGGGGATATTGCGCGGCTTCGGGCTGAAAGTGGGCAAGACCACCAGCCGGACCTTCCCGGCGCGGATCCGGGCGCTGGTGGCCGGGCATGAGACGCTCGAGATCGTGGCAAAGGCGTTGCTTTCTGCGCATGCGGTACTGGTTCGGCAATACGCGGAGCTGGACCGGCGTGTACGCCGCACGGCACGCAGCGATGCCCGGGCGCGCCTGCTGATGACGACGCCGGGGGTCGGCGCGATCGTGGCGGTGACCTATGTCTCGGCGATCGACCAGACGTCCAGGCTCAGGTCATCGAAGAGCGCCGGCGCCTTGTTCGGATTGACGCCCAAACGATATCAATCTGGTGAGATCGACATCACCGGACGAATATCGAAGACCGGCGACCAGCAGGTGCGCACCGTGCTCTATGAGGCGGCGCACGTCATCCTGACGCGACCGGTCCGGGCCTCCCATCTCAAGAGCTGGGCGATGCGGGTGGCCAGGCGAACCGGAATGCGCAAGGCCAAGGTGGCGCTGGCGCGCCGGCTCGCCGTCATCCTGCACCGAATGCTCGCCGATGGAACGCCATTTAACCCGGAAGCCGCAGTAGTCCAGTTCATGCCAAAAAGGATTCGCGGATCAAGCCCGCGAATGACGAAGATGGAAAGCAGCGCTCAACCCTCGAGATCAAATTCGAGGATGGCCATCTGGAAATTGTAGGACAGCTCGCCGTCCTCCTCGTCGCGGAACAGAACGCCGATAAACTCCTCGCCGATATAGACTTCCGCCGAGTCGTCTTTCTGCGGCCGCTTGCGCACCTGAATGCGCGGCAATTCGAATTTCATGCGCAGGTATTGCGTCAGTTTTTGTATTTCTTCGGGTTTCAAGGAAAAACTCCCGTCGGCACCGGACGCTAGCCGTCCATTTCGTCGTCGAACTTATGGTCCATCGACCGGGCGGGCTCCTCGCATCCGGCATAGCCCATAATCTTCGCCGGCACGCCGGCCACCGTGCGGTTGGCAGGCACGGACTGCAACACGACGGAACCCGCGGCGACACGTGAGCAACGGCCGATCTCGATGTTGCCCAAAATCTTGGCGCCCGCCCCGATAAGCACGCCGCACCTCACCTTGGGATGCCGGTCGCCATCCTCCTTGCCGGTGCCGCCCAGTGTCACGCCGTGCAGCATGGAAACATTGTCTTCCACCACCGCTGTCTCGCCGATCACGATGTCATGGGCGTGATCGATCATTATGCCTCTGCCGACCTGCGCGCTCGGGTGGATGTCGACCGAGAAGATCACCGACATGCGGCTCTGCAGGTAGAGGGCGAAATCGCGGCGGCCCAGGGCATGCAGGCGGTGGGCCATGCGATAGGTCTGCAGCGCCTGGAAGCCCTTGAAGTAGAGGAGCGGCTCGACATAGCGGTTGCATGCCGGATCACGGTCGTAAGTGGCGACGATGTCGGCGCGCGCCGCAGCGGAGATTTCAGGCTCCGCCTCCAGCGCATCCTCGAACGCCTTGATGATCATCTCCGCACTGATGTCGGCAGCGCCGAGGCGATGGGCGAGCCGATGGATCAGCGCTTCCTCGAAACTGTCGTGGTTGAGTACCGATCCATAGATGAAGCCGCCGATGGCCGGATCGGCGCGCACGATCTCCTCGGCCTCCCGCTTGATCCTCGACCAGACTGGGTCAACGGTCTTGACGGCGGTAACGGACTGGTGCTGACGGTTCATGCGCTCAAACTCCCGGCATCCAAGCATAGCCCAGGTAGCGTCAGGTGGGAACCTGCCGCGACTGTGTAAAGACTTCGTTCCGAGGCTCCTTCAACGGAGCGAGGAATGCAAGCACGGACGCCTTGAACTGCCGGTCGCCGACGGCATTCATGTGGTTGCGCCCGGCAAGCACCAGACCTTGGCCGCGCGCGAGCGCCGCCACGAGCGGTTCGACGCGCCCCGCCAGCGGATCCTCGCTGCCCGCAACGACCAGCACCGGGCACTTGATCGTGGCCAGCTCCTTGACGGTGATTCGTTGCCGGGCCGAGCGCATGCAGGCCGCAAGGGCGCGCAGATCGCTCCCCGTCTGTTCCGCGAAGCGCCGGAAGGTGCCCGCCTCGGCCGACGCGATCTCTTCGGCACTTGCCGCCTCGAGCGCGTCGGCTATGTCGTCTGAACCGTCAAGGCCGAGGATCATGTTTTCGGCGAGGCCGGCAAACACCGCGCGCGAGACGAGCGCGGGATGCTGAATGGTCAGAAACGCCGCGATCCGCGCACCCATCGAATAGCCGATCACCGCGGCGGCGCGTAGCTCAAGGTGCACCAGAAGCCGGCGCGCGTCCTCGGCCATGACGGGCGCCGGGTAGGCGCGGGGGTCGTAGAGCTTGGCGCTTCGGCCATGGCCGCGATTGTCGAAGGTGATGACCTGAAATCCGGCGTCAAGCAGGGTTGTCACCCAGCCGGTATCCACCCAATTCACCCGGGAATTGGATGCGAAACCATGAATGAGAAGTACTGCCGGCCCGTCACCGGCCGTCTCGTAGGCAAGCTCCACACCATCAGATGAGAAGGAAGCCAGCGTTCTGCCCTCTTTGAATGCGTCTTCCGGATATGTTATCCGCCGCGAAAGGCAGAACTTCGATCGCAGGGGGACGGCAATGGCCGAGCATGGCACGCCCAAATTTCACAACGACAGCGGCGTTGCAGCGATCGACATCGGTGTCAAGGAGTTCAAGTGCATCGGGGCCACTCCCCCGTTTGACCACCCGCATGTTTACCTCGATATGGGTGCGGCATCCGAGATCGTGTGCCCCTATTGCTCGACCGTCTTCCGCCATGATCCGTCGCTGGCAAGGGGAGATGCCCGCCCGCAGGACGCGATCTATCGGGACCAGACGGATTGAATTCGCGAGCGCTCGCGGGCTACTGCAGACCCGAGGGCTGCGAAACCTCCCCGATCTCCGCGCCAGCCGACAGTCCCGCATCCTTGCTTTCAGGGTCGAGGCAGGCGCACCCGGCGAGCACCACGAGGATCAACAAGAGTTGCGCCACCCGCATGATTGACATGCGCCGCACCTTGGCATCGTGGCCGGATACTGTCCAGCCGCTTGGCAAGCCCTACAGCGTTTTCCGGCGAAGTGGAATCACTTCGCCGATAAGAAAACGCGCAGGATCAAATTTTTGAGCATGTTCTTGTCGGAAAAGTGTATGCACTTTTCCGGAACATGCTCTCGCATGACTATGATCCCGCCGCCGTGGCAGCCCGCGTCTTCATGAGGCCGTATGAACCGTCCGACGAGCAGGCGGTGGTCGAGCTGGTGCGTGAACTGCAGCGCCACGAAGCGCAGTTCTACGACCGCATGATGCCGGAACGAGACATTGGAGCGTGGTATGTGGCGGCCGTCCTGCACGAGGCGCGGGAAGCGGGCGGGGAGCTCCTCGTAGCAGTCCTCGACCGACGTATCGTCGGCTACGCCACCTTGCTCGCCAATGTCTCATCCGAAGACGAGCGCGACGAGATCATCTTTACCTACGCCTATATCGGCGACCTCGTCGTCGCAGCCGACCAGCGCGGCAAGGGTGTTGGCAAAGCGCTCCTCGCTGAATGCGAGAAACGCGCCCGGGCGGCAGGGCGAAGGTGGCTGCGGATCACCGTGCTGGCCGCGAACGAAGGTGCGCGCAGGGTCTATGAAGAGTTCGGTTTTGCGAGCCAGTTCCACTACATGGAGAAGCCCCTGTCATGAGGGCAACGATCTCGCTGCCCGAAGCGCGTCGCATCGCGATCGCCGCCCAGATGTCGCCCGGCGCGGATCGTCCTCCCCGCAAGCCCGGCCCAGCGGCGATGTCCAGGCTCGTAGATCGGCTCAACCTGCTGCAGATCAACTCGGTCAATGTGCTGTGCAGGTCCCACTACCTGCCGGTGTTTTCGCGGCTCGGCTTCTATGACCGCTCCGCGCTCGATGATCTGACATTCGCCCCAAATCGCAAGCGCCGGTTCTTCGAATATTGGGCGCATGAAGCGAGCTTCCTGCCCATGCGCCTTTATCCCCTGATGCGCTGGCGCATGGATGCAGCCCGGCAGGGCGAAGGAATTTATGGCGGGCTGGCGCGCTTCGCGGTGGAGCAAAAAGCCTATGTGACGGACACGCTGGCCGAGATCTCTAGCCGCGGCCCGCTGACGGCAGGCAAGCTTTCCAATCCCGGCCGGCGTTCTTCACACTGGTGGGGCTGGTCGACGGGAAAGACCGCGCTCGAATACCTGTTCTGGACCGGCGACATCACTGTGGCGACCCGCCGCAATTTCGAGCGTGTCTATGATTTGCCGCAGCGCGTCATTCCGGCCGCCGTTTACGAGGCGACACCGCCGCCGCGCGCCGAGGCGATCCGCGAGTTGATGCGCCTTTCCTCCGCCGCCCTGGGCATCGCCACCTTCGCCGACTTGCGCGATTACTTCCGCCTGCCTCTCGCAGATGCCAAGCGGGCACTGGCAGAGCTGGTCGAGAGCGGGGATTTGCAGACGGTCGGCGTCGATGGCTGGAGCAGCGAAGCCTACGTGCCGAAGAACCAGAAGACTCCGCGCGCAACTCCCCGGTGCTGCGCCCTGCTCTCGCCTTTCGATCCGCTGGTGTGGCAACGCGCCCGCGCGGAAAGATTGTTCGGTTTCTCCTACCGCATCGAGATCTACACCCCCTCCCCCAAACGCAAATTCGGCTATTATGTGCTGCCCTTCCTGCTTGGCGACCGCTTTGCAGCGCGGCTGTGCCTGAAGTCCGACCGGGAGCTCAATACCTTGCTTGTGAATGCCGCCCATGGCGAGAACGGAGCCGGCCGTGCTGAAACTGCCGGCGCCCTGACAGCCGAACTCCACCATCTCGCCAGGTTCCTGGGTCTCGAGAGAATACGGGTTGGGCGGAAGGGCGATCTGTCGCCAGAAATCAGGCGGTGCGTGAAAGCACGCACGTAGCGCGACAGCCAACCGCCATGCGCAAGGTTCTCATACTCATTGGAACAAAAAAGGGTGCCTTCATACTCGCAAGCGATGCGGCGCGCCGGTCGTACGAGCTTCGCGGCCCGTTCTGTGAGGCCTGGCCCATCAATCATGTCATTGCCGACGCGGCAACCGGCACGATATACGCCGGCGGAGGCAACGAGTGGTTTGGCCCCGCGGTCTGGAAGTCCACGGACGTTGGCGCGACGTGGACACACTCGAGCGCCGGCCTTGCCTATGAAGCCGGCGAGCAGCCGGTAAAATCCATCTGGAGCCTGGCGCCGGATTCTGGACGCCTCTATGCCGGCGTAGAGCCCGCCGGACTGTTTCAAAGCGACGACGGTGGAGTGTCCTGGCAGCACGTGGCGGGCCTGCGCAACCATCCCAGCCGGCCTGAATGGCAGCCGGGCGCCGGCGGTCTCATCCTGCATTCAATCGTTCCACACCCTCATGACAAGCGCCAGACCTGGGTCGCCATTTCTACCGGCGGGGTTTTCTACTCCTCCGATGGCGGCGCGACCTGGCAGCCGAGAAACCGCGGGACGCGCAGCGACTTCCTTCCCGAAGGGCAGAGGTATCCCGAGTATGGTCAGTGCGTGCACTGTCTCGTCATGGCTTCGGGGATGCCGGAGCGCCTCTATCAGCAGAACCATTGCGGCATGTACCGTAGTGACGACGGCGGCCTCAATTGGCAAAGCATAGAAGCCGGCCTGCCGTCGTCGTTCGGCTTTCCCGCCGCAGCGCATCCACGAGATCCCGAAACCCTCTACCTCCTTCCGCTCAACGGCGACTCGGCAGGAAGATACGTGCCTGACGGCAAGGCGGCTGTGTGGAGAACGCGCGACGCCGGCAGGTCATGGATGGCGCTCCGGGACGGGCTTCCCCAGGAGCACGCATTTTTCGGTGTCTTGCGGCAGGCCATGGCGACCGACCGGCTCCAATCCACCGGAATCTATTTCGGCACCAATACCGGCCAGCTCTTCGCAAGCCCCGATGAGGGCGAGAGCTGGAGCTGCATAGCCCGGCACCTGCCCCCGGTTTATTCTGTCGAAACATTGGACATGGACAAGTAGAAGGAGCGGACATGGTGCAAAATCAAAAAACGCAATCGCCGCAGAGCGTCGAAGATCAGATCAGCGTTCTCCGCGACGACATCGCACAGCTTGGCAGGCTCATGAGCGAGCTTGCTCACGACCGGGCCGATCGTGCACGGGAAGCCGCAGCCGAAGGTGCCGAGGAACTGCTCGAACGGTCCAAGAAAGCGGCAGACGACGCCACCCGGCGTGCCAGGAAAGCGGTCGCCTCGATCGAGGAGCTCATTGAGGAGCGGCCCATACAGTCGGCGTTGTTCGCTTTCCTGATCGGACTGGTCGTCGGCTCAATGTCAAGGCGCTGACCAGATGCTCGATTCGTTGCTGCGCGGGTTGATCAAAAGCGAGGCGGCGGCGCTGAAGCGGCGCGCGGTCGGCGGTTGTGTCCTCCTCATGGGCGCGGCATTCGGCCTGCTGGCGGGCATCTTCGCAGCGATTGCCGCGTTCGAACTGCTCCAATCGCGTATGCCGGCATGGAGTGCCGCACTGGTGATCGCGGCGGTGTTGGCAGTGCTGGGCCTGGTCACCTTCCTCGTCGGACGCAACATGATGCAGTCACGGCCTGCAGACCCGGTCGCCATGTCCCAGGTGCTCAATAGCCTGCACGCGACAACCGATAAGGCAGCCTCGACGCCGCGCTCTGCCGGGCAAACCATCCTCGGAGCAGTCGCGACGGCGGCGGTCATTGGCGTGCTGCTCGGACGGCGGTTCCAGAAGTGAATGAGTCGCCGGCGCTCGCATGATTCAGGAGCTCCCGACGAAGGTAGAGCCGACCGGGGCAATCGATGAGAGCCCAACGGTGGCGGTCGTGCTCCCGCGAGCACTCCTAAGCCTGTTCCCGGGCTCGCTGCAGGAAGTGAAGCTCGCGGCAGCGACGGTCGGTGACATGATTGACGCCCTCGACGCGCGCTGGCCCGGAATGCGCGACCGGTTGTGCAACTCGACGCCGCGCATCCGCCGGCATCTCAACATTTTCGTCGAGGGCAAGCGCGCCGGGCTGGATACCCCCCTTTCACCGGGTACCACGGTTTTTGTCCTTACGGCAATGTCGGGAGGCTGACGTTGGCTGAGACGGCGAACAGTGCCACGTTCGACGGACGATGCACATGCGGCGCGGTACGCTACCGCCTGCTCAGCAAGCCGCTGTTCGTTCATTGCTGCCACTGTCGCTGGTGCCAGCGCGAGACGGGCGCCTCCTTCGCACTGAACGCCATGATCGAGGCCGACCGCGTCGAGTTGCTGTCGGGCGTGCCGGAGATCGTGCCGACACCTTCGAATAGCGGCAAGGGTCAGAGGATCAGCCGCTGCCCGACCTGCCGCATCGCCCTGTGGAGCAACTATGCCGGCGCCGGCGATGCAATACGGTTCGTTCGCGTCGGCACGCTCGAGGAGCCGGACCGGCTTCCGCCGGACATTCACATCTTCACGAGTTCCAAGCAGCCCTGGGTAAAGCTCGATGATGGCAAGCCTGTTGTTGCCGAATACTATGATCGGCAAAAGTACTGGCCGGCCGAGAGCCTCGAGCGCCGGCTCGCCCTCTTGGGTCGATCTGGATGACACAAATTGGCTTGGCGGCTGAAGTTGGAGCCATCACGACGACAAGTCGTCGTTCGCGTCCCCGGACTCGATCCGGGGGTTGACCCGCAAATCCTTTCCGCCCCCGGCGCCTGATCGAAGAAGATGGCCGGGTCTGGGCCCGGCCATGACGAGAAGAATAAGACGAACGGGATTGAGCAGATCCCGTTCCACCGGCATTCCTCATCTTCCTCTGGTTATGACGCGCTTTCGGCGGCGAACCGGTAGCCGATGCCGGGTTCAGTCAATATCAACTTTGGATCCTGCGGGTCGTCTTCAATTTTCTGTCGAATCTGGCCGATGAACACACGCAGATAATGCACGTCGTGGGTATGCGCCGGTCCCCAGCCCGCGTTGAGGATATGCCGGTGGGTCAACACGCGGCCGCTGTTGCGCACCAGGAGTTCGAGAAGGTCGAATTCCTTGGGCGTGAGGTGCACTCCGGCGCCGTCTTTCGACACGGTATGGGCGAGCGTATCGACCACGATCCGCAATCCCTTGAAGACCGTCGCCTCTCCCGCCGCCTGGCGTCGGTGACGGAGTGCGGCTCGCATGCGCGCCATGAGCTCGCCAATGCCAAAGGGCTTGTTCACATAGTCGTCGGCGCCGAGATCGAGAGCATGGATCTTCTCCGACTCGCGGTCACGGGCCGAAAGCACGATGATGGGTACCTGCGACCATGCCCGCACTTTTTCGATCACCTCCATGCCGTCCATGTCCGGCAATCCCAGATCGAGCACCACCACGTCGGGAGCACGCGTGGCGATGGTCTTGACGGCGTCTTCACCGTTGTCCGCGACCAGAACCTCGAAGCCGCCCGCCGCCAGACCCGGCTTGAGAATTCGCTGGATTTGGGGCTCGTCATCGACAACCAGGACAACCGGTTTTGCGCTCATCGGTCTTCCGCCGACGGCAGCCTGACGACGATCCGCGTGCCTCGTCCCCGTGCCACCGGGCTGTCAACCCTGATCGAGCCGCCCATGGCGGTCACCATGCCGCGGCAGATGGCAAGTCCGAGCCCGGTTCCCGGTGCGCGTCCGTCGCCCTGCTTGCCGCGGTAGAACTTGTCGAACACCCGATCCATGTCTTCAGGCGGTACTCCCGGCCCCTCGTCTTCCACACTCAGCACCACATCGTGGCCATCGGCACCGAGTGCGACATTGGTAGGCTTGCCGGGCGGGGCAAACTTGTTCGCATTGTCGAGAATGTTGAACACCACCTGCTCCAGCATGGCAGTATCGCCCTTGACGGAGGGCACAGCCGCGGTGCCCGCGATCCGGATTTCCCGCTGCGGCCAGAGCTGACGGGCACGGCGGGCGGCCGCCTGAATGACGCCGGGAAGATCGACGAGGTCGCGGCGCGCGTCCATCGAGCCGCCTTCCAGCCGCGTCATGTCGAGCAGGTTGGACACGAAGCGCGACAGCCGGCTCGCTTCCTCCTCGATCGCCGACAACAGAATCCTCCCGGTCCGTCTTCGGCATCTTCGCGCCGAGCGTGCGCAAGGTCGAAACTGCGCCGAGGATGGACGACAGAGGTGTCCTCAGGTCGTGAGAAATCGATGAAAGGAGCGCAGAGCGCAGCTTTTCGCTGGCTGCGGTCGCCTTGGCGCTGGTGGCCTCGTCCACCAGCAGGGTCCTGTCAATGGCGATCGCCGCCTGGTCGGAAAGCGACTCGAGCATGCGTTCTTCTTCAACCGTCAGGGCCGGCCCCGTGGGACGAAACCCCAGCACTCCGACGACGCCGCGCGAAGTCTGCAAAGGGCGGAACTGATACTGCGCACGCGGCAGGGTGGCGGTGTTCCAGCCCGCCGGTTCGCTGCGCTGGAAGGCCCAGCGTGCCGCCGTCCACTCAGCAGGGCCAATTGTGTCCTCCGGCGGAAACGCCGCCCTGATGACGAGGTCTTCGCCCTGGGCGAGCAGAATGATCGTCTGGCCCTTGATGGACATGGCGGCCTGGCCCGCCGTCACCCACAGGATGTCGTCGAGCTTGGCCGTACCCGAGAGCTTGCGCGAAAAATCAAACAGGGTCTGGGTCTGCTTGACGCGGGCCTGGGCGGACATCGACTGCTCGCGCACGCGGCCCGCCAGGCCACCGGTCAACACCGCAACGAGCAGAAAAATGACCAGTGCCAGAAGCTCGTGCGGGCTCGCTACCGTCAGCGTGTAGACCGGCTCGATGAAGAAGAAGTTGTAGGCGACGAATGACAGCGCCGCCGCGATGATGGCGCTCCAGACGCCGAAGGTCACGGCACAGAACAGCACCGCGGTCAGGAAAATCATCGAGAGACTGGGCAGCTCCAGCCACCGGCTCGCGGCCATACCCACCGCGAGGGCAATGCCGACCGCAAGTGCTGCAGCTGCGGTGGCGGTCAGCGTGACTTTGGGCCGGCGCCAGGAAGGGCGCGATCGCCAACTCATCGCCTGTCACTACATGAACGCCGATGCCTCTGGCCTGCCGCACGATCTCGTCCGACAGTGACCGGCGCAGCAACCGTTTCAGCCACCCGGAACGGGATCGGCCGATGACGATCAGGGTGATGTTCTGTCGGAGCGCGAAGCGATGAACTTCGCTGGGCAGGTCACGCGCGCTCAGGCGGGTCGTTTCCCCTCCCAGTCTCTGCGCCAGCGCCAGGGCGTCGTCGATCCGCTTGAGCGAGCCCGCGTCATGCGGCTCGCTTCCGGGAACCGCGAGATGAACCGCGATCCAGCTCGCGTTGAGCCCCGTTGCCAGGCGCGCTGCGATTCTTACTACCGCTTCCGACTGCGAATCCGCACCGACGCAAACCAGTATTCGCTCGGCCGTCGGCCACGGACCTTCGATGGCGTTCTGGCGCAGAAAGCTCACCATCTGGTCGTCAACCCGCTCGGCAGTGCGCCGCAGCGCCAGCTCGCGCAAGGCGGTAAGATTGCCTGGTTTCAGGAAATTCTGCTCCGCCCGCCTGGCGTTTTCGGGTAAGTAAACCTTGCCTTCCTTTAGCCTCTGGATGAGTTCATCCGGAGTGATGTCCACCACCACAACGTCGTCCGCCTTCTCGATGACCGTATCCGGTACGAGCTCGCGCACCTTTACACCGGTGATGGTGGAGACCACGTCGGTCAGGCTCTCCACATGCTGAATGTTCATGGCCGTCCAGACGTCGATTCCGGCCCTGAGCAGCTCCTCGACGTCCTGGTATCGCTTGGGATGCCGGCTGTCGGGTACGTTGGTGTGGGCCAGCTCGTCGACTACGATCAGCGACGGACGCCTCTTGAGCGCGCCATCGATGTCGAACTCAAGGAGCGTGCGGCCACGGTAGCTGGTCGCCTTGCGCGGGAGAACCTCGAGGCCCTCGAGCAGAACGGCGGTCTCGGCGCGGCCGTGGGTCTCCACGATCCCGATGACGACATCGCGGCCTTCGCCTCGCAGGCGCTGCGCGCCCGAAAGCATCGCATAGGTCTTGCCAACGCCCGGCGAGGCGCCGAGAAACACCTTGAGCTTGCCGCGCCTTTCCCGTTCGGCAAGCTCAAGCAGCGCCTCGGGTGAGGGGCGTTTCTCCCGGGCATTCGACATTCTATCCCGAACTTACTCCATCGAGCGCCAGATTGAGTAGCAGGACATTGACCCGCGGCTGGCCGAGGAAGCCGATCAGCGGGCGCTGCGTGTGTTCTTCGACCAGGGCTCGAACGCGGTCCTCGGGAAGTTCGCGCGCTTTCGCGATGCGCCCGACCTGCATCAACGCATATTGCGGCGAGATATGCGGGTCGAGCCCGCTGCCGGAAGCCGTGACGGCATCTGCCGGCAGCGATTCCGCCCCCGTGGCTGCGCGCAGCCGCTCCGTCTCGGCCTTGATCCGGTCCAGGAGCTTCTGCGAGGTTGCTCCGAGATTGGAGCCCGAGGAAGCAGCGGCGTTGTAGCCGTCGCCGGCCGCCGATGGCCGCGACCAGAAATAGCGCTCCGACGTCCACCCCTGCCCGATCAGCGCCGAGCCGATGACTGAGCCGTCGTGCCGCACCATGCTGCCCGTGGAGGCATTGGGAAATGCCAGCCGGGCGATGCCGGTCATCAGCAGCGGATAGACGATGCCGGTAATCAGCATCAAGGCGGCGAACATGACGAGAGCAGGCCGCAACTGGTTGCGCATGTGTTTGCCTCCTCAGGCGAGATTGAGGGCCGTGAACGCGAGATCGACGAGCTTGATCCCGATGAAGGGAACGATGAGTCCGCCGAGCCCGTAGACCAGAAGGTTCCGGCGCAGCAGCGCCGCTGCACCCACCGGGCGATAGGCAACGCCCTTCAAGGCCAGCGGGATCAGCACGATGATGATGAGTGCATTGAAAATCACCGCCGAAAGTATGGCGCTCTGCGGCGAGGCAAGCTGCATGACGTTGAGCGCGCCGAGTTCCGGGTAGGTCACGACGAACAGGGCCGGGATGATCGCGAAATATTTGGCGACGTCGTTGGCGATCGAGAATGTGGTCAGCGAGCCGCGGGTCATGAGCAGCTGCTTGCCGATCTCCACGATCTCGATGAGCTTGGTGGGGTTGGAGTCGAGATCGACCATATTGCCGGCCTCGCGCGCCGCCTGGGTGCCGGTCTGCATGGTCACCCCGACATCGGCCTGGGCGAGCGCCGGCGCGTCGTTGGTTCCATCGCCGCACATGGCGATGAGCCGCCCTTTGGCCTGCTCATCCCGAATGTAGTTGAGCTTGTCCTCCGGCGTTGCCTCGGCGATGAAGTCGTCGACGCCTGCCTCCGAGGCGATCGAGGCAGCGGTCACCGGATTGTCGCCGGTCACCATCACGGTCTTGATGCCCATGGTGCGCAGCGAGTTGAAGCGCTCCTTGATATCGGGCTTGACCACGTCCTTGAGTTCGATCACTCCGACGATCCGGCCCGCATCCGTGACGCCAAGCGGCGTGCCGCCGGTGCGAGAGATGCGGTCAACCGCCTCGCGCAGAGCCGGCGGCATCTGGTCCACCGTCAATTTCGCATCCTTGAGCACCGCATCGACTGCACCCTTGCGGATCTGCCGCTCGCCGATATCGGCGCCGGAAATGCGGGTGGCGGCGGAAAATGGCGTGAACTTGAGCTTGAGCTTCGCGGTATCGGGCTCCTTGAGTTTGTGATGACCCTTGCACAGGGCGACGATCGAGCGGCCTTCGGGAGTCTCGTCCGCGATCGATGACAGCAGCACGGCTTCGGCGAGCTCGTTCTCCGCTACGCCCGCGGCGGGAATGAGTCGGGTCGCCAGCCGATTGCCGAAAGTGACGGTGCCTGTCTTGTCGAGCAGAAGCGTATCGACGTCTCCCGCCGCCTCGACCGCACGACCGGATGTGGCGATCACGTTGAACCTGATCAGCCGGTCCATGCCGGCGATGCCGATTGCCGACAGGAGCCCGGCAATGGTGGTGGGGATGAGGGTGACCAGGAGGGCGGCGAGCACGGTCACGGGCACAATTGTCCCCGAATATCCCGCCAGGCCCCAGAGCGTCACGACCGCCACGAGAAAGATAAGCGTCAAACCCGCGAGCAATATCGACAGGGCGATCTCGTTCGGGGTCTTGTGCCGCTCCGCGCCCTCGACCAGTGCAATCATGCGGTCGACAAAGGTGTTTCCGGGAGCCGCGGTAACGCGCACCTTGATCGAATCCGACAGCACCATCGTGCCTCCGGTCACCGCTGACCTGTCGCCGCCCGATTCCCGGATTACGGGCGCGGATTCACCTGTGATCGCCGATTCATTCACCGAGGCGATACCCTCGATGACTTCGCCGTCGGCGGGAATGAGCTCGTTAGCCTCCACGATCACCACTTCGCCGACGTTGAGATCGAGAGCGGACACCTTTTCGAAGAGATCATCGCGCTCGTCCGGCATGAGAAGCCGCCTGGCGATGGTATCGGTTCGCGTTCGCCTGAGCGCATCGGCCTGGGCCCTGCCCCGGCCTTCGGCCACCGCCTCGGCGAAGTTCGCAACCAGCACCGTGAACCAAAGCCACACCGCGATCTGGCCAGAGAACCAGCCGTTGCCGGTGCCTGCGAGCACGTCGCGCAGCCACAGCGCAGTTACCAGTGCCGCTACGGCAGCGGTCACGAAGATTACCGGATTGCGCGCCAGCAGGCGCACGTTGAGCTTGCGCAGCGCGTTGACTGCAGCTTCGCTCAGGATTCGTGCATCGAAGAGAGCGGGAGCGATGGGTTTCTTGGCCATGGCGGCGGTTCCTTCAGAAGGTCTTGCCCGAAAGCATCAGGAAGTGCTCGACGATGGGTCCAAGCGCCAGCGCCGGGAAATACTGCAGGCCGCCGAGAATCAGGATCACGCCGATGAGAAGAGCGATGAACAGCACGCTATGAGTAGGAAAGCTGCCAGCCGATGCCGGGGTTTTGGTCTTGGCGGCGAGCGAGCCCGCCATCGCAATGACCGGCACGACATAGGCGAAGCGGCCGAGGAACATGGCGATGCCTATGGTGGTGTTGTACCAGGGCGTGTTGGCGTTGAGGCCGACGAAGGCCGAGCCGTTGTTGCCGGTTCCGGACGAGAACGCGTACAGGATTTCGGACAGCCCGTGCGGGCCGGCATTGGCGAGGCTCGCGAGGCCTATTGGCAGCATGGCCGAAACGGCGCTGAAGCCAAGGATGGACGCCGGCAGGACGAGCAGCGCCAACACGACCAGTTTCATCTCCTTGCCTTCGATTTTCTTGCCGAGGTAGTCCGGAGTGCGGCCGACCATGAGACCTGCTACGAATACCGACAGGACTGCCATGACCACCATGCCGTAGAGTCCCGAACCGACGCCGCCCGGCAGGATCTCGCCAAGCTGAATCAGAAACAGGGGCACCGCTCCGCCGAGCGGGGTGAGCGATGAATGCATGACATTGACCGCGCCGCACGAAAGCCCCGTGGTACCTGCGGCATAAAGGGCAGACATGGCGAGACCGAAGCGGACCTCCTTGCCCTCCATGTTGCCCTGCACCGGATCGATGCCGAGTCCGGCGATGAGCGGGTTGCCGGCCGCTTCCGCCCAATAGATGATGCCGGCACCTGCCGCGAGCAGCGCGAGCATCGCAGTGAGCAGTGCCCTGCCCTGACGATCATCGCCCACCATGCGGCCGAACATGAAAGGCAGGGCCGTGGAAACCAGCAGCATCGCGAAGATCGACAGGTAGTTCGACCACGTCCCGGGGTTTTCGAACGGATGGGCGGCATTGGCGTTGAGAAATCCGCCACCGTTGGTTCCGAGCTGCTTGATTGCTTCCTGGCTGGCGATGGGGCCGAGGGCGATCGTCTGCTTGGCACCTTCGAGCGTAGTCACGTCGATGGAGCCTGCAAGGGTCTGCGGAAGACCCATCGCGGCGAAGGCCAAGGCGACGATGATGCTTAGCGGCAGCAGCAAGTAGAGCGTACAGCGCACGAGATCGACCCAGAAATTGCCGATGGTCGCAGCGCCGGATCGGGCAAAGGCCCGTGTGACGGCGACAGCAAGCGCGATGCCGGTCGCTGCCGAGACGAAGTTCTGAACTGTCAGGCCTGCCATCTGGACGAAATGGCCCATCGTCGTTTCGCCGCCGTAGGACTGCCAGTTCGTGTTGCTGACGAAGCTCATGGCCGTGTTGAACGACAGATGTTCCGATACGGCCGGAAAATCCTGCGGGTTGAGCGGCAGATATCCTTGCAGCCGCTGCAGGAGGTAGAGGACGAAGAATCCCGCCGCGTTGAAGGCGAGCATGGCGAACGCGTAGACTTTCCAGTCCTGCTCCTCCGCTTCTCCGGTTCCGGCCAGACGCAACAGGCCACGTTCGACCGGAGCAAGCGCGGGCGAAAGTATGGTCGGCTCGCCGGAGAACAGTCGCGCCAGGAAGAGGCCAAGCGGCCAGGCAGCAAGAATGACGGCGGCAAATAACAGGACAATCTGCAGCCAGCCGGCGAAGGTCATAGCGTCACCTCAGGGAATGGGCGGTTAGAATTTCTCGGGATGGACGAGCGCGTACACGAGGTATGCGGCAAGCCCGAGTGCCACCAGGAGGCCGATGAACGCTTCCGCCACGGCAATGCCCCTAGATCCGGTCGCAGCCGCGCACATACGCGGCCGCGCCGAAGAAAAGGAAGGCGCCGAGCAACAGGTAGAGAAGATCGAGCATGTGCCACCTCGCATGAGAACTGGCCGGAAAGTCATGCCCGCCGCATCAGATTTCGATAGGGAAAATGGGCCGGGGACCTCAAGAAGGTATAAGGAACGGGTACCGAGGGAGCGAGCATGGTGTCGTCGGATATCGGAGTTGTAGGGTTGGGCGTCATGGGCGCGGCACTGGCGCTGAACATCGCCGAGAAAGGCCATCGCGTCGCCATTTACAATCGCACCGCGGCGCGCACCGCCGAGCTCATGGCCTCGGCCGGCAGTCTTGGCGCACGGCTGGCGCCGTTTTCGTCGCTCAAGGACCTCGCCGGTTCGCTGCGACCGCCGCGCCCGATCCTCCTCATGATCCCGGCGGGACCGGCGGTCGATGAGCAGGCGGCGCACCTCGAACCGCATCTCGCGCGCGATGACATCCTCATCGATGCCGGCAACGCCGACTTTCACGATACCGAGCGGCGGTGCGATAACTGGGCTGCGAAAGGCATTGGATTTCTCGGTGTCGGAGTTTCCGGCGGCGAGGAAGGAGCACGCCACGGTCCATCGATCATGGCAGGCGGTCCAGCGGGCGCCTGGGAACGGGTGGCCCCCATCTTCACAGGCATCGCCGCGCGTTACCGGGATGAACCGTGCAGTGCGCTGGTCGGCCCCGGCGGGGCCGGCCACTTCGTCAAAACCATCCACAACGGCATTGAATACGCCGACATGCAGATGATCGCCGAAGCCTACGGCATCATGCGCGACGGACTGGGCTGGGCGGCGGATCGTTGCGCCGAAGTGTTCGCGGCCTGGAATAAAGGACCGCTCAGGTCCTACCTGATCGAAATCACCGCCAAGGTTCTAAGCACCAGGGACCCTGACAGCGGCCGACTTCCTGATCGACCGGATCGTCAACAAGGCGGGCCAGAAAGGCACGGGCCGCTGGGCGGTAGTCGAAGCCCAGTTCCAGGGCACGCCGGCGACGGTGATGGAAGCGGCCGTAGCGGCGCGCAATTGGGCCTCCCGGAAAGATGAGCGGATAGCGGGCGAGGCGCTTTTCGGAGCGGCACCCAGGCGCCTGGCCGGCGTCTTGGGAAATGATTCAGAAGCCGCCAATATCCTTCAGCAGGCCATGATCGCCGGCCGCGTCATTGGCTACGCCCAGGGTTTTGCTGTGCTGGCAGCCGCCTCGGCGAGCCGGTCATGGTCCCTGCCGCTTGCCGTCATCGCCCGAATCTGGCGCGCCGGCTGCATCATTCGTTCGGCCTTCCTCGACGACATCGCCGCGGTCTACGCGACCGGCAATGAACTTGAGAGCCTTGCCACTGCACCTTTTTTTGCCGCCCTGATCAAACAGAACCACCACGGTCTGAGGCGGGTCGTCTCGGCAGCGGCACTTGCCGGGATTCCGGTGCCGGCCCTTTCGGCCGCACTCGCCGGCTTCGACTCGATGCGCACCGCGCGCTCGACGGCTGATCTGATTCAGGGCCAGCGCGACTACTTCGGCGCCCACGGCTTCGAGCGCACCGACCGGCAGGGCGTGGTTGCCCATGGGCCGTGGTTCCACGCGAAGCACAGTTGAAATGGCGCCTGTCTTTCGCATCTGCGCATCCGCGCTGGTCTGGGCTAGCTTTGACCTTTGCGCCCAGGCTTGTCGGCAACGGTCTTCTCGTCCGCCGGCTCGGCGACATCGATCGCGATCGGGTCACTCGCCGGGAACGTCCCTTTGAGCGCCTCGTCGAGCAGCTTCTCAAGGTGAGCGCGGTCCGGGCTCATGCGCCTCGCGCCTGCCTTGTTTTGTTTGCTGGCCATTTTCGCACTATATCGCGAAGGCCGTGACCCATGCAGCAACCCCGTTCCATGCGCGCGCTCGAGGACCTGGGCCGCACCCGGCTCAGTCCAAACTTTTTCATGCGCGATTTTCTTTATTCCGAGATTGCCGGCTTCTACGGCGTCCCCAACATTCCCACCGATCCCGACCTCGCGGTCGCAGCGGGCGAGAGGCTGTGCCAACTGCTTCTCGAGCCGCTGCAGCGCACTTTCGGTAGGCTGGGCCTCCGCTCCGGCTACCGCTCGGCCGACGTGACAGCCTTCGGCAACGCCCGCCGCCACGGGGCGCGGGTCGAGGTCAACGCGGGCTATCACATCTGGGATATGCGCGACGGCGAGGGCTTCATGGGAGCAGCGGCTTGCGTGGTTGTTCCGTGGTTCGCCGACCGTTACGAGAAAGGTGCGGACTGGCGGCAACTGGCGTGGTGGATACACGACCATCTGCCCTATGGGCACCTGGAGTTCTATCCGAAGCTCTGCGCCGTCAACATCCAGTGGAGCGAAAGGCCGCGCCGGCGCATCGACAGCTTCATCACTCCGAAAGGCTGTTTGACCCGGCCGGGAATGCTCAACCACACTTGCGATCATTCGAGTTTGTACCGGTGCTTTCCGCCGCTGTGTGGTCCCTGATGGCAGCGGAACCGCCCCGGCTCACTCCGGCAGTCCGGCCTTGCGCATTCCCTCGTGCACATGCTCAGCATCAGCCGGGTTCTTATAGCTCAGCCGTTCTGCGGCAAGGTGAAAATCTGGTTTAAGCCGCAGAACGTCAGCCGCACACCGGCGAGCCTCGTCGATGCGACCCAGCTGTGCAAGGCAGGCCGCTACGCGAGCGAACTCCCAATACTGTGGCGGCCGGCGGCGGTTGGCCTCCAACGCCTCTTCGTAACGTCCGGCGGCATACGCAGCGATGGCCATGGCGCTCCAGTACCAGTCCGGATGAAATGGATTGAGGCGCATCGCCTCGCGGATCAGCACAATGCCCTCCTCGGCGCGACCAACGACGCCCAGAATTGATCCCTTTTGGGCGATGCCGTTGGCATCGTTGGGATTGAGCGCCGCGCTGCGTTCCATATGCGATACTGCCAGATCGAACTCGCCGCGGAACCGGTAGGCCTGGGCAAGGAACTGGTGGCATCGGGCTTCATTTGGGTCGAGCCGAACACCGGCCAGTGCGCTGTCGAGAGCCCGCTGCTTGATGAAATCGGGGGCGTTGTCGTACCGGTGTTCGACGAGCAGAGCCATGGCAACGTAGGCGTGCGCCAGCCCGTAGCGCGGGTCGAGCGCAACAGCGCTCTCGAACAGCTCCCGGGCGCGCCGGTTGTCGTCATCGCCCTGGCCGCGCAGATGCTCGATGCCGCGCAGCAATGCTTCATACGCATGCAGGTTATCGGTTGGCCTCTGGCGGACGCCCTTCATTTCGGCGGCCTCTACCCGGCCCACGAGTGTCGCCACGATCGTTCGCGTAACCTCGTCCTGAACCTCAAACAGGCCATCGATGCTGCGATCGTACCGCTCGCTCCACAGATGGCTGCCATTCGCCGCATCGATAAGCTGCGCCGTGATGCGCACCCGGTTGGCCGCCTTGCGAACACTTCCTTCAACAAGGTAGCGCACGCCGAGCTCGAGCGCGATGCGCCTGACATCAACTGCCTTGTCCCGGTACTGGAACGACGAATTTCGTGCGACTACAAACAGTGACGGAAAGCGCGACAATTCAGTGATGATGTCCTCAGTAACCCCGTCGGAGAAGTATGTCTGTCCCGGATCGCCGGACATGTTCACGAAGGGCAAGATGGCGATCGAGGGCTTGTCGGCGGTGACCGCCGCGGCCCGGACGTGAGATATGCCGCTGACGGCGAACACCCGAACTGGCTCCCGGATGTTCTTCAGATTCCGAACACCCAGGTCGTCGAAGCCGGTGCTGACCTTGTTTCTGACATGGTCATAGGCGGTGCCCGAGACGAGAATGCCGCCCGGCTCAGCCATGCCTTCAAGGCGAGCAGCGATATTGATCCCGTCGCCATACAAATCACTGCCCTCGACAATCACATCGCCCAGATTGACCCCAATACGGAGCACGATGCTTCGTTCATCGGAAAGTGCGTCGTTAGCGCACGCCATTTCTCGCTGAAGATCGATCGCGCACTGCACTGCACCGACGGCACTGCCGAACTCCGCCAGGGCGCTGTCGCCCGCTATCTTGAAGATTCGCCCCCGATGGCGCGCGACCAGCGGCTCGAGCACCTCCCGGCGGCGGGCTTTTAGCGTAGCGAGCGTGCCGGCTTCATCCTGTTCCATGAGCCGACTGTAGCCCACCACATCTGCGGCGAGGATGACGGCCAGGCGGCGTTTAGGGCGTTCTTCGGACATGCACGCGCCATCCGTAGTCGTTTCAGTCTCCGGCTGCCAGTCCCTCGCGGCGGCGGTCGACACCTGCTGTAAGTTTATCCGGCGCAATGGCGATGGCGTGCAGGCCTGAGTTCAGGTCCATGACCTTGGTCTCGTAGCCCAGCTGTTCCAGGGCGGGCTTCAGGGCTTCCGCTCCGGTGCCCGCCTCGATGTCGAAAACGCCCGACCGGTTTACCAGGTGCGGAAGATCGACGGCCGCCTGCGGCGAAAGCTGCCAGTCGATCATCGCGATCAGCGTCTTGGCGACATAGGGAATGATGCGGCTGCCGCCCGGCGAGCCCAGCGCCAGGACCGGCGCGCCGTCCTTGAGAACAATGGTCGGCGACATCGACGAGCGCGGCCGCTTGCCGGGCTCGACCCGGTTGGCGACAGGAATGCCATCGACCTGGGAATGGAAGGAAAAATCCGTAAGCTGATTGTTCAGCAAAAATCCATGCGTCATGAGCCGCGACCCGAAGGCGTCTTCGATCGAGGACGTCATCGAGACGACATTGCGGGCTTCATCGACGATGACGAAATGGGTGGTGGACGGCAACTCGATTCGGCAGTCATCGGCGTAGTGGCGCGCATGGTCCCATTTCGGAGCGCCCGCCTGCGCGGTCTCAAGCTTGCGCCCAAGCTCGATGAGCTTGGCTCGTTCGCCGAGATAGGTCTTGTCGAGGAGTCCCCGGGTCGGCATCGGCACGAAATCCTCGTCCGCCATGTAGCGGTCGCGGTCGGCGAAGGCGAGACGGCCTGCATCGCCGAACAATTGCCAGGCGGCAGGATTGGACGGGCCCAGCGCCCTGAGATCGAAGTTTTCGAGAATGCCCAGCATCTGCCCGACGGTCAGGGCGCCTGAGGACGGCGGACCCATGCCGCAGACATCGATGGCCGCGATAAGCGATGCACACCGGTGCCCGCTCCCTGACCTGGTAGCCGGCAAGATCGGCGAGCGTCATGAGGCCGGGATTGCCGGAAGCGCTGCGCACCGCCTCGACGATGCCGGCGGCGATTGGTCCGGAATAGAAAGGCTCGGCACCCTTGTCGCGAAGGACACCAAGCGTTTTGGCGTAGTCCCCGTTCCTGAGCAGCGTTCCTTCGCCGAGCGGCGCACCCGAGGCGTCGAGGAAATACGCTGCCGTCGCCGGGAAGCGCGACAGCCGCTCCTTGTCCTCTCGATGAGCTTGGCAAGACGGGGAGAAACCGCAAAGCCCCCCTTCGGCCAGGCGAATGGCCGGCCGAAGAGTTCGCGCCAGGGCAACTTTCCCCATTTCCGGTGCGCGTTCCTCGAGGAGGCGCGGGATTCCCGGCACGCCGACCGAACGTCCACCCAAGACAGCATCGTAGAACTCGAGCGGTTCGCCGGCTGCATTCTGGAACAATCTCGGCGTGGCCTTGAGGGGCGCCGTTTCGCGGGCGTCCAGAGTGGTGAGCCTCCTTTTTCCGGCATCCCAGTAGACGAGGAAGCCGCCGCCTCCAAGTCCGGTGGACTGCGGCTCGACGATGCCGAGGACGAGTTGCACCGCGACCATGGCATCGATGGCGTTGCCACCCTGGCGCAGGACCTCGCGTCCCGCCTCGGCCGCATGGCGATTGGCAGCAGCCACCAGGAAGCGGCGCGCCGTGACCTCCTCGCGTGCCTCGGCGATTTCGGGACCACTGGCCTTCCGGTTGGTGAGTATCGGCGGTCTGCGCAAAGCCCAGATTCCGGAGAGCAGCAGTGCAAGCTGAGGGCGAATACGCCAGCAAGGGATCAGCGATTCTCGTGAACGTGCCCAGCCTACTCGCCATCATTTCGGCCATTCGTCTTTCAACCATTCTCGTGCCCCGTGGATCACCCGCAAGACGACAATCTGTTCATCGCCCCTGGGCAGCGGCGTGCAGTGCATAGACGATGATATAGGGTAAATGCCGAACCGCCTTTTCGTAAGTGCCGGCGACCCGTCCCGCTCCGGCCGGTCGGAATATGGCGAAGGTTCTCGTACTGTCTCATCGATGCGCTCGAGCACGAGCAGAGCGGCCCTTGGGTTGTCGGTCGCAATGTGATCTGCAAGCGTATCCAGGTCGCTTGAGCGCATCATTCGACCAGACAACGATCCTTCACGACCGGGATTTGCTTTTCACGGTGGCGCGGATACGGCGCATAGCATCATCATGGGGGGTGACGTGACCAGCTTTCATGTCATCCAGGCCACGCTTGATCCCTTCGACGATTGCCAATTCGCGATCGACAAAGTCTTGAATCGCCTCGCCGGCAAGGAAGGACTTCGTGCGTTTCGTATGCGCCGCCAGGCGACCGAGGCCCCTTTTCACTTTCGGGGAAATCCGAATGGTCAAGGTCGTACTGTTGGTCATGCAGAGCCTCCATCCCCTTGTACACATGTTAACACATTGCGCGCCCAACCGCATCGGGGGTGAGCGCGAAAATAGTGCCTCCGGCAGCCCGCTTCGACCATTCCGAGGTTTGGCTAGCAGCGCCGCGAGCCGCGAGCGTACCCCTAGATGTCGGTTGACCCCGATGTCGGCACGACTTGCAATCGTTGGATGAGATTCGACAGGATCGCCACCTGCCCTTTCAGGATCTTCCGCATCGCTTCCTCCGGCAGGTACCATGCGGCCCGGTCGGCCTCCGGGAACTGCCGAACTTGCCCCGAGCGGGGCGGCCACTCCATCGCGAAGAGATTGCTCCTGAATTTGCCGATGTCGAAATCACTTTCCACAGCCCAGGCGGCGATCGTCTTGCCGCCCGGCTGCCGGAATGTGCCGAGGTGAATGAACTCTCCCGCCGGAGCGCACCCGGTCTCCTCCTCGAACTCCCGCTTGGCAGCGGCAAGGGGATTTTCGCCCTCCTCGAAAAGACCCTTTGGGATCGACCACGCGCCCTCATCCTTTTTGGCCCAGAACGGTCCGCCGGGATGTACCAGCAGGAACTCCAACGACCCGGACCTGTGCCGGAACATCAAGATACCTGCGCTTTGCTTCGCCATGTAAACTTCGAACCCTCACCTGCCATGCCGTGGCATAGAATGCCCTGATGACCAGAAACCCCCATTCGATGCGGCTGACTCCCGAGCTTGTTGCGCGCATTGCTCCTTTCGTGGGCGACCCCCCGAAGCCACCCAGCACTCCGCCATCCGATGCGGACTATGAAGAGATCGTTCGGGAGACGATTGCAGCCTCCGGACCGACACGTGAGGTATGGCTGTTTGCGTATGGATCACTGATCTGGAACCCTGCTTGCGACTTTGCGGAGCGGCAGGTCGGTCTTGCGCGCGGATGGCACCGCTCCTTCTGCCTCGGCTGGGACGAGTGGTTTCGCGGATCGGAGGGCCAGCCCGGCATCATGATGTCGCTCGATCGTGGAGGGCAATGCAAGGGAGTGGCATATCGTCTGCCGCCGGACGCGATCGAGGCCAGTCTCGGCAAGCTCTTTCGTCGAGAGCTGCGCGTCAAGCCAATGTCTCATTCACCGCGCTGGGTAAGCGTCTGCACCGAAAAAGGCCCGCTTCGTGCGGTAACCTTCGTCATCAATCGAAGAGGGCCCCGCTACCTCAACGGGCTTTCGACGGAGCAGGTTGCTGATGCGCTCGCCGCGGCGGTGGGTCCTATGGGGTCGATGGCCGACTATCTCTACAGCACCGTCAGTCATCTCGAGGCCCTGGGAATTCACGACCGCCGGCTCTGGCGCCTGCAGGAACTGGTCGCCGAGCGGATTGAAGCGAAGAATCTGTCTACTCAACCGCCCGTAACATGAGCTCATGGATTCAAGCAGCCGCTTAGCGCCACTTCACATTGGCGGGATCAGGCTTCCACAGAGGTAAAAGAATGCGGGCGCTCATTCTACGGCGCCCGCATCTTCAGCTAGTCGTCGTAAAAGTGTCGGCGGCCGCCGAAGCCGAAGCCGAAACCGATTAATGGCCGGTTGTAGTAGGGCCGGTAATGGGAACGACGAGGATAGTAATAGTCATCATCGTCATAGTATCTGCGTCGATAGGAATAGTCATCATCGTCGTAGTATCTGCGTTTACAGGCTCTCCAGTGGCTATGCCACCCCCTGTAGCCGCTATACCAGCCCCTTCTTTTTCCGCAGTGGTAACCGTGAATCTTCTGAACCAGACCGTCAGTGATCTCAGATGTTGCTGAGCCTGCGCCGGTCAGCCCAACGCCAAGCGGACTTGCCGAACTGGGTTGCGGCAGGGCCACAAGGCCACCCAGTGCTGCGGCAGCCAGTAGATATTTGAGGTTTCGCATAGCTGGTCTCCTCCATGCGGTGAACCCCTCTCGGATGAATGTAATACGCCTGGAGCACTCGAATAGTTCCCGAGAGGCCAAAATAGAAGGGGGGAGTGGCGGTTTGGCGGCTTCGCCTGGCCATGACGGAAAGGGCTCAGTTGCTGGCGAGCGCGATGGTGTTGAGCGCTTTTTCGAGCCGGGTGTCGCGATTGTAGATGTCGGCATGGAAGACAACCTTCCCGGATGTGTCGGGCCACGCGGTAAAGTAGTTCAGATGAACGGGAATGGTCTCATTGAGCGGGATCTTCCGGGTCTCGCCGGTGGCGATCGCCTCGTCGATGCGCTTGCGTTCCCAGTCCAGCACATACTGGGCGAACTCCCGGGGGTTCTCCACGCGCACGCAACCATGGCTGAAGGCGCGGACGGGCTCGGCGAAAAGCTCCTTGGTCGGAGTATCGTGCATGTAGATGTCATGTGCGTTCGGAAACAGGAACTTCACTCTTCCGAGCGCATTGCCGTCGCCGGGCGGTTGGCGCACGCCGAAGGGAATAACGCGTTTGTAGGCCCACCAGTTGACGGATCTGGAGCTGACGACGCGCCCTCTTTCGTTCACCACCTCGTAACCATTGCGGTCGAGGTAGCGGCGGTCCCTGGCGAGACGGGGCATCATTTCATGGCGGATGATCGACTGCGGAACGCCCCAGTAGGGGTTGATCACGACAGTTTCCATCTGGTCGCTGAACACTGCGGTTTGGGTTTCGGGCGTGCCGACGATCACCTTCGTGCTCCAGGTGATATCGCCGCCGTCGATGAGGCGCAGCTCGAATGAAGCCTGGTTGACGAGTACGTGCCGCTTACCCAGATCGCGAGGCAGCCAGCGTATCCGCTCCATGTTCAGGACAAGTTTCTCGGCATCGTCCCGTTCCGGGCGGGAGTTCAAAGCCGCGACCGTGGCCCTGTCGATGGCTCCCGTCTGCTTGATACCATGATTTGCCTGAAACGCCTTCAAAGCCTTGGACAACTGCTCATCGAGCGTTGGCACGCCCTTTGCGGTGTGCAGGCTGTACGCTGCGGGCTCCGCTATCAGGGCTGCATCGTCCTCGGGCAAGTACCCGAGTTCGACCATGCGGCCACGCACAAGAGTAACACGAGCATCCTGCCCACCAAGCTTCACGCGCTCGCCCGCCGGTATCGGCTCCTGTTCGCGTTGCACACTCTCTTTCTCGAACGCTGCCAATGAGGCCTTCATGGCAGAATAGGCGGGGTGGGACGGAGCCAATGAGGACAGATAGCGGTCGGGATCAGCCCGCGCCGACAACTGGGAAAGGGCCTGACCCAGGTTCAGCACCGGCGGCACGATGTCATAGTAGCCCGAAAGGCGCTTTGGAACGATCCGGCCGCTGTAAATGTGTTCGGCGTAGCGCAACGCCATGGCGGTAACGCCGATATCGAGGCGGGCCAGGGAGGAGTTGTTCCGCTCCGCCCCGGAGGCATCGTCGACGAGCGCGCCGAGGCTCGCAGGAAGATAGTCGGACGGATTCAAGCCTTCCTGCTCAGCATCTGCAAGCAGCGCCAAAGTGCGCCTGGCCTTGCCGTTCAACCCCCGCGAGTCGACCCAGAGCGGTCGGAAGTAGTTGAATTGATAGAAATTGACGATGGCGTCCCTCTGTTGCGCCGTGACCTTGTGCGGGGATTCGGGCGCGCGAAGTTCTCGCAGAATCGCCGCCGCCATCACCCCAGCAGCGATCGTCGTCCCGAGGTCCGGAGTGCTCAGAGCCACGAGCTTCGTCGGCTGATAGATGTCGAAGCCGGCATCGGGAGACTTCGGCTTCCCGGCCTGGGGATCGGCTCCGGCGAAAACGAGCCGGCGTTTGCGCAGCTGGGGTTTGACTGCGGTGCGCCGTTGGGAATCAACTCCGGCGAAAGCGAACCGGCGTTTGCGTAGTTGGGGATTAACTCTGGTGCGTAGTTGGGGATCGACTCTGGCGAAAGTGAGCCGACGTTTGCGTACCTTATCGGCAGATTTGTTGTCCCGCGTCTGGGGGGCTAGCTCCTGCTTTTTGGTGCCAAACAGGAAGAACCATTGTTTCCGGGGACGATTTTGCCGCCTCGCGTTGAGGCTTTGGGCCTTCAGCAGTCTCGTGCTTCGGGCCTTCAGCGGTCTCGTGCTTTGGGCCTTCACCTGTCTCGTGAATGATAGCTGGCCGTCGGTGGCCTTGGCGAATGATGGGTCACTCAGCGCTCCCAAGCATGCGGCACCAGCAAGCGCTACCACGACCAAACGCAACATACTCATGACGCACGAGACCTCTTGGCGGCCCGTCCGAGCTGCTCGCCGCGATCGAAAGGGAGCACGCGACGATAGGTGATCTCATCGGCGCCGGCAAGATTTCTTGGCGGCTCGTCCGAGCTGCTCGCCGCGATCGAAGGGAGCACGCGACGATAGGTGATCTCATCGGCGACGACAAGATCCTCGAACGCGCTCAACAAATCCCATTTCGGATTCATTCCTTCGATGAGGTCGATCTCCAGGAACGCCGCGCCAAAGGGGCCGTTCTTCATGGCCAGACGCCTCCACTGGCCGAAAGACGAAGCCCTGGAAGGCAAGTGGACCGCGCAATCGCTGAATCGGATGACATAGGAGGGCGGATCGCTGTGAGCGTCGGCAATGGTCTGGCCAGTTAACAATCGGTTGCAGTAGACGGCGGGGGTGTGCCCCGCTGAGCCCAGCGTTAGTTCTCCGGTCACGAAAGCTGCAAATGGTCTTGCGCTACGCCCACGCTCAGGATCGCGCCGTCGATCGCGCTCTCGATTGCTTGCAAGGCGCGGAGTCGGTCGAACATTCGGCCAACCTGATTGCAAAAAAGTCCTGCACGAATGCACAGAAATTGCACACACCGGACGATCTGTTCTAACTATCGGCCGCTGCATTTACACGCAGTTATTGAAATCACTGGTGCGGGCGGGGGGACTCGAACCCCCACGGGCTTGCGCCCAACGGATTTTAAGTCCGTTGCGTCTACCAGTTCCGCCACGTCCGCATGCCGATTTCAATGACTTAGCCGAGCGCATTGCGCTTCGAAAGCCAAAACTGGGACCGAAAACCGCCGATCATGTTCGCAACGCGTTCTCGATTCACGTTCGGCGATTGGGCAAGCGGGTACATCATCTGCGACCGGACGGAAATCCGCCTCTTGCGTGATCCATTCACGAGCAAGCCCTATGTGAACTTCTACGCGACCAAGCGCGTGGGTGGCAGCCTGGTCGACTCCCGCGCCATCAAGCTGATGAAGTTTGCGGCGGCTTAACGCTTTCCCCTAGCGGCATTGAGCCAGCCGCCGGGCCGTCCGGCTGCATCACCGGGCGGCCCACCCTGTTCCTCCGTGGCCGGGCTTTGCTCATTGGCTCGGCTTCCTGGCCCGTCCGGTGTGCGCTTCGCCGGGCGGGCCTTTTCTTTCCGATGGTTGCGGTTATGTGGCGGAATTCCACCAGAAGGCGGCACGCTGACTAAGGATGCGCCAGGGCGAGCGTTCGCGGCGTCGCCGGCAAAATTTTGGGGCGGGAAACGGTTAAGGCCGCTGTAGCGCTAAATCGAATCATTGGGCGCGGTACCCGGGAACTCCCGGTGCAAGCGGTCGTCCAACGGACCGCCTTTGCCGTGCGGATCGAGCGCCGCCGCCTCGCGCGTGCTGTGTCTACGAATTCTTTCGACCAGGCGGAGGAAGTAGCGTTCTTGCCCAATTAGAATGGTAAGGGGCGATGCCCAATAACTCTCGGAACACATTTAAGTCCGCCGGCGGTGGAGCAGGCGCAGCTGGGGGACCAGTCAATTGCCTCTTCCTGTCCATCCACTCCCAGATCCACTTGGGCAGCCACCCGTTCCTGTCTGTCATGTCTACTTTGACGACAAACATCATGTCGTTCGGCCCCAATGCCGGTCGCAAGATGTACACCCAATCACTCGCCGGCCGATCGGTCCACACAATCCAGCAATTTTGAGAATAGCGAACCCAGTCCGGCCCGATTCTATCAAAGACCGGATCCAGCAATGCAGCTCGCGGGTGGTTGTCGGCAAAGCTGAGCCCTATGTGAAGAAACCTATGCATCGATCTCGGCACTGACCTTCTCAAGAAGAATTGGGTTCTGTGGATCAGGAATAATTGGTGAAGGAGGCGGCGCCTGCTGCCCTTTCGCAGCAACGTGATCCATCCGCCTCATCTGAACCGCGTGTTCGCCTTCCGTTATTGCTAAGTTTGGGTTCCTTTCCGAAAACCTCAGCACCATCCAAGCAAAGGCGAAGAAGAACACGAGCACGATGGGAGAAAAGACCAGGAGCCATTCCACTGGCAGTCGCCATGCAATGATCCCAAGGACAACGGCAACAAAGATAGCTACGGAACTGAGGCGACCTACGACGCCAAGGCCCCGCATCCGACTGATCCATGAAAGACCGGTCCAATTGAAAAGGCGTTCGTCAGACATGGTGAGGCAAAATAGCAGAATTTCACGCGCTGGCGATGGCCGTGCTTGTATCGAGCATTGAACGCCTCGCGCGAGTTATTCCGCAATTCCAAGACGCCGCGCTTCAACCAAGTCGATGCGAAAGGTTCGTCCGTGTTTCGCGAGCAAAGAAAGCAAATTTGGTCCATCGACTAGAGAGATTGGTTTGTCCTTTGCAAATTCATAGGGATTCAGGACCGAAAGTGCTTGTCGTAACCAATATTCCCCGATTAGCACCTTCGTTCATCACTGTTCCGAAAAGGTCTCTTACTGCCGCCACGTCAACGGTGCGCGTGTATCTCTTCGCCTGAACCACGTATTTTCCACCTCGGAGCGGATCAGGATCGAACATTATTGCATCGACACCACGGTCACGTGATGCCTGCGTCACGTTAACCTCTGCGCCTCCCCTCCCGAACTCCCATTCAAACAATTGCCTTACTAGGTGCTCGAAGTCCTCCCAAGGCATTGCTGCCAAGTTGGATTTGGGTTGGAGTTCCGCGTCTACATCTCGATTTTCGACAATGCGATGATCCTCAGTGTTCAGAATGAAGATAGGGCGAATAGGTGCGACGCGCTCAATCGAAGGGGTGCTAATGCCTTTCAAGTGACGGAAGCAAGCGGTTGGATCAAGGCGTCCTGGTTGAAGTTCGAGCAACGACTGCTTGATTGCCTGTAGCGAGGCCACGATACCACTGCGTGTTGCGCCAGTGGCGCTGTCGATCCATGTCTGATGAGCGTTGACGGCCACCATGTCAAAGTGGCTGCCACTATCAGACGCTGCTATCAAGTACGCTGCGCGAACGCAAAGCGCGTGCAGCAATCGCTCTGATGCTTTCCGCTTATCGTTTGCACCAACCGGAACCCACTTCAATCCTACCCTTCTGTTTCAAGATCGGAAGTCGATTGAAATCTGGCACTTCATGATCGCACAGAACAATTCGGGATGCTTGGTCAAGCGTCACACTTACTTTACCGCGGAGCACTGACGATATCGGATGGCGTTCGAGGGTAAGGAGGCTTATTCTTTCGACTGCGATACCGTTGCCGGCCCCATAGAGTGACAGGAGTTCACTCGCATAGGTGGTATCTGTCGAGGTATTGCCTCTCGAATTGCTCCGTTAATTCGACGCGCTTCGCTTCGATGCGAGTCAATCTGTTCGGCAAGATGGCCCCGTTCTCAGCCTCCTTGGGAGCGGCTTCGGGAACCTAGGGATGGCAGGGACGATGGGTGGCGGGGAGTTTACAATGCAGAAGTTCCAATCCGTGCGGCGGGCCAAGCGATTTCACGGACAGGATGTTTTCAACTTGGTTTACATCAATCGCGCTCTTTTGGCCCGGCCCCCAAAACTTCTCTAATTGACGAGCCTGCTCAGGCGCTTACTTCGATGTTGAGAAGCGTGACTGCAAATACCGAACTGACGGATATGCTCCCTCTCATAGTCTGTAGAGCTTATGGCCAAGTTTGTTCCAATCGAATGTTGCAATTTCCTCGCGAGTAAACGAGTCTGGAGAGGAAGTCCGGGTATCGATTTCAAGGCCAAATCATTGATGAGATTTAGCCAGCCTTATTTTTCTGGATGCCATACTTCTCACTGTAAGGCGTGCTGGCCCGAAGGTCGATCATCGACGACAGCAGGTCTCCTAGGGAGATCACCGGTGAACTGGACTTATTGTGCCATGCCGTTCTTGAAGAAAAATTGGGGACCCGAATTGGGACCCAACGCGCCGGAACAGCCCGCTACAGGCCGGGACGAAACCGAGGGCGAGCTTCGAAAAACGCCGATAAATCAATACTTGCCGGGACCGCATGGGACGACGCGGGACGCAAAATTCGCCTTTTAAGTCCGTTGCGTCTACCGGTTCCGCCACGTCCGCATGCATCGACTTATGCCGCGCGTCTTGCGCGAGCGCAATCAACGCTAACCCCGTCACTTCTTCGCGCCGTCCCGGATCGGCGGGGTGAACTGCAGGCCCATGTCCCACGGCAGGTAGATCCAGGTATCCTGGCTGACCTCGGTCACGAACGTGTCGACCATCGGGCGCCCTTCGGGCTTGGCATAGACGGTGGCGAAGTGCGCCCTGGGCAGCATGGCCCTCACTGCCTTGGCGGTTGCGCCCGTGTCCACGAGGTCGTCGACGATCAACACGCCGGCGCCGCCATTGGCGCCTGCGAACCGCGCACCGACTTCCTTCAGCACCTGCACGTCGCCCTGCTGGTCGTAGTCGTAGCTCGCGATGCACACCGTCTCGATGACCCTGATGCCGAGCTCGCGCGCCACGACCGCCGCCGGAACGAGCCCGCCGCGGGTGATCGCCACGACGGCCGCGAACGGCCCCTCGCCCGCGAGCCTCCAGGCGAGCGCCCGCGAGTCGCGGTGAAACTGGTCCCAGCTCACCGGAAAGCTCTTCTGAAACCGCTCGTCCATAGTCGCGCCCGCCGTCCGCCCTTAACCTTGTTTCGCGGGACTTATGCCCGATTTTGGCCCGGGCAACCAACTTGCCGCTCCCGAAGGTTCAAAGTCGCGCGGCCGAATCAACGCTTGGTTCATGAATTTGTCCGAGAGTTACCGCCTTCCCGTGCGTTGTTTTACGAGTTCCGCCCATGACCGAATGCCCCGCTTCCATCGCCGAGCTGGCCAAAACGCTCGAAATCGCGACGGTGGAGATGCTGGCCGTATCGCTGCCCGAGGCGCGGGTGATCGAAGCCACCAAATGCCTGGTTGACCGCTGGCACGTCACCCGTGACGAGGTTGTGACCCAGACGCTCGCCAAATTCGGCATGGGCCGCCTATCGGCCCGCTACGTGCACGACAATGCGGGAGAGCCTGGCCCCGGCGCCGCCACGACCATCGAGGTAACCTATTCGCCGCCGATCGGGGCGCCGAAGCTTGCCCGCTTCACGCCGCAAATGATGAAGGCCGACGGCCGGGAAGTCATGCTGCTGGTGGGCCAGAGCTCGCGCGCCGCCCTCGTCTCCGAAACCCACGACGTCGAGCGCCGTCTGCAGCTCGCGCTTCGCTCGGGCGGCTACGCGTTGTGGGACTACGACTACCGCACCGATGTTTCCAATCTCTCTCCCGAAGTCTACGAGATGCTGGACTTGCCCGTGGGCGATGGCAGCCTGAGCTTCAAAACCTGGAATGACCGCGTCCATCCCGACGACTTCACGAAAACCATCGACCACGCGGTCACTTCATCGGGCAGCCAGGTCGACCAGTGGCGCACCAAATACCGCTTGCGCCGGCGCGACGACCGCTACCTCTGGGTCGAGGTGATTGCCGGCGTCCTGCGCGACCCCATCGACAACAAACCGACCAAGGTCATTGGACTGGCGCGTGACATCACCGATCAGATGACCGCCTTCGAGCGGCTGCGCCATTCGGAGAGCAATCTGCGCCGCTCCCAGGCAGCCGCGCGGCTCGGCAGCTGGATGTACGACGCCGACAGCGAGATGGTCACGTTCTCGGACGAGATGCTGGATATCTTCGGGCTGCACAACAGCATGCTGCCGCCCTCCTTCTCGCTGATCGAGGCCGTGATGTCGGCTGGCAACCGCGAGCGCTGGTCGGAGGCAGTGGAACTGGCAAAGCTCGGCCGCGACGTGCCGGCGCTCCAGCTCACCCTGGTGCTCGCCTCAGGCGAGCAACGCTACGTCGAAGCCTCGATCGAGGCCGAGCGCGACAAGAACGGCAGGGTCGCGGCATTGTTCGGGATCTGCCAGGACATCTCCGAGCGCCGGGCGCTCGAGCGCAAGTTCCTCCAGGCCCAGAAAATGGAAGCCGTGGGTCAGCTCACCGGCGGCATTGCCCACGACTTCAACAATCTCCTGATGATCGTCATGGGCAACCTGCAGCTCGTCGATCAGCTGGTGAAGACCGACGAGCGGGCTGCCAAACGCATCAAGGCCGCCATTGACGCCGCCGATCGTGGTTCGGAGCTGACCAAGCGCCTGCTCGCCTTCTCGCGCCAGCAGACGCTGCTGTCGACTCAGGTCGACCTCAACCACCAGGTCCCGCGCATGCGCGACATGCTGCGCCAGGCGGTAGGCGAAACGGTTGAGCTCAAGATCGTGCCGCCCGCCGGCGTCTGGCCGGTGAACGCCGACCTGACCCAGCTCGAAACCGCCGTGCTGAACCTGTGCATCAATGCCCGCGACGCCATGAAGCCCAAGGGCGGAAGCCTCACCATCGAGGTCGGCAACGTGACACTCGATCACAGCTATTGCCTCCAGAACGACGAAGTGATGCCGGGCGATTATGCCATGATTGCCGTCACCGATACCGGCTGCGGCATCCCGAAGGAAAACGTCGACAAGGTATTTCAGCCGTTTTTCACGACCAAGGCGCCCGAGGCGGGTTCGGGCCTCGGGCTGTCGATGATCTACGGGTTCGTCAAGCAGTCGGGCGGCCACATCAAGATCTATTCCGAGGTCGGGCACGGCACATCGGTCAAAATCTATCTGCCGCGCGCCAAGGCGGAAGTGCCCGCCGCGCCGGCCGTCGAAACAGCGCCTGCCGCGGCCCGCGCCATAGCACCGCCCGCCGATGTCCTGGCGTCACCACCGCCGGAGCCGGTTGCGCCGTTCGCGCCGGAAGCACCTGGCGAGACTTCGCCGCACAAGCCCGTCGTGCTGGTCGTCGAGGACAACGATGCCGTCCGCGACGTCGCTGCGGCGATGATCGAGGACATGGGCTTCGAGACCCTGCAGGCCTCGAACGGCAACGAAGCCCTGCGCATCATCGAGCAGCGCCAGGACATCGATCTCGTTCTTTCCGACGTGATCATGGCCGGCGGCATGAACGGTCCCGAGCTCGCTTCCAAGGCGCTGAAAGTACGGCCCCAGCTCAAGCTGCTGTTCATGTCCGGCTATGCGCCGGGTTCGGTGCGCCAGATACAGGAATTGCCGAAGAGCTTCGATCTCGTGAACAAGCCGTTTACCCGCAACGACCTGACCGCCAAGGTGATGCGCGCTCTCGCGGCGTAGGCCAGAGCTTGCTCTGCCGAACTAGAAGTCGGTGTAGCGGTGAGTCGCTAATCTCCCGCCTGATTCATGACGCCACAGCCGAGCGTCATCCCTCCGTCATGTTCGGCCCGCAGGAAGGCTCGCATCAATCGACCAAGAGATTCGATGAACATCGGGTTTCCGCCGCCTCTCCGGTTCCGGTCCATCTGGATCTCCGACATACATTTGGGAACGCGGCGGGCGCAAACGAGTCTCCTTCTCGATTTTCTCCGCGCCACCGACAGCAGCAGTCTCTACATCGTCGGCGACCTCATCGATAACTGGTCGCTCGGCAAGGACTGGTACTGGGATCAGCTGCACAACGATGTCATCCAGAAGATCCTGCGCAAGGCCCGCAAGGGCACCCGGGTCGTCTACATCCCCGGCAACCATGATGAACACTTCCGCGACTTCAACAACCTGCGTTTCGGCCGCGTCTCGGTCCGCCATGAGGCCATCCACGTAGGGCTGGACGGCCGACGCTATCTCGTTCTTCACGGCGACAAGTTCGACGGCGTGGTCTGTTATGCGAAATGGCTCGCCCGTCTCGGCGACAGCTCCTACGACCTGGCGCTGCGCCTCAATCGCATTTTCAACCGCCTGCGCCGCGCCTTCGGCATGCCCTACTGGTCGCTCTCGGCATACCTCAAGCGCAAGGTCAAGCGCGCCGTGGAGTTCGTCTCGAATTTCGAGGAGGCTGTCGTGCGCGAGGCTCGCCGCCGCGGCGCCGACGGCGTCATCTGCGGCCATATCCACACCCCCGAAATCAGGACGATCAACGGCATCCTCTACTGCAACGATGGCGACTGGGTCGAAAGCTGCTCGGCCCTGGTCGAGCATCTGGACGGCCGGTTCGAAGTCATCGAGTGGACAAAGCAGATATTCCTCACCGATCCCGGAGAGCCCCATGCGTATCCTGCTCGTCACGGACGCCTGGTTCCCGCAGGTTAACGGCGTCGTCCGCACTCTCACCAATCTCGAGGGACGAGCTCGCGGCCCTCGGCCACACGCTCTGCTTCATCACCGCCGAAGGCCGGAGGAGCTGGCCGATGCCCTTCTACAGGGAAATCAGGCTTGCCTTCGTCAGGCCATCCAGGATCGGCCGGGAGATCGAACGGTTCGCACCTGACGCCATTCACATTGCAACCGAGGGGCCGCTGGGCCTGTCGGCCCGTGCCTGGTGCGTGAGGAAGGGCCTGGCTTTCACCACGGCCTTCCACACCCGGTATCCCGAGTTCGCCCGGTCCATGTTCGCCCTGCCGGGGTTAAACCCCCTGCTCTACTCTTTCCTGCGCCGCTTTCATCGTGCCGCAGCCTGCACGATGGTGCCGACCGCCTCGATCGCCGGGGCGCTCACCGCTGCCGGCTTCAAGAACATGAAGCTCTGGACGCGGGGCGTCGACCACGAGCTTTTCCAGCCCTACGGCTGTGAAGCCCTCGACCTGCCGCGCCCCATCTTTGTGTGCTCGGGCCGGGTTGCCGCCGAGAAGGGGCTTCACGCGTTCCTGTCTCTCGATCTCCCCGGCTCCAAGGTCATCATTGGCGACGGCCCGCTGCGCCCGAGCCTCCAGAAAGCCTACCCGAAGGCCGTTTTCACGGGCTTCCTGCACAACGGCACCTATGCGCGCACCCTTGCCGCAGCCGACGCGTTCGTGTTTCCAAGCCGCTTCGACACCTTCGGCCTCGTGATGCTGGAGGCGATGGCTTGCGGCGTGCCGGTGGCTGCCTATCCGGTGCCCGGCCCCCTGGATGTCGTGAAGAACGGCTTGACGGGCGCGCTCGATGAAGACCTGCGGGCGGCCGCCCTGCGGGCCCTCACCGTCGATCGCCGGTCCTGCCGGGAACACGCCCTGACATTCAGCTGGCGGAACGTGGCCCAGGTTTTTGAGGGACTGCTGGTGCCCTGCGCCCCCGCTACGCGGTAGTTCAGCACGCACATGCAATTTCTGCCTTCCTCGGGCTTGACCCGAGGACCCACACAACGCTGACAGGAGCTTATGGAGTTGTCCGCCTGGACCCTCGGCTCAAGGCCGAGGGAAGGTGCGTCCGTGAGTACGCTTTGTCTGCAAGGTGGAAGTCCTTAGCCATGGGAGGTCACATCGCATGTAGCTGAAGGTAACTGCGTCGCCGCGAGGCGAGGTGGGGAGCAACCGGAAGCGAACGAACAGCCCGCAGGAGAACGAACCCGATTTGGCGGTAAAGCGCGACGAGCTTGCCTTCCCTGGCGAAGTCTGGACCTGACAGGTCCGGCCGAACACGCTGAGGTGACTGACAAAGCGATGTTCGGGCGCTCAACGTGGTTGGGGGTGGGATGTTCGGAAGGCAAAGCGGAGTAAGCGGAGAGACCTGTCGGGCGTGTGCGAGCCCGGCAGGAGTCAGAGCCCGCGTAGTACCGCAGCGGGGAACCGCGAGAGGCCCGGGCAGCAAAACCGGGTCGAGGGAAGGTGGGCAGGAAGGTGGAGGCGTGAAGTGACGGAACGAAGCACAGAGAGCATCGGCAGTGCCTATAGGGCTACACAAGATGCAGAAGCCGGGAGCGACCGTGCCTGGTCGTGGGTGGAAGCTTCGGTCTGGACGGAGCGCATGGTGTCGGCGCTGGTAAGCGGCGTCAAAGGAGGGCGTTGGTACAGTCTGATGGACAAGGTGTGTGCGCCCAAGGTGCTGCGGGCGGCGTGGACGAAGGTCCAGGCCAACCGCGGAGCGGCGGGCGTGGATGGGCAAAGCATCGAGATGTTCGCCGCCCGGGCAGATGAATACCTGGCCGAGCTGGCGACGGCGCTGCGGGAAGGCAGGTACCGACCGCAAGCCGTCAAGCGGGTTGACATCCCCAAGGGCGATGGCCGGACGAGGCCGCTGGGTATCCCCACGGTCAAGGACCGGATCGTTCAGACGGCGGTGAAGTTCGCGCTTGAGCCGATCTTCGAAGCGACGTTCTGTGCAGGGAGCTATGGCTTCCGGCCGCGACGGGGGTGCCGGGAGGCGCTGCGCGAAGTGGCTCGGCTGATCGAGGAAGGATACGCCTTCGTGGTGGACGCCGGCCTTGAGAGCTACTTCGATACGATCCCGCACGAGCAGTTGATGAAACGGATGGAGGAGCGGGTCAGCGATGGCCGCGTACTCGACCTGCTCAAGAGCTGGCTCGGGCAGGAGGTGCTGAAGGGCCTCGAACGATGGACGCCGACCGGGGGCACGCCGCAGGGTGCGGTGATCAGCCCGCTGCTGGCCAACATCTATCTGCATCCGCTCGATCGGCGGATGGCGGAGCGAGGCTACCGGATGGTGCGCTATGCCGACGACTTCGTGGTTCTGTGCAAGAGCCGCGAAGAAGCCGAGGCTGCCTTGGCCGAGATCACGGCCTGGGTGGCTGACAACGGCCTTCGGCTCAATCCCGACAAGACCCACGTCGGCGACTGCCGGCAGCCGGGAGAAGGCTTCGACTTCCTCGGCTACCGGTTTGAAGCCGGACGGCGCTGGGTGCGCAAGAAGAGTTCCACCCGCCTCAGAGACAAGATCAGGGAAAAGACGCGACGGACACGCGGGGACAGCCTCGCGCACATCATCGCTGCTCAACCCGACGCTCAAAGGCTGGTTCGGCTACTTCAAGCATGCTCACCGACGCACTTTCATCACGCTCGACAAGTTCATCCGAAGGCGATTGCGCGCGGTTCTGCGCAAGCAGGAGAAGCGGCCAAGCTTCGGAATGTGTCAGGCCGACCATCAACGCTGGCCCAACGACTTCTTCGCGAAAGCCGGGCTGTTCGCGCTTCACACGGCCTGGCATGCGGCGAGACACCCCCGATGAGGAAAAACCACCGACCGGAGAGCCGTATGCGGGAAAACCGCCCGTACGGTTCGGAGGGCGGGGAGGGAAACCTTCCCGACCCTATCAGAAAGGCTACGACCACACCTTGACCGTGCCGCTTATTTTGAGCGCTTCGGCCATCTCCTCGGTTTCTCGGGCAGACTTGTCGAGCATCTCGGGGTTGCGGGAGCGCAGCACCAGGTGGGAGCCATAGCGCCCCTGCTCCTCGAAAGGATAGGAGCCGACGATCACCTCCGGATAGCGGTCCTGGATTTCCTTCAGCGGCCGCGCCAGATCACCCTCGCCGATATAGGCTTTGATGGTGCGCGACCGCATCTGGTTCGCCTCCCGCCAGCATCGGCGCGATGGCCTCGAGCATGGCCTGCATGATCTGCGGCACGCCGGCCATTACGAACACGTTGCCGAGCCTGAATCCCGGCGCCTTGGAAACCCGGTTTTCGATGAGTTCGGCGCCCACGGGGATGCGCGCCATCCTGAGCCGCGCCTCGTTGAGCATTCCAGGGTCGTAGTGCGCCTTCAGGATGTCGACGGCGCGCGGATCATGGCGGATTTCGACGTTGAATGCTTTCGCCACCGCATCGGCGGTGATGTCGTCATGGGTGGGACCGATGCCGCCGGTGGTGAACAAATATGTGTATCGCGATCGCAAGGCATTGACGGCGGTGACGATGTCGCTCTCGACATCGGCCACCACGCGCGCCTCTTTCAGGTCGATGCCAAGCCCGGTCAGGAAATCGGCGATGTAGCCGAGGTTCCTGTCCTTGGTGCGGCCCGACAGGATCTCATCGCCGATGATCAGCAGTGCAGCCGTTGGCGCCATCGAAAGGCTCCTGACGGATTCGGGTCATAGAGCACTCCGCGTTCCTTGTCATCGCCACCCTCCGTGCATACGTTGCCGCGATGAAACTCCCTCCGGACATGGCGCGCGGCAAGCTGCTCAGCCGCTACAAGCGCTTCCTGGCCGATATCAGGCTCGATACCGGCGAGCTTGTCACCGCTGCCTGTCCCAACACCGGAGCCATGCTCGGCCTCACCGACCCCGGGACGATCGTGTGGCTGTCGCGCTCCGCGAGCCCGAAGCGCAAGTATCCGCATACGTGGGAGATGCTAGAGCTCCATTGCCATGGGCGGCGGCCGGCGGTGGTCGGCATCAACACGGGCCGGCCGAACACCATTGTCGCGGAAGCAGTCGCCGGAGGCCTGATCAGCGAACTGCGGGGCTATCACACCGTGCGCCGCGAGGTCAGATACGGCAAAAACAGCCGCATCGATCTTCTGCTCGAGGGCCATGACCGCCCGCCCTGCTACGTCGAGATCAAGAACGTGCATCTCCTGCGCAACGATGGCCTCGCCGAGTTTCCCGACAGCCCCACCGAACGCGGGGTCAAGCACCTCGCCGAGCTGACGGATATGGTAAGGGTGGGCCATCGCGCCGTGATGCTGTTTCTGGTCCAGCGCGACGACGCGCGGCGCTTCAGCCTCGCCGCCGATCTCGATCCCCGCTATGCCGCAAGCTTTGCGCGGGCCGCCTCGGCCGGCGTCGAGGCTCTCGCGTACGGATGCCGGTTGAGTAGCGAGGAGATTGTGCTAGACCGGCAACTCCCCATCGTATCCTGAAGCGGCCCATGACCTACATCGACGCTGCCCTCGCCCCTGTCGCCAACACCGGCCAGATCAAGCTGCACGGCGAGGAAGCCTTCGCGGCCATGCGCCGGGCCGGGCGCCTGTGCGCCGAGGCCCTCGACCTGATCACGCCGCACGTGCGTCCCGGGACAACCACAGCCGAGCTCGACAGGATGGTCCTCGGGTTTGCGCTCGATCACCACGCGGTTCCGGCCGCGCTCTGCTATCGCGGCTATCCCAAGTCGATCTGCACCTCCATCAACCATGTCGTGTGCCATGGCATTCCCGGCGACAAGCCTTTGCGCGAAGGTGAAATCGTCAACGTCGACGTGACCCTGATACTCGAGGGCTGGCACGGCGACTCGAGCCGCATGTACGCGGTCGGCGAGGTGCAGCGCAAAGCCGAACGGCTGATCGACACCACTTTCGAGGCGCTGATGCGCGGCATCGCCGCCGCCAGGCCGGGCGCCCGCACCGGCGATATCGGCCATGCCATCCAGTCCTATGTCCAGGCCCAGCGCTGTTCGGTCGTCCGCGATTTCTGCGGTCACGGCGTGGGCCGGCTGTTCCACGACATGCCCAACATCCTCCACTATGGCCGTGCGGGAGAAGGCATCCTGCTCAGGCCCGGCATGTTCTTCACCATCGAGCCCATGATCAATGCCGGCCGGCCGGAGGTGAAGGTGCTGTCGGACGGCTGGACGGCGGTGACCCGCGATCGTTCGCTGTCAGCGCAGTTCGAGCATACGATCGCCATCACCGAGACGGGTCACGAGATCTTCACCCTATCCCCCCTGGGCCTCGACAAGCCGCCGGTCGTCACGTCGTAGACAATCATGCCGCGGGATCGGTCCGGGGGCGCGGAAAAGCCTCACCACCTCGGCCACCGCAAACGCCTGCGCCAGCGGTTCATGGCCGCGGGCGCGGATTCCCTCGAGGACTATGAGCTGCTCGAGTGCCTGCTCTTTCGCGTGCTGCCGCGCAAGGATACCAAGCCCCTGGCCAAGGCGCTGATCGCGAGGTTCGGCTCGCTGGCCGAGGTGCTCGCGGCGAGGCCGGAACGGCTCAAGGAAGTCGAGGGCGTCGGTGACGCGGTCACCGAGGAGTTTGCGCTCCTGCACGCGACTTCGGTGCGGATGATGAAACGGGGCATCGAGAAGCGCCCGGTGCTGCAAAGCTGGTCGCAGCTCATCGACTATTGCCGAACCAGCATGGCCTTCAGCGAAACCGAGCTGTTCCGGATCCTGTTCCTCGACAAGCGGAACGCTTTGATCGCCGATGAAATCCAGCAGCACGGCACCGTCGACCACGCGCCCGTCTATCCGCGCGAAGTCGTCAAGCGCGCCCTCGAGCTTGCCGCATCGGCGATCATCCTCGTCCACAATCACCCTTCCGGCGATCCCACGCCGTCGCGCGCCGACATCGACATGACCAGGCTCATCATCGAAGCCGCCGACAAGCTCGGCATCGTCGTCCATGATCACGTCATCGTCGGCCGCCACGGCCACGCCAGCCTCAAGGCGCTGAGGCTCATCTGACGCCTTTGTATGAACGGCTGGGCTTTCCGAAGCAGCTAAGTGCTTGGTCAGTCCAGGCCCGCAACCACCTCTTCCAGGCCCGCGATAAACCGCTGCCAGCCATAGCTCGCGCCCTGATAGTTGGACTCCTCTTCGGGCCGGAAGCCCGACTGCTCCATGCGCACGCGAACGCCGCCCTCTACCGGCGTCAGCGTCCAGGTGACGGCCGTCTTCAATCCCCCCGCAGCCTCTTCGCCCGACGCGTTCCAGCTGTAGGAGAGCCGTTTATGAGGCTCGACAGCCAGGACCTCGCAGTCGGTTACGCCGTTCCAATGGGGCATGGGCGGGGCGCGGAAGTTGAACTTGTGGCCCACGACCGGCTGAAAGTCGTTCTTCAGCAGCCACTCCTCGATCAGGGCGGTTTGCGTCAGGGCGCGCCAGACCTTTTCCGGCGGATATGGCATCTCCCGTTCAACCACGAGGGAAAGCGTGGTGGCGGCAGCGAGCTTGGTCATTGGTCCATCCTGTTCAACAGGTCGCTCCAGAAGACGCGTCAGTCTGAATTTCGGGCAGGATGCCCATAACTCAGCCAAACTGTGAGCGCTATTGATGCCATCCAAATCAGCACGATCACAAGCGCGGCGGTGCGACTTACCGGCCGTTCCGATAGCCATGCCGCAGCGGCGCGATGCTCAGCGATGATCTCCGGCGGGATCAGCTTGATAACGGCCACGACGCCCAGCGGAACAATCACAACGTCATCCAAATAGCCCAAGACCGGGACGAAATCCGGAATCAGGTCAATCGGCGAGAAGGCATATGCGGCAAGGCAAAGGGCAAGTGCTTTCGCATACCATGGAACGCGCGCGTCGCGAGTTGCGAGTTAGACGGCAAGCGCGTCTCGCTTGATCAAGCGCGCCCATTGTTTGAGCCGATTATGCATGACTTTCCATGCCGCGGCACCACCGCGGGCGTAACCAGCAGCGTCCTATTTCTGTTTCCCTTTGGCTACCGTCCGCTTCGCACGCTGAATTTTTGGCGGCAGCGATTTCACATGGGGGAGCGCAAGTCGGATCATCGCCCGCACGGCACGATCACTGACAGCCGGGGGATCGACATAGACGTAGCCCTCCATGATCTTGCCTCTCATCTGCATGGGTCGCGTTCCGGGCTGCGAGCGCCTCACCCTGGCGGTCCTTGCCGACGCGCACCATCAGGCCGCGCCTGGACGCCGCAACGATCATGTTGCCGTTCAGCATGAATCCGATCCCGCCGAACATCTTTACTTCGCGAACCGTGTCTTTGCCCGCTAGCGCGGCTCGCACAATCGCAGACAGTTCCTGTTCAGACGCCACGCCGGTTTTCCTTTCGGATCACGTGCATAGCCCTCTACAGGATTCTCCAGCGGACGACCTCATCAACATCGATCAGCTGTGAGCTTTCAACAGGTTGTCCACTTGTAACGTCCGCTTCGGGCTGCATGATCGTTTCATGTTATCGGAACAGACTGACCGGCGGGTCGGGCTTCATGCCGGACGGCCTGATCATTCGAGCAGCGCCGCCAGCCGCTTCGGTGCGATCAGCCGATAGCTGCGTCTGACCGCAGCGGTCACTTCATCCCAATCGGGCCCACGATCGAGCCGCACGCCGATCCAGCCCTTGTGACCGACATAGGGCGGCACGAAAAACCGTTCCGGATCAGCGCCGACCAGAACCATCTGGCTGCCTTCCGGCGCCTTCAGCCACACCGAAACCCGTCCATCACCTCGCTTCTCCATCGCAAAGATCTTGTCGCGCACCCGAAACGTAGGATCGCCCCAGGCCTCCTTCTCCTTCGCTTCGGGGAGAGCCAGGCATATGGCGCGCAGGCGCTTGGTCAGCTGGCTTGGCATGCACCCCTTTTTACCGACGGGAGCCGTTCCGCTCAAACACCGATTCAGCCGGCCGAGATCTCCCTCGCCAAGCTCAGCAGTCTCACCGCAGTGTTCCAGTTGCGCGCCGTAGCACTGACGCCCAGGGTTTGCTTGAGCACCTTCGGGGCAAGCAGCCTGCTTCGACGCTCATTCAGCGGGAGTCGATTACCAATGCGCGGCGCTACGGTCACTCGATTTGCGAGAACGTGTAGGCTTGGCGCTGGTCATACCATATGTACTCGTTCTCCTTCGCCTTCGGTGCACCCGGGTTGCGGAACACGCTGCCGCAATAGTTCTTATAGAAGCAGACCTGATCGCCTTTGAAATCAATCATGCCGCCGGTGAAGTTGCCCCAGTCGCCGGAGATGGTGGCGCGGCCGTCTTGCGTGACCGATGCGCTCCGTTCTTCCCCGGTCCACAGCGATCGCCCGCGCAGGCGGTGGCCGAGAAACAGCCCCCGAACTTCCTCGGCGGTCAGCCGGTTCTGTTTGGCGAACTCTCCAGCGGTCAATGATTCGGGCACGCCAGCGAGTCGATATCCCTTGATCAGCCGATTTCGGTCCGCCGAGCGGTGGTAACCGAAGAACCAGGCATCGGACACCGTCAGCGGCACGTGAGCCGCGCTCGACCCAGAGTTTGTTGAAGCGCGCGATGGCAAGTTTGGCATCTTCCGTGCGACCGAGAAAACCGTACGTGGCGCCGAGCAAGGCAAATACGAGGTCATCGTTTGGGTTTAGCTTCGATGCTCTCTCCAGGGCGTCGGCGGCCTCCTGATAGCGTTCTGCGCCAAACAGGGCCTGGCCGAGATACTGCAGGAATGTTTCCGGATAGTTCGGGTCGAGCCGCATGCCGGTGCGGATATGAGCTACTGCCTCCGCCGCCTGCCCCCTGGCAGTTAAGACGCGGCCCATCAGGACGTAATTCCAGGCATCGCCGGGATCGAGCGTGCATGGCCTTCTGGAATTCGATCAAAGCCTGGTCGAGCAGGCCATCGCGGAACAGGAGGTGGCCGGCGGCCTGATGTGACAAGGCGCTCGGGCGTTTCTCTGCCTCCTCCAGATAGTGCCTGGCCTTACGGATAGCGGCCGGGTCGCGAGATTCCCAGCGCGTAGGTATAGCCGCGTGCGGCGCTGCGAACGTAGACTATCGCCAGCGCGGCGTAGGCGCGCGCATAGCTCGGGTCGAGCCTGATCGCCTCCTCGAAATAAGGCACAGCCCTGGCGTAGTCCTCCGCGGTCGTGCGCCGGTAGTGTTCCAGGCCGCGCAGGAAGGCCTCATAGGCGGCGGGCACGGCAGTCTCCTTCTCGGCTTGCGTAATCTGCTCGCCCGGCAGCAACTTGACTTCCAGAGCTCGCACGACGCTCTGAGTGACTCTGTCCTGCAAGGCGAAGAGGTCGGCGAGCGAACCGTCGAAGCGATCCGACCAATCAACATCGCCTTCGATCGCGTCCATCAACTCGGCATTGATGCGGACTTGATCGCCGGCGATCTGCATGCTGCCAGTGAGCACGTGACGAACGCCGTTTTCTTCTGCGGCCTTAGCGATCGTCACCTCCTTTCCCTTGTAGCCGAAGGTCGTGTTGCTGCCGATCACGAACAGGCCGGAGAGCTTGCCGAGGCCGGTAACCAAATCCATCGTGATGCCGTTGACGATGGGACCCTGCTGCGAATCGCCGCTCATGTTGGCGAAGGGCAGCACCACCACCGACGGCCTCTCCGGCAGCTGTGAAGGCCATCTTCTCGACCGAGGCGGTGGCAAATCCCGACCTTCCGGAAATCAGCCATGCCAGACCGGCCTGCCGCAATCACTGCCACCAGCGCTGCCGCGGCCGCCCGCCAGCGCCACGATCGCCACCACCTGTTGTCAGCGCCGATGGTCTTGCCGGCAGCCGACGGATCGAGCAACACGCGATAGACCCGTATCGGCTCGGCGACGTGCTTGACCCGCTGTTCGCCCAGGTAGGCGTAGCCAGCCTCGACCTTGGTCCTGAATTGGTCATAGGCCGTGCCGGAGACCGCTATGCCGCCGGGTCGGCCAACTCTTGCAGCCGGTCGGCGATGTTGACGCCATCGCCGTGGATGTCGTCGCCCTCAACGATCACGTCGCCCAGATTGATGCCGATGCGATAGACGAGACGCTTGGTTTCCTAACCCCGGGGTTACGTTCGGCTTTGAGCCGCTGGACCTCGATCGCACAGCGCAAGGCGTTGACCACGCTGCGGAACTCGACCAGCAGAGCATCGCCCATGGTCTTCACAAGGCGGCCGTGATGCGCTGCGATTGCCGGCTCGAAGACCTCCCCGAGGTCAGTCTGGAAGCGGGCGCGCGTTCCCTCCTCGTCAGCCTGGCTCAGGCGGACATAGCCGACGACATCGGCAATAAGGACAGCGGCAAGCCTGCGGTCCATACCCGCTCTTCCTCGTCGCCCGAGGAGCGACGCCCGAGCCCGAGCGCATCATAGAAAGGTCAAAAGACGGCGGTCGAATGAGATCAGCAGTCTACGATTGCCCGGGCGCTTATGAGTTCGTGCCTACTGTTTCTTGACCTCGTCGGGAAAACGATCCGCCACGAGGCCCAACTTGACGTCATGTTCGAGGAGCGCCTTCAAGCCGGCGAGCAACAGCGTAAACCCTTCCGTCGGGTCAAGCGCCTGCTGCACGATCTCATCCGCCTCGCCCTTGAAACCGGTGTTCGTGATGTGACGAACGTGGAGCCATCTTCACGAGCCGCGAACGTCCATTCCACCGTAGTGGGCTGGTCATAGGCCAACCATTCGATGAGGATTCGCTTGTTTGCTTCAATCGACTTCACGTCAACTTGCGTGGAGATGCCATACATCTCCCACGTCCACTGAACCCGCTTGCCGGGCTCGAGCCTGCCGCTGCTTTTCGTAAACCAGATTTTCGTGGTGATCCGTGGATCGATGAACGCTTCGAACACCTCCGCGACCGGTCTGCGGATCAGCATTCCGGTCTTGGCGACGGGTTCGCGGGTCAGCTGCAGCCTGGTCATGCTTGCTTCTGGCGAGCCGACCGGCCTGGCACCTCTTGCGCATCCTCATAGGTGTCGTGGAGGCGGACCCAGTCCATTGTGCTCTTTTCGTTGCGGCCCTTGGGGGTCATGTCGAGAAACTGGTGCGCGCCGATCAACGCATCATCGCCGCGCGCGTAGGTCGAGTAGGTGTGGAAGACATCGCCATTGCCGTCCTTGTAGAAGACGCTCGTGCCGTGCAGGTCCTCGGCGAGATATGAGGTCGTGCCGTAGTTATAGAGCGGCTTCCCCTCGGCCACCTGCTCGGGCGTGAAAGCGACCCCGAAATCATAGTTGAAGTCGCTGCCGTGCGATGACACCCAGGGGAATCGCCAGCCCATGCGTTTCTTGAACGGCAGAAACTCGGCGAGCGGCGCGCGCGAGACGGCAACGAGCGTCACGTCATGATGAGCGAGGTGCAGATTGGCGCCGTCGATATGGTCGGAGATGAACGAACAGCCGTCGCAGCCCTCCTTCCAGCCCGGGCCGAACATGAAGTGATAGACGATGAGCTGGCTGCGGCCATCGAACAGCTGGGCAAGGGTCCGTTTGCCCTGCGGCGTTTCGAACAGATACTCCTTCTCGATCTTCACCCAGGGAAGCGCGCGGCGCTCCTCCATGAGCTTGTCGCGGGCGCGGGTGTGCGCCTTTTCCTTGGCGAGATGGGCCTTTCGGGCTTTCAGCCACTGCGGACGGGAAACGATCTTGTGCGGTTGCATGAGTGACTCCTTCATCCAGGGGTTGCGCGGGGCTTTAGCTCCAGAGCTCGTCGGAAAGTGTCCGGCCGGTCTCCAGGAGCGTCTTCAGATTGGACAGAACGGCGGGCCATCCCGCGGTGATGCCGCGGAGCATTTCCGAGTCCGCCTCCAGATCGCTGTGGGTCACGGTCAGGCGGGTGTCCGGGCCCACGGCCTTGATCTCGTAGGTCACGCGCGAATGTCTTGTTTCGACTTCGGCGTCCTTCGGCGCGGCCCAGGTAACCACCAGCCGCCGCGGCGGGTCGATCTCGATCACCTTGCCGACGATATCGACCTTGCCGCTCGCATCCGAGCGCACGTGCTCCCAGCGCGAACCGGGCTTCCAGTCGGAAATGTTGTAGTGACCCCAGTAGGCCTTGGTCAGCTCGCGGTCGATGAGGCCGTTCCATACCTTGTCGACGCCGGCGGCAATGTAGGTCACATAGACAAATGCGGGAGCACGTTCAGGCACGCCGTTTCTCCTGTTTCTTTTCCATCTGCTGCTTGAAATCGAGAAGCGCCTCCAGGCGCGCATCTTCGAACTTGCCGACCCAGCGGCGGACGATCTCGCCGATCGGCACCGGGTTCAGATAGTGGAGCTTTTCGCGCCCGCGCCACACGGTGCTGACCAGGTTCGCTGCCTCGAGAATCGCCAGGTGCTTGGCGACCGCCTGCCGCGACATCGGCAGACCGGCGGCGAGCCGGCCGAGCGTCAGGCCGCGCTCGGCGAACAGCCGGTCGAGGAGCAGGCGCCGATTCCTGTCGGCGAGAGCGCGGAAGACCTCATCCATGGAGAGTCAAATAGGCAACCATAAGGTTGCATGTCAAGCCCTCAATCGACCCCTGCACCCGTGAACTTCGGGATCGAGAGAGGCTATATGGACGCCTCATGTTCATTCGTGACGAAGAACCGGCAGACATTGATGCCATTCGAACCGTGGTGATCGAGGCATTCGAGAACATGCCCCACAGCACCCTGACCGAACCCGCCATCATCGACGCGGCTGCGCTCCGCGGATGCCTTGGCGGTGTCGCTCGTCGCGCTCGATAGCGCAGAGGATCGTGGGCCACGTGGCATTTTCGCCGGTGATGATTTCCGGGCGGAAAGGCGATTGGTACGGGCTCGGACCCCTCGCGGTGCGTCCCGACCTGCAGCGCCGTGGAATCGGCGATGCCCTGGTCCGTTCGGGCCTCAAGCGTCTGCAGTCACTCGGCGCTGGAGGCTGTGTGCTGGTGGGTGAACCGGAATACTACGAACGCTTCGGCTTCAAGGTGAACCCTCAGCTGCGCTTTGCCGGCGTGCCGCCACAATACTTCCTGGCGCTGCCGTTCAGAACGCCGGTTCCCGCAGGTGATGTCCAATACCATGCCGCGTTCAGCTGATTTCAGCCGATGACTCGCCACGACTTCAGCGGCAAGGCCGTGCTCGTAACCGGCGCCGGGCGCGGTCTCGGCTTGCCATCGCCCGCGCCTTCCATGCGGCAGGGGCCATCGTATTCCTGAACGATCGCACCGACGCGCAGGTGCAAGCCGCATTGGAGCGCCTTGGCGGAGGCAAGCGGCTGATCGCCGCGCCGGCCGATCTCGCGACCGCCAAGGGCGCGGGCGAGGCAGTGGCGCCCGCCCTTCGCCATGGCGCTCTCGATCTCCTCATCAACAACGCTGCTGTGAACGTCGAAAGACCGCTCGCCGAGACAGACGATGCGCACTGGGATTTGCATCTGTCCGTGGTTCTCAAGGCCGCATTCTTCACCACCCAGGCTGCACTGCCGCTGCTTCGGGCAAGTCGAGGCGCCATCATCAACATCGCTTCCGAGCTGGGGCTGCATGCCATTGCCAACAATGTCGCCTATGTGGCCGCCAAGCACGGCCTTCTCGCCATGACTCGCGCCATGGCGATCGAGCTGGCGCCCGACGTGCGCGTGAACGCGCTCTGTCCCGGCACCATGGACACCGAGCTCATGCGCGACTGCGCCGCCGACAGCGGTGACCCCGACGCCTACTACCGAAATTTCCGCGCCTACCATCCGTTGAACCGGCTCGCGGCGCCGGAGGAGATCGCCGACTTCGTTCTCTGCCTCGCCTCGCCCGCCGCGTCCTTCATGACCGGATCCTCGGTGGTGATCGACGGCGGCAGTACTGCGGGGAGGAAGTAGATGGAGCCTCTCCTCGCCGGCCACCGCGCGCTCATCACGGGCTCGACGCGCGGAGTGGGCATCGCCGCCGCGCGCCGCTTCCTCGCCGCAGGCGCATCCGTCGTGCTGCATGGGCGTTCCGAGGCAGCAGTGGCGGCCGCCACCGCTTCGTTCGGCCAGCGCTACGATCAGCGCCTCAGTGGCCATGCCGCCGATCTCCGCAGCCGCAATGAAACCGACCGTCTCGCCGCTTTCGCAGGCGATCTGGATATCCTGGTGAACTGTGCCGGAATCTACGAAGAGGTGCTGATCGAAAATGCGGACGAGGCCCATTGGGATCGCACGATCGAGGTCAATCTGACGGCGCCGTTTCGGCTATCACGACATTTCTCCGCCACCCTGGCGCGCCGCGGCGGCACCATCGTCAACGTCGGCTCGGACTCCGGGCTGCTCGGCTATGCGGGCGGCGTCGCCTATAGCGCCTCGAAGGGCGGCCTTGCCGGCCTCACCCGCGCTCTGGCGGTGGAGCTCGCGCCGGCCGTACGCGTGCTCTGCGTCTGCCCGGGACCGATCGATACCGACATGATGCGGGAGACCGTCGCCGCCCAGCCCGATCCTGCTGCGGCCCGGCTGCAATGGCAGGGCTATTCTCACCTCGGGCGCTTTGCCGAGCCTGAGGAAATCGCCGAGGCCATACTTTTTGCGGCCTCGCCTCTTTGCCGCTACCAGACCGGCAGTCTCATCATGGTCGATGGCGGCGCCACGGCTGGACGGAGGGTATCTTCATGAGCTGGCAGATCGCAGCCAGGACAAGTGACCGCCTCGGTGAGTGCCCGCTGTGGCACCCCTCCTCGAGGCAGCTCTACTGGATCGACTTCTACGGCCCTGCCGTGCACCGGCTTGATCCTGGTTCGGGAGCCTTCGAAACCTGGCGGATTGCAGGCGCCCGCACCATCGGCTCGCTGGCGTTGGCGACCGCAGGCAATCTCCTGCTCGCACTGGACCACGGCATCGTGCTGTTCGACCCGTTGACTTCGCACCAGGTCCCTTTTGCCCACCCGGGCAAGAGCCAGCCGGATGTCAGCTACAATGACGGCAAGGTCGACCGCCAGGGCCATTTCTGGATCGGCACATTCGATGTCGCCGAAACGGAGCCTCGCGCCGGGTTTTACAGGCTCACCGGTGACGGGCAATCGGAGCTTGCCGATGCCGGCTTCATTGTGTGCAACGGGCCCGCTTTTTCTCCACAGGGCGACGTCCTCTATCTGAGCGATACCATGGGCAAGCGCATCCTGGCCTATGACGTCGAGCAGGATAGCGGACGCCTCCATCGGCGACGGCTATTCGTCGCGCTCTCCGAAGCCCGCGGCATGCCGGACGGTCTTGCGGTGGACAGCGCCGGCTGCGTCTGGTGCGCCCTCTATGGCGCCGGCGAGGTGAGGCGTTACGCGCCCGACGGAGCCCTGTTGGAGACCGTGGCCTGCCCCGCCCGCAACGTCACGAGCTGCTGCCTTGGCGGCGAGGATCTGCGGACGCTCTATGTCACCTCCGGCCCGGCTTCGGCAGGCGAGCCGACCGATGACGGCGGATGCCTTCTTGCTCGCCGGGTTGATTGCCCGGGCCTGCCCGAACCGATCTTCCAATGCGGATGATCCGATCAAAGAACTTTGCGGCTACATTCAATCACGACCGGCAAGAGTCGCACCGACTATCGTCACCCCGGCGAAAAGCCGGGGGCCAGCTTTCTGATGATGCACCTTCTTGACGCCCCATAGCGGGATATCGGCTTTCGCCAGTAGGACGATTATTTGGATGTCTCGAGTTCTTTACGGGTTATGCAGCCGGCGGCGATTGCGGCTTGGGGGCCGTTACCATGCGTGCCGCGGCGGCGGCGTGCGATTCGCCTTCCCTCACACTCACGGTGGGCACCGGGATGGTGATGCCCGCCTCGTCGAACGCCTTCTTGATCAACACATAGGCGCGCCGCTTCATGGTGAACTGTTCGCCCGGCCTGGTCTTCATCTTGATGCGCAGCTCGATCCCGTAGTCGCCGAAGTTCTGGACCCCCTGCATTTTCAGGGGCTCGATGACGATCGACTTGAATTCCGGATCGTCTGCCAGTTGCTGGCCGATTTTCTTGACGATCTTGCGCGCCTTGTCGACGTCGGTGTCGTAGCCGACGTTGATGCTGAACTTGTCGATGACCCAGTCCCTGCTCATGTTCTGCACCGCACCCAGTTCGCCGAACGGCACGGTGAACAGATAGCCGCGGCTGTGGCGCAGCTTCACCGAGCGCAGGCTGAAGCTCTCTACCGTACCCTTGTAGTTGCCGCTCTCGATGTATTCGCCGACGCGGAAGGCATCGTCGAGAAGATAGAACATGCCCGAGATCACGTCCTTGACCAGCGTCTGCGATCCGAAGCCGATGGCGACGCCGACCACGCCCGCCCCGGCGATCAGCGGCCCGATCTGGATGCCGACCGCCGACAAGAGCCATCAGGATTGCCATCACCACGATCACGGCGAGGAGCATGTTTCGGAATATCGGCAGCAGCGTCCGCATCCGCGCTTCTTTCGCCTGCAGGAGCTGATCGCCGTGGCCCGGCGCAGCAGCGCTTTCGAGCTTGCGGTCAATCAGCGCCCTCACGATGCTCCAGGCGAAATCGGCAATCAGGATGATGACTGCAGCATTGAGGAATCCGCGCACCAGCCTGTCCGTGAAATTGTCTCCCCGGGTCATGCCGGACATATCGAGATCCCAGACGCGGACCAGCAGAAAGGCGGCGGCAACGATGAGGGCCATGCGGATTCCGCGGTCGACGATCGCGAGGAGAACGGGCGCCACGGGCTTGGCCGCCACGTCCGGCAGCGGCGGCCGCAGGGTGTAGGTGACGGCGCGGTGGGCGAGCAGGATCGCTGCCGGCAGGGCAACTGCCGTCAGCACGAGCCAGAAAGCCAAGTCGGCCCCGGACACGCGCAACAGCCAGAGGAGAACGAAAAACGCCGTCAGCAGCCAGGAGGTCGTTCTTGCGCCAATTCGTCCCGGTGCTTCACCGTCCGCATGCACGTGGGCCGGACGAAGCCATACGGCGGCTAGCACCAGCAGAAGCAGGACGAAGCCCGCCGGAATGCCGAGCGCACGCCTGCTTTGGACATCGAAGCCGAAGGTTCCCAGAAGCATGAGGGTGGTACCCGCGAACGCGAACCATGCGACGTTGATGGCGATCCAGCGGTACCAGTGCGCCGCGCGTTCGTCGCTCATGGGCAGGGAGCGAAACTCGTTTCGGTTGGGGACCTGCAGATGCGGCGGCAACAGGAGAGCGCGACACGTCATCATGACGGCGCGGATGATGATGGCGACCGTCAGGTAGCCGAGGACGATCTCGCGAAGCAGCGGCGGCCAAGCAAAGATCAGGAACACTCCGGCACTGCCGATGACAAAGGCGGTGGTTGTAAGGAGCGCGTAGAGAAGCCGGCCTCCCAGCGCTTTGGCCCGTCCCTGTGGCGTCTGGTGGGATTGGGCGAACATCCACCGCCGGTAACCCGCAGTGAAGCGCCGCAGCAGCCAGTCTGCGCCGAGGCCGGCCGCGATGAAACCGGCGATCAGAGCCACCACGGTGAATAAGCCCTGGTTCTCGAACTCCGCCATCAGGATGGTCCAGGCCCGATCAATCTGCTCCGGAAGACGCGGAACGGCGCCCGCAAGCTCTTTCAGGTGGCCTCGGATCCGCGCCAACGCACCCGACAGCACGGGAGGCAACTCCTCTGCAGGCGGCGCTGCGCCGGGTGCAGGCGCGCCCTGCGCACTCTTTTCGGCAAGCCATGCTTTCACCGCGGGATCGTTCAGAATCTCGATCAGCGTGTTGATTTTTTCCGGCGGAGGCGACTGGGCGATGGCGGACGATGCGCTGCCCATGACGATGAGCACGAGAACAAGACGGAGCAGAAAGCGCAGTTGCGCGGCGACGGAAAGTTTCATGCCGGTGCCCTGGTTAACCGCTTCCAGCTTATGCCCGTTGCGGGTGCCGAAGTCCCCAAACTTCGCAGAGAATGCTTAGCATTTTCCGGCGAAACCTACCCTCCGGCAACGGCCCTACAAGAAACACATCTCACCTCGTCATCCCCGCGCCAAGCGGGAATCCAATCGTGAACATCAACCCGCTCCACAGAAAGCTGTTATCCTCCGCCAATCGGGGCGTCGAAAGATCTGCAATCGGTTATGATGCTGCGCCGCCTCATTGGATCCCCGCATTGCGCGGGGATGACGAATTTTGCACAAACTTCGGATGTGGCGTGGTTGCGTCCTCATAAGCTTTACAATTCAATTTCCTCCAGGGCCTGCGGGGTGTCGAAATCGGTGAGGACACCGTCGCTGCCGACTGACACCTCCGTCACGTTGTCGGAGTTCACCACCAGAAGCACGCGCGCGCCGCGATCGCCCTTGAGGCTGTCGAGCTCCCGGAAATGCTGCCGCCCCCACAGGATCGGATTGCCGCGCTCGCCCTGATGCACGGGCACGCAGATCGATCGCCCCTCGGCGGGATTGAACGCTGCAATGAGCCTGTTCATGACCGCCGGGGGCACCAGCGGCATGTCGCCCAATACGATGAGCACCCCGTCGGCCGACGCGGGCAGCGCCTCTGATTCCGGCTCTCAGCGAGGTGGAAAGCCCCTTGGCGTAGTCGGGATTGGCGACGAATGCCACGCCTAGTCCATCGAGCGCCTTTTCGATCTTCGCGCCCTCGTGACCGGTGACCACGACAACGGGCGAGGCGCGCGACTGCAGCACCGCTTCCACCGTCGTGCGGATCATCGGTTTGCCACTGCACCTTGCTGAGGAGCTTGTTGCTGCCCATGCGGCTCGAAAGTCCGGCAGCGAGCACGACGGCGGCGATCTGCGGCGCCTTCACAGCAGCGGTGCCTTCGCGCGGCGCCGGCCGCGTCGGAATTTCCATGAGCAGCCCGCCGGCGCCCATGTCCATGATGTCTTGCGCCGAGACCTCGATGTCGGCGAGGGTACGGGCCAGCACCCAGTCGAAGCCGTTGACCTTGGGCGAGCGGGCGCAGGAGGGTACGCCGATAACCGGAACCGCCTCGAGCCTGCCGAGCATCAACAGGTTTCCGGGATCGACCGGCATTCCGAGATGCACAACCTTGCCGCCGGCCGATACCAGCCCCGCGGGCAGCACGTCCCCGCGGTCGACGATCGCCGAGGCTCCGAACATGAGGATGGGATTGTGTCCCGATCGCGTGAGCTTGCGTGCCGCGCCCGCTCACCGCCGCCACCGAATGATCGACGACCTCCGTGTCGCCGAGCTTGCTGCCCAGCTCTTCGAGCCGCACCCGCATGGCCTCACGGCTCTTGGCGATGAGCGAGCTTTTGGTCTGCGGCAGCCTGGTGATGATGAGACCCGCCCGCTTCGCTGCGAGCTGCTTGAGGCCGATCAGCGGCCGGTCGCCGACGATTGCCAGAGCCTCGGCAACGATCTTTCCGCGGCACGGCGAACGGAATGACCTTGACCGTCGCCAGCATCTGCCCCGCTTCGACCACGGCGAAGGGAGCGAGTGTCGCCAGGGTCAGGCTCTCGTGAAGCCGGTTGAGCGCCCGCACCCGCTCTGCATCCACCAGCGCCAGTCCCTGTTGCGAGGCGTGAATGTTGGCGCGCCCGGTAAAGGCCTCGTGCGCGATGGCGCCCGGACCCGTCACTGCGAGAGCGACCTCGCCGTGCCGCCTCGTCTTCTGGCACGTCGCCGGCATCGAGCGTCGCGGCAAAGATGCGGGTCTGACCGCTCGCTGCGAGTACTGCGAGGTCCTCCGGCGTCAGCACGCGGCCCTTCTTGAAAACGCCGCCTGCGTGCTTCACGGAATGGCCGAGGATGGCGCCGGCCGCAGAGCGGGTATCGATCTCGCCGAACTTCATGGCCGATCGCTGCCCACACGAAGAACCTTGGTCATCTCGGCCATGATGGCAATGGCGATCTCCGGCGCACCGCGGGCTCCGATGGCAAGGCCGATGGGTGCGTGTATCCGCTGTTGCTGTTCGTGGGAAAACCCGAGCGCGCTCAGCCGTTCGAGACGCCTGGCGTGGGTCTTCTTCGAGCCAAGGGCTCCGATGTAGAAACAGTTGGACTTCAGTGCTGCAGCGAGCGCCGGATCGTCGATCTTGGGATCGTGCGTAAGGGCGAGCAGAGCCGTGCGCGAATCGAGGTCGATCTCGTCCAGCGCCTCGTCGGGCCAGGCTTCCTTCAGCTCGACATTCGGGAAGCGCTCAGCCGTCGCAAATGCGCCGCGCGGATCGATCACCGACACGTCGTAGCCGGCCGCGCGCGCCATCGGTATCAGCGCCTGGGCGATGTGCACGGCGCCGATGATGATGAGCTTGAGCGGCGGATTGTGGATGTTTACGAAGAACTCGCCCTCTTCGCTGCGGACCACCGTGCTCTGATCGAAGCGAAACCCGTCCGCCAGCGCGGCCGCGAGCTGATCGTCGGCGGACTCCTCGGCGCCGATGAGCCGCTGGGCGCCGTTGGCGAGGCTGGTGATCAGCGCCACCGGCTGGCGCCGCCGCTGTGCGTCGAGCAGCGATCTGAGCATGGCGGTCTTCACGCCCGGCTAGTCTCCGAGGCGCTCGACGAAAATGCGGATCCGCCCTCCGCAGGCAAGGCCTACCCGCCAGGCCGTCTCGTCGGCGACCCCGAAGCTCAGTGTCCTGGCGTGTCCCGCTGGCGATGACGTCGAGCGCCTCGGTCACCACCGCGCCTTCGACGCAGCCCCCCGATACCGAGCCCGTGAACCGGCCCTCGCCATCGATTGCCAGCCGGCTGCCGACCGGCTGGGGGGCCGAGCCCCATGTTTCGATCACCGTGGCAAGCGCGACCTTGCGGCCTTCGCCGAGCCAGGCTGCGGCCTCTTCCAGAGTATTGTCTTGGACTGACATCAGGGCTTCCTAACCAGCCTGGCGCGCCAACCGCACTGCCCGACCTGTACGCCTCGACCCGCCGACCAGCGGCGCGCATCGTGTTGGGTACGGCTGCTATATGCGAGCGACCGAGCCAGGTTTTCAAGGCTCTCGAGACTGTGCACCGGCCTGAATTCGTTGACATGGGGCAGGATCGCCCGCACCCCCTGGGCGCGCGCCTCGAAGCCGGCAAAGCGCAGGAGCGGGCTCAGCCAGACGATGCGGCGCGCCGTCCGCTTCAGCCTCGCCATTTCGAGCTCCAGGGCCCGCGTATCGCCGCGATCGAGCCCATCGCTCATGAGCAGCACATGCGCGCCCTGGGCGAGCACCCGCCGCCCCCAGCGGTAGTTGAATTCCCTGATCGCGTTGCCGATCCGCGTGCCTCCCGACCAGTCCTTGACCTTGCCGGATACCTTCGCGAGGGCCTCGTCGACGTCGCGGCGCTTGAGTTCCCGGGTGATGTTGGTGAGCCGCGTGCCGAACACGAATACGTGCACGCGCGAGCGGTCGTTCGTGAGCGCATGCAGGAAATGCAGGAACATGCGCGAGTAGTTCGACATCGAGCCCGAGATGTCACACAGCACGACAAGCGGTGGCTCGCGCCGCTTGCGGCGTTCGAAAGCTCAGATGAATGAGGCCGCCGCTGCGCAGGGACGCCCGCATCGTGCGGCGAAAGTCGATGCGCGGGCTGTGCGCTGCCGGGCCGGAAGCGGCGCGTCGGGACCTCCATGCGGATGAAGCGAAGGGCCGCGATCGCGCGCTTGGCCTGCGCCTGTTCGGCGGCCGTCATCTGCTCGAAGTCCTTGCGGCGCAGCACTTCCTCGCCTGAGAACGTCAGGCTCGCGTCGAGCTCGATCTCGCCCGGCGGAACTTCGCGCCGGCTGATCGGCGTGGCCGTCATCGAACAGCGCTTGCGCCAGGCGGCGATAGCCGGCCTCCCTGGCTTTCTCCCTCGCCGGAGCCGGCGATCTGCTGGAAAAGCAGCTGCATCAGCTGCTCGATCATCTTGGGCTTGCGCCAGAAGATGTGAAAGGCCTGATCGTAGAGGCGCCTGGTGCTCGCGCCGTTTCACGAACACGGCGTTGCAAGCGCCCAATAGAAGTCATCGCGCGCAGCGAGAGTGCCGCATCCGACCGCATCCAGCGCATCGAGAATTTGGCCCGATCCCGACCGGCAGGCCGGCCCGGCGCAGCACCCGGGCGAAATGCATGATGTTGTCGGCGAAGTTTGCCGCCCGGAAGCGAACGGTCTGGCAGGAGCCGTTGCTCATGCGCTGCGTGCGTGTGCCTGGATGCGTATCTCCGACTTGATCTGGTCGAGCAGCCGCTTGGCCTCCGAGCCTTCGATCCTCACGATGTCATCCTGATACTTGAGCAGCACGCCCAGGGTATCGTTGACCACCTGCGGGTCGAGCGAGACGCAATCGAGCTCATGCAGCGCCGAAATCCAGTCGAGCGTTTCGGCCACTCCGGGCGCCTTGAACAGATCGCGCCTGGCGCAGCTCCTGGACGAACTGCACCACTTCGCGGGCGAGCGCTTCCCCTGCCCCCGGCCGGCGCGCCCGGATGATCGCCCGCTCGCGTTCGGCATCCGGATAGCCGACCCAATGATAGAGGCAGCGCCGCTTGAGGGCGTCGTGCACTTCGCGCGTGCGATTGGAAGTGATGACCACGATCGGCGGCTCTCTGGCCGCGACCGTTCCCAGTTCCGGGATCGTGACCTGGAAGTCCGACAGCACCTCCAGAAGAAACGCCTCGAATGCCTCATCGGTGCGGTCAAGCTCGTCGATCAGCAGAACGGGCGCCGATCCGGGCGCACCCTCCAGCGCCTGAAGCAGCGGTCGCTTGATCAGAAAGCGCTCCGCAGAACACTCCCTTTTCGATCGCCGCGCGATCCTTGACGCCGGCCGCCTCCGCAAGCCTGATGTCGATCATCTGGGCGGCATAGTTCCACTCGTAAACCGCCGAGCTGACGTCGAGCCCTTCGTAACATTGCAGGCGGATGAGCGGACGCGCCAGCGCGCCGGCGAGCACCTTGGCCACTTCGGTCTTGCCGACGCCGGCCTCGCCTTCGAGGAACAGGGGCCGGCTCATGCGCAGCGCCAGAAAGACCACCGTGCCGAGATCGCGGCCGGCCACATAGTTCGCCGACTTCAACAGCTCCAGCGTTTCGTCGATCGACTGCGGCAGGTTGGCGGAAGCCGGAACTTGATCCATGTGAATCCTTCCGCAAAAACGCGAAAGCCCGCAGGCTATTACACCTGCGGGCCGCCTTTGTCGCCGAATTACAAGGGCGTTGTTGCGCTCGGTCGCACCCGGGTCCGACCGATATTCGTGGATGATAGCCGGCCGGATTTACGTTCTCCAGCCAACGTTCCATGAGCCGTTCACCGATCAGACAATCGATACGTGCCTGGCGGGTGGTTTCGCTTACCGGGATCGGCTGCGGCTGCCATCCGGCGATTTCCAGCATCAGCTTGCGCCTGATGGCGAGAGCGAGGTGTGACATGTCGTGCACAGCGATGAGAAAAGCGCCGGGGCCACCGATAACACAGTCCTCATAGTAGATATCGAGGTTGTCGATGGAATACGGCCCCGATGGCACTTTCACGATCAACGGCAGGCCATTGATCGTGATTCCCGAACCGGCGATGCCGGCGCTGATGGGATGAACCGGTAGTCCCCTGTTGTTGCGGGCCGTCGCCCGAAACATCGATAACCTGCCTGATGCCCGCATATCCGTTGTTGGCAAAAGCGGCAGCGGCGAAAACCAGTCCGCCAGAAATCGAAGTGCCGCTGTAGCGGCCCATCGGCGCCGCTGCCAAGCGGCCAGCCAGGGCCCGCGCTGCCCCGTCGCTGTCGATCAACGTCCAGGGCAGGACAGTCAACTGCTTCTCTGGCCCCGCCCACTCGACATAGGTAACCGCGATGCGCCCGAGCGGGCCAGAAAGATCGCCTCCACCACGTCCGGATGGCGAAAAGCAGCGACGTAGCCATCACGCTGGAGACGTTGCTCATCGACATCCATCGAGCGGGAAACGTCTACCGCAAGGACAAGCTCCAGATCGACCTCGGCTTCAGCATGAGCAGAGTCAGCCCAGGCCAGAACGGCAGCGAGCCAGCATGCGAGGCGTCGTATTTGCTTCCCAAGTCGCACAGTTGGCCTCGGCTAGCAAAAAAGGCCAGATGATCATTCATGCGACTTGGGCAAAGGTGAGGCGATGAGGAACAGGTCAGGGTCGGTGGCACAACTGCGCCGGCAGGGATGCCTGCAACGATCGCCGGAAGAGCGGACCTTGAGCAAGCCCTGGCCAGCAAGCCAGATTTGTCAGTATGCGGTCTAGTTCGCGGCCGCCGCCACCGCCCGGCGAGCCATGACATTGACCAGATGGGCGCGGTATTCGGCCGAGGCGTGCATGTCGCTGTTGAGGCCCTTTGCCCCGACGGTGATGCCGTTCAATGCATCGGCCGAGAAGTTGCTCTCGCAGCGCCCGCTCCATTTCCGGCACCCGGAACACCTTGGTCCGGCCCCGGTGACCGCCACCCGCACCTTGCCGGCACTTGTCCTGGGCCACGAACACTCCCACCATCGCGTAGAGCGAGGCCGGATTGGGAAACTTGGCATAGCCTGCCCGCTTCGGCACCGGGAACTCGACCGCCGACACGATTTCGTCGCGCTTGAGCGCGGTGGCGAACATGCCGGTGAAGAACTTCTCCGCCGGTATCTTGCGCGCATTGGTGATGACCGTCGCGCCGAGTCCGACCAATGCTGCCGGATAGTCGGCCGCCGGATCGTTGTTGGCGATCGAGCCGCCGATCGTGCCGCGGTGGCGGACATGCGGATCGCCAATGCCCCGGGCGAGCGTCGCAAGTGCGGGAATGGCTTTCTTGACTGCCGCGTTCGCGGCGACATCGGCATGGGCGGTGCCGGCCTTCACGGTGACCTTGGCCGCACTCGCCGCTCACGCCTGAGTTCTTGATCCCCGCCAGATCAACGATGTCCGAGGGTCCGGCCAGGCCCTGTTTCATGGTCGGGAGCAAGCGTCATGCCGCCCGCCAGAAACTTGCCGCTTCTCGTCTTCTTGATCAGCTTCACCGCCGCCGCCGGCGTGGCGGGCCGATGGTAGTTGAAGTCTTTCATTGAATCTCTCTCCTCCCGCCGCTATTCGGCCGCGCGTTTCATGCCCGACATTGCCTTCCACACATTGTAGGGTGTGGCCGGCATCGGCATATCCCTGATGCCGAGCGCATTGGTGACGGCATTCATGAGCGCCGCCGGCGCGGCGATCGCACCGGCCTCGCCGCAGCCCTTGAGCCCGATCGGGTTCGACGGGCATTTCGTCTCCGTGAACCCGAGCTTGAACGACGGCAGGTTGTCGGCGCGCGGCATGCAGTAGTCCATGTATGAGCCGGTCAGCAGCTGGCCGGTCTTCGGGTCATAGACACACGCCTCCATCAGCGCCTGCCCGATCCCCTGCGCGATGCCGCCGTGGACCTGGCCTTCGACGATCATCGGGTTGATCACCGTGCCGAAATCGTCGACCGCCACCCAGCTTGCGACCTCGGTGTTGCCGGTTTCGCTGTCGATCTCCACCTCGCAGATGTGGCAGCCGGCCGGGAAGGTGAAGTTCGACGGGTCGTGGAACGATCCTTCCTTCAGGCCCGGCTCGATTTCCGAGGTCGGAAATTTGTGCGCCACGTAGGCGGCCAGCGCCACCTCGCCGAACGCCATTTTCTTGTCGGTTCCCTTGACCGTGAAGGTGCCGTTCTTGAACTCGACGTCGCCTTCGGCGGCCTCCATCACGGCGGCCGCCACCTTCTTGCCCTTGTTCTCGATCTTGTCGAGCGCCTTGGCGATGGCCGTCATGCCGACGGCACCCGAGCGCGAGCCGTAGGTGCCCATGCCGAACTGCACCTTGTCGGTGTCGCCGTGGACGATCGACACGCTGTTGATGTCGACGCCCAGACGATCCGACACCAGCTGCGCGAAGGTCGTCTCGTGGCCCTGCCCGTGGCTGTGGGATCCGGTCAGAACCTCGACCGTGCCTACCGGATTGACGCGCACTTCCGCCGATTCCCACAAGCCCGACGCCGGCTCCCAGCGAACCGATCGCCGCCGACGGCGCGATGCCGCAGGCTTCGATGTAGGTCGAGAAGCCGATGCCGCGCAGCTTGCCGTTTTGGGCCGACCTGGCCTTGCGGGCGGCAAAGTTGTCGTAGTCGGCGAGTCGGCAGCGCCTTGTCGAGCGACGCGTGATAGTCGCCCGCGTCATATGTCATGATGACCGGCGTCTGATGCGGGAAACTGGTGATGAAATTGCGCCGGCGAAACTCGGCGGGATCGATCTTCATCTCGCGCGCCGCGGTCTCGACCAGCCGCTCGACGACGTAGGTGGCTTCCGGGCGCCCGGCGCCGCGATAGGCATCGACCGGCGCGGTGTTGGTATAGACGGCATCGACCTCGGCGTAGATCGCAGGGATGTTGTACTGGCCGGAAAGCAGCGTGGCGTAGAGGTAGGTCGGCACGGCGCTGGAGAAGGTCGAGAGATAGGCGCCCATGTTTGCAATGGTGTGGACCCTGAGACCGGTGATCTTGCCCTGGCTGTCGAGCGCCAGCTCGCCGCGGGTCACATGATCGCGGCCGTGGGCGTCGGCCTGGAAGCTCTCGGTGCGCTCCGCCGTCCACTTGACCGGCCGGCCACCGATGCGCTTGGAGGCCCACAGGCAGACGACCTCCTCGGCATAGATGAATATCTTGGAGCCGAATCCGCCGCCGACATCGGGCGCGATCACCCGCAACTTGTGCTCGGGAGCAACGCCCAGGAAGGCCGAGATGACCAGCCGCGCCACATGCGGGTTCTGGCTGGTGGTATAGAGCGTGAAGTGATCGGAGCCCGCGTCGTAGGAGCCGATGGCGGCCCGCGGCTCCATGGCGTTGGGAATGAGCCGGTTGTTGACGAGGTCGAGCTTCGTGACATGGGCGGCCGACGCGAAAGCAGCTTCGGTGGCAGCCTTGTCGCCGATCGACCATTCGTAAACCGTGTTGTTGGGCGCCGCGTCGTGAACCGAGCGCCTCGCCCTTCTTCTGCGCCTCGGCACAATCGACGACCGCCGGCAGCTCATCGTAGCCGACCTGCACCATTTCCGCCGCCGCCTTGGCCTGGGCTTTCGTCTCGGCAATCACCACCGCGACGTGATCGCCGACGTAGCGCGCCTTGCCCTGGCAGAGGATCGGATGCGGACCGGCCTTCATCGGTGAGCCGTCCTTGGAATGGATCATCCAGCCGCAGATGAGCCCGCCGATCTTGTCGGCGGCAACGTCCTCGCCGGTCAGCACGGCAATGACGCCCGGCTGTTTCCTGGCCTTTGCGGCGTTGATCGAGTCGATGGTGGCATGGGCATGCGGGCGAGCGCACGAAATACGCGTGGGCCTCATGCTTGAGGTTGATATCGTCGGTATAGCGGCCCTTGCCGGTGATGAACCTGTGATCTTCCTTGCGCTTTACGCGGGCGCCGATTCCAGTGTCGCTCATTGAGCCTGTCTCTCCCTGGCGTGTGTTCGCAGCTGACTTCGACTACATCTTTTCCGCGCCGGCCTGGATGGCGGTCACGATGTTGTGGTAGCCGGTGCACCGGCAGATGTTGCCTTCGAGCTCGCGGCGGACCGTGGCTTCGTCGAGGTTCTTGCCGTGGCGGCTTACCATATCGACTGCCGCCATGATCATGCCGGGCGTGCAAAATCCGCACTGCAGTCCGTGGTGCTCGTGGAAGGCTTCCTGCATGGGATGCAGCTTGCCGTTGGCGGCAAGCCCTTCGATGGTGGTGACGCTGGCGCCCTGGCAGCTGACGGCCAGGGCCGTGCACGACTTGATGGCCTTGCCGTCGACATGCACGACGCAGGCGCCGCACTGGCTGGTATCGCAACCCACATGCGTGCCGGTCAGTCCCAGATGCTCGCGCAGGAACTCAACGAGCAGCGTTCGGCCTTCGACATCGCCGCGCACTGCTCGTCCATTCACTTTCATTGTTACGGACGGCATCGGTTCCTCCTCTCGCAAGGTCCCGGCGCCGCTTGACATTGGCTTTGCCTACTCACCGGACGGCGTTCTGGCCTGAAGCCCGCGATGCGAAACGATCGCGAGATGGGACCTTGTTGTTTCTCGCCGATCAGGACATTGAATAACTTGTGCACGATGGTCAAGTAGCGCCGGAAGTCCAGCTGCCTGCCAGCCTTCAGGCACAGAACAGGGATCGGCGCGCACCGAGGATGGTGTGCACCGCGTCGATGAAGCGCGCCAGCATGCGCTCATCGACGGCGAGGCTAAGCGACAGGAAGCAGCGCGCTCCGATATAGAAGCCGTGCTCCAGAAGGTCGAAGTACAGCAGCTGCTTCGGCCTCGTATCCTCGCCGTACATCTCGTCGAGAGAAGCAGCGGGGGTGCGGACGGGATGGATCATCATGATCGAGCCGAGGCCGGTGACCGTGAACTTTGCGCCTTCGCGCTCGAACAGCGCATTCAGGTCGGCCCGCAGCCGGTCGCCCAGGTCGTGCAGACTTGCCGCCGCTTCCTCGGTGAACACCTGCGATAACCCGGCCGCGCCCGCCGCCATGCTGACCACGTTGTTGTTGAAGGTGCCGGCGTGCTGCATGGAACTCCGGGCGGCGCGGATCATAGATCGCCATGATGTCGGCGCGCCCGCCGAAAGCCCCGGCGGTCATGCCGCCGCAGATGTATTTGCCGAGCGAGGTCAGGTCGGGAGCAATGCCGAATAGCCCCTGGGCGCCGCCGTTCTTGAACCGCGACGTCATCACCTCGTCGAAAATGAGCAACGCGCCGCTGCTTCTCGTCTCCTCCCGCAGCATCCGCAGAAACGGCAGCTCCGCGACGACGCACCCGCCGCCGCCGATCATCGGCTCGACGAGGATGCAGGCGAGATCGCCGAGCATGCTCGCGGATCAGCGAGCGCGTGCCGGCGATATCGTTGTATGGCGCAACCACGAAGGGAAACGGCACGTTGGTGGGCAGGCCGCCGCCGCCGAAATGCAAGAGACCGCCATGGTAGGCATGGCGAAACACCATCACCTTCGTGCGCCCGGTAAAGATCCTGGCGGTGACGATCGCCATGAGGTTGGCTTCCGTTCCTGAATTCGTGAAGCGGACCCGCTCGATTGCGGGAAAGCGCTCGCAGACGAGCTGCGCCAGCCGGATTTCCAGGTGGTTGTGGGCAGCCAGGTTGAAGCCGCCCTCGAGCGCCTGCCGGACCGCGTCCTTTATGACCGGATGGGAATGCCCGTAGACACCGGCGGTGTATTCGCCATTGAGGTCGACATAGGCATGCCCGTCGGCATCGGTGATCATCGCGCCTTCGCCCGACGCCGCGCGCAGCGGAAATGGCAAATGATAGAGGATGGTCCGCGTGTTGCCGCCGGGCATGACCGCTTCGGCCTGTGCCGCCGCCAGCTTCGACTTCGGCCGGCGTTGCGCAAACTGGTCGCGCGCCTCGGCAAGGGACTGGTCGAGGTCGGCATTCGCCCGCTGCAACATCTTTGCCCTCTCGCGAAACCGACGGCCGGCTTGTCGCGTATATTGGTATGTTCTTTGGTCGAGCCTACTATTGCCGTCCAGGTGTGTACAGTTGGCGGCAGTTCGCTTCCATGGAGGCAACCGATGCGCTTTTTCGTTGGCGTGCTGATGTGGGCAATCGCGGTGCTGTGCCTGTCGGCGCTGCCGTCCTCGGCGCAGCCGGTGAGCGAGGGTGAGGCCCGCGAGTTTCAGCGCATTATCGCCGCCCAGATCGAAGCGTTCCGCGCCGATGACGGCGCCGCCGCCTACAGCTACGCCTCGCCGCAAGATCAAGCAGCTGTTCCCGACCGCCGAGGTTTTCATGGACATGGTGCGCAAGGGCTACCAGCCGGTGTACCGGCCGCAGAACTTCACCTTCGGCGACATCACTTCCGAGAGCCTCGGGAGGCCGACCCAGCGCGTCACCATCATCGACGCCAACGGCAAGGCCTGGATCGCCCTTTATACCTTCGAGAAGCAGCCGGACGGCTCCTGGAAGATCGTCGGCTGCGTGCTGGTGGAAAGCGAGGGCGGCGAAGCGTAGCCGGCTCGGCGCCGACGGCTCAGGCGCTCACGGTCTCCTTCTGCGTACGCAGATATGCGGGCCGCCTGGTGCAGCGCCCGACATAGGCGCTGATCGACGGGCTTTCCTTTAGCCGCGGCGCGCCGAACATGCCGCCCCACATCAGTTCCGCTCCGATGTATACGTCCGCGGCCGAGAACTTGGCGCCGAGCAGATAGGGCCCGGGCTGGAGCGCCTTTTCAATCGTGTCGATCACGTCGTTGTAGCTTCCCCAGCCGACCGCGCTCTTCCGTTCCGGCGCCGGACGCTTGAACATCTCGTCGGTCATCGCCGGTTCGATGCAGCTGCCGCCGAAAAACAGCCAGCGGTAATAGGTACCTCGCTGGTTGGAGTTCGGCGGCGGCGCCAACGCCGCGGCGGGATGAGTATCCGCAAGCCAGGCGATGATGGCCGGAGTCTCGGTGATGACCGTGTCGCCGACCACGATCGTCGGAATTTTGCCCATCGGATTGATTGCCAGGAAGGCCGGAGACTTGTGCTCGCCCTTCTGGAGATCGATGGGGTGGATCTTGTAGTCGGCGTCAACCTCCTCGAGCATCCAGTGCACGATGGCGGCGCGGCTTTGCGGGTTGTGGTAGAAAGCGATCTTTTCGGTCACGGGCGCAACTCCCTGTTGGCGGGCCTCGCGGGCTACGCGGACTTGATGTCATTTTCACGTCACTGGCAGTGTTGGGCGCGGACACGGGAGTGTCCGGTGCCGAATACCGACGAGCGCCTTGCGATGTAGATTGTTACGCTGGCCTGTTGGCTTGCGCCTGTACGTTCGGAGCCCGCCCCTGGGCCGTCGCGGAAATCCCGCTCTGAAACCCGATCGAGATCGAGATGATACGAGTAGACCTTCCGGGTGGTGTTCCGCCATCATGCGCGACACAAACATGACGTACGAGTCTATGAGACAATGCGCATTCTGGGGATCGTGTGTTCGGCTCTGATCGTTTGGCTCGCCAGTGCGTTGCCGGCGAGTTCCGCGACCCGGCACGTCGTCGTGCTCTATGACGAACGCACTGCCTTGCCTGGCCTGGCCGCCATGGATGCCAGCATTGTCAGCACGCTGACCTCGGAGTCATCGGAAGCCGTGCAGATCTATAGCGAGGGCATGGATTTCTCCCGCTTCGGCTCGGCGGCCCACATAGCGCTCTTCCGTGACTACCTTCGCGCCAAATACGCTAGCAAGAAGATTGACGTGGCCATTGCCGTCCTGGGTCCCCCACTGGACTTCTTGCTGAACCACGGACAAATGGTCTTTCCCGGAGCGGCAATCGTGTTCTGCGGGATCGATAAAAGAGAGCTGGGCGCCCGCTCGCTGCCATCCAATGTGACCGGTGTTCTTCTGAAACGTGAATTCTCGCCGACCCTTGAGCTTGCGCTCCGCCTGCATCCCGACACGGAACGGATTGTGGTGGTTGCGGGCACGTCGAAGTTTGACACTGGCCTCCTGGCACAAGCGAGAGAGGAATTCCGTTCCTATGAGGATCGTCTCGCCTTTACATACCTGACAACGCTGCCTCTGAGCGAGCTGCTAACCCGGCTTGCGCAACTTCCACCGCGCACCATCGTGCTCTACACGACGCTTTTCAGAGACGGCGCTGGAGAGGCTTTCGTTACCCACCAAGTGGCGGAACGTGTTTCTGCAGCGGCCAATGCGCCGGTTTACGGTTTCCTCGATCAGTACCTGGGCCGTGGGATCGTGGGGGGCAGCCTGTACAGCTTGGCTTTGCAAGGTAAAGAGGCAGCAAGACTGGCATCGCGAATTCTGGCGGGCGCAAAGCCCTCCGAGTTGCCGGTCCTGGCCCCTGAAACCAGCACAGTGCTGTTCGACTGGCGCCAGTTGCGGCGCTGGGGAATCCCCGAGTCGCTGCTGCCCGCCGAGAGCGAGGTGCGGTTTCGCGAGCCGACGGTGTGGGACCAATACCAGTTGGCAAATTATCCTGATCGGGACGGCACTGCTCCTGCAAGCCGCGCTCATCGGCGTGCTGTTGTACGAAAATCGCCGCCGCCGCCGTGCCGAAGCGAGCGCCGGCAAGCTGGAATCCGAGCTGGCTCATATGAATCGGATGGCCACCGCCGGCGAACTCACGGCTTCGATTGCCCATGAGATCAGGCAGCCTTTGGCGGCGATTGTTTCGCACGGCGGCGCGGGTCTGAATTGGCTGAAGAAAAAGGTCCCCGATCTCGACGAAGTCCGGCTCGGCCTGCAGAGGATCGTCAGCGAGGGTCATCGCGCGGATGAAGTAATCAAGTAATATCCGCGCGATGTTCAAACACGAGACCACGCCGCGGGTGCAGGTCGACCTCAATGAAATCATTCAACAGGTCCTCACCCTCCACGGTACACAAGATACGTTCGAGCAATATTGCGCTCGAAACGAACTTTGCCAGGAACCCGGCGCCGTTGGTGCGGGCCGACCCGGTCCAGTTGCAGCAGGTCGTTCTGAACTTGATCATGAATGCGATTGAAGCCATGAGCTCGTCTGCCGACCGGGCTCGCGAGCTGCGTTTGAGAACCGAGATCGATCCGGCCGCCACCGTGCTGATGACGATTGCGGATACCGGCCCTGGCATCGATCCGAAGGTGGCCGACAACATCTTCCAGCCATTCTTCACGACGAAACCCGGTGGCATGGGGATGGGACTGTCGATCTGCAAATCGATCATCGAGGCGCATGGCGGCCAGCTGACGGCGACCCCGGGGAGCGTGGCGGGACCGTATTCCGGATATTCCTGCCGCGTGCGGACACGAACGCCAAGGAACCAAGAGAACGCCAGAAACGCGGCAATGTCCTCTGATGCAAGGCGAAGTGCCCAAGAATTGCATAGCCGTCCCCCGGCAAAGCGCGTCCTTTGCGCGCTTGCCGTTGCCGCCATCATCGGCATTGCCGCGCTCGCCCTGCTGGCCATGGGCCGTTCACCCATTTGTGAATGCGGTTACGTCAAGCTCTGGCACGGCGTTGTTCAGAGTTCGGAAAACTCCCAGCACCTCACCGATTGGTACACCTTCTCCCATGTCATCCATGGCTTCATCTTCTACGGTCTGGCCTGGTTGATCGCCGGCAATTGGTCGCTGGGCGCGAGGCTCATGCTCGCCACCGCTGTCGAGGCGAGCTGGGAAGTGTTCGAGAACACCGACTTCATCATCAACCGGTATCGCGAGGCGACGATCTCGCTCGATTACTACGGCGACAGCGTAGTGAACTCCATTGGCGACATACTCGCCATGGTCGCCGGGTTCCTCGCCGCATCGCGCTTGCCGGTGTCGGCCACGATCGCCGTCGCGCTCGCCCTTGAAGCGTTCACCGCCTATATGATCCGCGACAATCTCACTCTCAACATCATCATGCTGATTGCGCCGCAGGAGGCGATCAGGGAATGGCAGGCGGGCGACTGAACTTACAGGGACACACCTCGCGCAAATAAGTCACGGGCCGGTGGCTAAATCTCCGGCGACGACGTTACTGCGAAGCGGAGCTGGCCGGAGACGCCAGGTGAAGAGAGCGCGCCTGATGATAGGTGAAGGCTGGTTGCCGGCGACGTTGGTGCGCGCGTCGCGGGGGCAGACCCAATGCAATTGCCGACGCCACTCGGGCCTGCGATCGATGCCCACGCCTCAGGTGGCCGGCTGCACCCCTTTTCATGAGACAGGCTGGCAAACTAGCGTCGGTGCAAACAAGATCTCCGCTGCCCGTTCCGTCAGCGTCTTATCAAGAGCATCGACCGAAACCCGAGGGTAATAGTGAGTGATGTGATGGTACTGTTCGGGTTCTGGCGAGCTTTCCGGGGGCAACTGCGCGAAGTCTGATGAGTAAACGCTGGTATGCACGTATACTTGTGGTCCCACCTTGCTGCTATCCGTGAATCGATGAGGATAGTAGCCCATCCAGATTCCCATCGTGGCACGGAACCAGAAATTGCCCGAACTGAGGTTGTTTGGCTTAAGGTGAATGAATGCTTTTGACCTTTGAGTGTGATCTGAGACCGTTACTGTCCAACAGAACCCATCAGAGAACCTCACGCCGGTGCAGAGCCCGACGTTGACGGTATCAAAATACTCTCTCAGCCTCGTTCGAATTTTGCATTCAATATCCTTCTTTGACCTCTTCAAACTCTGCGCGGTCAGAGGCGTAGAAAACAAATCTTCTGGTTTGAGTGTAAAGCGGAAAAGTTGGCTTCCTGCCGGAGCAGTAGTGCCATACGTGAAGGAAAGGTCTCCGGCCTGTAAGGTTTCGGCGGTCCACCACTCCAATCCATCAGGCACCCCCAGTGCGGCTGGATAATTTAAATCACGGCAGTTGAAATCCTGATCAGCCAGCCGACTTGCCTTTCCTCCAGCCTTTCGCAGCAGCTTTATAGCCTTCGGCGCATCCGCCTCGCGAATGCAAATCATCCCCGTCGCTACTGGATCTCCGTTGAAATGCATTCCGGCGGTCTTTTCGGCAGTTGTCAGAGGATCTGCTGCATCGGATGCGTTCTCGAGAAAACTGAACACCAGCACATCATTGCTGTAATCCACGATTTCACAGCTTGAATTTCTCTGCGGGGCTTTGCCACGTAAGGTAACACGCAGCTGACTGTCAGTGACAGGACCGCTGACCTGATAGCCGATCGGGCCGCATGCCTTTGAAAACTTATAGGCCGTGCCCGAATAGTGGCCACTCTCCCTGCGTCCTTCGAACAGAAGGGTTCCTTGTGCGACGCCTAGGTGGGGTTGTGGAACTTGATAGAAAAACTTCCGAACCTGCCCGCTCGCTTCAAGGTAGAATATTGAACCGTCGTGCTCCCACAGGCTCTTAGCGTGAGCAGTCGTAATTTGCAGAAATCCCAAGAGTACTCCAAGCAGTGTCAGGATGCGTTGCGGAACCGTACTCATGTTGATCATTTGCTTTGACGACGACCTGCAATTTTGCACATGATGCTATCGCCAATAAAACTGCCCGTCATATAGTTTGCGAATGAGTTTCGCTATTCCATTCGTTGCTTCTTGTCGATGCCGACACCAGAAATTGCGCCAACTCATGGGACCGGCTCTCGCTTAGGTTGCTGTGACGTATACGGCACCCGCAATAGCTCCTTCACCTCAAGCGGACCAGAACGATACGCGCCCGCTCCACAAACGCACATGAAACCAAGACAGGCCGGTGTAGTTCCATCTGGGCAAGTGAGCATTTCCATCTGGAACCGGAAGTAATTGCCGCCGCTCGTCACTTCGCATTCGGTAGATCTAACACTCCTGCTGGCCGCAGGCCCGATCGGCTCAGCCCGCGCCCAACTATTTCATCGTGATCGCTAACCCGCTCAGATCGGCGTTCGCCATCAGCCCGACCTGCCGGCCCGAGAGCTCCAGAATGGCGCCATTCTGGTTGGTGAGCACGATCGCGCGGACACCGCGGCCGAGCGCAAGCCCCGCGCCGGCCGCGCCGTAGACGCCGGCAACGTCTGACGCGCGATGGATGTTGCGCACCCGACCGTGCAGCACCGTCTTCGAACCGCCGAACAGCAGGCCGTAGTCCATGCCGCCGACCCCAAGCCGATAACTGCGGCCGCGGAAGGTGAGTGTGCCGCGGCCGCCTGAGCCGCCGATGATCCAGCCGCCCTTGTAGATCGTAAGCGTAATGCTGCCGCTATCGGCCTTCGCGCTCTGGAGACCGACACCAAACAGGGTGATCACCGCGACCAAAGCGCCTCGGAGCAGGATCGGAATTCGCATGCCTTGACTCTCCCTCGTTTCAGTCGTTGGGCATCGGCGCGGGCGATTCTCGTCCGTGCAGATGCCGCGAGGTGACTTTCCCCATTTCGGCCGAGGTCAACCTCACCATCGCTCTATCTTGCGAACAAAGGTGCCTTGGGTCAATTCACTAGCTAGACGGCTGCTTTTCAAAGTCGGCTGTTCATGTGAGCGGCGAGTAGTGTGCACGACAAACCGTCTTGTTCATACCGCCGTCCGATCTGAAATCGGTGCACGACCCAGCAACCGCGATGGCGCTTTGCCGTGGTGTCGCTTGAAGGACCGCGAGAACTGCGCCAGCGAGGAATAGCCACAAGCCACCGCGACCTCGCGCACCCTCATGCTGCCGTATTCGAGCAGCCGTCCGGCGCGCTCCAGGCGCAAGCGCTGATAGAGGTCGCGCGCCGTCGTCTTCAGCTCGCGCCTGAAAAGCCTCTCCATCTGCCGTTGCGACAGGCCGGCACAAGCCGCGAGCTCGGCGCTCGACAGCGGCTCTTCGAGGTTTTCCTCCATCACCTTGAGAATGGCGACGATCCGGGACTCCTGCGTCTGGTAGCGGGTCTCGGCCGGCAGGCGCGCCTCGACCGGCCCTCCTGTGGTCCGGAAGTGAACCAGCTGGTCGGCAACCTGTACCGCAAGTGCGCGGCCGTGGAGGATCTCGATATAGTGGAGCATCATGTCGATGGCCGCCGCACCGCCTGCGCATGTAAGCCGTCCGCGATCGCTTTCGAACAGCCCGCGCGTCGCATGTACCCTCGGATAGCGCTCGCGGAAGCCCGGCAGGCTCTCCCAGTGGCAGGTGGCGCGATAGCCGTCGAGGGCGCCGGCTTCCGCGAGCACAAACGTCCCGGTATCGATGCCACCCAGGACGGTCCGATGGCGCTCGAGCTTTCTGACCGCCGCACATGCTTTCCGGGTAAGCGCCCCTTCATGCTCGTAGCTCGCGCAGAAAAGCGCCAGATGCGGCGTGCCGATGTCCCGCAGCGAGCCCGAAACCGAAACAGGGATATCGTTCGATGCCGCCACCGGCCGCCCATCCGGAGACAGAAAGCTCCAGGAAAAAGCCGGCCCGGCAAAACGGTTGGCGACCCGCAGCGGCTCGAGGGCTCCGTAGAGTGCGATCATCGAGAAACGGGGGAAGAGCACGAATGCCACTCGGCGAGTTTCCATGGCCGTTGACGATAAATGACAAACTCGCGGCGAAAAAGGTCAAATCGCCAACACGCCGGCCCATAAGGTTCGCCACGGCGACCGAGGTCGAGCAGCGAGGGAACGAATGACCCCCAACGTGATCATCACCTGTGCGGTGACGGGCGCCGGCGACACGGTCGGCAAGCATCCGGCCATCCCCGTGACCCCGCAGCAGATCGCCAATTCCGCACTCGAGGCCGCCGCCGCCGGGGCTGCGGTGGTCCATTGCCACGTGCGCGACCCCAAAACCGGCAAGGGCGCCCGCGATGTCCGTCTCTACCGCGACGTCGTCGAGCGCATCCGCGCCAAGAACAGCGACGTGATCATCAATCTGACCGCCGGCATGGGCGGCGATCTCGAGGTCGGCGAGGATGCCGGACCCATGCAATGGGGCGCGCTCACCGATCTTGTCGGGCCGGTCGAGCGCCTGCTGCATGTGGCCGAGCTGCGCCCCGAAATCTGCACCCTCGACTGCGGCACGCTCAATTTCGGCGACGGCAACACCATCGTCGTCCAGACGCCCGCCCAGCTCAGGACCCAGGCAAAGCTCATCCAGTCCTATGGCGTGAAGCCGGAGATGGAGATCTTCGATTCCGGCAACTTGTGGTTCGCCAGGCAGCTCTGCGCCGAAGGCCTCATCGGCGATCCGCCGCTCTTCCAGCTCTGCCTGGGCATTCCCTGGGGAGCGCCCGTGAACACCCGGACCATGGCCTATCAGGTCGGCGAATTGCCGCCGAACGCGATCTGGGCCGGCTTCGGCATTGGCCGCATGGAGTTTCCGATGGTAGCCCAGGCGGTGCTTCTCGGCGGCCACGTGCGCGTCGGGCTTGAAGACAACCTGTGGCTCGAGAAGGGCGTACCTGCCACGAACGGCAAACTGGTGGATAAGGCAGTGAAGATCATCACACTGCTCGGATCGAAGGTCGCTTCGCCCGCCGAGGCACGCGACCTCCTGAAGCTCAAGCAGCGCACATGAGTGCCATGACGGCCGTTGGCATTGCGGGCACGGGACTGATCGGCGCCGGGTGGGCCGCCCGCCTGATGGTGCGCGGGGTCGATGTCGTGGCCTATGACGTGGCGGCTGCAGCGGAAGCGAAGCTCAGGGCTGCAATCGATGTCGCCTGGCCGTCGATGGTAAAGCTCGTCGGGAAACCCCGCAGGAAAGGCAGGCTGCGGTTCACCACCGATCTTACCGAAATGGTTGCGGCGGCCGGCTTCATCCATGAGGCTGCTCCGGAGCGCGAGGATCTCAAGATCAGGCTTTTCCGCGATATCGATGCCCTGGCGCCGCCCGATGTCGTCATCGCCTCGTCCTCGTCCGGCTTTCTTCCTTCGCGCCTGCAATCCGAGTGCCGCCGCCATCCCGAGCGCGTGCTCATCGGCCATCCGTTCAACCCGGTCTACCTTCTGCCGCTGGTCGAGACGGTGCCGGGGGAGAAGACATCCCCGGACGCCATGGACCGCGCCGGCGTTTATTTCGAATCGATCGGCATGCACGTGTTGCGCCTCAGGAAGGAAATCGAAGGCTACGTCTGCGACCGGCTGCAGGAAGCGCTGTGGCGGGAGGCGCTTCATATCCTCGACAAGGACATCGGCACGACCGGCGATATCGACGATGCAATCGTCTATTCGGCCGGAATGCGCTGGGCCTTCATGGGCTCGTTCCTGACCTACCATCTGGCCGGCGGCCCGGGAGGCATGCGCGACTTCATCAGGCAGTTCGATCCGACGCTGGAGTTGCCGTGGACCGATCTGCGCTTCCCGAAGTGGAACGCCGCCCTCGAGACGCGACTCGTCGAAGGCTGCGAAGCGCAGGCGGCGGGCCGCTCGGTCGCCGAGCTGGAGGCGAAGCGCGATGCCGTGCTGGTCGATATGATGCGCCTCTTCCAGCGCCACAGGATCGGCGCCGGCCTCGTCCTGGCGCGTGAGGAACAGCGCGCACGGAGTGCGGGCCGCCGACGCCGAGGTGCCCGGAAATGAACAGGTTCATCGGGCTTCGATTGAAGGGGTAGAGATGTCTCCGCAACGCGTCATGATCACCGCGGCGGCTTCCGGGATCGGCCACAGCATCGCCCGCGCATTCGCCGACGACGGGGCCAAGGTGCACGTGTGCGACGTCGATGAAGAGGCGCTGAGCACCTTCCGGCAGGAGAATCCGGAAATCGCCGCGACCCACGTGAACGTTCGCAATGAGGGCGAAATCGAAGCGTGGTTCGACGACGCGCTCGACGATCTGGCGGGCCTTGATGTTCTGGTCAACAACGCCGGCATCAAGGGTCCGACGGCACTGGTCGATGACATCGACTATGCCGACTGGCGTGAATGTCTCGAGGTTGGCATCGACTCGCACTTCCTGTGCGCCAGGCGGGCCGCGCCGGTGATGAAGGCCGAGGGCTCCGGCTCCATCATCAACATTTCGTCCATGGCGGGCATGTATGGCTTCGGCCGGCGCTCTCCCTACGCGGCAGCGAAATGGGCCGTCATCGGCTTCACCAAATCGCTCGCCATCGAGCTCGGGCCGCACAATGTCCGCTGCAACTGCATCTGCCCCGGAGCGGTTCGCGGCGCGCGCATCGACCGCGTGATCGCCGCGGAAGCCGAGAGCCGCGGCGTTGCTCATGACGAGGTGGCCAGGGAACTGATCTCCGGCCAGTCGATCCGGCGCTTCGTCGAGCCGGGCGAGATTGCCGATCTGTGCCTGTTTCTCGCATCTCCCGCCGCCCGGATGATCACCGGCCAGGCGATCGGCCTCGACGGCCATACCGAAACCTACCACATGGGATCCTGAGACGTGGATTTCGCCCTTTCCGACGAGCAGAAGCTGATCGTCAAGACGACGCGCGATTTCGTCGAGAAGGAACTGTTTCCCCACGAGGACGAAGTCGAGCGCACCGGCGAACTCTCCGAGGAACTGCGCCTGAAACTCAAGGCCAAGGCGCTGGAGGCCGGCCTCTATGCCGCCAACATGCCGGCCGAAACGGGCGCTGCCGGTCTCGATACCGTGACCTGGGTGCTCTACGAGCGTGAGCTCGGGCGGGCCAACTATGCCCTGCACTGGAACTGCGTGGCGCGCCCTTCCAACATCCTCATGGCCTGTGAGGGCGAGCAGCGCGAGAAGTATCTCTCTGCCCGCGGTGCGCGGAGAAAAGACCGACTGCCTCGCCATGACCGAGCCGGGAGCGGGTTCGGACGTGCGCAGCATGAAATGCACCGCCGTCGAGGCTGGCGATGATTTCATCATCAACGGCACCAAGCACTTCATCAGCCATGCCGATGTTGCCGACTTCGTGATCCTGTTTGCCGCCTCGGGCGAGGAGGAGACGGCGCGCGGCAGAAAGAAGCTCATCACCGCCTTCCTCATCGACAAGGGACATCCGGGGTTCGTCGTGCGCGACGGCTACCGCAACGTTTCGCATCGCGGCTACAAGAACAGCATCCTCGAATTCTCCGATTGCCGGGTGCCGAGGTCGGCGGTGCTCGGCAAGGTCCACAACGGCTTCGAGGTCGCCAATTCGTGGCTGGGAGCGACCCGGCTGCAGGTTGCCGCCACCTGCATCGGCCGCGCCGAGCGCGCGCTTGGATCATGCCCGGCAATGGGCGGTCGACCGCAGCCAGTTCGGCCAGCAGATCGGCAAATTCCAGGGCGTGTCGTTCAAGCTCGCCGACATGGCCATGGAGCTGAAGGCGGCCTGGCTTCTGACCCTCGAAGCCGCCTGGAAATACGACCAGGGAACGGTGGAAGACATCGATATGGCCATGGCCAAGCTGAAGGCCACCGAAATGCTCGCCATGGTCGCCGACGAAGCAATCCAGATCCACGGCGGCATGGGGGTCATGGAAGAGCTGCCGCTCGAGCGCATCTGGCGCGATGCGCGCATCGAGCGCATCTGGGAGGGAACGAGCGAGATCCAGCGCCACATCATCTCGCGCGCCCTGCTGCGCCCGCTCGGGGGCTGATTTTGCCGGCTGATCTTGCCCGCCTGCTGTCGCCAAAGTCCATTGCCTTCATCGGCGGCGACGAATGCGAAGTCGCCATCGGACGTACGCGCGATCTGGGCTTCGCCGGCCGGATATGGGCGGTCAATCCCAGGCGCCAGGCGCTCGGCGGCATCGCCTGCGTGAAGAGCCTCGGCGAAATGGACGGCGTTCCCGATGCAGCCTTCGTTGCGGTCAAGCGCGAACCGACCATCGAGATCGTCCGGCAGCTCAGCGCCATCGGCTGTGGCGGCGCCGTCATCTATGCCAGCGGATTCGCCGAGACCGGCGATGTGCACTTGCAGGAGGCGCTGCTCGAAGCTGCCGGCGGCATGCCGCTCCTCGGGCCCAATTGCTACGGCTTCGTCAATGGCATGGCGCGCGCGGCGCTGTGGCCCGACGAACACGGCGTCGAGCCGCTCGAAACCGGCGTCGCCATCATCACCCAGTCCGGCAACATCGCCGTCAACTTCACCATGACCCGCCGGGCCCTGCCGCTGGCAGCGGTCTTCGCCATCGGCAATCAGGCCGACGTCGACATGGCGCAGAATGCTTGCAGCTCTGGCTGCGGACCGGCGCATCACCGCCATCGGCCTCCACATCGAAGGGTTGCGCGATGTGCAGGCCTTCGCGCGAGCTGCCGAGATCGCCCGCGCCAACCGCACGCCGGTCATCGCGCTCAAGACCGGCCGCTCCGAGCAGGGCGCCAGAGTGGCACTGAGCCACACCTCGTCGCTGGCCGGCATGGACACTCTTTACGATGCGATGTTTCGGCGTCACGGCATCGCGCGGGTGGATTCGATCACCGCCTTCGTCGAGGCCCTCAAGTTCCTGCACCACGGCGGGCCCTTAAGCGACAACCGCATCGTTTCGATGAGCTGTTCGGGCGGCGAGGCCGCGCTGATTGCCGACCTGGCGATCGGCAGAAAGTTACGGTTTCCGCCCTTTCAGCCGGCTGCCAAGGCAAAGGTTGCCGCCACCCTCAATGAATATGTCGCCATCGACAACCCGCTCGACTACCACACCTTCATCTGGAACCAGCCGGAGAAGCTCATCGCCACCTTCTCCGCGGTGCTCGAGAGCGGTTACGATGTCTCGGCGCTCATTCTGGACATTCCTGCCAAACCGGGTATGCGGCCGGACACCTGGCTCGTGACCGCGCGCGCCATGATTGCCGCCCACCGGGCCACGGGAGCGCGAGCGGCGGTCATCGCCTCGCTGCCGGAGTGCATGCCAAGCGATCTTGCCGCGATCATATGCCGATGCCGGCATATGCCCGATGATCGGCCTCGATGATGCGCTCACCTCGTTTGAGGCCGCGGCGTTCATCGGCGCGAACTGGGCCTCCGGCGAGCAGGTGCCGGAGTGGAGGGCGACGCCGCGCCGGGGCGGCGGCGAGATACTGGTCACGGAATTCGACGCCAAGCAGATGCTGAAGGCGCACGGGCTTGCCGTTCCCGAGGGAGTTCTTTGCAAAGCCCGCGACGCCGCGGCCGCCGCAGACAGGCTCGGCTATCCGGTGACCCTCAAAGTCTCCTCGCCCGCAATCGCCCACAAGACCGAAGCCGGGGGTGTGGTGCTCGACCTTGCAACCGCCGCGTGAAGTAGAGTGCGCTGCCGCGCGGCTGGCAAAGCTTGCGCCCGTGCTGCTGGTCGAGCGCATGGTGCGGGGCGCCGTCGCGGAACTGATCATCGGCCTGAAATCCGATCCGCAATTCGGACTGGCGCTGGTGATCGGGGCTGGCGGCGTTCTGGCCGAGTTGCTTCGCGACACGGCGACGCTGCTCCTGCCCACCTCGCGCGCCGAGATCGAACAGGCGTTGAAGTCGCTGAAGGTCTGGCGCCTCGTTGAAGGCTATCGCGGCACGTCGGGCGACGTTCCGGCGGTCCTGGCGGCCATCGAATCCGTTGCCGCGTTTGCCGAGGCCCAGCGCGGATTGATCGAGGAGGTCGACGTCAACCCGCTGCTCGTTCTGCCGCCGGGCGCCGGCGCGGTTGCCGTCGATGTGCTGATACGAATGCGATCGGAGTAGTCCTCATGGCCGGACCCATCATTGTCGAACGCCGCGGACCCGTGTTGGAAGTCACCATCGATCGGCCCAAGGCCAACGCCATCGATGCCGCGACGAGCCGCATCATGGGCGATGTCTTCGCCGGGTTCCGGGACGACAGCGAACTTACGGGTCGCGATCCTCACCGCCGCCGGCGACAAGTTCTTCTGTCCGGGCTGGGATCTGAAGGCAGCGGCTGAGGGCGAGCCTCCCGATGCCGACTATGGCGTCGGCGGCTTCGGCGGCCTCCAGCAGCTTCCCGATCTCAACAAGCCGGTCATCGCGGCGGTGAACGGTCTGGCTTTCGGCGGCGGCTTCGAGATCATGATTTCGGCCGACATCATCATTGCCGCCGAGCACGCGACCTTCGCCTTGCCGGAGATCAATTCGGGCACCCTCGCCGACGCGGCGACCATAAAGCTGCCGCGCCGCATCCCCTATCACGTGGCGGTGGAGATGCTGTTCACCGGCCGCCGGTTCGGCGTTGCCGAAGCCAAACACTGGGGCATCATCAACGAGATCGTTCCGCCACAGCACCTTCTCGCACGCGCCCGCGAACTCGCCGACCATCTGGCGGACGGCCCTCCTCTGGTTTTCGCCGCCATCAAGGAGACGTTGCGCGACACCATGCATCTTCCCGTGCACCAGGCCTTCCGGATGGTGACCAAACGCAAGCTGAGGACCGTCGACCGGCTCTATTCCAGCGAGGACCAGCTGGAAGGCGCGCGCGCTTTCGCCGAGAAGCGCAAGCCGGTCTGGAAGGGGCGGTAACAGCACAACAGCGTTTGCCAGCGAACTGAGATCACCTGCCCATATTCGTCTTACCGGCGAAAGCCGCTATCCAGCTGGCAGCTTTTCCACCTACTGAAACACCCCAAGCGGGATTGCGGCTTCCGCCGCAATGACCAGACGATGTGCCTAACATAAACGTGCCGACAAAATGTGTGAGGCATGAACATACTCTGTGAAGCGTTTCCGCTGACATAGTTGTTCACAGGTGGTTCAGACGGCGTGTGCCCACCTTGACCGCAAGTTTTCGCTTCAATACTCATGGATTCCGAGACGACGGCTCAAGCACGTCTTGAGCAGGGGAATTCCCGATGGCGATGCCTGCACCGCTCGTTGAGCCGTTTGGCCGCCGCTCACCTGCTATCGCAATTCTGCTGGCGTTGACCTGGCTCCTCGCCTCTGGCTCCTTCGCTGTCGATCGCCCAGGACCCAGCCCTGCTGCAGCCGGGCCGCATCGCGGTCAGCGGCTTTTCCGGAGTAACGATCCCGGGCGAGCCCCTGCCACCGGGTAAATCGGTTGAAGACCTGACCTTCATCAATATCGACGGCGCGAGCCTCAAGCTGTTCGACGTCTCCGATGCCGGCGGCCCCCCGCGTGGCCAGGTGCTGGACGTCGGCCGGCCGCCGGTTCGCGACTGGATGGCGAGAGAAATCGGCCAGGTCTTCGCCATCGCCTTCGACAATCTCGAGCCTGCCAATATCTATGTCGGCGCCACGTCCGCGTTCGGCCTTTACCTCGTTTCGTCCGAGCCGCCCTCGGCCCCGGTGGCCCGGACCGCATGACCACCGGCGGTCCGAGCGCCCAGTGGATGGAAGGGCAGTTCGGTGAAGGCGGCGGGCCCGGCGCGATCTGGAAGATCGATGGCGACACGGGAGCGGTGTCGCTGTTTGCGACCCTGCCGGGTAACACCGCTTCCGGCATCGGCGGTCTCGCCTACGATGCCGCGCACAGCCAGCTGTTCGCCTCCGATCTCGACGACGGCAATGTTTACCGGATCGATCTCGCCGGCAACGTTCTCGAGGTATTCGACCACGGCAGCACCGGCCGGCCGGCCGCGGGCCTCGACGCCGTCACGGACGACGGAACGGCTGTCAACATCACTTCGCCTTCGTTCGACACCGAAGATCCGGAAACCTGGGCGCTGACGCCTGCCGGCCGGCGCATCCATGCTCTCGCCTATCAGCGGGGGCGGCTCTACTACTCGGCAGCCGAGGGACCGCGGGTATGGTCAGTGGGAGTTGGCGATGACGGAGCCTTCGCCGGCGACGCCCAGCCTGAAGTCGATCTGCCGCCTGGCTCCAAGCCCCATCCCGTCACCGGCATTGCTTTCGACAACAAGGGCAGCATGATCGTGGCCCAGCGCGGCGAACAGCAGTCGCGTTACGACTATTCGGTCTTCGCCACGCCTCGCAAATCGCGGGTGCTCCGTTTCCGCCAGGAAAGCCCGGACGACCCGGCAACACCGTCGATCTGGCTTCCCGAGCCGCAGGAGTACTCCATCGGCTTTCCGGCGACCTTTCAGAATTCTGCTGGCGGCATAACCCTCGGCCATGGCCATGAGTGGTCGGGAGCCATCAACCCCGACTCCTGCCGCGGCACCTTGTGGGCCACGGGTGATGCCCTGCGCGAGAGCAACACGGATAGAGAGCGGCTCGCCGAAGGTGGACCAACCGACGTCCACGGCCTGCAGGGCTCTCCCGTAAGCCTGGTGCAGCCCGCCAACACGCCGCCGTGGACCAGCTACTTCATTGATTACGACAACGTGACCGGCGATGGCGACAAAGCAGGCCAGGTCGGTGACGTCGAGGCTTTTATCGCCTGCCCTGGCCCCGAGCAGGGCGGCTATTATCCGCAGCCGGTGCCTGCGCCCGTGCCTGAACCGTCGCCGGAACCCGAACCGGAACCCGACTTCCCGGAGGACTATCCCGAACCGGAGCTGCCGCCGGGCCAGACCGGGACCGAAACGCCGGCTCCCGACCTCTCCGTGGAGAAATTTGCCGGTCTTGCAAACTGCAAGGTCGGACAGCCCTGCCCGTTCACGATCGTCATCACCAATGTCGGTCCCGGTTCCTATCGCGGACCCATCGTCATATCCGACACCATCCTTCCGGCTGCTACCCTTTTCGGGTTTGCGCCGCCGCCGTGGAACTGCGTGGCCGGGATAGGCTCGTTCAAGTGCTCGCACCCGGTGGTTACGCTCGACCCCGGCGATTTTCGTGTCCTGCAGCTTACGCTCAAGCTGCTGCCGACCGGCAAGGCGAAGGCAGACAACTGTGCCAGGATCAATTGGCCATTGACCACCCTCGTGGCACGCAATCGGGTCGTCGAGGAGGCGCTCGCCGATCTCGGTTTCGATCCCGGCGCCATCGACGGGGTGATCACCGCGCAGACGCAAGATGCGATCGCCGACTTCCGCGATGCGGTCGGCCTGCCGCCCGGCGGCTTCATCGATCACGCCCTCCTCGTGACCTTGTTCGGCGCCTGGGGGGTTGGCGACCTGCTCGCCGCCAACGACGAGGACTGTGCCACGGTCGGCATCAAGGACGTCCCGCCCCCACCCATCTGTCCGCCCGGCAAGTTCCTGCTCGGCGGCGTCTGCGTCGATCTGCCGAAAATCTGCCTGTTCGGCGGTCAGGTCTGGGATCCGGTGGTCAAAAAGTGCGTGTGCCCGCTCGACAAGCCGTTCTGGAACCCGGGGCTGAAGAAATGCGTCAAGCTGCCGCCGCCGATCTTCTGTCTCGGTGGGGCGGTGTGGAACGGCTTTGCCTGCGTGTGTCCGCCGGACAAGCCGTTCTGGCATCCCGGCCTGAAGAAGTGCATCAAGCTCGACATCCAGCTTCCCTGCTTCGGCGGCAAAGTGTGGAACCCGGTGACCAAGTCATGCGTCTGCCCGCCCGGCAAGCCATTCTGGAATCCGGTGACCAAGATCTGCCTGGGCATTCTCATTCCGCCCGTATGCCCCGGGGACAAGGTGTGGAACCCGGTCACCAAGACCTGCGCCTGCCCGCCCGGCAAACCGATCTGGCTGCCCGGTCCGAAGAAGTGCATCAAGCTCGACATCGTTCAACCGTGCAAGAAGGATGAGAAATGGATCAACGGCAAGTGTGTGAAGATCATCGTCGATTGCGCTTTCGGCATGCTTTACGACTACGACAAGAAGAAGTGCGTCTGTCCGCCCGACAAGCCTTTCTTCAACGCGGCGAAGAAGGAATGCCAGAAGCTGGTGTTGCAGCCCACGCCGCTGCCGCAGCTTTGCCCGGGCGATCAGATTTACAACGCAGCCCAGAAGAAATGCGTCTGCCCGCCGAACAAGCCTTTCTGGAACCAGGCCAAGCAACAGTGCCAGAAGCTGGTGCTGCAACCCACTCCCCTGCCGCAGGTCTGCCCGGGCGATCAGATCTACAACGCCAACCAGAAAAAATGCGTCTGTCCGCCGAACAAGCCCTTCTGGAACCAGGCCAAGCAGCAGTGCCAGAAGCTGGTGCTGGAGCCCAAGCCGCTGCCGAAGATTTGCCCGGGCAACCAGATCTACAGCCAGCCGCAGCAGAAATGCGTCTGCCCGCCGGGCAAGCCTTTCTGGAACAACAACAAGAAGCTGTGCGTGGCCCAGCCAGTGGTCAAAGTGTGCCCGCCGGGCGAGAAGCTGATCGGCGGCAACTGCGTGAAGGTGGTCATCGATTGTGCGGGCGGCATGATCTACAGCCAGAACCAGAAGAAGTGCGTCTGCCCGAAGAGCAAACCGTTCTGGAACAAGGCCAAACAGCAATGCCAAGCCGCAGCGGTCAAACCGGACGCATGCAAGAAGGGCTTTGAGCTCAGAAACGGCAGATGCCGGCCAATCGAGATCGAACGCGAGCCCGGGTTCGACCCGCGGGATTGATCCGCAAGGCAGAACATCAATCCGCAGATTTTCGTTCCGCAGCAGTAATTCCCGGGAGCGCCGAAAACCTACCCGCCGGCGTTTTCTTTCTCGACGACTTCCTTGAGCGAGGCGAGGCCCTTGTCGAAATCGGCGGCGATCCAGTCGTCGAATTTGAGACCCATCCAGCGCATCAGCGGATTGTTGCCGAGATCGGTTGCAAAGCCCCAGGTGACATGCGTACCGGTTCCTTCGGGCTTCAGCGTGTACCAGCTTCTGGCGGTCCCCATGTCGCCGAAATCGAGCGCCACCTTGATGTTCTCGTTGGGTGTGGCTTCCATGATTTCCTGGCTGCCGGAGCCCACCTGATCGTTGGTGCTCGACCACTCCATTACCTGACCTGGGCCCTCTGATTCCCCCTCGAACGAGTACTGGGCATTGGGATCGATCTTCGCCCAGGGTGACCAGTCGTTGAATTTCCTGAGATCGATGAGCCGCGCGTACACCTTGTCCGGCGGTGCGTCGATCACGATAACCCGCTCCGTGCTGACCGATGACGGCAGCAGGTATGCGCCGCCCACCAGCAACACCACCAGCGCAAGCACGATCCCCGCAATCCACTTCAGCACTCGCATGACGGAACTCCCGGTCGGCCCCACCTTGACGAATATATGCGCCGGTTGCGCAAGCGCGGCCATGCCAAATAGCTTGCCCGCCCTTGATGACGTCCAACTCCACCAGGGGGATTTTGCTCGTCGCGTCCTCCGCTATCGTGTGGAGCACCGGTGGCCTCATCGTGCGCCTGATCGACAAGGCTGACAACTGGACCATCGTGTTCTGGAGATCGGCGACGGCGGTGCTTTTTCTTGTCGCCTACCTGGCCTTCCGCGACCGCTGGCGCGCACTCAACCACTTCAGACGCATGGGTTGGCCCGGTTTTGCGGTCGGGTTGTGCTTCTGCTGTGCTTCCATATCGTTGGTAGTCGCCTTGAAGCTCACTACCGTCGCCAACGTGCTCATCATCATGAGTTCATCGCCGCTGATTGCCGCAACTCTCGGCCGCGTGGTGCTCAAGGAGCCCGTCTCCCTCGCTTCGCTGCTTGCCATCCTCGGCACGGCGCTGGGAATCCTGCTCATCGTTTGGCAATCGGCGGCAACCGAAGCCACCGCGGCGCTGTGGGGAAACCTGCTCGCCCTGGTGATCGCGTGTTCCTACGCGGGAGCGGTTGTGCTTATTCGCCTGCACCCCGATGTCGAGGATGACACCTGCCGTTCTCCTCGGAGTGACGATGGCGGCGATCGTGGCCGCGCCCCTTTCAGCGCCAGCAAGCGTAACGTTCAGCGATGCAGCATTGCTGTTACTGTTCGGAGCTCTCAACCTGGGACTTGGCCTGGTTCTTCTGGTTACGGGAGCCCGCCTTATCACCGCGACCCAGACCACGCTGCTCGGCACCCTCGAGCCGATCGCCGGGCCGCTTTGGGTGTGGCTTTTCCTCAACGAGCGGCCGGCTGCACTGACGCTTCTGGGCGGGGCCATCGTTCTCGCCGCGCTGATTGGACATACGGTTTCGGAAATGCAGCGTCCTGCGAGGGCGCGATAGGCGGGAAGTCATGCCGGCGAATTCGATCTTCCATCCCGACTTCCGGGAGAGGCCGTTCTGGTGGGAAGCATGGGAGCCGCAGGCCGGCGACCTCCAGGACCTGCCGTCCGAGGCGCGAGTGGCCATTATCGGCGGAGGCTATGCCGGGCTTGCCTGCGCGCTTGAGCTTCACCGGCACGGCCTCGAGGCGGTCGTCCTCGATGCCGAGACGCCCGGTTTCGGCGCCTCTTCGCGCAACGGAGGGATGGTGTCCGGCGGCGTAACAGTCGGCAAGCGCTATTCCGGCAGGAACTCCAGGGAAGAGCTTCTGGCACTTTACGCCGATGCCGCCGACAGCTTCACCCTCATCGAGAAGCTGATCGCGGAGGAGAACATTGCCTGCGAATGGAAGAAAACCGGCCGCTTTGCCGGGGCCTGGTGCCGCAGCCACTACCGCGCCCTGGAGAAAAAGTTCGAGCTGCTCAATGAGGGCGCCGGCGCGGGAGCCTATCTTCTTCCCCGCGACCGCCAGCGCGAGGAGATCGGCTCCGACTTCTACCACGGCGGCATGGTGGTCATGCGGTCCGCCCACCTGCATCCCGCGCTCTACTTCAAGGGCCTGCTCGGTCTGGTGCGCCATCGCGGCATAGCAGTGTGCGCCAAAGCGCCGGTGACCGGCATCGTTCGCGAAGGAGCCGCCTGGCGGCTCGAAACAGCCCGCGGGAGGCTGCGGGCCGGCGATGTCGTCGTCTGCACCAACGGCTATACCGGCCCCGTCACTCCGCAATTGCAGCGCCGGGTTATCCCGCTCGGCAGCTATATCATCGCGACCGAAGATCTGCCGGAGGACATTGCCGAGGGTCTGATGCCGCGCGACAAGAGCATCTACGACACCCAGCGCGTGCTCACCTACTATCGCATGTCCGGCGACCGCCGGCGGCTGATCTTCGGCGGCCGGGCGAAGTTCGGCCGCTATACCGCGACCGAAGCTGCACCCATCCTATATCGCCTCATGACCGACCGGTTTCCCCAGCTCCAGGGCGTCCGGATCACCCACGCCTGGACGGGCAACGTCGCATTCACGTTCGACGAGTTGCCGCACATGGGCAGGCTGGAGGGAATGCACTATGCCCTGGGATGCAACGGATCCGGGATCGCCATGATGACCTATCTCGGCACCATGAATGCACGCAAGATCGCCGGCGTCTCCAACTACCGGTGCGCTTTCGAGACCGAGAGCTTTCCCACCCACCCGCTCTATCACGGCAATCCGTGGTTCGTGCCGATGGTTGGCAGTTACTTCCGGGTGCGCGACTGGCTCGACCGGAAGTTCGATCGCTAGATGTGCGTTTTCAATAGGCTGACCATCCGGCCCCGGGGAGCTGGCAGAGCACTTCACATACTGGAAAGAATGCATTCCGCGAGGTAAGCCGCGTCGTCGCCGACACCGGACAGCAGCGACGAGTTTAGTGCGTATGTTCGGCGTAGACCCAGAAAGTAGAGGCCTGGATAGCGTGTCACGCCTCGTCGTATTTCTGGCTCTCCGGTTTCATTGAAAATTGGCAATTTGATCCACCTAAAATCGTACCGAAAACCGCCAGCCCAAAGAATTGAGCTAATGCTGGCTTCGGTCAAATCCAGTTCGTCGATTTGATCCAACAACGATGGCGAAGCAGGTACCCGCAGCTCCCCTCCACTATCCGGGGATGGCCCAAGACCAATCTTCCGGGCATGAACATCCATACGTGATCTGAACGGACCAAACCATGCATCCGCCTGTGCAAGACTGTCCGCGAGATCATATGCGAAGAAGAGTTTCGAATTGTCGCTCCCTTCAACCTGCCGAGCAGAGTTATTCCGTCGGCTGCAAATTGACGAAGGTCAATGTCATGACCACCGGCCACACCCGTGAAAACAGGTCGCCAGGTTCTCATCTCGGGCTGCAAGTCCAATGGCCGGCGCCAAATTTCAAGAGTGTCCAGCCACCAGTAGATATCATTGCGCAGATAGCGCCTTGGCGCTTTGTCATGACGCCCGACCGAGAGATATACATGCCGGCCACTTTGGTGCAGATCTTCGGCGATCTGAACTCCGGACGCACCGCTGCCAACGATTAATACGTCTCCATGGGGCAATTGCCGGGGATTCCGATAGTCACGAGAGTGAACCTGAAAAAGCCAGGCGGGCATCGACGCGCTGAATGCCGGAACAATTGGCCGGTGATAGGAACCTGTGGCAACAACGACGTTCACCGCTTGCAACCGGCCCTTCCCAGTGTCGACGACGAAGCGCTTGGATTGATCTTCCTGTCGCAGGGAGTGAACATTTACACCACAGCGCACCGGGGCCCGGATCGCCGCTGCATAGTCCTCAATGAACCTAAGCACGGCATCTTTCGGTGCGAAGCCGTCCGGATTGCCGTCGCGATATGCATGGCCAGGTAGCTTGATCGACCAGCTCGGAAACTGAAACACAAGAGAGTCCCAGCGTTCGCTGCGCCAGCTTTCAGCCACGCGTGCCCGCTCAAGAACGATGTGTTCCCGCCCTATCTGCTGCAGGTAGTAGCTCATGGCCAGTCCCGCCTGGCCACCACCAATGATGACAGTTTCGACGAGTTCGCTCGTCACTTTGGCCTTCCGATGCGAATAGCCAATTCGAAGGATATTGCCGCAATGCCCAAATCAGTGACGAGGCCTCTAGCCCTTCTTGCCCAGGACAACGACAGCGAGGTAGTGCTCGTTCCGCCTCGGGGCGATGGCGACCCGCACAGCGAAACGGGCGAAGAGATCATCGACCAACGCGCCCCGGTGCGGTCGGGGTTGATGGCGGCCGATATTGTCGGCCCGAAGACGGCCCTCATCATGTCGGCCCAGCAGCGGCCCAGGTGATCGGCGTCACCGGTCACCTGGAACTCGTCCCAATAAGGGTCCGGTCCTTCCACGATCTCGGCATGCTCGATCTCCAGCCCCGCGAAGCGACCGTCTCCAGCGAACGGCGCCCGGATATCGGACAGCGAGCGCTGCACGGTCGGGAAGTGTCATGCGAAGCTGCTCCTGCTCCGAGAGGAGACCGGCGTGACCCATGTCGAGTACGGCCGCCCACAGTTCTTCGCTGAGCCACTTCCAGCCCATCGAGTCAGCGGGCTTGCCGACGAATAGGCTCAGCAGCTTTGCGCCGGACCGCAACTCGGAGGAGCGCGCCTGGAGGAAGCGCCGCCAGTCCTCCGCCTGCTGCTCCGCCACGGCGGCGCGCACGGCGGGAAAGGCGCTGAAGCCAGCGAAGACGTGGTCTGGCGCGTCCACGGGCTTGCGGCTCATCCAGTGGAGCGTCCAGGAATTCCATCCGAGATGGACGCGCCCAGGCGGAAGGATGGGCTCGAAATAGGAGCGCCCGACGGCAGCGGGGAAGACGTTGCTCGCCCCAGCCATGTAGCTGTCCGGCTCCTCCTCGAGAGCCTTGAACAGCGAGGCAAAGTCGTTGGATGGAAGGTCGGTGTGGATCACTTCCACCGGCCTGCCGATACCCGCCTTCGCGCGCAGCGCCTCGATGCCGATCCGCATGGGCGCCATTGAATTGCGGCCTTGCGACGAACCGTAGTCGGCGATCACGAGAGTTTCGTCGGCGACCTCGACGGCACGGGCGGCCTTCTCCCAGAGGGGCAGCACCGCTGCGATCCCGGCGGCCTGCAACGAGGAGTTCCGATTGTAGAACCCGCTGCCTTCCATCGCCGCGATGGCGGACTTTGCACTGGCGTCCATGAACAAGACGACTCCCGCAGTAGGTTCGCGCCGCGCCTTGTCAGGTATCGACTTCAGAGCGACCGCTTCATCATTATCATTGTCTCGACTGAAAGCGAGTAAGCTCTCGGCATGAGCAAGCTAGGTGAAGGAGGCAACGGCCTGTAATCGGTCAGGCCAATGTCATAGCGAATGTGGGGATCGAGGTCCTCCACGTTGGCAGCATTCTTCCCGGCAGCCTTGCCATTGAGACGAGCCTCCTTCCATCTCCTCAACCCGCGACGGCATGCCTTGGTCAAGCTTCCGATCGAGGTCGAAAGATCAACATTGTTTTCCAGATACCTGCGCATGTTTGTCACCTCATCAAAAGTCACTGCCGGTCAAATGACCTGATTTTGCGACTGACCATGCCTTGAATTTTTTGTCTGTGAGGAATTGCACAGGCTCCCACCCCGATAATGCCAACTGTAAGCAATTTGCCTCCTGGGCCGCACCGGACGTAGCCTCGCCGCGACCTGTCGATCGAGTTCCCTCAGGTGCATCAGCGGGCCGAGTGAGTTAACATCGTACATTGCCGTGTCTCCTCTCTAGAATGAGGAGAGCATAGATGGCAGTCGTGAGACGAACGCCGTGGGCAGCGTCACTGCAGCGCAAAATCAGCAATTACGGTCTGCTGCGGGTACGATGGGTCTGCGCATCCACCTCCTGGGGCCGGTAGCAATTGTCAGTGACGGCAGGGCGGTGACCATTGCTTCGAAAAAGGCCCGTGCGCTCATCGGCTATCTGGCGTTGCGCCAAGGTACCGAGGTTTCCCGCGGCGTTCTGACCGGCCTCCTGTGGGGCGAGCGCAGTGAAACCCAGGCGCGCGCAAGCCTGCGACAGACGCTTTCGGAGCTTCGACGCACCCTTCCGGCATCGGCCCGGCAGTCGATTGTTGCGAGCAAAGAGGCCATCACCTGGGCGCCGGGATCGGCGTGGATCGACGCCAGACTGTTGGAGTTCAGCTGCCGCTTCCGAAGACGATGGTGCGCTTCGGGACGCCGCCGAGCTGATCGGCGGCGACCTGATGGAAGGCTTGTCGGTCGGCGAGGCGGGTTTCGAGCAGTGGCTCACGGTTGAGCGCGAGCGCTTTCGCCTGCTCGCCTGCAGCGTCTATGCGAGATTGATGGAACGGGCCGAACATGGTGGGAGACTGGAGGAGGCGTTGACCTGGGGCCTCAAGCTCGTCTCCCTCGATCCTCTGCAGGAGAAGGTCCACCGCACCCTGATGCGGCTTTACGCGGCGCAGGGGCGCCACGACGCCGCGCTGGCGCAATACGAACGCTGCCGCCGGGAGCTATCCAGCCAGCTTGGTGTGACGCCCGCGCCCGAGACCGAGGAACTCGCCCGCTCGATCCGGGCGGGTCGGCGAAGTAGCGGGGTACCAGGATCGCAGCGGGCCGCCTCACCTGCCGCCGAACCTGATCGTCGCAAGCGGCCCGTTCTGCCGAACCGCCCCTCGATCGCCGTTCTGCCGTTCAGCTCGATCGGCACCGACGAGAGCGGCGGCTATTTCGCCGAAGGAGTGGCAGACGACATCATCACGGAGTTGTCGCGCAACAAGGATCTCTTTGTCGTGGCGCGCTACTCTTCCTTTAGCATTGCGCGACAGGAGAGCGATCCCGCCGCCATTGGCCGAGCGCTCGGAGTGCGGCACCTTCTTGCCGGGTCCGTCCGGCGGGAGGGCGAGCGCGTGCGCCTTTCCCTTCACCTTGTGGACAGCGAGACAGGCAGCGAGGCTTGGGCAGAGCGCTACGACCGCAGGCTCAAGGACCTGTTCGATGTGCAGCTCGAAGTCGCACGGATCGTGACTTCGACCATCGCCGGCCGGCTGGCTGCTCTCGCGGCCCATGCAATCGCCGCCAGCCTCCGGAAAATTTTGCGGCCTATGACCATGTGCTGCGGGCGCAGCAGTATTTGCAACACTATACGCGCGCCGACTATGCCCGGGCGCGGGCGCATCTTGAGGAGGCTATTCGCGCCGATGCGTCTTATGCCCGACCTCGCAGCCTGCTGTGTCTGGCCTCCGTATATGACTGGTTCTGGGGAATGTCCGAGAATCAATTGGCCGACGCTATCGAGATCGGAGAGAAGGCGCTCTCGCTTGATGACCAGGATGCGAAGACGCATCTGGCGCTTGCACTCGCTCACCTGTTCTCCCACCATCACGACCGCGCCATTCATCATTTCGACCGCGCAATGGCGCTCAACCCGAACGACGATCTGATCACAGCCGAGCACGGCAGACTGCTGATGTATCTCGACAGACCGGATGAAGGGTCGTTGCGCGTCAAGGAGGCAATGCGGCTCAATCCCTATCACCCTAACTGGTATTGGAATCTCGAAGGTCGTTGCCTGCACACCGCCGAGAGATACGACGAGGCGATTGCCGCATTTGAACAAATCGACGAGCCACAGTTCTGGGTCGAAGCCTATCTCGCCGCTTGTCACGCCATGTGCGGCCGGCACGAACGCGCCGTCGACCACCTCGATCGTTTGCGTGCCATGCGCCCTGACTTCCGACTGAGTGTCTTTCGACGGGTCCTGCCCTATCGTAGCGAAGCCCGCTTGCACCGCTTTCTGGACACCTTCCGCAGGGCGGGGATCGAAGACTGACGGCACCCGCTTGCGCCAGGAACCGGCCGAACAGCTCGATGGGTGCGAAAACCCACAGACACGGCTTCGCGCACTTTGTACTTTGCCTGCGGAAGGCTTAGCAAAAATGGTGATCATTCAAACGATCGTCGGCATTCTGCTCGCGCTGAGTGCGATCTGCTTTCTCCTGCTCGCCGCATTCGACAAGGCTCCCGTAAATCGGCAGCAGGCACATGCGAGTTCCGGTCTCGAGCCGGGTACTGGCGTCCCTGGTCCGGGACACCCGCACGCAGGTTTGGCAAAGCTGGGCGCGCGGCCGCTCGCGAACGCTGCCTTAATGAGGCAGGCAAAGCCAGGCGTTTGCCCCGGAAGAGCGCTCGCGATCTAGAAAAGGCCGCCTGACCACGCATTAAACGACGGCAACACGCAAAATCTATCCGCACCGCGCCTGCAGGATCCACGCCCCGGCCACATGGCTTGCGGTCTCCGGAATGATTTGCGCCCGTTGTTTGGTCGGGCAGGCAAAGTGCGACAGTGCGGATGAGGCGACCTGCTCGACGATTTGCAAGTCGCCCGGCCCGCCGCCCAGCTTGCGCCCCTGGCCTTCGACCTTCATGTCGTAGGATGCCCGCGCGGCGATGTATCTGAACGTCACGTTGTAGTGCTTGCCGGTGAAGAACACGGGCTCACGGTGTTCCACACCGTCGCCATAGGGAGAAGCCACGATGGCCGCGGTCTTCTTCTTTTCGCATGCCGCAAGCGCAATCAGCAACGCGGGCAGCACGGCAAACCACATTCGCATGGATAAGCCCCCGGGCCGAAAGACATGCCTTTCCGCCAGCCGCACGGCATGACATGAAAGCCCGTAAGGGATATGGCCGATGAGCGCTTTTGATGCAACGAAACTCCTGTCACGCCGGACGGCCGCAGTGGAGGAGGCAGCAATCATCCGCATGGCCCAGAAGGCACGCGACCTGAGGGCCCGCGGGCGGGACGTCGTGAGCCTGACCCTGGGCGAACCCGACTTCGACACGCCGAAGTTCATCCAGGACGCTGCCACCGCGGCGATGGCGGAGGGTTTTACCCACTACTCCCCGGTGGCGGGCCTGCCCGAACTGCGTGCCGCAATCGCCGCCAAGCTCGCCCGCGAAAACAGCCTCGAATACGCGCCCGCTGAAATCGTTGTGGGCAACGGCGCCAAGCAGGCGATCACCAATGCCGTGTTTGCCCTGATCGACGCGGGCGATGAAGCGATCCTCCTTGCGCCCTATTGGGTTGCCTACGACGGCATCGTACGCATGGCCGGTGGCCGGCCGGTGGTCCTCCACGCTGGCGTCGATGAGGGTTTCAAGGTGCCCGCTGCCCGCATCGCCGGTTCAATCACGGCGCGCACCAGGCTCATCATCGTCAATTCGCCCAACAATCCATCGGGCGCCGTGTGGTCGCCCACGGAGCTCGCGCAGATCGCCGAGTTGGTCCGCCCAAACAAGCGAGTGATGATCATCGCCGATGAGATCTACGAGCACATCGTGTACGGCGCCAAGGTGACTTCATTTGCGGTGCTGCCGGAGATGCGCGAGCGCACGGTTACGATCAATGGCTTCTCGAAGTCCTATGCCATGACCGGCTGGCGCCTTGGCTACGCCGCCGCCGCCCTGCCCGTGGCCCAGGCCATGGGCAAAGTCCAGGGCACGTTCACTGCCGGCGCCAACCCTTTCGTGCAGCGCGCCGGGATGGCGGCGCTCGCGAGCGGCGCCGCCGACATCGAACGCATGCGCAAAGAGTACGACCGGCGCCGTAGCCTGATCGTGGCCGGACTGCGAAGCATCGCAGGCATCAGGATTAACCCGCCTGAGGGTTCCTTCTACGCCTTCCCGGATGTGTCATCGTTCCTCGGCCGCGAGTTTTCCGGACAGCACTTTGACACGGTCGAACGGTTGTGCGACTGGCTGGTAGAAGATCACGGCCTTGCGGTGGTGCCGGGTTCGGCGTTCGGCGACACTGCCTGTATCCGGATTTCGTTCGCGGCAAGCGAAGCCGACATCCAGAAAGGCATCAATCGGCTGGCTTCGGCGCTCAGCGGAAGCCCCCGCCGCGAGTAAATCCTGTCGGCTACTCCGCCGCCTCCTGGATGCGCGGCTTTTGCGGCTCGACAGAAGGCTCCGGCTGCAGCGCGGTGACCGAGGCGGGAGCATGCCGAGCGTGCATCGGGCGCCTGTCGCGGGCGACATAGGTATAGACCGCCGGGGTCACGAAAAGGGTGAACATCGTGCCGATCGTCATGCCGGCAGCGATGACGAGGCCGATGTCGAAGCGGCTCTTCGCACCGGCACCCTGGGCGATGAGCAATGGAACCATGCCCACGACCATCGCTGCTGTCGTCATGAGGATGGGTCTTAGCCGCACTGCGGCCGCTCTTTCGATCGCGTTGCGGCGGTCGAGACCCTCTTCATCCTGGAGGCGGTTGGCGAACTCAACCATGAGAATGCCGTGCTTGGAGATGAGGCCGATGAGCGTGACCAGCCCGATCTGGGTATAGATATTGATCGACGCCGCGCCGAGATTCATCGGCAGCAGCGCGCCGAACATCGCCGTCGGCAACGCCACCAGGATGATCAGGGGGTCGCGGAAGCTTTCGAACTGGGCCGCCAGCACGAGGTAGATCACGATGAGCGCAAACACGAAGGTCAGCGCCAGAGTATTGCCCTCCTGCACGAACTGCCTCGCCTCGCCCTGCCAATCGTAGCCCATGCCCTGGGGCATGAGCTCAGCGGCTTTCTGCTGCATGAAGGCGACTGCTTCGCCCATGCTGCGGCCGGGGAACGGCACGCCGGAGATCGAGGCCGAGTTCAGCTGCTGAAAGGTGTTGAGCGCGGTCGGCTGCACCGAACGTTCAACGGTGGCGAACGACGACAGGGGCACCATGGTGCCGGAAGCCGTCTTGATCTGGTAGCGCAACAGCCAATCCGGGGTGAGGCGGAAGTTGCGCGGCACCTGCGGGATCACCTGGTAGCTGCGCCCCTGCATGTTGAAACGGTTGACGTAGTTGCCGCCAAGCAGCGTCGCAAGCGTGGCGCCGACGTCCTGCATGGTCACTCCGAGCTGGTTGGCTTTGTCGCGGTCGATCTTCAGCTCGATCTGTGGCGTGTCGAAGCGCAGGTCGCCGTCGGTGAAGATGAACAGGCCGCTCTTCTCTGCTTCCTGGTTGATCTTGTCCAGGACGTCGGCAAGCTCCTGGTGGTTGCCGGCCGAGGTCACCACGAACTGGAAGGGCGGGCCACCGGAGCTGCCCGGCAGCGAGGGCGGCGAAAAAGCGAAGGCCTGCACGCCCGCAATCTGCGATAGCTTCGGTTGCAACTCCTGGAGAATCGCCTGGTGTCCACGCTCGCGCTCCGCCCACCGCTTGAACAGCACGCCGGCAAACGCCGAGTGCACGCCCTGGAAGCCGATAATGCCGAAGTAGTTCTGCGTCTCAGGCACGGAGGCGAATGCCTTGCCGACTTCCTCGACATAGCGCTCCAGGTAGTCGAGGTTTGCGTATTGCGGCGAGTTGACCAGTGTGAAGAGGATGCCTTGATCCTCTTCCGGCGCCAGTTCCTTGGCGGTGGTCCTGTACATGAGCCCCGTCGCCACCAGCACGCAGACGAGCATGAAAATGGTCGCCGGACGATAGTTGAGGGAATTGTGGAGTCGCCGCTGATAGCGCGACCGCAGACCGTCGAACATGCGGTCGAGAAGTCCCGCGAAGCCGCGCTTCGATGACTGATGGCGCAGCAGCTTCGAGGCCATCATCGGCGACAGCGTCAGCGCTACAACGCCCGAGACGATGACGGCGCCCGCCAGCGTGAAGGCGAACTCCCGGAACAGCGCTCCCGTCAGGCCCGACGTAAATCCGATCGGCGCGTAGACCGCCGCCAGGGTGATCGTCATGCCGATGACGGGCAGCGCGATCTCGCGCGCCCCCTGAAGGGCGGCTTCGAAGGGTTTGCTGCCCTCTTCGATATGCCGGTACACGTTTTCGACCACCACGATGGCGTCGTCGACGACGAGGCCGATCGCCAGCACCAGCGCCAGCAGGGTCAGCAGGTTGATCGAATATCCCATCGCCAGCAGCAACATGAGGACGCCGATGAGCGACAGGGGGATGGTCACGATGGGTATGAAGGTCGAACGCACCGAGCCCAGGAAGAGGAAGATCACCACGATGACGATGAGCGCCGCCTCGCCCAGCGTCTTGGCCACTTCCTTGATCAACTCCTTGATGAAAACCGTGGCGTCATAGGCGATCGCCGCCTCGAGCCCGGCCGGCAGCTGTGCCTGGATTTCCGGCATCGCCTTGCGCACGTTGTCGATCACGGTCAGCGGATTGGCAGAAGGCGTCGTATAGACGCCGATGAACACTGCCTTCAGGCCATCGAATACCGAGGAAGAGTTGGCGCTCTCGGGGCCGAGTTCGATGCGGGCGATCTGGCCCAGCCGGATCAGCGTGTTGTCACGGCTCACCACTACGAGATTTTCGAAACCCTGGACGCTTTCCAGCGAAGTCTGGGCGTTGATGTTGATCTGGATATAATCGCCCTTGAGTTCGCCAGCCGCCGTCGTGAAGTTGTTGGCTGCGAGCGCCCGGCTGACTTCGAGGGGCGTCACCCCGTACGAGGCCATGCGGTCGGGATCGAGCCAGATGCGCATGGCGAAGGTCTGCCCGCCGAGGATCTCCGCGTTGGCGACCCCGTTGATCGATTGCAGCTTGGGCTGAACGACGCGATTGAGGTAGTCGCTGATCTGCGAGGACGACATCTGCTTCGAGTTGAAGCCGATGTACATCAGCGCGTAGCCCTCGCCGGTAGTGCGCGTGACGATCGGATCGTTGGCCTCGTCGGGCAAGACTCCCTGGACCTGATTGACCTTCGACAAGACGTCCGCCACCGCCCGATCGGCGTCCGCATCGAGACGGAGATTGAGCGTTACCGTGCTGACGTTCTGCGCCGACGACGAGGTCAGCGTGTCAATGCCTTCAGCGCTCGCCACCGCCTGCTGGATCGGCGTCGTGATAAATCCCTTGATCTGGTCGGCGTTGGCCCCGGGGTACCCGGTCGTGATGGTGATCGTGGTCTTGGTGATCTCGGGGTACTGGCGAATGGGCAGATTCCAGCCCGCCTGCAGTCCGACGAGCAGGATGAGCAGGCTGACGACCGAAGCCAGCACCGGCCGGCGCACGAAAAGATCGGTGAAGGCGCCCATGGCTACTCGACCTTGACCTCACCCGTCTGCTCCAGCTTGACGGTATTGTCGACCCGGATCGACGATCCCGGCCGGAGCTTGAGCTGGCCGACAGTCACTACCTGTTCGCCTTCCTTCAGCCCTTCCAGCACTGCGACGCGGTCGTCGCGCAATTCGCCCACCTTTACGAAACGGCGCTCGGCCTCGAGAGCCGGTTCCGCCGCCTTGCCGTCGCCGGCAGCCGAGCTGGTGCCGGCGGCCTTTTTGGGCGCCACGACAAACACCGCATCACCATAGAGACTATACGTTACGGCCGTTGCCGGAACTGTCAGCACCGGCTCGGGCTCGCCCACCAGAACCTTCACGTTGGCGAACATGCCCGGCGGCGATCTTGCGGTCGGAGTTCGGCAGCTTGGCGCGCACCGAGAAGGCGCGCGTGGCGGCATCCACCCGGGCCTCGGTGGCCTCGACGCGTGCCCTTGAAGGTCTGGCCCGGATAGGCGCTGAAGGCCGCTTCCACCGTCTGGCCCTCCTTGACCCGGGCGTATTCCTGCTCCGGGACGGTGAAGTCGATGTAGAGCGGATCGACCGTCTGCAGCCACACGAGGGGCTTTCCTGTATCCACAAACTGCCCGACGTCGACCTGCCTCATGCCGAGCCGTCCGCTCCACGGAGCCAGGATGGTCTTGTCGGTTATGGTCTTTTTTACACGGTCGATCCGCGCCACCAGTTCGTCGCGGCGGGCACGGGCCGTCTCCAGCTCCTTCTTCGGCGAGTAGCCCTTTTTTGCCAGCTGGTTTTGCCGCTCGAACTCGAGTTCGGCGCTCTTCAGCGAGGCTTCCAGATTGCGAAGGTCGGCCTGCTCGGCGTCATCGTCGAACTGGACGAGTTTGTCGCCTGCCTCAACCTCGCTTCCCGACTCGAAATAGAACTTGCTCACGATGCCGGCCGTCTTGGCCGCAACGTCGATGCCGTTCACCGCGGTAACCGTGCCGATCGCCCGCACGAACGGCGGCCAGCGTTCGATCCTGGCCGGCTCGGCCGATATGGTCTCGGTCGGCGGCGGCGCACCGGAAATCGCCTGCTTGATCATGTTCGGCAGAAAACGAAATGGAAGAAAGACAGTCCGCCGATCAGGATCGCGAAGATGACGCCGATGATGAAAAAGCGCTTTTTCATGGGCTCCTAGATAGTGTCGCTCAGGCGGGTATGTAAATCGACGTTTAGGTCAAATTATTTTCGACTGACCGCTTCATTTACGCACACGTCGACCTTGCGCCTCCGGCTTTGCACCGATCGATTCTTGCTCTATTGTGAGTGACAAGCGGTCGAGAGCCTGCAGAGTCGACGCTTGTCATGGACTGGGTGTCGCTTTATGGGACGCGCCAACAAGAAAAAGGCAGGCGCCGCCGGCTTCGGCGCCTCGGGTGGGAACGAGTAGAGGGGGGTGCATGGAGTACTTTCTCCAGCAGCTCATCAACGGCATCACGCTCGGATCGATCTACGGCCTGATCGCCATCGGCTACACCATGGTCTATGGCATCATCGGCATGATCAACTTCGCCCACGGCGACGTCTTCATGGTGGGTGCCTTTATTGCCCTGATAGCGATCATCGCCCTCGGTCTCCTCGCCAGCACCGGCCTGGCTCTGGCTGTCCTCGCCCTGCTCATCGTCCTGGTGCTTGCGATGCTGGTCGCCGGCGTTTTCGGATGGACGATCGAACGGGTCGCCTACCGGCCGCTGCGCGGGTCTTTCCGTCTGGCGCCCCTGATCACCGCCATCGGCATGTCGATCGTGCTTTCCAACTACATCCAGTTCACGCAGGGCGCACGCCCGAAGCCGCTGCAGCCGATCGTCGTGGGCGGTTACAAGCTCATGGAGCATGACGGCTTCGCGGTGCAGCTTTCCAACATTCAGATCCTGATCATCATCGTGACGGTGGTTCTGATGGCCATTTTCACCTACCTGATCACCCGCACGCCGCTCGGGCGCGCCCAGCGGGCCTGCGAGCAGGACATGAAGATGGCCAGCCTGCTCGGCATCAACGTCGATCGTACCATCTCCCTGACCTTCGTCATCGGCGCGGCTCTCGCCGCTGTCGCCGGCCTCCTCAACCTTCTCTATTACGGAGTGATCGATTTCTACATCGGCTTCGCCGCGGGCATCAAAGCCTTCACCGCGGCCGTGTTGGGCGGTATCGGCTCGCTTCCCGGCGCCATGCTCGGCGGCATCGTGATCGGGCTGATCGAGACGTTCTGGTCTGCTTATTTCACCGTCGAGTACAAGGACGTGGCCGCCTTCACGATGCTCGCCATGGTGCTGATTTTCCTGCCCCAGGGATTGCTCGGCAAACCGGAAATCGAGAAGGTGTAGCCCGTGGCGATTGCAGAGGTTAAGTCTGCAGAACTCGCCCGGGGCTCGGACCTCACCGCCGCACTCAAAGACAGCCTGCTCGCGACACTGGTCGCTTTCGCGATTTTCTTCCCGACCGCCGGAATCAAGACGGAATCGGTGGGCGGTCTCGACCTTGTGCTTTTCTACCGCCCCTGGTGGGTAGCAGTCCCCTGCGCTGTCGTTTTTGTCGGGCGGATGCTGTTCCATCTCTTCGTGTGGAACAGAGCCCCTGCCCGAGCCGCCGCAGCGCCGCGCTTGCGCGTAGCGGCGCCGCTGATCGATGCCGGCAAATATCTGGGCCTCGGGGTTCTCGCCTTTGCGATCGTCCTGCCCTTCCTCCCCATATCCGATCGCTACGTGATGGACGTGTCGATCCTCATCTGCACTTACATCATGCTGGGCTGGGGGCTGCAGGTGGTGGTCGGCCTCGCTGGCCTGCTCGATCTCGGATACGTGGCCTTCTACGCAGTCGGAGCGTATTCGTACGCTCTGCTCGCGCAGCACTTTGGCTTCAGTTTCTGGATTTGCCTGCCGCTCGCCGGCATCATGGCGGCGTTCTGGGGCATTCTTCTGGGCTTCCCGGTCCTGAGGCTGCGCGGCGACTACCTGGCCATCGTCACCCTGGCGTTCGGCGAGATCGTCCGCATCATTCTTCTGAACTGGCAGGAGGTCACGCAACGGCCCGGCCGGCCTGTCCAACATCCCGCGCCCGTCGTTCTTCGGCATTCCTTTCACGCGCGACGAGAACGGCTTTGCCGCAACCTTCGGTCTGGAGTTTTCCAACCTCCACCGGCAGATCTTTCTCTACTATCTGATCGTCGCGCTGGCGCTCGCCACCTTCTTCGTGACCAACCGCCTGCGCAAGCTGCCGATCGGCCGCGCCTGGGAGGCGTTGCGCGAAGACGAGGTAGCCTGCCGCTCGCTTGGTCTCAACACCACCAACACCAAGCTCACGGCTTTTGCCATCGGCGCCATGTTCGGCGGTTTCGCCGGCTCGTTTTTTGCCACCAAGCAGGGTTTCATTTCGCCCGAGAGCTTCAACTTCCTCGAGTCGGCGACCATTCTCGCCATCGTGGTTCTGGGAGGCATGTCGAGCCAGATCGGCGTCGTGCTGGCATCGGTGGTGTTTATCGGCGGGCTCGAAATGCTGCGCCAGTTGCAGTTTCTCAAGGTCATTTTCGGCAGCGATTTCGATCCCACCCAGATACGCATGCTGTTGTTCGGCATCGCGCTCGTGCTCGTCATGCTGTGGCGGCCGCGCGGCCTCGTCTCGAGCCGCGATCCGACTGTCTATCTTAGGGAAAAGAAGACGGTTTCCGCCGATATGGTCGCTCAAGGCCGCAGCTGATGGCACAGCGCTGGGAAGAGAATCCCATCCTCACGGTCGAACACCTGACGATGCGCTTCGGCGGCCTTGTCGCCATCAATGACCTGTCTCTTCACCGTCGGCCGCAACGACATCACCGCCCTCATCGGTCCCAACGGCGCGGGTAAGACGACGGTGTTCAACTGCATTACCGGCTTCTACAAGCCAACCGAGGGACGCCTGACCCTTCGGCACAAAGATGGCTCCGAGTTCCTTCTCGAGCGCATGGATGATTTTCGCATCGCCTCGAACGCCAAGGTGGCGCGCACTTTCCAGAATATTCGCCTGTTCGGCGGCATGACGGTGCTGGAGAACCTGATGATCGCTCAGCACAATACGCTGATGCGCGCCTCGGGCTTCACGGTGTCCGGAATTCTGGGCCTCAAGATCTACCGCGACGCCGAGGCGGCAGCGATCGTCAAGTGCAGGTACTGGCTCGACAAGGTCGGGCTCATCGAGCGTGCCGATGACCCGGCGGCGGATTTGCCCTATGGGGCCCAGCGGCGTCTCGAGATCGCCCGCGCCATGTGCACCGATCCCTTGCTGTTGTGCCTGGATGAGCCCGCCGCCGGCCTCAACCCGCGCGAGTCGGATGAATTGAACAAACTTCTGCGCTTCATCCGCGCCGATCACGGCATCGGCATCCTGCTGATCGAACACGACATGAGCGTCGTGATGGGCATTTCCGACCACGTCGTCGTGCTCGACTACGGCGAGAAGATCTCCGATGGCTCGGCGAGCTTTGTCAGAAAGGATCCCGGCCGTCGTGCGCGCCTACCTCGGCGTCGATGAAGACGAGGAGGTTGCGGCTGCGGTCGCCGCGCCCAAACCGGTAAAACCCGCCCGACGCAAGAGCGGCAGAAGGGCGGAGGCAGACAGCAATGACCACTCCGATGCTTTCGGTGCGTGGCGTCGAGACCTTTTATGGCCGCATCCAGGCGCTCAGAGGAGTCGATCTCGATGTCAACGAGGGCGAAATCGTCACCTTGATCGGCTCCAATGGCGCGGGAAAGTCGACGCTGATGATGACCGTCTGCGGCGTCAACCGCGCGCGCTCGGGGACGATCACCTACGGCGGCCGCAATATCACCAATCTTCCCACCCACGTCATCATGCGCTCGGGGATTTCCCAGGCCCCCGAAGGCCGACGGATATTTCCACGCATGACCGTGCTCGAAAATCTACAGATGGGCGCGGCCTCGACCGACGGCGGATACTTCGACGAGGATCTCGGCCGTGCCTTCGCACTGTTCCCGATTCTTGAAAAGCGGCAATCGCAGCGCGGCGGCACCCTGTCGGGCGGCGAGCAGCAGATGCTGGCGATCGCCCGCTCCCTCATGTGCCGCCCTCGTCTGCTTCTGCTTGACGAGCCGTCGCTCGGTCTGGCACCCCTTCTCGTCAAGCAGATTTTCGCCACGATCAGGGAGTTGAACGACAAGCAAGGTCTGACGGTGTTTCTCGTCGAGCAGAATGCGTTTCACGCACTCAAGCTCGCGCATCGCGGCTACGTGATGGTTAACGGGCGCATCACGATGTCGGGCCCAGGTCGGGAGTTGCTGGCCAGGGACGAGATCAGGGCCGCCTATCTCGAGGGCGGAGTGCACTAGGCAAGAGCGCATGGAACCTATTCGTCTCATAAGCGAAGACAGCCTCGCCGTATTCTTTTTCATGACCGTGGTGATCGGGGGCGGCGCGGCGTTCTTGGCCGGCCGGTCGCTGGCCCACAAGTGGCGCCCTCTGTGGCAGGCGGTGGCCTATATGCTATTGCTTGGGCTGGCCCTGCGCTTCTTCCACTATGCCTTGTTTGGAGCCACACTTCTGTCGCTTTACTACTATGTCGTCGACACCCTGGTTCTGATCGCCGCTGCCTATCTCGGCTACCGCATCCGGCGCACCGAGCAGATGACGACCCAATACAGCTGGATATACGAACGGACCGGACCCTTGAGCTGGCGCGAAAAGAACGTAGGTGGCTGACAAGGGTTGAACAGGAGTGCTAGAGCATGCGGCAGGAGCATGCGCCGGACTACCGTCTGGAGCATTCTGCCGAACACGCGTTAACGTCGGGCCGCCTTCGTGCGCAGCGTGACGTTCGCAAACTGAGTAGCAAAGGTTCGCCCCTGAGGGCGACAACAAGGGAGACTGAGTAATGAAGAAAGTTCTTATGACTGGCGTGGCGCTTGGTTTCGGCCTCGCGCTGACGGCCACGGCCGCACTCGCCGATATCCAGATTGGCGTGGCGGGACCGATGACCGGCCAGTATGCCGCCTTCGGCGAGCAGCTCAAACGCGGCGCCGAAATGGCGGTCGCCGACATCAACGCCGCCGGCGGCGTCAACGGCGAGCAGCTCGTCCTGCACGTCGGCGATGATGCCTGCGATCCCAAGCAGGCGGTTGCCGTTGCCAACGACATCGCCTCCAAGAAGGTCGTTTTCATGGCCGGCCACTTCTGCTCGGGCTCGTCGATCCCCGCATCCGCCGTCTATGCCGAGGAGAACATCGTTCAGATTTCGCCGGCTTCCACCAACCCGAAGTTCACCGACGAGCGGCCCGGCAAGGGCGTTTTCCGCGTGGTCGGCCGTGATGACGCCCAGGGCATCGTCGCCGGCAACTTCCTCGCCAAGAACTTCGCCGGCAAGAACATCGCCATTCTCGACGACAAGAGCCCCTACGGCAAAGGTCTGGCCGATGAAACCCGCAAGTCTCTGAATGCCGCCGGCGGCAAGGAGGTGCTGAACGAGTCCTACACGGCGGGTGAAAAGGACTACACGGCGCTCGTTTCCAAGATGAAGGAAGCGAAGGTCGACGTAGTGTATGTGGGCGGCTATCACACCGAAGGCGGTCTTATCCTGCGCCAGATGCGCGACCAGGGTATGAACGCGCTGATGGTCTCCGGTGACGCGTTCAACACGCTCGAGTTCTGGACCATCACCGGGCCGGCCGGCGAAGGCATGATCTTCACCTTCGCTCCCGATCCGCGCAACAACCCCAGCCGCGGCCGACATCGTCAAGAAGTTCAAGGACGGCGGCTATGATCCGGAAGGGTATACGCTTTATACCTATGCCGCGATCCAGGTCTGGGCCGACGCTGTCAAGGCGGCGGGCGGAACCGAGTTCGACAAGGTTGTCGATGCGCTGATGAAAACCGACAAGGACAGCGTCGTCGGGAAGCTTCGCTTCGATGACAAGGGCGACATCAAGGATGCCGAATACGTCTGGTACAAGTGGTCGAACGGCAACTACGCCGAAGACAAGAGCATGTAGTCAGCCAAACTGGCTTTGTTAACGATGGCCCGCGCGGGTTCACTCCCGCGCGGGTTTCTTGTTGAGCGGGTCGTGATCTTTACAGGAACATGGCCAGGCATCGTCTGCCGCAACATGTTCGGGCTCTCACGGACCATGCACATTCATCCGACCGTCGCTGAATACCTGCCGACCCTGCTCGGCGAGCTGAAGCCTCTTGCCCGGGGGCAGGCAGCAGCCTGACTACCTTGCGTCGGCCTAGCGAAAACGCCACAGCGCTGACGCCGATGGTCAGGGATATCAGCACCATGCCGAGGCCGAGCGCCAGCGCGAATTCACCCTTTGACGTCTCCAGTGCAATTGCCGTGGTCATGGTGCGGGTGTAGCCGCGGATGTTGCCACCGACGATGAGGATGGCGCCGACCTCGGAGATGGCGCGGCCGAATGCGCTCAGGAATGTGGTCACCAGTCCCTGGTGACCGATGGCGGCAAGCGTCAACAAAGCACGGGCCCGGCTTGCCCCGGTCATGACCAGAGCGTCGCCATATTGCATCCACTGGTAGGAGAGAACGCGGTGTGAAAGCGCCACAACGATAGGCGTTGCAAGCATCGTTTGCGCCAGCACCATGGCTGCGGGGGTAAACAGCAGGCCAAGGAAACCCGCCGGTCCCGAGCGTGACAGAAAGAGATAGATGGCAAGGCCGGCCACGACCGGGGGCATCCCCAGGAGGGCATTCACGATCACCAGCACCGGCTGTTTGCCGGAGAAGTTTCGAACCGCGAGCAGACCGCCCAACGGTACGCCGATGCAGAATGCGAGAATGCTTGCCGTCAGGCTCACACTCAATGAAAACAGAACGATTTCAGCGAGTTCTGGATCGGCCCCGGCGATCAGCCTCAGCGCCTCCAGGGTGGCTGAGCCTTCCGAGGTCATCGCACGCGCTGTCTAGCTCGCTGGCTTGCTGCCCGGCAGGAAGAATACTGGCGCGCCACCGATCAGAAACGTCTCGATCGCCTTGCGGCCAGGCGCTGCCGTGATCCATTCATGCCACGTCTTGGCATCTGCAGCTTTCACCTGCGGCCACTTCGCAGGATTGACCAGAATGCTGCTGTAGGGGTTGTAGAGTGCGGCGTCCCCTTCGAACAGAAGCTCGAGGTTCTGTCGATTCTTGAAGTTGGCCCAGGTCGCCCGGTCGGCGAGAACGTAGGCATCGAGACCCGCTGCCAGATTGAGCGTTGGCCCCATCCCCTGCCCCAGGGAACGATACCACTCAGGCGCCGACTGCGGATCGAAGCCGGCTTCCTTCCACAATTTCAGCTCTCGCCGGTGGGTCCCGGAATCATCGCCACGGGATGCGAACACCGCTCGCGCCTGGCTGATCCGCCGCATCGAGTTCGACTGCCGTCGCGGATCCGCGCACTTTTGCCGGATCCGCTTTCGGGCCGATGATCACGAAGTCATTGAACATCACGTCGCGGCGGTCGAGCCCCATTCCTGCGGCGACGAATTTTTCCTCACCGGCCCGGTCATGGACCAGCAGTGCATCGGCATCGCCCCGTTCGCCGATGGCCAACGCCTGACCGGTCCCGACCGCCACGACATGCACGGCAATCCCGGTATCAGCCTCGAAAATCGGCAGCACATGTTTGAAGAAACCCGACTGCTCAGTCGAGGTCGTCGAGGCCAGGGTGATGAACCTCTCGGCCGACCAGGCCCTCGTGGTCGACATGGAAGCAAGACTGCGCAGAAACCGATGAATGCGTAGGTGAGCTGTCGCAAAGACCATTTTGCCACTCCCTGTGACTGGCGGGTAAAGCCGGGCGGTTATTCCATATCCGGGAAAAACCCGCCAGCCCGACGCCAGCTTGTGCTAGTTCTCGGCCGATGTGCGGACGGTTCACCGATCAACATTCATGGCGCGAGATCTGGGAGCACTATCAGGCCTTTCTCGACAGTCTCAACACCAACCCGGGTTTCAACCTTCCACCCCGCTACAATATTGCGCCGACCCAGAACGTGTTGTGCGTGGTGGAACGCAATCATGAAGCGCAGTTCATCGATGCCCGCTGGGGGCTCGTGCCCTATTGGGCGAAAGAGCCGCCGAAGGCGCCCACCATCAATGCCCGCGGCGAAACCGCCGCCGAAAGACCGCTGTTCCGGGCGGCGTTCCGGTATCGCCGCTGCCTGATCCCGGCGGACGGCTATTATGAGTGGCAGAAGACGGGAAAGGCGACGCAGCCCTACCGGCTGCACCTTGACGAGAGCTTGTTTTCCTTTGCCGGCCTGTGGGCGGAGAACCCGCACATGGCCGTTACCTCCTGCACCATCCTCACCCTGCCTGCGGCCGGATCACATCGCCCACATTCACGACCGCATGCCGGCGATCCTGGATCCCGAAACCTACAGCGCCTGGATTTCCGCCGAAACCAATTTGCAGGATGCGGTGAAGCTGCTCGAGCGCAACCTCGGGCCGCAATTGCAATATTATCGCGGTCAGCACCCTCGTCAATTCGCACAAGAATGACGGGCCGGAGTGTGTTCAGCCGCTGGAGCCTGCCGCTTGACGTCCGAGCCGGGCGTGTAAAGACTGAACTTCCGAACCGTCACGATGCCCTTCTCATGAACGCCCGACCCGGCTTGCTGCATGCCTTCCTGCTTTCTGCCTGGCTCATCGCTTCTGGGTCTCCCGCTCTCGCTGCCGATGCCGCCGAGCGGGCAGTACATGGCTTTTCTCCCGACGGACGCTACTTTGCCTTCGAGCAGTACGGCGTCCAGGATGGCTCGGGCTTTCCCTATGCCGACGTTTTCATCGTCGATCTCGAGGGCGACAAGTGGGTCGAGGGAACGCCGATCCGCGTTCTGCTCGAGGACGAAGGCAAGACGCTTGGCGCCGCGCGCGGCGAGGCCATGTCCAGGGCGAGGCCGCTCCTCGACAGGCTGGCCATCGGCGAGCCGGGCATCGTCCTTGCCACCAACGTCATCTATCAGGCCGGTTCCGATCCCCGGCGCATGGTGTTCGTGCCCTACTACCGCTCGCTCGGCAATCTCGAGCCGGTGAGCCAGGAAGACGACGACGTCATCACCCTGAGCCTCGAGGAAATCGTGCTTCCCAGTCCGGCCGGCTGTCCCATCGATGACACGCCGAAAGTCGGGTTTTGTTCTGAAGACGGCGCCAGGGCTCGAGCAAGCCCAAGGAAATCTTTCGCGACAAGGCCATTCCCGCCTCGCGGGGCTGCGCGATCGCCTACAGCCTTTCCGACGTGATCGCCTACGGCTACGGAGAGGGCGGCTATTTGCGCCACGTGGCGCTGATCAGCGTCTTCGCCTACGGGTTTGAAGGCGCCGACCGCCGCTTTCTGGCAGTTCCTTTCAGGTAGCCGATGATCCCGCGCTACACCCGGCCCGAGATGGCGGCCATCTGGGAGCCGCAGACGCGCTTCCGCATCTGGTTCGAAATCGAAGCACATGCCGCCGATGCCATGGCCGAACTGGGGCTCATCCCCAGGAAGGCGGCGGAAACGATCCGGCGCAAAGGCGAGCAGCGCCGTCTTCGACGTGCCACGCATCGATGCCATCGAGCGCGAGGTCAAGCACGATGTCATCGCCTTCCTGACCTATCTGGCCGAGATCGTCGGGCCCGACGCCCGCTACGCGCATCAGGGCATGACCTCTTCGGACGTGCTCGACACCTGCCTGAATGTGCAGCTGGTGCGCGCCGACCGACATCCTGCTCGGCGATCTCGATGATTTGCTCGCGGTGCTGCGGCGCCGCGCCTTCGAACATGAACGGACACCATCTGCATCGGCCGCAGCCACGGCATTCACGCCGAGCCGACGACCTTCGGCCTCAAGCTTGCCTTCGCCTACGCCGAGTTCGACCGCGCCCGCGAGCGGCTGGTCGCGCCCGGCGGGAAATCGCGACCTGCGCCATCTCGGGCGCGGTCGGCACTTTCGCCAATATCGATCCCCGGGTCGAAGCGCACGTCGCGAAAGCGATGGGGCTGCTGGTCGGAGCCCGTGTCGAGTCAGATCATCGCCCGCGACCGCCATGCCGTGTATTTCGCGACCCTGGCGGTCATCGCCAGCTCGGTCGAGCGTCTGGCCACCGAAATCCGCCATCTGCAGCGAACCGAGGTTCTCGAAGTGGAGGAATACTTCTCGCCCGGGCAGAAGGGCTCCTCCGCCATGCCGCACAAGCGCAATCCGGTGCTGTCGGAGAACGTGACCGGGCTTGCCCGCCTCGTCCGCTCGGCGGTCATTCCGGCTCTCGAGAACGTGGTTCTCTGGCACGAGCGCGACATCTCCCATTCCTCCGTCGAGCGCGGGATTGCGCCCGGACGCCACCGTGCATCTGGATTTTGCGCTGCGGCGCCTGGCGGGCATCATCGACAAGCTGGTCGTCTATCCGGACAACATGCAGCGAGAATCTCGACCGGCTGGGCGGCCTGATCCATTCACAGCGCGTGATGCTGGCGCTCATCGGCAAGGGCATGGGCCGCGAGGAGGCCTATGGCGTGGTGCAGCGCAACGCCATGAAGGCCTGGCATGGCCAATCGGACTTCCTGACGCTGCTCGGCGCCGATGCCGATGTCGGCCGGCTGCTCGACGCGGCGCGAGCTCAAGTCGCTGTTCGACCTCGGCTACCACACCCGCCATGTGCGAACGATCTTCCGCCGGGTGTTCGCCGATGCGACCAGAGACGACGATCTGACCGCTGATATTTGAGATCTAGTGCCGGATCTGGATCCGGGTCGCGGCCGTAACCTTGGCTCTGCACCAGCCGGTAGAGCTTGGCGGCATTGCGCGGATGCAGCCTGATGCAGCCGTGCGAGGCCGGCCGGCCCAGCGATTTGATGTACCCCGTGCCGTGGATCGCATAGCCGCCCCTGAAGAATATTGAATGCGGCATCGGCGAATTGTCGTACTTTCGCGAATAGTGCATCCGCTTCAGCAGGCTTGCGGGCGGTAGGAACCGGTTGGCGTGCCATAGCCCCGGCGGCCCGTCGATACCGGCCAGCTTGCGTAGCGCGAGCCGTCGACCATCACCGTCATGCGCTGTGAGGAGATATCTATGGTCGCTGGAGCCTCGCGGAAGCGGGAGCGGCCAGCCCGGCCAGAAACGCGATCACCAGGAGAAAACGAACACGTACTGACATCGTCACACCTCACGCGTCCCAGCCGCATCATGATCCAAACCGCGCTCCCGATCAAGAGCGGGCCCGGTTTATGCGAAGGCTGGCTTGTCGCGATGGTAAACGAGCGAGAGGCGTCAGTCGAACAGGAACTCCCGCCCGATCTTGACCCGCTTCACGCCGTCATAGGCAATGATGTCGGCAGTGGCATAAGTCTCGGTTAACGTCGCCGGCAGGAAGCTTCCCGTGCCGACCATGTCCAGAGGCGCGTTCGCTGCCCCCATCACCTGGCACTTCTGGGGGTCGAAACCCGACGAACCGACGATGCGGGCGGCTTTGAAACCTTCCGCGTCCAGGGCCCGGCGGGCATGAATGATCGAGGCGACCGACACGCCCTTGCCGAAGAGAATTCGCCGCACCTTGTCGACCAGGATGTTGTTGGGGTCGAGCTGGAAGGCGCGCTGGCCGAGGATGCGTTCGACGATGTTGTATTCGCCGGAGACGCCGAGCCAGTCGCCGACGGTCTCGACCGAGCGCTCGTAGTCGAGGCCTTCGGCGAAACGGCCGCCGTGCGTGTCGAGCCTGATGCCGAACGTCTTGCCCGTCGCCGGCAGGCCGCTCACCTCGTAGAACCAGCGGGCGCAGCGCAGCGAGTCCGAAATCTCATGCCCCGTGTAGTCGACGAGCGCCACCAGCGAGTCGGCTTCCTTCACCGTGTCTGCGAACAGCTGCAGCGCCTTCAGCACATCCCCATCCGCATAGCCGACGAGCGAATGCGGCATCGTCCCCTTGCCCTCCGCCGAGCCGAAAAATGGCGCCGTCAGGTCCTGCGAGGAACCCACAAACCCCTTCACCTTGGGATTGCGTACGATGGCGGCGTCCGAGCCGACGGCGGCGCCGTAGGCGGCGAGAAGATTCATGTCCGCACCCGTTCCGTGTCGCGCGTGCATATCGAGAAAGGCCGCGCCCGGCATGGCCAAGGCACATCTCGTAGGCATTGTTGGCGGCGACGCACGGAAAGCCGATCTTTTGCAGCAACAGGGTCTCGACTTCCGAGAGCTGAGCCATCGGCCCGGCGATCTCGAGCATTTTCTTCTCCGAGGGAACGAGGTCGCCCTCGGAGAAGAAACGCCGAATGCGCGCTTGCGGCACCAGCCGTCGAAGCAGGCGCACAGCCGGCTCCATGGCAGCGATGACCCGGCGACGCATGAACACCGCGAAGGTGACATCGAGGTCGCCGTTCTGCGCGACGATGCGCGAGGTGTTGCTGAAATATTTGTCGGTCTGCGCTGCAACCGGGCCGCCGGCGAGGCAGAGATCGACAATCTTCTCGATGCTGCTGTCGCGGCCTATCGTGGCGGTGATCTGCTGATCCATGGCGGCGAAGTTTCGTTCAATGCCCCTCTCCGATCAAGCTCCGGGCAGCCTCGCGCAGTCGTCGCCTGGGACCGGTCAGCTGCTGCTTTTTTCGTTGAGGATCTGGTCGACCGCCGTGGCCATCAATTCGTCCATGGTGCGGCGGATCTGGTGGTCGGACTGCGCCACCTTCTTGGCGTCGAAGTCGGACCGGATCTTGCGGAACACGTCTTCATCGCCGGGCTCGTCGAAGTCGGCCCTGACCACCGACTTGGCGTAGGCATCGGCCTCCGCTCCCGAAAGCCCGAGCTTTTCCGCCGCCCAAAGCCCCAGCAGCCTGTTTCGCCTGGCCGTCGCCTTGAACTTCAGCTCCTGGTCATGGGCGAACTTTCTTTCGAAACCCTCCTGGCGCTTGTCGAACGTCGGCATGGGACACCTCGCATGTTGCAACACGATCCGGCGAATTCATCGCTCACCGCACTGGATCCAGCGCGCCATATACCGCCACGCGCGCCGGCAGGCGCAACCTCTCAGTCGCCGCAATTTCGCCGTGATGCGGCAATTGGCGGGTTGAACAATGGCCGCCGCAAGCTCATTTCGGAGCTTTGGCGCCCAGGTTGTTTCGCCGGGCAAGGTTGAGTATTCTGGAAGGGCCAGAGGCGTCATACGAATCGAACTTTCCTCGACATCGCCAAGCAAGACCGCCCCCGTTGTCCGCACGCCGCAAGGGGCTGATGGGGTTTGGAAGAAGGGATGAGGTACATGAACCAGCGCCGTACCCGCGTGTACGAGGGCAAGGCCAAGATTTTGTATGAGGGGCCTGAGCCGGGCACCCTGGTCGTTCACTACAAGGACGACGCCACCGCCTTCAACGCCCAGAAAAAGGCGGTCATTGACGGCAAGGGCGTGCTCAACAACCGCATCTCGGAGTTGATCTTTACCCGCCTCAACGAAATCGGCGTGCCGACGCATTTCATTAAGCGGCTCAATATGCGCGAGCAATTGATCCGCGCCGTCGAGATCATCCCTCTTGAAGTGGTGGTTCGCAATGTCGCCGCGGGGTCGTTGTCCAAACGCCTGGGCATTGAAGAAGGAACAGCGCTGCCGCGTTCGATCATCGAGTTCTACTACAAGAACGACGGCCTGGGCGACCCGATGGTTTCGGAAGAGCACATCACGGCATTCGGCTGGGCGAGCCCCCAGGAAATCGACGACATCATGGCGCTGTCGATCCGGATCAACGACTTCATGACCGGCCTTTTTCTCGGCGCCAGCATCCGCCTCGTCGATTTCAAGCTCGAGTTCGGAAGGCTGTACGAGGGCGAGATGATGCGCGTGGTTCTCGCCGACGAGATCAGCCCCGATTCGTGCCGGCTCTGGGACATGAAGACCGGCGACAAGCTCGACAAGGACCGCTTTCGCCGCGATATGGGAGGGCTTGTCGAAGCCTATCAGGACGTGGCGCGACGGCTCGGCATTCTCTCCGAGAGCGAATTGCAGATCAGGCCCAAGCCGAAGCTCGTCAAGTCGGATTGATGCGGGCGCGGATCACGATCACGCTCAAGAACGGCGTGCTCGACCCGCAGGGCAAGGCCATCGAAGGAGCCCTGGGCGCCTTGGGTTTCGCCGGCGTCGGCAATGTCCGTCAGGGCAAAGTGATCGACCTGGATCTGTCGGAGCGCGACCACAGCCAGGCGCGGGCAGAGCTTGCCGCCATGTGCGAAAAGCTGCTCGCCAACACCGTCATCGAGAACTACCAGATCGAGCTGGCATGAAGTCCGCCGTCGTAGTCTTCCCCGGCATCAATCGCGAGCATGACATGATCCGGGCCCTGCGGCTGGCGACGGGCCGGCAGCCGCTCGTGGTGTGGCATGCGGAAAGCAATCTGCCAAAGGTCGATCTCGTGGTCCTGCCGGGCGGCTTTTCCTACGGTGACTACCTGCGTTGCGGCGCCATTGCGGCGCGTTCCCCGGTGATGGCGGACATCCGATCGCGGGCTGTCGGACGGATTGAAGGTGCTGGGCATTTGCAACGGTTTCCAGATCCTGACCGAAGCGGGGCTGCTGCCGGGGGCGCTGGTGCGCAATGCCGAGTCTGAAGTTCGTCTGCCGGCAGGTGACCCTGCGCGTCGAGAATTCACGGACGTTTTTCACCTGCCGCGCCCGCGAGGGTGATCTCTATCGCTGTCCCGTCGCCCACGGCGAGGGCAACTATATCTGTGACGACGAGACGCTGCGCCGGATCGAAGGCGAGGGGCGCGTGGTATTTCGCTATGCCGAGGGCACCAACCCCAACGGGTCCCGGGGCGACATCGCCGGCATCGTCAACGAGGCCGGCAACGTGATCGGCATGATGCCTCATCCGGAGAACATGATCGAGCCGCTGCACGGCCGTACCGACTGCCGCCGCGCTGTTCGAGAGCCTGCTCGAGGCGGCATGAGCGGACGATCGGCCGCCAGGCGGCAGCGCGGCGCCGCCCCGAAGAGCTCCGGCATTACCGCCGCCGTGGTGGCCGAGCACGGGCTCAAGCCCGATGAGTACGCGAGAATCCTCGCCCTCATCGGCCGCGAGCCGAGCCTTACCGAGCTCGGCATATTTTCCGCCATGTGGAACGAGCACTGTTCCTACAAGTCTTCGAAGAAATGGCTGCGGCAGCTGCCCACGCAGGCCCGCGGGTCATCCAGGGACCGGGCGAGAACGCCGGCGTCGTCGACTTCGGTGACGGCCAGGCGGTCGTATTCAAGATGGAGAGCCACAATCACCCTTCCTACATCGAGCCCTATCAGGGTGCGGCGACCGGCGTCGGCGGCATTTTGCGCGACGTCTTCACCATGGGCGCAAGGCCGGTCGCCGTGCTCAATGCCTTGCGGTTTGGCGCTCCCGACCACCCGAAAACCCGCCGGCTGGTCGCCGGCGTGGTGGCCGGCATCGGCGGCTACGGCAACTCCTTCGGCGTTCCCACCATCGGCGGCGAAGTGAACTTTCATCGCCGCTACAACGGCAACATCCTGGTCAACGCCATGGCCATCGGCGTCGCCGAAAAGACATCGCATTTTCTATTCCGCGGCCGAGGGCGTGGGCCTTGCCGTCGTCTATCTCGGCGCCAAAACCGGTCGCGACGGCATCCACGGCGCCACCATGGCTTCCGCTGAGTTCGACGACAGGGCCGAGGAAAGACGGCCGACCGTGCAGGTCGGTGATCCGTTCACCGAAAAGTGTCTGCTCGAGGCCTGCCTCGAGCTCATGGGCTCGGGCGCCGTTATCGCCATTCAGGACATGGGGGCTGCCGGCCTCACCTGCTCCGCCGTCGAGATGGGCGCCAAGGGCAACCTCGGCATCGAGCTCGATCTCGACAAGGTTCCCTGCCGCGAAGACGGCATGACGGCCTACGAGATGATGCTGTCGGAAAGCCAGGAGCGCATGCTGATGGTGCTGAAGACCGGCATGGAGGACGGCGCCGCGGCGATCTTCCGCAAATGGGGGCTCGACTTTGCCGTCGTGGGGCGCACCACCGCCGATCGCCGCTTCGTCGTCAGGCATCAGGGCGAGGTCGTCGCCGATCTGCCGATCAAGGAGCTGGGAGATGAGGCGCCGGAATACGACCGGCCCTGGACGAAGCCGGCGCCCCGCGAGCCGGTCGCGGCACAATCCATCCCCGCCCCCGCCGATCTCAAGGCGGACATTCTCAAAGTGCTCGGCTCACCCGATCTTTCGTCGCGCCGCTGGGTCTGGGAGCAATACGACCACTTCATCCTGTCCAACACGGCCCAGATACCGGGCGGCGATGCCGGCGTGGTGCGGATCGGCGACGGCCACAAGGCGCTCGCCGCAACCATCGACGTCACGCCCCGCTATGTGGAGGCCGATCCTTACGAGGGCGGCAAGCAGGCCGTCGCCGAATGCTGGCGCAACCTGACCGCGGTCGGCGCCGATCCCATCGCCGTCACCGACAACCTGAACTTCGGCAACCCGGAACGGCCGGAAATCATGGGCCAGTTCGTGCTCGCCCTGCGTGGGATCGCCGAAGCCTGCCGGGCGCTCGACTTCCCGGTCGTTTCAGGCAACGTGTCGCTCTACAACGAAACGGATGGCCGGGCCATCCTGCCTGCGCCGGCCATCGGCGGCGTCGGCCGCCTTGCCGATTGGCGCCGGATGGCGACGCTCGCCTTCAAGGCTGACGGTGACCGCCTCGTGCTGCTCGGCGGTCACGGCGCACACATGGGACAGAGCATCTACCTGCGCGAGGTCGTGGGTCGCGAGGAAGGCCCGCCGCCGCCCGTCGACCTCGCCCGGGAAAAACGAACCGGCGATCTCGTGCGCGAGCTCATCCGCGCCGGCCGTCTGACCGCCTGCCATGACATCTCGGACGGCGGCCTGCTGGTCGCTGTGGCCGAGATGGCGCTCGCCGGCGGTCGCGGGGCGGCTCTCGGTGCGACCCCCGGCCCGGCTCACCTCGCTCTTTTCGCCGAGGATCAGTCGCGCTACGTCGTGACCTGTGCTCCATCCGACGCCGAGGCCGTTGTCGCTGCGGCTTCGGCAGCTTCCGTTCCAGCCGAAGTCCTGGGCACCGTTGGCGGCGACGCATTGATCATCGAGGGGCAAGTCTCCATATCACTGGAGCAACTGCGCTCCGCCCACGAAGGCTGGTTTCCCGCCCTGATGTCGTCTTGAGGCAATTTTACTTCGCCGCTGAATGCTGTAAGGATCACCGCATGGCCATGTCGGCAATTGAAATCGAGCGGTTCATCAAGGAGGCGATTCCCGACGCCGTGGTCGAGATTCGCGATCTGGCCGGCGACGGCGACCATTTTGCGGCGCATGTCGTTTCGGCAGCGTTCAAGGGCAAGTCAAGGGTTGCCCAACACCAGCTTGTCTACCAGGCCCTGAAGGGCAAGGTCGGCGGCGAGCTGCATGCGTTGGCGCTGCAAACCTCCGCGCCGGAGGACTAGAGCAGGCTTCATGAATTGAGCCTGAGCAGCTTTTCGCCGGCGAAGAAAATGCTATAGAGCGCCATGGAGCACACGGGAGCACAAAATGAGCAGCACCATCCGCGACGTGATTGACAAGGAAGTGAAGTCCAACGACGTGGTGCTCTTCATGAAGGGGACGCCGGAGACTCCGATGTGCGGATTTTCCAGCCGCGTGGTTCAGATCCTGAATCTCGTCGGCGTCGATTTCAAAGGCATCAACGTTCTTGAAAGCAGCGAGCTGCGCCAGGGCATCAAGGAGTATGCCAACTGGCCGACCATCCCGCAGCTCTATGTCAAAGGTGAATTCGTCGGCGGCTGTGACATCATCACGGAGATGTACCAGTCGGGCGAGTTCAAGAAGATGCTCTCCGACAAGCAGCTCACGCCGGCATAGTGGCCCGGACGGCCTCGCCGGCATTCACCGTCCGCCAGAAATCGACCCAGTAGTTTCCGGCATGTAGCCCAACCGGCATTGCGACGAGCGCCGCGAGTTGCTTCCATCCCGGCGCAGGATACGGCGGCGTCTCGCGGCGCGCGGCCATGGCAACGATCACCGGCACGGCGAACATCGCCGCATAGACAGCGTGCACATTCAGCGCCAGTATGATCGCGGAACCGCTCCTGCCCGCCGCCAGCATGGCAGGCAGTGCGAAATCATTCTCGATGACCACTCCCGGAATGCCCGCCAACACCGCTATCCGTGTGCCCGAAACTGCATGGCTTGCCGCGAGCCACCACAGCGGAACCATGTAGAGGAGGTTCGGGCCGACCCACAGAAACGAGTTCACCCACAGGTCCGGGTCGAGAGTTCCGCGCCTCATCGTCGGCGAAGTGCTCGGCCGCGTAGCATGTCCACAGGACACCCATTGCCAGGAATACCAACGTCGGCGATCGCAGCACCAGCCTGAAGAGCCACGCCACGGGTCGGCGCACGATCAGCAGCGCGAGCGCACAAATGAACAGCCACGCATGCCAGGCATAGCCGGGCCTTGTCGCCATCAAGGCAATCAGCACCGCGGCCTGCAACAGACCGTAGACCACGATCGCCAGAGCCCGAAGCAAGTGCCTGTCCCATTCCGCTGCCGGTTTGCAGAGAGGTTAGACCAGCGGCATTTCCCGGCGAAGCGCAATTGCCTTTCGATCCCGGCCAGCGCTTCCGTCGGCAACGGCGTCAATGCATGCCGGCTAAGGCCGGAACAATGTTGCCGCCACCTGGCGGGTCGGGCCGCGCGGCGCCGGTTGCGTCCATGCTGTTCACGATGCTCGTGTGGGGCGTCGGGCCGGTCTTTCTCAGGTCGTTGTCGACCAGCCTTGGGCCGGCCGATGCAATGGTCATCCGCTACGCGCTCGTAAGCATCATCTACGCTTTTGGGCTCCTGGTGGCCGGCGCAACCAGGATCGAGCGCCAGGATTGGCCTCGTCTGCTCGTCGATCTCGCTCGTCGGCATGCTGGGCTACAACCTCGGCTCCATCTACGGTTTCGAGCTCGTGCCCGCCGGCATGGGCGGCCTGATCATCGGCACCCAGCCCCTGCTGATCGTGCTGATGGCCGCGTTTCTGATGCGGGAGCGCGTAAGCCGGGCGGCCTATGCCGGGCTCATCGTCGCCTTTGCCGGCACCGCGCGTGCTGTTCTGGAGCGATCTCACCATCGCGGCGTGGCGGACCGTTGCTTCGCGGCGCGATCTACATCTTCCTGTCCGGGGCGTGCTGGGCGCTCTATGTCGTGCTCGGAAAGCCGCTCATCCAGAAGCATGGCGCCTATCGGACGACGGCGCTCTCGATCATCATCGCCACCGTGCCGATGCTCGGCTTTGCCTCGTCATCCACGCTCCAGACCGTCGCCACGATGTCGGCGCGGCAATGGGCGGAGATGTTCTATCTCATCGTGCCGTCGACCTTCCTCGCCGTCATAACCTTCAACTATGGCGCAGGCCAGCTATCGAGCGCCGCCGCCGGCGCATTTCTCTATCTCGTGCCGGTGATCGCGGTCATCGCCGGGGCAATCCTGCTGGAAGAGAAGATCACCTGGACCGCTCTCGCCGGCGGCGTTTTGATTCTTCTGGGCGTGGCCATCGCGGAGTTTGCCGACCGCTTCATCGCTCGCGCCCGCTCACCGTCCGGCACTGCGGCGCAAGGAGGAACAAGGCGGCGGGCCTAGCGAAGCTCCTCGCTACACCCGAATTTGCTTGGCAGGGTTGCGGGCTAGTGACTTGAGCCGGCCTGCGGTTGCGCGCATGTTCGCTGACCACAGGGAGATACGCATGCCGGCAGCCGCAAGCCGTTCGAGGGTTTGGTACAGCGATCCCGCGGTCATCATCGTTTCGGGGTGCATCGTTGCCGCCATATCCTTTGGCGTGCGTTCGTCCATGGGCCTTTTTACCCAGCCGATTTCCGACTTCCATCAGTGGAATCGCGAGGTCTATGGCATGGCGATGGCCCTGCAGAACCTGCTGTGGGGCGTTTTTCAGCCCATCGCAGGGGCGTTTGCCGACCGCTACGGAGCCCCTCGCGTCCTCATGATCGGCGCCGTCATCTATGCCGCCGGCGTCGCGCTGATGTCCGTGTCGCACTTGCCCGCCTACCTCTATTTGTCCGGCGGCATTCTTGTCGGCGTGGGCATCGCCACCGCCTCGTTCTCGATCGTGATGGCCGCCTTCGGCCGGCTCGTGCCGCCCGAAAGGCGCTCCTGGGCTTTTGGTATCGCCACGGCGGCGGGCTCGCTCGGCCAGTTCATCTTCGCCCCGCTCGGCCAGGCCTTCATTGCCGTATTCGGCTGGCAGACTGCGCTGCTGCTGCTGGCGTTGCTGGTGCTGCCGATCATCGTCTTTGCCATTCCGTCTGGGTGCGGCGCCATCGGGCGTCCCAATCGCCGCGGCGGCCGAGCCGCAGGAATCCTTTCGCGAGGCGATACGGCGGGCCTTCGGCCACACGAGCTACGTGCTTCTCGTGCTGGGCTTCTTTGTCTGCGGTTTTCAGATCGCCTTCGTGACCATCCATCTGCCTGCGTATCTCGTCGAGAACGGCATCGTTCCCTGGCTTGCCGCGGGCGCAATCGCCATCGTCGGCGTGTTCAACGTCATCGGCTCCTACATGGCCGGCATCGTCGGCGGCAAGTACCCGAAGCCGTCGTCGCTCTCGCTCATCTACCTCCTGCGTTCGATTGCCGTGACCCTGTTCATCACCATGCCGATCACGCCCGCCTCGACGATCATCTTCACCGCCGTCCTCGGCCTGCTGTGGCTGTCGACCGTCCCGCTCACCATGGGTCTCGTCGCGATCATGTTCGGCACGCGCTACATGGCTACTCTCTATGGTTTCGTGTTCCTGAGCCATCAGGTCGGCTCCTTCTTCGGGGTATGGTTGGGCGGCCGGTTCCACGACATCTATGGCAGCTACGATCCCGTCTGGTGGCTGGGCGTGGTGCTCGGGCTCTTTGCGGCCCTGGTTCACTGGCCGATCCGCGAGGAGCGCGCACCCGCGTTCGCGACGTGAGCCGTCAGGCCGTGCGGGCCCCTGGCCATCGGCTGGCGCTGCAGCTCGGCGGGGCGATTGTCGCTTTGTGGCTGCTGGTGATGGTGATCCTGGTTCGCGCTGGCGGCACTGGGTCCGGACGCCTCCGGAAACATGCTCGCGGTGTTCGAGCCCGGCATCGGCGAGGATGAGTTGTTCGGCAAGCTCATTGCCGCAGGCGGCCGACCGGTGCGCCGTACGTGGCTGCCGTTCGTGTGGGTCGTGTCCGGGAGCGAGCCGGGATTCGCAGGCAGGCTCGAGCGCCAGGGAGCGCTCGGCGCCTATGGCGAGCTGCCGTTCGCGCCGGCAGTTGCCGGCTGTTTCGCTTACGCCGATGCCAAGGTCGCGGACATGTTCACGCTGCGGCCTTAGAGCATTTTCAGGCGAAGTGTACCATTTCGCCGTATAGAAAATGCTCCCAAAAGTCGGGTGCACTGGCAGCAGTCTTTAAGTGATGCTGCTAATCTATTGAATTTGCTATTGAATTGTTAACGGCCTTGACGTTATGCTGCTTCGTGGCAGCATGGAACTCAGGGGAAGACAGCTACGTTGAGGATTCGGGCCGGGTCACAATGACTCGTCTCCACACATCGCACCCCGCAGGAGAAACGATGATGCGCGGCCAGGAACTGGAACGTCAGTTGCGGGGCTATTCGATCACGACAGCCGAGATTCTCTATTACATGCCGGATCATCGCGATCTTCTGCAGACCTTCGTCTGGCAGGACTACGACCTGGCGCCGCGCTTTCCCAAGTTGATCGGGTTTCTCGATTTCTGGCGCCGTCATCTCGAGGGCCCGCTGGCTTCGGTGCGGGTGGCGCACCGGGGCATCATCGGCGCCCATGAAATGCGCTATGTCGGCCACGAATGGAAGCTGCACTGACGATCTCATGAAATCGCCGCCAGCGCCGTTTCGAATGCGCTACCGCGAATAGTACTCGACCACGAGCCCCGGATCCATCTGCACCGGATAGGGTACGTCGGAAAAAGCCGGTATCCGCGTCAGCTTCGCGGACATTTTCTTGTGGTCGGCTTCGACGTAGTCGGGCACGTCGCGCTCGGGAAGCTGCAGCGCTTCCAGAACCACCGGCAGCTCCTTGGACTTTTCCTTCACTTCCACGACGTCGCCGACCTTCAGGCGCATCGAGGCGATCGTTGCCCGCTTGCCGTTGACCGTCACATGTCCATGGCTGATGAATTGACGCGTGGCGTGCATGGTTGGAGCGAACTTCGCGCGATAGACGAAGGCGTCGAGGCGCCGTTCCAGAAGCGCGATGAGGTTTTCCGATGTGTCGCCGGCGATGCGTGATGCTTCGGCGTAGATGTTGCGGAACTGCCGTTCCGAAATATTGGCGTAGTATCCCTTGAGCTTCTGCTTGGCCCGCAACTGAACGCCGAAGTCGGAAAGCTTGCCTTTGCGGCGCTGGCCATGTTGGCCAGGACCGTACTCTCGCTTGTTCACCGGGCTTTTCGGCCGGCCCCAGATGTTTTCTCCGAGGCGGCGGTCGAGCTTGTATTTTGCGTTTGCGCGTTTGGTCATTCAGGAACTCCTTGAATAAGCCCTCCTCTGCCGGTTTCCCGGCCGACAGGACGATCGTCCCCGCGCAAACGACGACGCTGGTCCACAGGCGAGCGCGGTGCTCTACAGGTTCGGCTGCCCGCAAGTCAAATCGCGACCTCGAGCATCTCGGTGCATCGGGAACCCCTTGGCGCCATAGGCCTCAAGACTTTTTCCTGCCGCGCCGCGCTGCGAGGTCAGCAACACCGTGCCCGAGGGAGGTCCGGACTTCTGCTCCGACAGCTCCTGGGTCTTCAAAACGTCCGCAACCCGCCGGGCAATGGCGGGTGCCGGGTCGATATAGGTCACCGGCCACGGCGCGGCTGCCCGTATCTCGTCGATCAGCAGCGGATAGTGCGTGCAACCCAGTACGACCGTATCGGTTCGCTTGCCGGCACGGATGCGGAACACCGGCATGATTTCGTCGCGCAGCTCGTCACTGTCGACCGCCATACCCTTGAGTTTTCCCTCGGCCATTTCGGCGAGCCGCGCCGCCCCGTGCAGGAAAACCTTGCAGTGGTAGGCATAGGTATGGATCAGCGCCTGGGTATATTCGCGCCGGGCGGTTCCAGGCGTCGCCAGCACTCCCACGATGCCCGATTTCGTCTGTTCAGCGGCGGGCTTGATGGCCGGCACGGTGCCCACGAACGGTATCTGGTAGACCTCGCGCAGCTGGGTCAGCGCCAGCGTACTGGCCGTGTTGCAGGCGACAACCACCAGGTCGGGTGCCGCCGCCTCGATGAGCCTGCCGATGACGGCAAGGATGCGCTCGATCAGGCGCACTTCCTCCCAGGCGCCATAGGGAAAGGCCGCGGTATCGGCCGCATAGACGAGCTGGGCCAGCGGCAGCAGTTCGCGCACGGCCGTTGCAACCGTCAATCCTCCCATGCCGGAATCGAAAATCAGCACTCGCGGCGAGCGGATCATGGCCCGATCCCGTCGGTGCGCTGGCTGCGCAGGTGCGCGTAGGTGAGCCCGGATATGATGCCGCGCAGCGTTCGCACTTCCTGCTCGGTAAGCTCCGCCCGCAGAAACAGGGCGCGGATATTGCGCATCATCGCCGGCATCTTCTCGGGCGGCCGCAGAAAGCCGCAATCAACGAGCTCCTTTTGCAGGTGCGCGAAGAACTGCTCCATTTCGCTCCTTGCTGGCGATGCGCGATCCTGCCAGCGGCACATGGCTGCCGGTGTAGGCTGCATGCTGCGGCGTCGCCTGGCCGATGCTCGTCGCGCGGCGCTTGAACCACTCGTAACCCATGAGCAAAACCGCCTGGGCGACATTGAGCGAGGCGAAGGCCGGGTCGACCGGCGCCATGACGATCGCGTCGGCCAGCGCCACTTCCTCGTTGCGCAGGCCGAACCGTTCGCGGCCGAAGAGGACGCCCACCCGCTGTCCCTGGGCAATCCGGGCGTCCATGGCCGAACCGGCTTCCTCCGGCGTTACCACCGGCTTGACCATGCCGCGCGGCCTCGCCGTCGTTGCGTAGACGTAGTCGAGATCGCCGATCGCCTCGCTGCAATCCTCGAACAACCGGGCTTCCTCCAGGATCCGGTCGGCGCCTGCGGCCGCCTTGCGGGCATGGTCGCTGGGCCAGCCGTCGCGCGGCTTCACGATCCGCAATTCCTGGAGCGCGAAGTTGGCCATGGCGCGGGCCGCAGTGCCGATGTTCTCGCCGAGCTGAGGCTCGACGAGGATGACCACCGGCGAAGGCTCGCCCGCGGCTTGCCGAGTGTGATCGGGTCCGGACATGCGGGTCGCTCTCGATAGCGGAACCGCAAACGCCCGGGCAAGCGGAAATCTTGGGTGCTTGCGCGGCTCTGTTTATGTGTTATCTTAATTAATGTACTTATTAAATAAGAGGTTGCACCATGGCCACGGACAAGGAGCTGAAAGGTGATTGCGACTGCGGCGCGGTAAAGGTCAACATCCGCGGCGAGCCGAAGATGGCGGTGAATTGCCATTGCCTCAATTGCCAGCATTCGAGCGGCGCCGGGCATGTGTTCATCCTGGCTTTCGCCGAAGACCAGGTGCGGACGACCGGCAGGACCACGGTCTACGATTACGTCGCCGACAGCGGCAAGGTAGCCCACGATTATTTCTGTCCTGGCTGCGGCTCCCACGTCTATGGGCGTGCTGACAGCGTCCGGGCATGATCGCCGTCAGAGCGGCATGCCTGGAGGAGGCGACCAACTACAAGCCGCAGGTCTCGGTCTACGCCAAGCGGCTGCGGCCGTGGGATGCGCTAGTGGCCGGCGTTCCGTCCTTTCCGGCAATGCCGCCGATGCCCGCTGGGATGCCGGATTGTGGGAGACACAGACCGCACTCGCCGGCTGTCCGATTACGTTCCCAAGGGCCGCGCCCAGGACGGCATGGAGTTTGCCCAGGCTTGGGTTCACCATCACGACAGTTACGCGAACATGACGGCTGGTTCCCTTTCTCGCCTCCACGACTGACGCCGGCTGTCTGAGAAAATGCACGGAAATCCCTTCTCCTGTCTGTTTGCCCGAGCGCTATGCGGTTGCTATAGACCGCCGACCCGTCCAGCGGCGAACCGGAGCAGCGAGGGGGAAGTCGAGCGCCATGGCCACCAAGATCAAGGTTGCAAATCCCGTGGTCGAGCTCGACGGCGACGAGATGACCCGCATCATCTGGAGCCTTATCAAGACCAAGCTCATTCACCCCTATCTCGATGTCGATCTGCGCTACTTCGACCTCGGCATCGAGAATCGCGATCGCACCGCCGACCAGGTCACCATCGATGCCGCCAACGCCATCAAGCAGCACGGCGTCGGCATCAAGTGCGCGACCATCACCCCGGACGAGGCGCGCGTGAAGGAGTTCAAGCTCAAACAGATGTGGAAGTCGCCGAACGGCACGATCCGCAACATCCTGGGCGGCGTGATCTTTCGCGAGCCGATCATCTGCTCCAACATTCCGCGCCTTGTGCCCGGCTGGACCAAACCCATCATCATCGGCCGCCACGCCTTCGGCGATCAGTATCGCGCCACGGATTTCCGGATACCGGGCCCGGGCTCCCTGTCGATCCGGTTCATCGGCAAGTGACGGCCAGACGATCGAGCACGAGGTCTTCGGCTTCCCCGGCGCAGGCGTGGCGCTCGCCATGTACAACCTCGATGAATTCGATCCGCGACTTCGCCCGCGCGTCCTTCAACTACGGTCTCAACCGCGGCTTTCCGGTCTATCTGTCCACCAAGAACACCATCCTCAAAACCTACGACGGCCGCTTCAAGGACATCTTTCCAGGAGACGTTCGACGCCGAGTTCAAGTCCGAGTTCAGCAAGCGCGGTCTCGTCTACGAGCATCGCCTGATCGACGACCTCGTGGCTTCGGCCATGAAGTGGACCGGCGGCTACGTATGGGCATGCAAGAACTACGACGGCGACGTCCAGTCCGATCTCGTGGCCCAGGGTTTCGGTTCACTCGGTCTCATGACCAGCGTTCTCATGACCCCGGACGGCAGGATCGTCGAGGCGGAAGCTGCGCACGGTACGGTCACCCGCCATTTCCGGCTGCACCAGGAAGGCAAGGAAACGTCCACGAATTCCACCGCGTCGATTTTCGCCTGGACGCGCGGACTTGCCCACCGGGCCAAGCTCGACGGCAACCAGGCTCTCAAGGGCTTTGCCGCCAGACTGGAACAGGTCACCGTCGCGACGGTCGAGAATGGCGCAATGACCAAGGATCTGGCAGTCTTGGTTGGGCCCGAGCAAGGTTGGCTGTCCACGGAAGGCTTCCTCGACAAGGTCGATGCCAACCTGCGCCGGGCGATGTCGCGAACCTGACGAGAGGCTCCGATGCCGGGAGAAAGGCGCACGGCGGTGCTGACGGGAGGCTGCCAATGCGGCAAGGTGCGCTATGCACTCTACGCTGCGCCGGTAAGGTCTTCCATCTGCCATTGCCGCATGTGCCAGAAGGCGTTCGGCTCGTTTTTCGCTCCCCTCTGCGTCGTGAAGCTTGCCGACTTCGCCTGGACCCGCGGCGTGCCCGGGGTGTTCAAAAGCTCACGCCTCGTCGAGCGCGGATTTTGCCGGGATTGCGGCACGCCGCTTTCCTGCCGCGATCTCGACGGCGACGAAATGGATGTCTCGATCGGCTCGCTCGACGAGCCGGCGCGCGTCAGGCCCAGCGAGCAATTCGGCACGGAGTCGCGCATGCCATGGTTTGCCGAGCTGCATCTTCTCCCGGAAACGGCGACTGAAGACGATATTCCTCCCGAGCGCCTGGCGAAGCTGAAGAGCCTCCAGCATCCCGACCACGACACTTGAGCGGTTCGTCAACTCGACCTCTATGGGCATGTTTGATGAAAACTGTTTTGGTCACGGGTTTACGGGGGAAGACTGGACGCCAGGTCGCCGCGGCTCTGGTTCGCCGTAAGGGAGTCGCCGTGCGGGGTGCCGGGCGATATGTAGCCGACTTGGATTTTTCCGGCGTCATCGTTAGCCGCTTCGATTGGGAAGACTCTGCCAGCTGGCCAGGGGCACTGGCGGGCATCGGGGCTATCTATCTCGTCAAACCGAAAACAGCCGACCCTGCTGGAACCGTTGCATCATTCTTGCGGTTGGCAGGAAGTATTGAACGGGTTGTACTCCTGTCGGAGATCGACGCAAGCAATCGGGACGAGGCGACAGACGAACGAAAGGTCGAAAGAGTTATCGAATCTTCGGCAATTGCCTGGACAATCCTTCGACCGAACTGGTTTATGCAGAATTTCACTGAGCCATCGTTCTATCTCGAAGCTATCCGCGATGCCAGCGAACTGAAAGTACCCACGGGCGGTCAACCGACAAGTTTTGTCGACACGCGCGATATTGCAGATGTCGCGACGGCCGCTCTCCTGGATTCGGGCCATGCGGGGCGGTCGTACACGTTGACTGGACCACACGCCCTGACGTTGGCTGAAGTTGCCGGGTTGCTCGGGCAGGCGGCGGGCCATCAAGTCCGCCATATCGATCCCCCACTCAACGAGTATCTTGAGGCGTTTTCCAGTAAGGGTACGCCCATAGCTACAGTTGAATATTATCGGCGAGTCTATGATTGCATCCAGGAAGGTCGGACTTCGATTATCTCCCCAGACGTCGAACAAGTAACCGGGCACCCGCCACGGACTTTCTCTGCATTTGTCGAAGAGAACAAGAACGTCTGGCGCAGGGCATCTGCGGGGCATTGACGAGGAGGAAACATGACGACGTGGAGTTTCGAGGCGGACTACTTCACCGCCTGTAACTGCGATTGGGGCTGTCCGTGCAATTTCAACGCGCGGCCGACCGAGGGGCGCTGCATGGGCTGGGGTGCCTGGAGCATCATTACGGGAAACTTCGGCGCGACGTCCCTGAACGGCGCGCGATTCGCCCTCTACTATAAGTTCCCGAGCCTGGTCGAGCTGGGCCAGGGCACGGGCTGCCTCTACATCGACAGCCGTGCCACCACTGAGCAGCAGCGTGCCCTGGAAGAGATCGGCTGGGGAAGGTGGGCGGCGGATTTTTCGAGCTCTTCGGGGCGCAGCTCGTTACCACGTGGCTGCCGACGAAGATCGTCCCCATCGAGTTCGAATTCAAGGATGGCGCGGGCCACGCCCACATCGAGGGCTTCGGCGAGGCCGAGAGCGCGTTGCTCAGCTACCCGGATGGCACAATCATCCGGCCGTCGCAGGAGTTGCCCCACGGAATCGAGTACAAGAAAGGCCTGATGACCAACGCGAAGCGCTGGTGGTGGCGGGATGGCGAGCTGCTGGCGAGCTACGCCAACAAGTACGGTGCCGTCGCCCGGGTAAAGTTCACCGAGCAAGGCTGCGTTGCTTGACATCGACATCCGTTGGCTTAATGGGCCGGCGTGCGTCCCGATATGGTCAACTAGGGATCGCCGATAGTTTGTGATGCGTTGCAGCACGCGCAACTTGGACATCAAAATCGCGGCGTCGCTCCGCCTACCGCTGCAATACCTGGATAGGGTCACGAGCCGCCCTGCCCCTCGACGCTCGGCTGCAGGATGCTGGAAGCGAACGCCGCAGACTTGGCCGAGGCGTTGGCCAAGTCTGGCAACTTTGCTTAGCTTGCAGATTTCTCGAGCGCTCTGAGGCGCTGGTTTGCCACGTCTTTCACCGCCTCGGCGAGTTGCGGGCTGCGGGCCATCAGGCGATGAAATCCAACTGACATCGAGCACCAGCAATTCGGTCGGCCGCACCGTCGTCACCGTGGCCGTCCGGCGGGCTCCCGGCTGGATCAGGGCGATTTCGCCGAAGAAGTCGCCTTCGCCGAGCCGCACGGGTCCGGTGGGGACGTCAACCTCGACTTCGCCGGAAGCGATGAAATACATCCCGTCCGCCTCATCACCCTTGTTGACGATGACCGCCCCTGCCGCAACTCTCCTGGCGGTGAGCAGGCCGACGAGTTGGGCGATCATCGGGGCGTCGAGACTGGCAAACAGCGGCACCCGCGCCACCATGCCGAAGCTCACCACGAAATCCCGGCGCTGGATCTCCTGCAGAAAGCCGGTGGCGATGATGCCCACCGGAAGGGCGAGGAACATGATGCCCAGCAGCATGGTGAAGCCGGCGATCACCTTGCCGATCACGGTGATGGGCAATACGTCGCCGTAGCCCACCGTCGACAGGGTGACGACCGCCCACCACATGGCTTTCGGCACATCGCCCAGCGCCTCCGGCTGCAGGCGGCCTTCGGCGAAATACATGAGTACCGACGACATGATGAGCAGGCCGGTGAACAGCACGGCGCTGCCCGCCAGCGCCCGCCAGTTGGCCGCGAGCACCCGGCCCAGCGTCGCGAGCGCCGGCGAATAGCGGGTCAGGCGCAGGAAGCGGATGACACGCACCACCCGGATCACTGCGAGATCCGATCCCACGAGGGCCTCGAGCACGAACGGCAGGAGCGCGATGAGATCGATGACCATCATCGGCGTGGCTGCGAGTTTCATCCGGCTCGCCGCCGGCGGCAGCGAGCGGAACACGGCGTGTTCCGGGGCCGTCCAGATGCGCAGCGCGTATTCGGCCGCGAATACGGCGACGCACAGGCGGTCGAACAAGTGGAACCGGCCGCCCGCGCGGGCGTGAATCGAGGCGACGGTGTCGAGCACCGCCACTGTGACATTTGCGATGATGAGCAGGAGCAGGCCGGCATCGATCAGGCGCGCCGCACGACTGCCGCGACGGCCACTTTCGAGGAGGTCGAAAACCCTTCGGCGAAGCGTCTTGAACGATTCCGCCTGCGGCATGCTCAACCCCCCGCCACCGCCCTCCTCACCGCTGCCACGGCAGCATCGGCGTTGGCGCCCTGGGGCCCGCCCGCCTGGGCCATATCCGGCCTGCCGCCCCCGCCCTTGCCGCCGAGAGCCGCCGAGCCCGCGCGCACCAGATCGACCGCGTTGAAGCGCTTGGTGAGATCGTCGGTCACCGCCACGACCACTGCGCCCTTGCCGTCGCCCGACACGGCGACCAGCGTCACGATCCCCGATCCCACGGTTTTCTTGCCCTCATCGGCGAGCGACTTCGAGATCCCTGGCCTCCACGCCTTCGACCACGCGGCCGATGAATTTGACGCCCGCCACCTCCGAAATGTCGGCCGCCGGTGCGGCGCCGCCGCGGCCCATCGCCAATTGCCGCCGTGCCTCCGCGAGTTCGCGTTCGAGCCGCTTGCGCTCCTCGAGCAGGGCGGCGATGCGTTCCACCACTTCGCCGGGCCCGGATCTCAGAAGGGCGGCGGCTGCGGCGACCCGCCGATCCTGGGCGTCGAGATGGCTGCGCGCCGCCTCCCCGGCCAGCGCCTCGATGCGGCGCACGCCGGCTGCCGATGCGCTTTCCCCGGTCACCTTGATGAGGCCGATATCGCCGGTGCGCGCAACATGCGTGCCGCCGCACAGCTCCAGGGAGTAGACCGGCTTGTTCGGACCGCCTTCGGGCTGGCTGCCCATTGCGACGACGCGCACCTCCTCGCCGTATTTCTCGCCGAACAGCGCCATCGCTCCTTCGGCCACTGCCGCATCGACCGACATCAGGCGCGTGATGACCGGTTCGTTCTGCAGGATCACGGCATTGGCGATGCTTTCGGCGCGGCTGATCTCCTCCGGGGTCATGCTCTTGGGATGGGCGAAATCGAAGCGCAGGCGCTCCGGCTCGACGAGCGAGCCTTTCTGCACCACGTGGCGGCCCAGCACCTGGCGCAGCGCCTCATGCAGCAGATGAGTCGCCGAGTGATGGATACGGTTGCCGCCGCGCCGCTCATGATCGACGGTGAGCTCGACCGCGTCGCCGGCTGTGAGCGTGCCCTTCTCCAGCCGGCCGCTGTGAACGATGAGGTCGCCAAGCTTTCGCTGGGTGTCGAGCACCCGGAACAGCGCTCCCTCCGCGGTCCGCATGACGCCGCGGTCGCCCACCTGCCCTCCCGCCTCGCCGTAGAACGGCGTCTGGTTCACGACCACCACTCCCGTTTCGCCGGCATTGAGACGGGCGACTTCCTTGCCGCCGCTGGCGATCGCCTTGACCTGCGCTTCGGCGGTTTCGGTATCGTAGCCCAGGAACTCCGAGGCGCCGGCCTTTTCCCGGATGTCGAACCAGAAGCCTTCGGTCTCCGCCTCGCCGGAGCCTTTCCACGCCGCCCTTGCTTCGGACCGCTGGCGCTCCATCTCGCCGGCAAAGCCGCCCGTGTCGACGCTGATGCCGCGCGGCTTCAGCGCATCCTGGGTCAGGTCGAGCGGAAAGCCGTAGGTATCGTAGAGCTTGAAGGCAACTGTACCCGCCAGCGTGTCGCCGCGCTGGAGCGCGGAGCTTTCCTCTTCCAGCATCTTGAGGCCGCGTTCAAGCGTCTTGCGGAATCGTGTTTCTTCGAGCTTCAGGGTTTCTTCAATCAGTCCCTGGGCGCGATGAAGTTCGGGATATTGCGAGCCCATCTCGCGCACCAGCGCAGGCACGAGCCGCCACATCAGCGGCTCGCGAGCTCCCAGCAGCTCGGCATGGCGCATCGCGCGGCGCATGATCCGGCGCAGCACGTAGCCGCGCCCCTCGTTGGCCGGCAGCACGCCATCGGCGACGAGAAACGATACGGCGCGCAGGTGATCGGCGATAACCCGCTTGGATGCGCGGTGCGGTCCATCGGTCTTGACCCCGGTTTCCTCCTCGATGGCCCGGATCAGCGACCTGAACAGATCGGTTTCATAGTTGTCATGGGTGCCCTGCAGCACCGCCGCCATGCGCTCCAGCCCCATGCCGGTGTCGATCGACGGTCGCGGCAGGTTGACCCGCTCTTCCTTGCTGACCTGCTCGTATTGCATGAACACGAGGTTCCAGATTTCGATGAACCGGTCGCCATCGGCATCGGCCGAGCCGGGCGGCCCGCCTGCGACGCCCTCGCCGTGGTCGTAGAATATCTCCGAGCACGGTCCGCAGGGCCCCGTTTCGCCCATGGCCCAGAAGTTGTCGGAGGTCGGGATGCGAACGATCCTGTGGTCGGGAAGACCGGCGATCTTCTTCCACAGCGTGAACGCGTCATCGTCGGCGGCATAGACCGTTGTCATCAACCGGTCCTTGGCGAGGCCGAACTCCCTGGTCACGAGGTCCCAGGCAAGCTCGATCGCCACGTCCTTGAAGTAGTCGCCGAACGAGAAATTGCCGAGCATCTCGAAAAAGGTGTGGTGCCGGGCAGTGTAGCCGACGTTGTCGAGGTCGTTGTGCTTGCCCCCGGCGCGCACGCATTTCTGCGCGCGTCACCGCGCGCCGGTAGCTTCGTTTCTCCAGTCCGGTGAATACGTTCTTGAACTGCACCATGCCGGAATTCGTGAACATGAGCGTCGGATCGTTGCGCGGCACCAGCGGCGAGGAGGCAACGATCTCGTGCCCGTGCTTGCGAAAATAGTCGAGGAACGTCGAGCGGATTTCATTTAGGCCGGACATGAGGTGGAGTTTCTTCGCGGGGCTGCTGTTGGCGTCGATTGCGGCTACGCGGTCTACAAGCGAAGCATTTGCCTCTCCGCAAGGTCTCACTTGGCGGGAAAATGCGATTCGCGCGCGGGAATGTATACACGCTTCGCGAAGAAAAAGCGCCCTCCCCGGGCGAGGAGGGCGCTGCTGCGGTGTGGGGGCGCACACCGGTCCGGCCCTGAGGGGGGATGGGCCGGGAAAAGTTCTTGCGGTATGGAGAAACGCGGTGGTTGCGCTGACCTTCGGCCGCTCGCGCAACTGCTCGCGATCTGACGGGCTTATTCCGCCGCCGCCTCGCCCGGCTCATCGCTCGCCGGCATGGGTGATCTTCGCAGCGATCAGCCCGGCATTGGCCCTGATCTTCTGTTCGATCGCCCGGGCCACATCCTCGTGCTCCTTGAGGAAGTTCTTGGCGTTCTCGCGTCCTTGACCGATGCGCTCGCCGCCATAGGAAAACCAGGCGCCGGACTTCTCGATGATTCCCGCCGTCGAGCCGAGATCGAGCAGTTCGCCGGTTTTCGATATGCCTTCGCCATACATGATATCGAACTCGACCTGCTTGAACGGCGGCGCCACCTTGTTCTTGACGACTTTCACGCGGGTCTGGTTGCCGACTACCTCATCGCGGTCCTTGATCTGGCCGATGCGCCGGATGTCGAGCCTGACCGAAGCGTAGAACTTGAGCGCATTGCCCCCGGTGGTGGTCTCGGGCGAGCCGAACATCACCCCGATTTTCATGCGTATCTGGTTGATGAACACGACCATGCACTGGGTGCGCGAGATGGACGCGGTGAGCTTGCGCAGCGCCTGGCTCATGAGGCGTGCCTGCATGCCGGGAAGCGAATCGCCCATTTCGCCTTCGATCTCGGCCCGTGGCGTCAGCGCCGCGACGGAATCGATGACCAGAACCTCGATGGCCCCGGAGCGTACCAGGGTATCGGCGATCTCGAGCGCCTGCTCGCCCGTGTCGGGCTGCGAGATCAGGAGATCGTCGATGTCGACGCCGAGCTTCCTGGCATAGGCCGGATCGAGTGCATGTTCCGCGTCGATGAAGGCGCAAATGCCGTTTCGCTTCTGCGCCTCGGCGATGACCTGCAGGGCGAGCGTCGTCTTGCCCGACAATTCGGGACCATAAATCTCGACCACCCGGCCGCGCGGCAGCCCGCCGATGCCGAGGGCGATATCGAGACCCAGCGATCCGGTGGAGATGGCCTCGATTTCGGCGACCGCATCCGATCCGAGCTTCATGATCGAGCCCTTGCCGAATGCCTTCTCGATCTGGCTCAGCGCGGCATCGAGCGCCTTGTTCTTGTCCATCACGATGTTTTCGATGATTCTGAGGTTGGCCTGCCCCATGTTCCCACTCCTTATTCCATAGTGATCGGTGCGGTGCAAACTGCCGCCGGCGCTGTTGCCTGATCCCACTATGTACTTGTTTTGTTCTCAGCTGCAAGGAAAATCAAAAAGTGCAAGCAATCAAACGCATTGGCGCCGGCTTCGGGAGGAACACGACAGGAACACAGGGAGAACCCTTCCCTATCGCGAGCGGAACCGCCTCCGAGCACCCGCTTCCAGGGCCGCGGCTACCGCGAACACAGAGCGGTCTGAGCCCCATGGGCGCCATGATCATCAGGCCTACCGGCGCCTCGCCCCGCTCATGAATCGGGATGGAAATCGCGCAGCCGTTCAGGAAGCTGGCAATGAACGTGTTCCTGAGGCACAGGAAGTTGAGCCGCGCATAGTCCTCATCCCTGTCGAATGCCGACATGAGCGGCGGCAGCAGCGGCGACGTCGGCAGGATGAGGCCATCGTACCCCGGCATGAGGCTCTTGGAACGCACCGATCAGCTCGCTGCGCTTGCGGAGGATCGCGAGGTATTCCTCGCCGCTGATGGCCGCCCCCGAAAGGATGCGCCTTTTCACTCGCGGATCGTAGCGCTCGTCCTGCGCTTTCGATTTGCGCCTTGTGGTGCGCGAATGCCTCGACCGCGGTAATGCCGCCCCGGGCGTTGATTGCGGGCAGTTCGGCGATCGCCGGAAACACGACATCGGAGAGGACAACGCCGGCCTTGTCCAGTCGCGCGATGGCTTCGTCGAAGGCCTTCGCAACCGGCTCGCTCGATGCCGTCGAACGCCAGGCTGCGCAGGATGCCGAGCCGCAGGGTTTCCGGCCGACGCGCCGCAACGCCGCCCGTCCAGTCGCCTGCCATGAGCGCATCGCCGAGCGCCGCCGAGGCGACCGTGCCGGGCGAGCGGGCCGATCGAATCGAGCGTAGTCGACAGCGGATATGCGCCGCTGCGTGGAGATTCGTCCGGCGCTCGGCTTGAACCCGACGACGCCGCAAAACGCCGCGGGGATCCTGCACGATCCCGCCGTGTCGGTCCCGATGGCGAGCGCCACCATGCCGTCGGCGACCGATACCGCCTGCCCCTGACGAGGATCCGCCGGGAATTCGGCGCTTCGCTGCGCTCGAAGGGCGCCGCCGGCGTTCCGTAGTGAGGGTTGAGCCCGACGCCCGAATAGGCGAACTCCGTCATGTTGTTGCGGCCGATCGGGATGAGGCCGGCCGATTTCAGCCGCGCGATGGCCACCGCATCGGCGCCGGCAGGAGGGCTGTCCCGGAGAACGACCGATCCCGCGGTCGTCACCTCGCCCGCCATGTCGAACAGGTCCTTGACCGCGAAAGGGATGCCCGCCCATGGCGAAGGCGCGCGGCCGCGCTTGCGCAGCGCCATCGATATGGCGGGCGGTGGCCTTGGCCCCCTCCTCGTCCACGGTGATGAAGGCGCGCGAACCCTCCCCGGCCGGATCCCGGATCACCGCGAGCGCCTCTTCGACCAGAGCGGCAGCCGATCGCCTTGCCGTCGGCCAGCCGGCGCCGCCAGTGTTCTGAAGCGTCATCATGTCAGGCGCCCATCGCCTCTTTTACGGCTGCCGCCAGCTGTTTCAGCGAGAACGGTTTCGCCAGGAACGCGAAGTCAGCCTGCCCTTCGAGATGCTTTTCGAAAGCATCCTCGGCGTAGCCGGAAATGAACACCACCTTGGTCGTCGCCCCGCGCCGGCGCAGTTCCTTGAGCAGCGTCGGCCCATCCATCTCGGGCATGACCACGTCGGACAGAACCAGATCGATGCTGTTGCTGTTGGCCGCATAGAGGTCGAGAGCGGTTTCGCCCGAATTGGCTTCAAGGACCTGATAGCCGCGCGATTCGAGCGCGCGCGATGCGAACGCCCGCACCGCATCTTCGTCCTCGACGAGCAGGATCGTCCCCTTGCCCGTGAGATCGATCTTGCGCGCATCCTTGTCCGCGGATTTTTCCGCCGCCGGCTCGGGTTCTTCGACCCGGTAGTGGCGCGGCAGGTAGATGCGGAACCGTGTGCCTTTGCCGACGGTGCTGTCGCAGAATATGAACCCGCCGGTCTGCTTGACGATGCCGTAGACCGTCGACAGACCCAGCCCGGTTCCCTTGCCGACATCTTTTGTGGAGAAGAACGGCTCGTAGATCTTCTCCACCACATGCGCCGGCATGCCGCTGCCGGTGTCTTCGACCTCGCAGGCGACATATTCTCCGGGCGGCAGCAGACCGGCATGAACGGTCCGCGATTCGCCTTTCGAAACGTTCGCCGTTCTGACCGTCAGCGTGCCGCCATCGGGCATTGCGTCGCGGGCATTGACCGCCAGATTGACGATTACCTGCTCGAACTGGTTGACGTCGATTTTGACCAGGCCGACGTCGCGCCCATGATTGACCCTGAGCGCAATCTTTTCGCCCAGCAGCCGGCCGAGCAGATTTCCGAGATCCGACAGTGCGTCGGTGAGCGACAGTATTTCCGGCCGAAGCGTCTGACGGCGTGAGAAAGCCAGGAGCTGGCGCACCAGATTGGCGGCGCGATTGGCATTCTGCTTGATGTTCATGAGGTCGGCGAACGCCGGGTCGGCGGGCCGGTGGCGCACCAGCAGCAGGTCTGAGAAGCCGATGATCGCGGTCAGCACATTGTTGAAGTCGTGGGCGATGCCGCCGGCCAGCTGGCCGATCATCTCCATCTTCTGGCTTTGGCCCAACTGGGCTTCGAGCGCCCGGTGCTCGGTTGTCTCCACGGCATAGACGGTGGTTTCCGGCGCTCCCGCGTGCGCCTGTTCCGAACGCAGCACGAAGAGCTGCGCGGAGCGCGGCGGCTCGCCGCCGAGGCTGATGTCCACGGTATGGACTTCGCTGTTGCCGCCCTGCGCCAGGGCGAGCGTGTCCGTCAATGTCTTGCGGCTCGCCTCGGCGGCGATGTCGCTAAGCGGCGAGCCGCGCTTGGCACCGGCGCTCAGGCGCAGAAACGCCACGTTGGCGTTGGCGAGCAGGCCCCTGCCGTCCACCTGGGCGATGCCGATCGGCGCATTGTTGAACAGGCGCGAAAGCTGCAGTTCCGCGATGTGGGGCCCGATTTCGGCCGTCTCGCCCGGCCTGCGCAGGAGCACCAGCGATCGTGAGGGCTTCGCCTCGCCGCCTTCGCCGAAATCCGTCCGATGGATGATGCGCACCGGCACCTTGCGGCCGTTCTTGGCGCGAAGCTCGAGGTCGAAGGTTTCGGTGCGCTGTTCCCCGGCCGCCGGAGCAACTCCGAGGATCAGCTGCCGGCCATCCGGTGAAGCGATGTCCTCGAGCCGCAGGGAGCCGTTGACGGTTTCCTCGAGCTCGAGGCCCGAGCCAGTTGGCGAGCGTGGCGTTGAGGTAGGCGATGCGGCCGTCTGCTTCGGTCGAAAAGAATCCTGCCGGTGCGTGATCGAGATAGCCGATGATGTACTGCAGGCGGGAAAATGCCTTCTCCTGTTGCAGCCGATCTGCGCTCACGTCGGCGAGGCGCCACAGGGAATAGGTTCTGCCCGAGACTCGCCGCTACCGGAGCAACCGAAACCCGGTACCAGACCGATCGATCCGCCTTCCCGCCTGCGGCCGCGGATCCCGGAGCGAGCCTGAACTCCTCATGGGCGGCGGCGCGCGCTGCGCGCCGCCTGGGCAAGCCTGTAGATCCGGTCGGAAACCTCGGGGTGACCGGCGTAGAGGTTTTCCACGCCCACCACCCGTTTCAATCCCGCCTCGGCCAGCAGCGCGTGATAGCGCTCATTGGCGTGAACTACCCGGCCCCGCCGGTCGGTGACCACAAATGCATCCTCGACAGCATCTGACAAGCCGTCGAGAAATGCCCGCCGGCGCGGCATGCTGCCCACGTGGACGATGCCGGCGATCATTCCCAGCAGGGCAAAGAAGCCTGCCGCCGCGAGCACGCCGAGGCCGACGAGCGGCCAGATGGAAAGCTGGCCACCCAGCCGTTGACCGAGATAGAACGCCACGAGCAGGGCCACGAGCGCCAGCAGCACTGCAGCGACCGGTTGGCCGCGGCGGGATTCCAGGGCGAGGCTGCCTGTCGCCTTTTGTTGCCTGCCACTACCCTCGTCCATGTCGTCAAATCCTGGGATGGCCCTCCGAATCGCCGCAGTATAGGCGAACCCGGAGGCTAAAAAGTCTGGTTCACCGAGTGAATCGGTTTTCAATTCGGTTATTTGATGCCAGTATTGCCCCGGGGCTTTGGCCAGGCCCGCGACAACAGCGAACTTTACGCTGTTTGCGGCGTCTTGTAATCCGGCGGGCGGCGGCAGAATTGATCGAGGCAACGAATGGACATTCAAAATCTGACCATCTACGTGGGCGCGGCCGCTGTTTTGCTGCTGCTGTTGTTCATTGCGATTCTCATTGCCCGCTCCATGAGCGGCGGCATCAAGGGGCGCCGCGGCCAGCGCCTGGCGATCATCGAATACCACGATCTTGACCCGTCACGACGGCTGGTGCTTGTTCGCCGCGATGGCGTCGAGCACCTGCTCCTCATTGGCTCGCACCAGGATCTTGTCGTGGAGGCGGGCATCCCTGCCGCCGGCCTCGGACCGGCAATGAGCGATGAGGCACCGTTCCTGCGGCGCCCTCCCCGCATGGAGCCGCCGCCGCAACCCCAGCCTCCGCCGGAACCGCGCCCGCAGCCTGCACGCATGGCGCCGCGCCCGGCGGTGTACGGCGACCGCGCCTCCAGTGTCCGAATCCTGGAACCCGACCACCCTCGCCTCGTTCCGGTGCACGACCGCTACGACGACGGCACCGACGGCGGCCGCTGATCGAATTGTGCCCAGTTTGAGCTGAGAGCCCGGCGGATGATCGCCTGCGGGCTACGAGGGCGCCTTCGGGCGAAAGGAGTTCAGTCGTCGCGGTAAACCCGTTCGCGCCGCTCATGGCGTTCCTGCGCCTCGATCGACAGGGTGGCAATCGGGCGCGCATCGAGACGGCGAATAGATATGGGTTCGCCGGTTTCCTCGCAGTAGCCGTACGAGCCGGTGTCGATCCGGTGCAACGCAGCATCGATCTTGGCGATCAGTTTACGCTGGCGATCGCGCGTTCTGAGCTCGAGTGCCCGGTCGGTCTCCGTCGATGCCCGATCGACAAGATCGGGCAGGACGTTGTTTTCGTCCTGGAGGTGTTCCAGCGTTTCCTTGCTTTCGCGCAGGATGTCCTCCTTCCATGCCAGAAGCTTGGCACGGAAGTAGTCGCGCTGCCGCTCATTCATGAACGTTTCGCTGTCGGTGGGGCAATAATGCTGCGCGTTATTGTTGTCAGCCATCGGAACAACTCGCATCCAATGCGTCGCGGGCGCTCGAATGCGCGCCTATATATCGAGACGAACCTTGCTCGACAATAGCCTTGCGCAAGCCGTTCGGAGGGCCTGCCGCCGCCTTGTGCAGGCGCAGAAATCAGCCCTTTTTCCCCGGGCGTCCCAATGTTTTGCGGGTCCACCGCGCGGAAACCCTGCGCCTCCTGAGCACCGAATCAGTCGGGTTAAGCATGCGATGCATTTTTGCGATGCGTTATCCAAACCTGTTTACCCGTGGTTGCCCACGCGGTGCTAGCTTGCGTGCTTCACAGTCACTTTGGTTTGATTCATGACCGTCAGCAATTCTCTCTCGCCCCCCGCCGTTCCTGCGGGATCCGACCTTCGCAGCTTGCGCCGTCTTCGGTGTTTCAAGGGCGCCAAGATCGTTTTCAATGCCTATCAGAGCGTCATCGACTGCACCGTGAAGGACATGACCCAAAGTGGCGCGCGCCTCCGCATCAGCACCACCACGGACGTTCCCGGGGAGTTCGAGCTATACCTCCCCCAGGAACGGCTCATCGCCCACGCCCGTCTCGCCTGGCAGCTGGGCCGCGATTGTGGTGTATCGCTGGTCGAGTCCCTGCACGCCGCCCCGTTGCTGCGCCGGCTCTGAACCGGTCGCCCTAAAGCATAAAACGCACTGAGGTCAGGATCGCAGCTCGTCGTAGCGATCGCCCAGCTGCATTGCCCAGTAGCTTAGCTGAACGCCGGCGCGACCGAAGGGCCCGCCGATCCACGGCGCGCCCAGCCCCTGGAAACGCTGCCACTCCCGATCGCCGTCGGTGATGGCTCGCGCGATGAGCCGCCCGGCCATGGCCGTGGTGTTGAGGCCATGGCCGCCGAATGCCGCGGCGGCCCATTGTCCGGGCGCCAGCTCGCCGATGATCGGCATCTTGTGCAGGGCGTAGCCCATGAGGCCGGCCCAGGCGAACTGCATCTCCGGATTGCCGAGCTGCGGATATACGCTGAGCATGTCGGATTTCATCATCTGCGCCAGCCGGGCAGGCTCAGCGACGCGCGTGGTGATCCGCCCGCCCCACAGGATTCGCCCGCCATCGACCAGGCGATAGTAGTTGCCTGCCCGGCGATTGTCGGCAATTGCCGCTCCGGTATCGATCGCCGCGTGCACCCGGTCGCCCATGGGCTCGGTCACCGCGATGTAGGTGGCAACCGGCAGCACGGCGCGGCCGAGCCGCCGAAACAGATGCCGGTCTTGGGCGCTGTGGCAGTGGACGACATGCCGGGCGCGAACTTCACCGTCCTGCGTGTGCGCGCCACAAGTTCAGCGCCGCTGCGGCCTACCTGAATCACCCTGGACCCTTCGTGGAGAACAGCTCCCTCCCGTTCAGCCCGGTGGGCAAGCGCCGCCACGTAACGCAGCGGATGAATGTGAAAGGCGCCGGCATCGTGGAGCCCGTCGAAATAGACGTTCGACTTGAGCCGCGCGGTGAGCTCCTCCCTTGTGAGATAGCGGATGTCGCGCCCGAACGTTTCTCTGAGTTGCGCGCCATAGCTGTTCAGTCGGTCGGAATCGCGATGGCGCAAGGCGAGGATCATTCCCTCGCCCATCAAGATTTCGGGCGACAGCTCGCGCGTGCGCGAGCGCACGATTTCGGTCCCTTCCATGGACAGCCGATAAAGGGCATGCGCCGCAGCCGGACCCAGCTTGCCCTCGAGTTCACGCAAATGCGCTGCAAAGCCCGAAGACACGAACCCGCCGTTCAAACCGGACGCTCCCGAGCCAAGCCGTCGCGCTTCGAGCACTACGACTTTGGCCCGCCGTTCCGCGAGTTCACAGGCGACCGAAAGCCCCGCGAGGCCGCCTCCAATGACGCAGACATCGGCCTCCGCAGTGCCGGTGAGCGCCGGCCTGACCTGATCGGTGTTCGTTGTCGCGGCATACCACGTCGCCGGATAGGCCAGTGCCCCGCCATTCAACATTTTTCTGCTTTCCCTCGCCCCGGCAACGTTGCTGAAAACACTGCGCACTGGGAACGCCGACGGCGAACGGTGCCTCATGCGTAGTGGTTCCAAACATGCTTAACGCAATATTAGCTCAAATCCCGCACAGTCATCTCCAGTCGTTGTCGGTGCTGGGGAGCAACATGCGTACGTCAGTGGCGATCTGCCTTCTTTTGACTGCGGCTGCAGGCCTTGGCGCCTGCAGCACTTCGGAGCCGGAGCGCGTTACCGGGCTTGTGGCGCCGGCGAATTCCGTTCTGCCACCCTGTTTCGGGACCGTGACCAGCGAATGCGGCGTTCCCGAGGACGATGGCTCGTCCAGCGGCGGATCATCCAGGCGGCGGATCATCCGGCGGCGGATCATCCGGCGGCAGCTCTTCCGGTGGCTCATCATCGGGCGGTTCGTCATCCGGCGGTTCCTCCTCGGGGGCGGATCTTGCCTCTGGCGATGGAGCTATCGCTCTGGAAAACTCCGCCTATGTGACGCCAACGTCCGGAACGGCGGTCGGCACGCTTACCTATTCGAATGGCACCAGCACCGCCACCGTGGCGGTCGATCCCAACGCTGCCACCACGGGGTGGCCCGCTTCGGTGACCATGAATGAATACGTGCCGGGCACCAACGATACCGCCAATCCCAATCTCGGCGGCACCTACCGCGAGTACCGCGAAATCAGCGAGGCAGCGGGCACCGACTACGAGTTGCAGGTATGGACCTGGGGCAACAGCTATGGCGCGCAGTTCCGCGACAATCCCGACGGCGGCGAGGCCAACCGGCAGGCATGGCTTTACGGCGGCACCAAGACGGCCACCGCTGCCATGCCAAGCGGGACAGCGAACTACACCGGCCAATGGGGCGGCACGGCCAAGACATCCAACTGGGTCGGCGACACGGTGGGCGGCAACGACAACAATGGCCTCTGGATGGTCAACGGCACGACCAATCTCACGGCAGACTTCGACGCCGGCACGGTGAACGGCGCCCTCACGCCGGTTGAGTGGCGCAGGTTCGATAGCAACGCCGTGGAAGTGGTTGATACGCCGCCTGCCAATGAAAATGTGCTGATCAACACCACCATAAACGGCAACAACTTTGCGGGCACCGCTACCTACGGAACTACCGCCGTGCAGGGCGACAATGTTGCCCACGGCTCGTTCTTCGGGCCCTCGGCCAATGAGGTTACCGGCGCCTTCAACGTGCACGCGACCTATGTCGGCCCCATGGGCGGCGACATCCCGATCAACGATGATCGGCGGGCGTATATGGACATCAGTGGCGTATTCAACGGCGCTGCCTCCCTGACCGGGAAGTCATTTGCCGGCGGCGAACAAACTGGCAGACTGCTCAGGGCGCGCCTTGCGGCGCGCCTTTGTGTTGCTCGCGCTCATCCTGAGCCCGCTCGCCGCTTCCGGCGTCTCCGCGCACGCCGGAATCGCCAGTCCGCAGCAGCTGGAAGCCTTCAGCGGTTATGACGAAAAGACCCGGCTGCGCCTCCTGATCGAGCTCATCAGGTCAGGCCAGCACGACCTCGCCGCGGAACTCCTGCGCACCCAACCGTTCACCGGACCCTTTGCGGCCAATCGCGTCCTGTTCGTCGAGGGCATGATCCTGCGCGCCAAAGGCGACCGCGAGGCTGCGGTTCGCAACTTCCGCGAAGCGCTCGGTCGCGACCCGAGCCTGACGCTCGTGCGCATGGAGCTTGCGCAGACGCTCTACGAGCTCGGGGAAGACGAGGGCGCCAAGCACCATCTCGAACTCTTGGTCAGCGCCGCCCCGAGCCCCGAACATGCGCGCAGTCTGCGCTCTTTCGTCGATGCCATCGACGAGCGCCGCCCCTGGCGCGCCAACGCCTATCATGTCGCTGGCGCCGAGCACCAACATCTATGGCGGAACCGCCAACGATGTCTATTTCTGGAACGGCGTCCCCTTCGAGTTCCGGGGCCAGGAGACAGGCGTCGGCGTCGCCGGTGGCGTGAACGGTGCCTATGTCAAGCGCTTCCGCCCGCGCCTGTCGGGCGTTGCGGCCGGCGGCATAGACGCCAGGAAATACCAGGACGCGGATTTTGACACGGCGCTCGTCAGCCAATCGGCCGAATTGCGCTTCGAAAATCCCCACGGCCACGTGGGCCTCGGTGCCACAGCCTGGCAGGAAGTGCGTGGCGACGGTGACACGAATGTCGCTTTCGGTCCCAGGCTCACCGGTCGCCACCACTTTACTCCGTCCCTGGGCGCGCGCGGCAGCCTGTCGGGCGGCTGGCGCGACTACGCCGACGACCACCGCGACGGCTATTACCTGACGGCCGAAGGGCTGCTGACGGCGATCATCGATCCGACGCTGACGGTCTATGGCCTCGGCGCCCTCGAGTTCGAAAAGACCGAGCTCGAGAGCACCGACTATTTCGCTCAGACGCTGGGTGCCGGCATCTACCGCGAAATCTCGTACGGGTTGACGCTCGGCGGCGAACTCTACCTCCGTCACGAAGGCTACGTGGGCGACTACTCCATTCTCGGCGAACCCCGCGACGACTGGCGCGGCAACGTCACCTTGAATTTGACCAAGCGCGACTTTGAGATTTATGGCTACGCCCCGGTCATCGAATACAGCTATACCAACAACTCCTCCAACGTGCCGTTCTTCGAATACGACGCCCACGGGCTCGACCTCCGGCTTACCAAGGCCTTCTAGCGTCTTTGCGGCGAAGTAATTCCAATTCGCCGCAAAATGCCATAGTAAGCGCCCTCCACATCACCCGGCCCAACTCCCATGCGTTTTCGATCGGCCAAGGAATTCCGTGACTGGCCCAACAAGGCCGTAACCGTCTTCGGCATGTCGGGCGTCGGCAAGACCACGCTTGCCCGCCTGCTGCAGGGCCACGGCTGGTTCCACTACTCGGTCGACTACCGTATCGGCACGCGCTACATGGGCGAGCACATCGTCGACAACTTCAAGCGCGAGGCGATGAAGGTGCCGTTCCTGCGCGATCTGCTCAGGTCCGACTCGATCTACATCTCCTCCAACATCACCTTCGAGAACCTCGATCCGCTTTCAACCTACCTTGGCAAGCCCGGCAACCCCCAAAAGCACGGCATTGCTTTTCCCGAATATCGGCGCCGCCAGGCGCAGCACCGCGAGGCCGAGGTTTCAGCACTCCTCGATGTCCCCATGTTCATCGGCAAGGCGCGCGACATCTATGGTTATCGGCACTTCATCTGCGATTCCGGCGGCAGTCTGTGCGAAGTTGTGGACCCGGCCAACCCGGCCGATCCCGTGCTGTCGAGCCTGGCTGGCTGCTCCCTCCTGCTCTACATCCGGGGTACGGAGGAGCATGCGCGCACCCTTGTGGAGCGCTTCCGCAAGCAGCCGAAGCCCATGTACTATCAGGACCGTTTCCTCGAGGCGAAATGGAACGAGTACAAAGCCAGCGCAGGGACTCATCGACGACGATGCTGTCGACCCCGATGCCTTCGCCGCCTGGGGATTTGAACAGCTTCTGCACTATCGCATTCCCCGCTACGAGGCCATCGCCGACAACTTTGGCTATTCGGTAGCGATGGACAGGATCGCGGCAGTAGACAGCGAAGGCGACTTCGTCGCCCTCGTGGGCTCGCTCATTGAGGGCGCCGGCGCCTGACCATGCCGATCCGGATTCCCAACGATCTTCCGGCCCGCTCAACCCTGGAACGGGAAGGCGTGATGGTCATGCCTGACGATGCGGCGGCCCGGCAGGATATCCGCGCGCTGCGCATCGGCCTGCTCAATCTGATGCCCAACAAGATCCGCACGGAAACCCAGTTTGCGCGACTGGCAGGCGCAACGCCCCTGCAAGTCGAAATGACGCTCATCAGGATCACCGGCCACAAGCCGAAAAACACTTCGGCCGACCACATGCTCGCCTTCTACCGCAGCTGGGAGGAGGTGAAGTCGGAGAAATTCGACGGCCTCATCGTCACCGGAGCGCCGATCGAGCACCTGCCTTTCGAAGACGTGACCTATTGGGACGAGCTGCGGCGCATCTACGACTGGACCGTCAGCAACGTTCACTCCTCGATGAACATCTGCTGGGGCGCGCAGGCCGCGCTTCATCATTTCCACGGCGTGCCGAAGCACCCTCTCCCCTGCAAGGCCTTCGGCGTCTACCGCCACCGCAATCTCAACCCCTCTTCGCCCTATCTGCGCGGCTTCTCCGACGACTTCTCAATTCCGGTCTCGCGCTGGACCGAGGTACGGCGCGCCGATCTGCCGGCCGGCAACTCGCTCGAGGTGCTGATGGAGTCCGACGAAGTCGGACTGTGCCTGGTCGCCGATGCGGCGCATCGCGCGCTCTACATGTTCAATCACATCGAATACGACACCGCGACTCTGGCGGAAGAGTATTGGCGCGACCGTGCGGCGAACAAGGCCATAAGCCTGCCGCGCAACTACTTTCCCGGCGACGATCCCAGGAGCCCGCCGGAAAACCGCTGGCGCAGCCACGCCCACCTGTTGTTCGGCAACTGGATCAACGAAGTCTACCAGACCACGCCCTACGACATCGGCGAGATCGGCCGCTAAACACACGAAGCATCTCTTCTTCTTGCTTGGAGCTAATGTAATCCAGGAAATTGCGATAGCCGTTGATGAAATGTCGCGCGTGGCGTCATCGCGGAAAAGTTCGACCGCAGCCCACTGTCGGATTGTGAAGTGCGGATGGCTCGCCATGAACCACGATCCCTCCTGGCTCGCCAAAGTTGCGCGAGGCTTGCTGCGAGAATGCGCCGCGAGACTGTCTGGTATGTTGCCCCTGTTGCGAAGCGTGGCGACCGCAGCATCGTATTGGCGAAGCGAATACTGCGCGAATCCCAAATTCCAATAGGACCATCCTGGCCAATGGGGGTTCAGGCGCAGCGCCCTTTGCGCCTGTTCGACAGCGATCGCCACCTTGCCACTTAACCGTCAGACTGGCCCAAGCATCGGCATGGTTCGAGTTCAGTTCGAGCGCGGCCAAGTGCCCAAGCTCCGCAGTTTGCGAGCTTGAATCACTGTTCGTTGATTTGCGCTAATCAACTGATTGAGTACGAGCCCTAATCAAATGGCGACAGGCATTCTGGAACCCGAACGTTGCTGCAATGCGAAGGAGCCAAGCTGCTCGGCGAGCTTGAGGAGGGGCATGAGCTTCGACCTTTCCTCGGCCGAGATGGACGGAAAGTTGAGCGCATTGATGATGGCGCCATCGAGAAGAAAATCCGAAATCTGCTCGGCAATTTGCATGGCGACATTCTCCTGCGCTTCGCGCGTCGATGCGCCGAGATGAGGCGTGCAGATCACATTGTTTGACGTGAACAGGATGTTATCGGTGGCGGGCTCCACTTCAAAGACGTCGATCGCTGCCCCCGCGACCTTCCCCGATTGCAGTGCATCGAACAGCGCCTTCTCGTCAATGAGTCCGCCTCTGGCACAATTGATGATGCGCACACTGTCGCGCATCATGCGAATGGCATCGCTGTTGATGATCTTGCGCGTCTTGTCGGTGAGCGGCGTATGCAAGGTGATGAAATCCGCCCGACGAAACAGGACATCGAGCTCCACCTTTTCAACGCCGAGGTCAGTGGCACGCTCCGGCGACAGAAATGGGTCGAACGACACGACCTTCATCTTCAACCCCCTGGCGCGGTCCGCCACGATGGCGCCGATATTGCCGCAGCCGATGATGCCCAAGCACTTGCCGGTGATCTCGACGCCCATTAGCTCCGACTTCGCCCATTTGCCGGCCCTGGTCGTGACGTCGGCCAAAGGAACCTGACGCGCCAGCGCCAGCATCAAGGCGATGGCATGCTCCGCGGTGGTGATGGCGCTTGCGAACGGTGTGTTCATGACGATTATGCCGCGCGCCGTGGCGGCTTTGAGGTCGACATTGTCCACCCCGATACCGGCCCGCCCGATCACCTTGAGTCGGTCTGCGGCGGCGATGGCCTCCTCGGTCACCTTGGTCGAACGCACCGCCAGCCCGTCATAATCGGGGATGATCTTGATGAGCTCGTCGCGGGCGAGATCGGTCTTGACGTGGGCGTCGATCCCGCGCCTGGCGAATTTATCGAGAGCCAGTCGGCTGAGTTTGTCGGCAACAAGCACCTTCGGCGCCATCGTCTCTCTCCTTCGCTAGTGGTCCCATCCAACCGTCGGAGTAACATCTCAGTAGTGGTCAGCGGATATTGGCTCAGCCGTGCAATCGTCGGCAGAGGTTGCTGTGAGGTAGGCGGCCTGCTTCGCTCGCTTAATCGCCCGGCCTCCAGCCTCAGCTTTCTCCGCTCTACTTCGCTTCCTCTGTCTTCGGCTTCTGCCCGGAATATATCTTTAAATCCGAAGATCCGAGGCCAGGAGCTACGCCGGCTCCAGCACCGGACTCGCTTTCTGCTGCAATGCGAAGACTTCCTCCGGGCTCAACGTCAGGCGATGGCGTCCGTGAAGCGCGAAATAGGCGCTCGCGGCCGCGAACCACACGATGACCCAGAGAACGCCCTTGGAGAAATTTTGGTCTTGCAACTGATAGAAGAGTGTGACCGCGGAGATCGCGATGACGGCGGCGGCGCCGTATTGGCCGAACGGGCTGGTGAAGGGCCTCGGCATATCCGGGTGCCGCCGGCGCAAGACGATGAAGGAGATGGCGCGAAGGATGTAGGACAGCATGGCGCCGAACACCGCCATATTGAGAAGGACGCTACCAATCACAGGCGCGGCCTGCTTGCCGCCGAGGAGGAACCACAGCGTCATCATGATCGTAAGGCCGAGAGCGGAGCCGGTGAGCAGCGCGACGTGAGGCGTCTTATGCACCGCATGCGTTCTCGAGAGGGCAGCGGGGAAGTAGCCGGACCGGGACAGGGCGAAGATCTGGCGCCCAAGGCCAAAGACAATGGCATGAAAACTCGCGATCAGCCCCGACAGGGCGATGATGCCGAGCGGAATGGCACCGGCATTGCCGTACAAGGCCCGGAAGCCATCGAGGATCGGTTCGCCCGACGTGCCGAGTTTGTGCGACCCTATACCGCTAACCGCGGGGTTGATCGCCACGATCAGGAAGGCCGTCGCGATGAGTGTCACGAGCGCGAGCAGGATTCCTCTCGGCATGTCGCGCCGCGGGTCGAACGGATTCTTCGACCGCGAGCGGCAACTCCTCGATTGCGAGATAAAGCCACACGGCGAAGGGCAAGGCGGCGAGAACACCCTCTATCCCGAACGGAAAGAGCGGGCCTGAGCCGCCGGCGAGTTCCGTTCCATCCGCGCCGATGTTCAATGCCCACCGGGAGATGTCGATATGCGGGACGGCGAGACCGCAAAACAGCATCAGAATTGCGAGCGATATAAGCGTGATGACCACGGTGACGCGAAAGGAGAGCGCGATGCCGCGAATGTTCAGCACGAGAAACAAGCCATAGGTTGCGATCCACCAGTACCAATCAGGCAAGCCGGTATCGAACATGCTGCCGAGATAGGAACCGATGAAGAAGCAGATGACCGCAGGGGTCAGCACGTACTCGACGTTGTCGCACAAGCCGGAGAGGAAGCCTCCCCACGGGCCCATCGCCCGGCGCGCGAAGACATAGGTGGCGCCCGCATCGGGAAGAGCTGCACTCATCTCCGCGATGCAAAAGACGAGGCAAAGAAACATGAGCGCCATGAGCGCCGCGGCCGCCATCAACCCGCCCCATCCCGCGACCGCGAGCCCATAGTTCCAGCCGGAAAAATGCCCGCTTATCACGGCACCAACGCCGAGCGCCCAGAGAGACCAGATGCCGGCATAGCGGCGAAGCTGCCGTTTCTCGAAGAAGCCTTTGTCGGCCGTCCCGTAAGCGTCGCCTGGCGGCTCGCTCACCATTTGCGCCTCCTCGCGGGTTCCGTACCGTCGCCGTTTTGCTTGATCTGGACTTTGGTCGCGCCGTTTTGCTTGGCGTGGACTTTCGTCGCGGGCTCGTGAACGACAAATGGATGCGGCTCGAATTTGACGAGGAAGGTGGCACGCTCCCGGTCGTACACGAGACGGGTGCTCTGGCCTTTGATTTCCTGGAAGCCTCTCATCGTGGATCTCCTCAGCGGGCTACTTTTGTTGATCGGGCTGGGCGGTCTAAGCGGCTCGTCTTCCACCAGGCGAGGTAGTCGGAGACGAAACGGCTGATCAGCGTGTCGGTAACGTTCGGCATGACGATCGCGTGCGCTTCGCCCTTGTTGCAGGCGAGCTGAAAGGTGCGCACGATTGCTTCGTCGGGTTGGGGAAACACCACCGTGAACGAGTGGGGATTGCACAGCACCGGAACGTCGGCGGCGCACAGCGCGGCGACCAGGCCTCCGGTCCGGGCGAGACACGCGCGCACGTCGGCCCGATAGCCGCTTGCGCCGTGACCGATCAGGCGCGACCAGATCGACAATACGGCATGACCGTTGCGAGACCCCATGAGCGTCGTGTCGCTCGATCGCAGATACGCGATCGCCGACGCGACACGGTCCACATGTTCCCGGCGGGCGATGAGCACGCCGCACGGCATCGGCGTTCCGATCATTTTGTGGCCGGAGGTCGACATGCTGTCGATGCCATGACGGAAGCTTGGTTGGATCGCGAACGGTGCCCCGGCGGCGAACGGCAGCACCATGGCATTGAGGGCGCCGTCGACATGGACAAATCGCCGGTCCGGGCCAAGGCCGGCCGCGTCGAGGCAGGCGACGGCGGATGCTATATCGTCATGAGCACCCTTCACCGTGGTCCCGCAAGTGAGGGCCACGATGACGGGGCTTCCGTCGAGCGCATCGAGCGCTTTGGCGAAGGCCTCGATGTCGATGGCCCCGCTCTTCTCGCAGTCGACCGCGATCGCCTCCATGCGCAGGATGCGCGCGGCCTTCGGGATCGAGTAGTGCGCCTCGCGGCTGTAGAGCAGCTTGGCTTTGGGAAAGGCTTCGCGCGCGAGGTACAGCGCCCAGATGTTACCCTCGGTACCGCTCGCGCCGACCGAGCCCCAGAACTCTTCGTGATCGTCGCACTGCCAAAGATCCATCAGCCAGGCGACGGCCTCGCGTTCGAGATCGCAGGTATGCGAAGCGTAGTGCGAGCCGACGTAGGGGTCGCCGAGATTGTTGACGAGATAGTCACCGAAGGATGCCGGGACCGGCGAATAGCCCACCAGATTATAGGGATAGCCGAGATGGGTGGCGTGCGCCGAGCGCATCCGGTTCTCGGTTTGGCGCAGAACAGCGCCGATCGCCCCCGATTGCCCGGTGCGACACGTCTCATGCTTGAGTGTCACGACATTCGCCATTTGATGTCTCCTTGCTCCCGGAGCAGAAGGCTTTCAAATTGGCTAGCCGACAGCGAGGCGGTCGTGGACGGCTCCACGGCCTCCACGCTGGCCGAACGCGGCCCCCGATCAATCGCGGCGATCTCGCCGAACATCGCCCCGGACTTTAGCTCTGTGAAGACCACAGCCTTGCCTTCAGTCGAATAGATGATCACGCGAACTTTACCCGAAGCGAGAAACAAAACTTCCGTGGATCGGTCTTGGTAGGTGAGAATTTGCGCGCCGGCGTCATAGTCCTGCCACTTGCAAGTTCCAGCAACACGGTCCAGTCGGACTGGTGGCAGCTGGGCCAGGATGGGCACCCGCTTGAGGGCATTTAGCCGCTGACGCTGTTCCACCAGACAAAGCCTCTACACGTTGTCGAACGGACTGTGTGCTGAGCCTATCCCGGTTGATGGATTTCCGCTTCAGCCTTCTGCAACCAGAATGACATGTTCATCTCGCGGTACATCGCCGTCGCAGCGGTCAGATGCTCCCGACCCTGCTCGCGCTTGCCAGGACGCCGATATAGCTTGCCGATGCCGAGGTGGCAGTGGGCAGCGAGGGGGTGCATCCCGAGTTCGGAGGTCAGCGCCATGGCGGCACCGTAGTGGGCTTCGGCCGCCACCATGTCAGGACGGCCCTGACGCGAGGCAATGTCACCAAGGAGGCGGAGGGCCCACGCCTCGAAGCCGCGTTCACCTCGCCTACGGGCGAGTCTTCACGGCACGGTCGGCACAGGCGTGGGCGTCCTCGACCCGGGCAGCGAGCAGGTACGCCTCGCCGAGCTGCACGACACTGATCGAGTAAAAGTGTTCCATTCCTGAGGACTCGTAGGCCATCAAGGCCTGCTGCAGCCACGAGACGCCCTCCCCGACGCGTCCCGACCACGCGTAAACGTAACCCATAAGCGCCGTAACGATCGGAGTAAGCACCCCGATGTTCCAATCGCGGCACTGAGCGACCGCGCGCTCGAGCAGGCGGGCAGCCTCGCTTAGCTCTCCCCGTATGCTGTGGACATGCGCGAGCCCCAGACATGCCCAGGAAAGGCTGAACGGATGGTCAACCGCTTCCGCCATGCGGATGGCTTCTTGTCCGTGAAGGTTCCCCTCGTCGAACGCTCCGCCCTCGGCAAGGGTGCGCGCAAGATAGACACGCGACTGTATAGCGGGAAAGACCACGCCGAACCGCTCACGGGCTCGATCACCTTGCAGCGACCGCATCACAATTCGGCAAATCTTGTCGGTCCGGCGATAGTCACCCGAGATGTAGCAAGCCCAGGCAACGTAGTACTGGGCTGCGACGTGGAGCGGAGCATCGCCAAGCGCCTCGGCGATGGCATCGGCCCGTTGCCCAAGAGTGCGCGCTTCGGCTGCGTGACCGCCAGTTGTCAGGTACAGGCTGCTCGTATAGGCCAACACCCATCCGAGGCGCCGCTGATCGCCGAGCAACCTGGCCAGGTATTCCGCTTTCCGCAAATACCCTTCGATCCTCCCGTATTCTGCCAGCGGGTAGAGCGCGTTTCGAAGGTTGACGCGAATGTCGATGGCTTGCTCCCGCGTCTCGTGGGTCTCGGGTAGATGGCTCAGCGCCGTCAGCGCTTGCTCGAGGTACGCCAGCGCCTCCCGGTTGGATGAGCGTGCGAAGGCCTTGACTCCGGCCTGCCGGAGGTAGGCCACCGCCTTCTCCCACAGATCGCCGCCGAACGCGTGGTAGGCCAGCTGTTCGACGTGCTCGGCCAGCCGCTCGGGATAGAGCCGCTCGATGGCCCCCGCGATATGTCTATGGAGCGTCCGCCGCTGGTCGCGGAGCAGACTGTCATAGGCAACGTCGTGGGTCAGGGCATGCTTGAAGGTGTATGCGCGGCCCGGAAAGGTGATGATCTCGTACAGGAACTCTGCGGCCTGCAGGCGGCCGACCGCGGCGTGCAGTTCGTCGTCGGCGAGTTGCGCAGTCGCTTGGAGGAGCACAAGAGGGACATCCTTCCCCACTACCGACGCTATCTGGAGGAGAGCCTTGTCCTCGGGCCGCAGCCGGTCGATGCGGGCGGCCAATACGGCGTGCACCTTGGCCGGAATCTGGATGGTCGGGAGTGGCCGCACTAGCTGGTAGGCACCGCGCTCGCCAAGCAGAGCCCCGGTTTCCAAGAGAATCTGCACGCTCTCTTCCAAGAAAAACGGGTTGCCCTCCGTCCGCGCGATCAACATGCGCTTGAGCGGATCGAGGCTGGCGTCTGGCCCAAGCAGCTTGCCGAGGAGTTGCTCGACGGTGTCGGGCGACAAGGGGCCAAGCCTAAGATGGGTGTAGTTGGCGCGGTTGCCCCATGGGTGCTGATACTCCGGCCGGTAGCTCATGAGGAGCAACAGTCTCGCGGCCGGCGAGGCCTCGACGAGCTCATCGAGCAGCGCCTGGGTCTCGGAGTCGATCCAGTGGAGGTCTTCTACGTTCACCAGCAGCGGCTGCTCCTCGACTCTCCCGCAGCAGCAGCCGCTTCACGGCGTCAAGGGTGCGCCGGCGACGCTGGGGTGGATCCAGCGTTGGCCACTGTGGGTCGCCGCTCGGCACGTCGAGCAGCGTCAGGAGCGCTGGCAGACTGTCTTCCAACGCCCGGTCCAGTTTCAAGACCTTCCCCGTCAACTTCTCGCGCACCACGGACGGTCCGTCAACATCCTCGACGGCGAAGTAGCTTTTGAGGAGATCGATCACCGGCACATAGGACCTGGCATGGCCGTACGAGACGGCGCCGGCGTGGAGGACACGCCAGCCGTGAGTGAAGTGCGAGTGGGCAAGCTCCCAGACCAGGCGCGACTTGCCCACGCCGGGTTCCCCCATTATCGCAACCACCTGCCCATCGCCGCCGCTAGCGCGACCCAACACGCGGCGGAGCTGCTCCAGCTCGCCTCCGCGCCCCATGAAGTAGGTCAACCCGCCGGGAGCGGTGACGTTGAGCCGCGAGCGAACGGTGCCCACGCCGACAACCTCGAAGACTTCGACTGCGTCGGCTAGCCCCTTCACTGCCACGGGGCCGAGCGGCTTTACGGCGACAAAGCCATGCACGAGGTCAAGGGTCGACGCCGTCAGGAGGATGCTTCCCCGGGCTCGCGAGCTGCTCCATACGCGCCGCGAGGTGCGTCGTTCGGCCGATGGCCGAGTAGTCCAAGTGCAGATCGCTGCCGATGGCGCGCACGACGACCTCGCCGGTGTTGAGCCCGACGCGGATCTGCACGTTCACGCCCTGCGCGCGGCGCACATCATTGGCGTGGCGTTTAACCAGCTCCTGCATACGCAGCGCCGCAAAGCAGGCCCGCACGGCGTGATCCTCGTGGGCGAGTGGGGCACCGAAGAGCGCCATGATGCCGTCGCCCATCACCTGGTTGACGGTGCCCTCGTAGTAGTGGACGGCCTCCATTACATGTTCGAGCACCGAGTCGAGGAGCTTGCGGGCGTCCTCGGGGTCGCGGTCGGCCACCAGCTCCATCGAGCCCTTCAGATCGGCGAACAGCACTGTGACCTTTTTCCGCTCCCCCTCGATGGCGGCTTTGGATGTGAGGAACTTCTCGGCAAGCTGCATGGATATATAGGTTTGCTGCGATGCCGATCGCGATGCCTGCGCGTTTGTGGAGTCGCCCATTGGATGACCGCACTCGGGACAGAATTTCGCAGTTGGCGAGAGCTGTTGGCCGCACTTTGTGCAAGCCCTTGCAAGCGGTGTGGCGCACTCCTCGCAGAACTTCCACCAGGTTGATTCTCGTGCTGACACGTTGGGCACTGCATCGGTGACCCCTCAATCCGGCGGATAGGCATCGTTTGCGAGTGGCCGGACGCTGCACGAGTTTCTGTCCGAGACCGGGCTTCACGTTGGTGGCATTTTGACTAACCCGCCGCGGCCGAGCGCTCAGTGGCAAATCTCACATTGGAAAAAAGGCCCCGGACGAGCTTGGATTGGGCCTCGCCAGCTGGCAGACTACTGGCGAGAATGAGACCTCCGACTGCTAAGCAGAGCTTATCCAGGTTGCCCAACGAATGCTACAGCGCCGGCTCGAAGTTTTGACACGACCAGGGCAGGGCACCCCGTCAAGCCGCACAAATCTGCTTAGTTTCACAGGTTCATGTTGTGCCATCCATCGTCACCGTCATCCACCAAACGGTGGAGGCCGTGCGAAATCGTCCATCACCAATCGGCGGTGTGACGATGGATTGAGAATGCTCAGAGCGGCAGCGACAGTGACTAAGCAAACCTGACGAGTTCGGCCTGGCGGTTTATGCCTGTCTTCTCGAACACCTTGAGGAGGTGGGTCTTCACCGTGCTCGGGGCAATCCCGAGCTGCGCGGCGATGGCTGCTTGTGTCATCCCATCGGCGAGAAGCTCGAAGACCCGCGTCTCGGCCGGGGTCAGGTCGTAAAGGAGCGCCCAGTGCATCCCCTGGCAGTTGCGGCGGCGACACGGCGGGGGCGATAAAGACCGCCGCCGTCGCGCTCGCACTGAGGCCCGGCCGGATTCGGCCCATGCGCAGGGGCAGAACATGGGCGACGCACGCCTCGCCAGACCGACGACGCAGCGGCACCCCGATGCCCCGTTGCCCCAGCTCGAGTCGCTCGTTGCGCAGCGGGCGACGGCAGAGGCGAGCGCATCCGACGCGACCGCGTGCGGCAACGCAATGCGACCCTGGTGCAGATGGACGGGATCGCCTGCCTCCAACATGACGTTCGCCGGCGCGTTGGCATGAACGACCGAGGCGCTCGTCGACAAGCAGGACTGCCGCGGCGAAGCTGTCCAGGGCACTGGCAAAGCTTGCCGCCACGACGGCCTTCATGTCGAGCAGCTTGCTGATGGCGACAGCCCGGCGGAAATGCGGCCCGATCAGCCGGAGCGCCGCCATCTCCGGCTCACCGATCTCGCCCTGAGAGTAGTGGCGACCCATTCCCACGGAGCCGATCATGGTTGGGTCGCGAGCAAAGGAGATGGACACCAAATCAATCAGTCCCTGCGGCTTCCCCATTCTCGTACATTGAGTTGCCGACCCAGGCCCGGCGATCCGACGCCTGCGACAGGATGATTGGCTCATCCAGCGGGTGCTCCAGGACGGGTTGCCAGCCACCCCACATTTGAACGGCGGCGTCGCTGTGCTGGGCCATCCTGGCCTGCCACTCCGGTGGCACCCCGGCCGGTACGGTTAGTAAGAACCTGCCCGACGGCAGCGCCCAGACCGCGATCACCGCGTTGGAAAATCCAAGCTCGTGACGGATGGCATCGAGCGTTGCCTCCCATCTCGCGGGCTCGATCACGCAATCATATACGAGGCCGATCAGGTACGAGACCCTTTCGGCGGAGACATCTTTCATGGGTGGCAGCCTCCGGCGACGGCGCCCGACGTCCAGCCAATCTAGTCAATCTTGCAAACGAGGCCCAGTCTTTCGGGACGCTGGCCCTTGACCGGCACCGGCTATTCGCGGCTGATGGAGGCCGACGAAGCCGGCACACTGGCCGCGCTCAAGGAGCGCGCGGAACGCAGTACTGGAGCCCACGGTGCGCGAGCAAGGCAGGCGGATCGTCAAGGTGATGGGCGGGTGTGCTTCCGACTACTCGTTGAAGTGACAAGGGTTCAGAAACACTTGGCAAGGGTCTTTTTCAACAGGCCACCTTCCTCGCTCGTTTTTTGATAGCAATAGATCAGGCCAGGCTCGACGATCCATTCGCCCAGTCCCAACGACCCAATGTCGTACCGTCCGCTGCGAAGGCGCGGCGCTACGCCCGCATAGCTAAACCGGCGGCCGAAATAGTCGACGACGGTGGCCGCGATGGGGTGATCAGCATAGTAGCCCACCACTTTGCCGTCGGGACGTGGCTCGACCAAAAGAGGTACGGTAGGAATCCCGATTCTCGGCATGATACTCACTCCGATAGCCACCATGCCCCTCTCGGAAATCTAACGGCTGCGCGAACGTTGATCCCGCCAACGTAGGCCGCAGAAGTAATTGCGTCTGTGGCAATGCGCACAGACCCGACGACACATGGATCACAGATTGCTCCGATCACTTCTTCTTTCGTCACCGTTGCGGTTCGGGCCGACCGACATCTACATGTGGGGCGACCGGAAGCTGGAGTTCCACCGCTGCCGCACGTGCGGTTGCATCACCCACTGGTCGGCCGTGGGCGGGGCGCACGGGCGCATGGGAGTGAACGCGGGGCTGATGCCCCCGACGTGCTCGCCGCCACCCGGTGTTCCAGGGCGCCACAGCGAGTGCACGCGGCATATGTGGCGCCTAGAGGCGAGAGCAGTCCCCGATGGTAAGCGAACTCCGCGACCCAGCCCGCGTGGAAGACGTCGCCGTCGTGGCGTTCGAGCCTCTTCGACTACGCTCTTCGGAGCGGTGAGAGAGTGAGCGCCGGGTTGCGTTCCGTTCCGACACCGAATACCAGTGCGAGCGATTTCTCCCTGCGCCGTTTGGTTTGCCGCTGGCCCGGATGGCCCTGGTTGCGAAGAGGAGCACGCAATGCCCGAAGGGATCATGGGAGCAGTGTGGGCCTTTGGCTGGGGCGTGGCTGCGGCGTCTGGCGCGCTTGTCGGGGCAATTCTGGGGCTAATAACGCACCTCCGGCACCGGGCCATCGCCGCCTTCATGTCGCTCGGCGCGGGCGTGCTGCTTTCAGCCGCCTCGTTCAAGATCGCGTCGGAGGCGCTCATGCTGGCCGGCGCGGCATCCACGGTAGGCGGAATCATTGCAGGTGCCGCTACGTTCAGCATCGCGAACGCAGCTCTCGTAACCGCCAAGGACCGCAAGCGCTGCGGGGAATGCAAGCCGCAGCCCTCGGAAGCCGAGGCGCCGGGCAGCGGCACCTCGATTGCGCTCGGCACCGCGCTTGATGCTGTGCCGGAGGCACTGGTCCTTGGCGTCGCCCTGCGGGCCGGCGGACCGATCTGGCACTGGTCTTCGCGCTCGCGCTCGCGAACGTGCCGGAGGCACTTTCCGGGACGGCCGGGATGCGCCTCGCGTCCCGCTCATCTACTTACGTGCTGAGCCTATGGAGCGGTACTACGCTCGGTACTGCGACGACGACCGCTCTTGCCTTCTACTTCCTGAGTGACCTTGGCCCTCACGCGACGGCAATCCTCAAGGCATACGGAGCTGGGGCGCTCATCGCCATGACGGCGGAAACCATGATCCCGGAGGCCTTCCACAATGGACCCCGCTATTCCGGCGTTCTCGCCGCTGCGGGCTTCGCAGCCCTCATCCTTCTCGGCGAACTCGCCAGGTGAGGCTAGTGCTATAGGACATGTCACATTAGGCATCCCAAGGAGAACAGCCACTCTCGGGTTATGGCGAACAGGGTTTAGTCGTCTGACTTGGCGCGGACGTGGACTCCGGGATGTAGCCTGTTACAAACGCGACCACCTTCTGCTCCGCCATTTCGCAGGGCTTCAGCCGTGCCTCCCCGGAGCGCAGGCGGAACAAGTTGAAACTGATGAAGTCGCTACCGCCCAGCTCTCGGGCATAGAGCTGCACTCTCCTCGCGTCCTTGGAGACCTTCAAAGTCATCCCATAGCGCCGTTGATGGTAATGACCCTCGCTGTACCCGAGCGGAAGCAGGTCCAGTCGTTCAAGAAATCGGTCAAGCCCGTTCATCTACTCACCAACCGTTTCGATTTTTGGGCAGAACGAATACCTACGCTAATGCGTCTCGCCTGAGCCAAGGATGATTCTACTCATCTCACGGCCAATTTGCGCCAATCAAAGGTTAGGCCCTGCGCCAGGGACACGGCAACGCGACCGGCCAATCGCAGGCAGGGACACTGTCCACGACATTGGAATCGAGCATGATCAACGACGAGACAAGCGATGCCGTCAGAAGCAGCGGAAAAGTCCCCTTTCCATGGCCTCGTGCTTCGTGGCCATGCTCGTGCTCTCCACCAAGTGGTACCGAGACAGCGTTGCACGTCGGCGCACCGTCATCAGGCTCTCCGCAACTCCTTAGCCCGTGCCGGGAGCTTCCAGCCCGGGCGGATGAAGTGACAGGTGTAACCAGCGGGGTAGCGCTCCAAATAATCTTGGTGCTCGGGTTCGGCTTCCCAGAAATCGCCGGCGGGCGCGATCTCGGTTACGGCCTTTCCAGGCCAAAGACCGGAGGCATCGACGTCGGCGATCGTATCCTCAGCGACGCACTTCTGTTCCTCGCTCGTGTAGAAGATCGCCGAGCGATAGCTTGTCCCGAAGTCATTGCCCTGGCGGTTTCTCGTGGTTGGATCGTGAATTTGGAAAAAGAATTCCAGCAGCCTGCGGTAGCTTATCTTCGCGGGGTCGAAGATAATTTCGATCGCTTCGGCATGTGTGCCGTGGTTGCGATACGTCGCGTTCGGCACGTCGCCGCCGGTATAGCCAACGCGCGTCGAAATCACACACCATCATGGCGGCGAATGAGATCCTGCATTCCCCAGAAGCAGCCGCCGGCGAGCACTGCGCGTTCCTGTGTCATCCTCTATCCTCCACTTGATCGAGATAAGCCCCGTAGCCCTCCGCTTCCATATCATCGCGATGGATGAAGCGCAGCGAGGCGGAGTTGATGCAGTAGCGCAAGCCGCCGCGATCCTCGGGGCCATCGGGGAAGACGTGGCCGAGATGGCTGTCGCCATGGGTCGAGCGGACCTCCGTGCGGATCATGCCGTGCGAAGTGTCGCGCAGTTCGTTGATGTTGGCTGGCTCGATTGGCTTCGTGAAGCTCGGCCAACCGCAGCCTGATCCATATTTGTCGGACGAAGCAAACAGCGGCTCGCCCGAGACGATATCGACGTAGATGCCGGGCTCCTTGTTATCGAGATATTCACCGGTGCCTGGGCGCTCGGTGCCGCTTTGCTGGGTTACGCGATGCTGTTCCGGCGTCAGTTTCGCGATGGCGTCGGCATTCTTGCTGTAGATGCTCATTGTCCTTCTCCTTTGCGACGGTCGTCGGACTGGCGCCTGTCAAGCGTGCCGCGAGGTCATCCCCAGCGAGTTCGGCAGAAGGCACAGCGACGCGGCGAGCAGCACCAGGAGCTGGCCGACATCGCCCAAGATTGCAGTGAAACCGCCCGCAACGGGCGCGGCGACGCCGGGCGCGCTCGCGAAGAACGTCCAGGTGACTATATAGGTAAGCGAAGACATCGCCGCAAACCAAAGTGACCTGGTTCGGATGATAGTAGGCCCCCAGCCTACCGAGGCGGCGACCATCGGGTTCCTCCCGTTGCCGGTTGACCCGCATCAAATGGCGATGGCCTGCTCCTCCTTCGCTCCACGGGCGTTACCCCGCTTCATCACTATTGCGAAGCAGTCCGTCCCTAACCGGTTGCGGCTCGGCCGAAGAGTACTCCATCGGGCGTCGGCCAGACGAGGCCCAGGATGTGGGATCTGTGGCCGCAGAGCTTCCCGAGAGCATCGCTCAGGGACGCCGAGGTGACTGCCGCCACCTGCTTGTATCGATTGCCGATCATGCTTCCCTGCCTCGAATTGTTGCCCTTCCCCGTCTCCGCTGCCGGCTAGGCGCGTCGACGCAGCAGGCCTTGCAGGCGATGTGTGATATGGGCATCGTCATGACCAAGATCTTGCCATCGAACCGAATTTGGCGATGAGCGCGGCAACCGTCGCAACGAACAGCACGTAGGCGAGCGCGGCCTGCCATGCCCCCATGGGGAAACCAATCATCAGCAGTGTATCGTTACCACCGGGAATGAGTAGCGCACCTAGTCCCATAAGGATGCCCCCAAGTGTTCTCCTGACTATGGTCTTGATTGTCGGCCATTTCAGCATGAACCGACGCTTCCTAAATCTTGCGGAGACAAGGCTGCCGCCGAACATGCAGACTGAAATCACAACGCCCGCGACAGGTATCGAAACGATCGATCCAACCGATGCCGTGATCGAGAACCCGGGCGCAAGAACCGCCAGGATCGTAAAGGTGATCCCGATCGCTCCCATCGACAGCGTCAGCCGCCGGAAGTTGGACTCGGATCTGAGCGACAGACCGAGCCTCAGCGCCAGGATTGCCAACAGTGCGATTGCGAGAAGCACCGGCCCAAGCGGCAGGGAAGCACTTATCGGCGGCTGATCCGGAAGCAGGCCAAGCAGAGAGTCAATGTAGAACACTGCAAAGATGCCGAGAAAAGCGAACCCGAAATCGATGTCGCCATTTCCGAAATGCCCGACAGCCCCGAACACACAGGCGCCGTTCACATAAGTGCCGATACCGAACAACATGGCCGCGGGAACCAGGTAGCCGAGTGGCGACCAACCCTGTTGCATCGTCGGTGACGTTTCGAGGATTGCGTAGACGAGGGCCGCCCAGACGGCGCATTCGACGAGCGCGATGAATCGCGCCGGCCTCTTCTCCGAAACCAGTTCCCTCGTGGCGATGACGGTGCAGATCGATCCATGGTTGATCGCGAAACCGAGAACAAATCCCAGCAGGGCGAGCAAAGCCATACCCGCCCAGATTTCCATGCCCGTGTCGGCAAGGCCCAACCCGAAAATGTTCACGAGGAATTCGCTCATTCGGCCACCGGAATCTTGCATTGTGGTTCTGTCCGTTGCCGTCAAGATGTGGCTCTTTGCCAGTCGTAGCCGTCTGTACACAGCGTGGGCAACACCCAGTCTCCTCAATCACTATCTGACCGAGATGTCGAAGATCGCGCCCGAGTACGGCGCTACCATCGATAAGTAAGGAGCGTGCCTTGGTCGAGATCCTCGTTGCAGAGATCCTCGCGAAGTCAATCCCCTTCCAAAGGCAGTCAAAGTCAAAGAGAGCGAGCAGCGCGCGCTTCTACGATCCGATGACCTGGTCCAGAATGAGATCCGAGGCTTTTTCGGCGATCATGATGGTTGCCGCGTTGGTGTTGGCCGAAACCACCGCCGGCATGATCGACGCATCGCAGACGCGCAGACCCTCGAGGCCGTGGAGCTTCAGGTCGGGCGCCACCACAGCGCCGGCATCGTGGCCCATCCTGCACGTGCCCGCCGGATGGTGGTCGGTCTTGGCGTGCTGCCAGGCATAGGCGATGAGGTCTTCGTCCGAAACCTTGTCGGGGCCGGGCAGCCGCTCCGCCATGACGTAGGGTTTGCAGCGCTTTCTGGCGCATGATTTCACGAGCCAGGCGCAGGCCCTCGATCGACATGTCCCGGTCGTAGGGATCGGCCCAGTAGTTGGGATCGATCAGCGGCGCCGCCCCGGGATCGGCGGAAGCCAGTCTGACCGTGCCGCGCGAGCGCGGCCGCAGGTAGGCCGAGTTCAGCGTAACGCCGGGATTGGTGAGCTTGACGACGCCGGCTTCGATGCCCGAGCCCAGGCCGAGATGAAACTGAATATCCGGCGAGCGCGCGTTCTGGTCGGCGTACCAGAAGCCGCCGGTCTCGAAGAGGTTGGAGGCCACCGGTCCCGTCCCGAACAGCAGATACTGAATGCCTGCCAGCGCCGACCAGTGCGGCCTGGCATACTTGTCGTAGGTATGATCTCCCGTGCATTCGCAGATGACGAAGAGATCGAGGTGGTCCTGGAGGTTCGAACCGACGCCCGGCAGGTCGTGAAGCGGGCGAATGCCGACGGACTTCAGATGGTCGGCTGGCCCGATGCCCGACTGCATGAGAAGCTTGGGCGAGCCGATGGCGCCGGCGCAGACGATCACCTCGCGGGCCGCCCGGATCGTCTGCACGCCATCCTTGCCGCGGGCTTCGACGGCGATTGCCCTGCCTCCTTCGATCACGATGCGCAGCACGGAAACGCCGGTACGGACGGTCAGATTGGCCCGGCGCCGCCGCGGGCTTCAGATAGCCCGAGGCGACCGAGCACCGGCGGGCATTTTTCTGGCGTCAGCTGGTAGTAGCCGACGCCATCCTGCGTTTCGCCGTTGAAATCGTGGTTGCGCGGAATGCCAAGCTCCGCAGCGGCCTTGAAATACGCCTCGCAGATCGGCAGCGGCGCGACGGGATCGGACACGCCGAGCGGGCCGCCGGCGCCGTGGAACCCGTCGGCGGGCCGGGCGCAATCCTCTATGCGGCGAAAGTAGGGAAGCACGTCGTCATAGCTCCAGCCGGCACACCCCGACTGGCGCCATTCATCGAAGTCGAGCCGGTTGCCGCGGTTGTAGACCTGGGCGTTGATCGACGAGCCGCCGCCGATGACCTTGGCCTGGGTGAAGCGCAGCACCCGGTCGTTCATGTGCTTCTGCGGCACCGTCGACCAGCCCCAGCTCGCGATGCCCTTGGTCATCCTGGCAAAGCCGGCCGGCCAGTGGAACAGCGGGTTCCAGTCGCTGCCGCCGGCCTCGAGCAGCAGCACCGTTGACCTCCGGCCTTTCGCTCAGGCGCGCGGCAAGCACGCACCCCGCTGAGCCGCCGCCGACGATGACGTAGTCGAAGTCCATCGCTTGCTCACAGCCGCGGAATCGTCAGCCCGCCGCCGGCATCGATGACCGAGCCGGTGGAAAACGGCAGATCGCCTCCGGCGAGCGCGGCGACGATGGAGCCGATGTCGTCCGGCTCGCCCCAGCGGCGTTCCGGCACGACCCCGTCGGCGATCAGCCCGTCGTAACGTTCAGCTCCGCCCGCGGTCATCTGCGTGCGGATGATGCCGGGCCTGACCTCGAAGACGGCAATGCCGTGACCCGCCAGACGCAGGGCAATTCCCTTGGCGAACATGGCAAGCGCCGCCTTCGACATGCAGTAGTCCATGCGTTCCGGCGATGCAGCCGTCGCAGAGGCCGAAGTGATGAATATGATCGACCGCGGCTGGACGCCGGCCTCGGCTGCCAGCATTGCGCGCATGACTGCCTGGGTGAGGAACACCGTGCCGCGCAGATTGACGCTCATGACCTTGTCGAAGGTCTCCGGCGCGAGCCCGATGAAGTCTCCGCGCGTGGGCGGCCCGATGCCGGCATTGTTGACCAGGCAGTCGATGCGGCCGAAACGGTCGAGAACGCCCTTCACCAGCGGCGCGTGGCTGTCGAGATCGGCAATATCGGCGGTAAAGCAGTCTGGACCGGCTGGTTCGTCCCAGACATCCGCCGTCCGCGCCGACCGCGAACCCGGAAGCTTCGAGCTTAGTTGCGATGCTCAAGCCGATGCCCCGGCTGGCACCGGTGACCACGGCGACCGGAGGGCCGCTCATGCCGCCAGCTCCGTCGTGCGCATGTGGTGGGCGGAACGCAACGCTTGCGCGGCAATGGTGAGGGCGGGATTGACCGCCGCCGAGGTCGGCAGGAAGCTCGCATCGATGACAAAGAGGTTCGGGTGATCCCAGCTCCGGCACATGGTGTCGAGCGCGCGACGAGGCCGGATCGTTGCCCATGCGCACCGTGCCGCATTGATGCGACGGCGTGCGCCGGTCGAAAGGGCGGACGAGCACGATCGGATAGCCCGCGGCACGGAAGAGCTCGCGGGCCCGCTCGGCGAGCCTCCGGTGCGCCTCCATGTTGCTGCGCTGCCAGTCGAGCACGATGCGTCCATCCTTCGACCAGCACGCGGCTCTCCGGGCGCGGCAGGTCTTCGCTCATCAGGTACCAGTCGACCGTACGGCTGCTCATGGCGCTGCAGCGCCCATTCCGGCGCCCATCTCACGTTGGCGTTCAGGATCGGGCCCGAGACGCGCCCGAGCAGCTGGATATTGCCGAGCGGCCCGCTGCCGCGGCCGTCGTCGAGATAGAAATCGTTGATGCCGAGGGTCTTCTGGTAGATCGAAGTCGTTGCGCTCGCGCGGATCGATCGCCAGCATCGCCGAGCTGTTGTGGTTCATGAAGTTCCGGCCGACCTGATCGGAGCGGTTGGCGAGCCCGCCCGGGTTGGCGCCGTTGGCCGATTGCAGCAGCAGCGCCGCCGAGTGCACGGCGCCGGCGGACAGGATCACGGTTCGCGGCGCGACCTTCACTCGTTCGCCGTTCTTGCGGTAGACGACGGATGCGATGCGGTTCGCCGCGTCGGTTTCGAGCCAGCAGCGACCTCCGCGCCGGTTTCGATGGCGATGTCGGGATCGGCCAATGCCGCGGCGAGCCCGCAGGTCTCGGCATCCATCTTGCCGGTGAACGTGTCGGGGAAGGCGTCCCATGGCGTCCTGGCGCCGGCTGAGCCAGGCATCGATGTCGACGCCGAGCGGCAGGCTGAAGGGTCTGCAGCGCCGGCGCGCTTCAGCCGCTCGCGTACGCGGGCGATCGCCGGTTCGTCGGGGACGGGCGGAAACGCGTATGCGGTCGAATGTGCGGGCTCGGTCGGGTCCTCGCCGAGCGGCGCCCCGCACCTGGTAAAGCCGCTCCGCCTTTCCGTACCAGGGCTCGAGCTCCTCGTATCCGATCGGCCAGGCGGGCGACAGGCCGCCGCCGGGAAACTCCATCTCCGCGAAGTCCTCCTTGCGGTAGCGCAGCATGACCGCGCCGTAGAACTTGGTGTTGCCGCCGACATAGTAGTAGTTGCCGGGATTGAAGCCTTGCCCGTCCGGGCTGAACCAGATTTCCTCGGGGGCGATAGAAGCCGCTGCCGAAGATGGCCCGCGGCGTCGCGGGTCTCGGGTCGATCGCGTCAGCCTCTCGCCCTTCTCCAGGATCAGGATGCGCGCCCCCGATCCGGCGAGGCCTGCCGCGACCGTCGCCCCGCCCATGCCGGAGCCGATGATGACGATGATCGGGCGACGTTCGGCACGGGACCGCTCAGCCGATCCGCTGTTGCGTTTCGGGATCGAAGAACACGGCCTTGTCGAGGTTGAAGGAGAGCTTGGTCGTTTTTCCCGGGCTGCATGTTGGCATCGGCGCGCAGCCGGGCCACGGCTTCCTTGCCGCCGAGATTGGTGACGGCGAAGGTGTCGGAACCGGCCGGCTCGACCACCTCGATGTGGCAATCGGCGGTGACCACGTTGCGCGAGGTTCGGTCGGCGCCCTCGGGATCGGTCATCGCTTCCGGGCGGATGCCGAACATCACCGTCTTTCCCTGGTAGCCGTCGAGGCCCGCTGTCGGTGTGCTCAGCAACCAGCGGCTCGCCGCCATGGGCGCCGATTTCCAGCCGCGCGTGCTTGCCGCTGGCCGGTCAGTTCCGCCGGAATGAGGTTCATCGCCGGCGAGCCCATGAAGTCGGCGACGAACATGTTGGCTCGGGCTGTTGTAGATCTCGGCCGGCGTGCCGAACTGCTGCAGCACGCCGTCCTTCAGCACGGCGATCTTGGTCGCCAGCGTCATCGCCTCGATCTGGTCGTGCGTCACGTAGACGATGGTGCGCTTCATGCGCTGGTGCAGCCGCTTGATCTCGGTGCGCATGTCGACCCTGAGCTTGGCGTCGAGGTTGGACAGCGGCTCGTCGAACAGGAACACCTGCGGGTCGCGCACCAGCGCCCGGCCCATGGCGACGCGCTGGCGCTGGCCGCCGGACAGCTGCGACGGCTTGCGGTCGAGCAGATGGCCGATCTGCAGGGTTTCGGCGACCTTGGCGATCGCCTTGTCGCGCTCGGGCTTCGGCACGCCGCGGATCTCCATGCCGAAGGCGATGTTCTGGGCCACCGTCATGTTCGGATAGAGCGCGTAGGACTGGAACACCATGGCGATGTCGCGCTTGGAGGGATGCAGCTCGTTGACCCGCCTGCCGGCGATGCGGATCTCGCCGCCGGTGATCGCTCTCGAGCCCGGCGATCGTGTTGAGCAGCGTGGACTTGCCGCAGCCGGACGGGCCGACGAGCACCAGGAAGCCGCCCTCCTCGATGTCGAGGTCGATGCCCTTCAGGATCTGGACGGCGCCGAAGCGCTTCTCGAGGTTTTCGATCTCGAGAAATGCCATGCTTATCCCTTCACGGCGCCGGCCATCAGGCCGCGCACGAAATAGCGGCCGGAAACGATGTAGACGACGAGCGTGGGCAGCGCCGCGAGGATCGCGCCGGCGAAATGCACGTTGTATTCCTTCACGCCGGTCGAGGAATTGACGAGATTGTTCAGCGCGACCGTCATCGGCATGCGAATCGAGCATCGGAAAACGACGACGCCGAACAGGAAGTCGTTCCAGATGTTGGTGAACTGCCAGATGACGGTGACGACGATGATCGGCCCCGACGATCGGCAGCAGGATGCGGCGGAAAATCTGGAAGAAGCTCGCGCCGTCGATCTGCGCGGCGCGCACCAGCTCGGTCGGAAAGGCCTCGTAGTAGTTGCGGAAGAACAGCGTCGTGAAGCCGAGGCCGTAGATGGTGTGGATCAGCACCAGCCCGGTGACGGTGCCGGCCAGGCCGAGGAGGCCGAGGATGCTGCGCCGACGGAATGAGCACGATCTGGAACGGGATGAAGCAGGCGAGCAGCATCAGGCCGAAGACGATATTGTCGCCGCGGGAAACGCCATTTGGTCAGCACATAGCCGTTGAGCGCGCCGAGCATGGTCGAGATCGCGACCGCCGGCACGACCATCAGCATGGAGTTGAGGAAATACGGCTTCAGGCCGGTCGGCTGAACGCCGATCTGCGCCGTCGACCAGGCGCTGAGCCAGGGCTCGATCGTCCAGTCGCGCGGCAGCGCCAGCATGTTGCCCTGGCGGATCTCCTCCAGCGGCTTCAGCGAGTTCACCAGCATCACATAGAGCGGCAGCAGGTAGTAGACGGCAAACAGGATGAGCACCGCATAGATGACGGCGCGGGCGACAGCGCCGGTGCGGACCGCGTTGTCCTGTGGCGGCGGCGCTCATGAGCGGCGTCCTCCGCTGCAGTTCGGAATAGAGATAGGGCACGATGATCGAGACGATCATCATCATCATGATGATGGCCGAGGCCGCGCCCATGCCCATCTCGTTGCGGCCGAAAGTGAATTTCTGCATGAACAGCGCCGGCGTCCAGGTCGCGGTGCCGGGACCGCCGTCGGTCATCGCGACGACGAGGTCGTAGGACTTGATGGCGAGGTGCGCGAGCACGACGAAGGCCGACAGGAACACCGGGCGCATCAGCGGGATGATGATGCGGCGATAGATCGTCACAGTTCGATGCGCCGTCGATCTGCGCGGCCTTGATGATCTCGTTGTCGACGCCGCGCAGGCCGGCGAGGAACATCGCCATGACGAAGCCCGAAGACTGCCAGACGGCGGCGATGACGATGGTGTAGATGGCGAAGCGTGCCGTCCTTGATCCAGCGGAAGGAGAAGCTCTCCCAGCCCCAGATCTGCATCACATGCTCGAGGCCGATGCCCGGATCGAGAAACCACTTCCAGGCGACGCCGGTGACGATGAAGGACAGCGCCATCGGATAGAGATAGATCGGGCGCAGGAAGCCCTCGCCGCGGATCTTCTGGTCGAGCAGGATCGCCAGGCCCAGGCCGAGCACGCTGCACACGATGATGTAGAGCGAGCGCGAAGATCGCCAGATTCTTCGAGCGCTGTCCGATCCAGTTGGGATGATTGAACAGGCCGGACGTAGTTGCCGAAGCCGACCCAGGTCGTGAGGTCGGGCAGCAGCTTCGAGCCGGTGAACGACAGCACGCCGGTGAAGAGGATGAAGCCGTAGACGAACAGCAGGATCAGCGGCGAAGCTCGGCGCCAGCACGAGCCTGCGGCAGCCACTCCTGCAAACGCGGAGTCACGGCGCTCGAGCTTCGGCCACGGCTCTGGCCTGCGCTGATGACGTCCATGCCCTGCCCTTGCGAGCCGCGGCGGAAGGCAGTGCCCCGGCCGTAGCGAGTCCGGGGCACTCGCCTTCGCAGTCTGCAGATCAGCCCTTGGCCGCGGCGACGGCTTCCGCCAGCGCCTTGGCGGCTGCGTCGGAATCCATCTCGCCGTTGAAGTGGCGGGTCACGACGTCATAGAGGGCGTTCTTGACCGCGGCCGGGGCGGCATGGCCATGCGCCATGGAGCCGAACAGCTTGCCGTTCTTGTTGGCCTCGGCGAGATCGGCCATGCCCTTCTTGCCGCAATCGTCGAAGGCGTCGTTCGGCACGTCGGTGCGCGCCGGCACCGAGCCCTTGACGACGTTGAACGCCGACTGGAATTCCGGGCTCTCGATTGCCGAAGCCATCTTCAGCTGGCGCCTTCTGGTCGGCGTCGCCGACCTTGAACATCATGAACTGGTCGGAGTTGAAGGTGACGGCGCCCTGCGTGCCCGGGAAGCGGATGCAGACGAAGTCCGTGCCCGGCTTCTGGCCGGCCTTGAGGAATTCGCCCTTGGCCCAGTCGCCCATCATCTGCATGCCGGCCTTGCCTTCGATGACCATCGCCGAGGCGAGGTTCCAGTCGCGGCCGGAGAAGTTGTCGTCGACATAGCTGCTGCAGCTTCGCCATGCGGTCGAAGGCTTCGACCATCTTGTCGCCGCCGAGCGCCGCCGGATCGAGATCGATCATCGCCGCCTTGTAGAAGTCGGTGCCGAGCGACAGCACGACGGCGTCGAAGATCGTCGCGTCCTGCCAGGCCTGGCCGCCATGGCCGAGCGGCGTGATGCCGTTGGCCTTCATCTTGTCGAGAACGGCGATCAGCTCGTCCCAGGTTTCGGGCGCCTTGCCGCCGGCTGCGTCGAGCGCCTGCCTTGTTGATCCACACCCAGTTGGTCGAGTGGACGTTCACCGGGGCGGCGATCCACTTGCCGTCATATTTGGAGAACGCCTGCAGCGCGGCGGGAACGACGTTGTCCCAGCCTTCCTTGGTGGCGACTTCGGTCGAGATCGCCGACCACGCCCTGCTTGGCCCAGTCGGTGATGTCGAAGCCGAGCGCCTGCACGGCGGTCGGCGGATTGCCGGCCGTGACGCGGGCGCGCAGCGCGGTCATCGCCGCTTCGCCGCCGCCGCCGGCAACCGGCATGTCCTTCCAGGTGACGCCCTGGCCTTCGAGGTTCTTCTTCAGAACGTCGAGCGCGGCGGCTTCGCCGCCGGATGTCCACCAGTGCAGCACCTCGACCTCATCGGCGTGAGCGAGGCCCGCGAGGCCGAAAACCGCAACTGTCGTCAGTAGAAACCTGCGCATTACTCCATCTCCCATCTTGCAACCATCCGGGCTGGACCATTCCGGTCCCGGAATTCAAGTGCTTCACTCAATGATCGCATCTTCGAGGCAGTCCGGTGAAAGGGCCATCTTGCTCCCGCATCATCATTGGCCCTGAAACACGGCCGGCCGCTTGGCCCGGAACGCGGCCACGCCTTCCTTCAGATCGCCGGTGCGCGCGACCAGGCCTCCGGCCATCGCCTCCATGGCAGCGGCCGATCTCTTCCTGCTCCGCGGCATTGATCAACAGCTTGACGGTTTCGATGGCGATCGGCCCTGACGCCGCGATGCGGGCGGCGCGGGCACGGGCCTCGTTCATGCCTGCTCCCGTCTCGGCCACGAAGTCGACCAGCCCGAGCCCGAGCGCCTCTCGGGCGGAGAACATTTCGGCGCCGAGCGACATGCGCCGCACGGCCTGCGAACCGAACCGGCGCACCAGGCGCTGCGTGCCGGACCAGCCCGGCACCATGCCGAGCGTGGGTTCGGGCAGCCCGATGCGGACATGGCTTTCGGCAATGCGGATATCGGCGGTCGCTGCAAGCTCCAGGCCGCCGCCCAGGGCATGGCCGTTGAGCACGGCGATCAGCGGGACACGCAGGCGCGCCAGCGCATCGAACACCCGATGGCCATCGCGGATCCAGCGGCGATGAAACGCGGATGGCGATTCATCGGCCCATGCCGCGATGTCGCCGCCGGCGCAAAAGGCCTTGCTCCCTTCGCCCGGTGATGACGGCAACCCGCACGGATGTATCCCGGTCGATCCGATCGGCGGCTTCGCCGAGCGCTGTCACCATGGAACGGTCGAGCGCATTGAGTTTTTCCGGCCGGCTGAGCGTGATCAGGGCCAGCGAGCCGTCGATCTCCAACACGACGTGGGAGTCGACGGCGGCGTCATTCGGCTGCCTCGCTCATCTGGTGCCGGGACCGCAACGACAGTCCGAACGGCTCCGGGCGGAAAAGCTCGCCCGGCATCATCTTGAGGTCCGCGGCCACCTGCAGCGGAAACCCCGCCTGCGCCAGCACATCGCGCTCCAGATCTGCCCCCGGCGCGATCTCGGTCACCATGACGCCCTGCGCCGTGAGCTTCATGACGCAGCGCTCGGTGACGTAGGTTACGTCCTGGCCCTGGCGACTGCCCGGCGGCCCGAGAAGGACACCTGCTCGACCTCGGGCACCAGCTTCTTGCACCTTGCCTTCCTTGTCGATTGCCAGCGCGCCGTCGCGCACGGCGAGCTTGGCGCCGGCGTTGAAAAAGCCGGAGAAGACGATCTTCCTTGCCCGCGCAGTGATGTCGACGAACCCGCCGGCCCCGGCGGTCACATGCGGCCGTGCGGAAAGCTTCGAAACGTTGACCGACCCGCATCGGCCGATCTGCAGGAACGACAGCAGCGAGGCGTCGAAGCCGCCGGCCTGGAAATAGGTGAACTGATGCGGAGACGCGACGATCGCTTCGGCGTTGGCCGCACAGCCGAACGCGAAGTCGAGCAGCGGAACACCGCCCACCGCTCCCTGCTCGATCACCCAGGTGACGCTTGCCGTGCAGCCCTTCCTCGATGAGGATGCGCGGCACATTGGCGGATATGCCGAAGCCGAGATTGACGGTCGAATCTTCGGCAAGCTCCATCGCCACGCGTCTGGCGATGACCTTCTGGATGCCGAACTCCGCCGCGGCAAAGCTTGACAGCGGCTGGAATACTTCGCCTGAAATGGCCGGATCGTACGGCGTTTGCGTCGTCTGCAATTGCTCGGGCGCCATCACGACATGATCGACGAGGATGCCGGGCACCCGGACGTCATGGGGCTTCAGCGATCCCGCGAGCGCCAAGCGCTTGACCTGGGCGATGACGATGCCGCCGTTGTTGTGCGCCGACAGCGCCTGCTCCATGGCCCCCAGATAGGCGCCCTCATGCTCGAAGGAGAGGTTGCCGCGTTCATCGGCGGTGGTGGCGCGGATGATCGCGACATCGGGAACGATGGCCGGGAAAGTAGAGCCAGGTATCGCCGTCGAACTCGATCTTCTGACGACCGGTTCGGCGGCGGCGCGAGCGTTCATGGCGCAGCCCTGCACGGTCCGGATCGACGAAAGTGTCGAGTCCGACCTTGGTCAAGCACGCCCGGGCGCTTTGCCGACGCTTCGCGATGCATGTCGAACAGGATGCCCGAGGGGATATTGTAGGCGGGAATTCGATTACCGTCGATCATCTGCCAGATCAGCGGCGGCTCTGCCGCCGACGGCCCCGAGGGATAGGACCCCGCCAGGATACGGGCGAGGCAGCCTTCCTGCGCCAGGTGGTCGATGCCCTTGATGCCGTACATGTCGCCCGCCGCGATGGGATTGAGCGATGTGATGGCGCGCGGATGGCCCGTGTCGCGCGAACCTCCTGCCGATTGCCTCGAGTACGAAGTCGGGGCAGCAGAGGCCGCTGGAGGATGAAATCGATACGACCGCGCCATCGGCGATCGCTGCCGCTGCCCGCTCGGCGCTGACCACCTTGGGCACGGAGATCAGAGCCCCGGCTCGATTTTTACGCGGCGGCCCGTACGGGCCGCCTCGACCACTGCCAGACCGACCGCCAGCGACCAGATGCCGTCTTCGCCGGTCGCCGATGGCTCACCCCTGCCCTCGATGGCCGCGTGAAAACTGGCCACCGCCCGCTCATAAAGATTCGTGTCGTCGATGATCAGCTCTTCGCGGCTGTCGCCACGCACCAGCGTGACCGTGCCGATGGGCCTGCTGGGTCATGCAGTCGCGTCCGATGAGCGAGCCCTCGGTACCGTGAACTTCGAACCCGGTCCCGGCATGTTTGATGGTGAACGAGTCGTGGAATTGCGCAACGAGGTCCGATGAAAACCGGATCGCACCCATGACCCCGTCTTCGACACCCGTCTGCGCCATGCCGGCGTTCTGCGCCATGGCGACGGCCTCAACCGGATCGTCGTCGAGCACGAAACGCAGTGTGTCCGCATCGTGCACGGTGATGTCGAGAATGACCCCTGCGCCCGCGGCGGGTCTGTTCAGCCGCCAGCCCTGCAGATGCGGCGGCAGATAGACGGCATGAAACACCCGCGCCGCGATCGGCTTGCCGATGCGCCCGGCCTTGATCGCCTCGCGCATGGCGCGATGGGTTCCGGCGTTGCGCAGATGATGGTTGGTCGCCGAGCATCTATGCCGGCCGATTTGCATTCATCGGCCATCGCGTGGGCATCGGCAAGCGAGGTGGCGAGCGGCTTCTCGCACAACACGTGTTTGCCGGCCCGGGCGGCGGCGATCGTCTGCTCGCGGTGCAGCTCATTGGTGGTGGAGATGTATACGGCGTCGATGCCGCGGTCCTTCGAGCAGACCTTCGAGGCTTGTGCCCGAGTGCGCGATGCCGTTCTCGCGCGCATAATCGGCGCCGCGCGCCGCATCCGTGCTCATGACTGCCGCCACTTCGCCGCCGTTGGCGCGGATGGCGCCGATGACCCATTCGCGCGCGATCGTGCTGGCGCCGATCAGCCCCCATTCGATGGTCATGTCGTCTCTCCGGCCCGGGCGCCGCAGCTCTCGCGTATGATCAGCCGGGCCGCGCCGATGTACTCCTCGGCGATCGGACGCTCTTCGCCCGCCTTGCGCAGGATCATCTGTGCGGCGCGCTCGCCGAGGCCCTGGGGGTCGACCGCGATGGTTGTCAGCGACGGAACGGCCTGGGCAGCGTCGCTGATGTCGTCGAAGCCGACGACCGCGAAATCGCGCCCGGCTTCGCGATCGAGACGCCGCAGGCCGTTGCACACGCCGAGCGCCACGGCATCGTTGAAGCCGAGCAAGGCCGTGGCAGGATCGCTGCCGCCGATGATCTCGGCGGCGCACGCAGCACCGTAGTCGCGGCTCGGTGGGCCCTTGAAAACCAGACGGGGATCGAAGGAAATGCCGGCAGCTTTCAGTCCGTCACGATATCCCGCGACACGCTCGGCGTGAACGGAGGTTTCGCCGAAGCCGCCTGCGAAGGCGATGCGCCGGTGGCCGAGGCGCGACGAGATGGGCAATCGCCAGGGCCGCCCCGCGCCGATTGTCGGGAACGACGACCGATGCCCGGCTGCCGTCGAGATGCCGCATGACCTGGATCACCGGAATGTTGGCTGCCACGACTTCCCGGATTGAATCCGGCTGGGTTCTGCGCGCCGGACAGACGATCAGTCCCGGCGATGCCCTGTTCCTGCATCAGCCGGATCGCTTGCGCCTGGCGGACCGGGCTCTCTCCCGTGTTGGCGATGAACGAGATGTGACCTGCCGCCTGCAGCACGCGCTCGCATCCCACCGCCAGTTCGGCAAAGAACGGGTTGGTGAGGTCGTTGATGACCAGGCCAATGACGTTCGAGCGCGCCCTGCGCAGATTGGCAGCGCCGCGGTTGTAGACGTAACCCAGCGTGCGGGCGGTTTCTGCCACCCGGCGGCGGGTCTCGGCCCGGATCAAACCGCTTCCCTGCAAGGCCAGTGACACCGTCGAGCGCGAGACGCCTGCCTTCTTGGCGATCTGCAGACATCGTCACGCTCGCACGTCTCATGGACTGCGTCTCGCTCGATTGGATCGATCCAATCGACTACAGAGACTTAGAGGCTTGGTCAAGGAAATTAAGGGCTTATGGAGTCGTAGCACCTCTGCCAATCACCGTATTGCTTTTCGTTAGAACGATCCAATACTGATGGTTGAGAATGACCGGAGGACCATGCCCGCTGACCTTGATGCTCCCTGATCGACCAAGGCGCGATGGCGGCGTACCGGCTCCTGGCCCGCCCCGCTGGACAACTGTGGCAGCCGGAGGGCTTTCCAGCCGCATCGCCTACGCAGCGGCCCATGTGGTTGCCGATCCAGACCGGCTGGACCGGGACGGCAATCCCGCCGTCGACTGGGACCGCACGATGGCATTCCGCCGCCATCTCTGGGCGCTTGGTTTCAAGATCGCCGAAGCCATGGACACCTCGCAGCGCGGCATGGGACTCGGCGTGGTCCGGGCGCCAAGGAGCTCATTGCGCGCTCGCTCGCCGAAGCCTCGACGATCCCGGGAGCCGACCTCGCCTGCGGCGTCGGAACGGACCACCTCGACCCCGACCGGACCGCATCGATCGCCGATGTGATCGGCGCCTATGAGGAGCAGATGGACTTCGTCGAAGCGCGCGGCGGCCGGGCGATCATGATGGCCTCGCGCGCGCTGGCGCGCGATCGCGACGTCGCCGGACGACTACGTGAAGGTCTATGATCGCATTCTCGGCCAGGCGCGCGGCAAGGTCATCCTGCATTGGCTGGGCGACATGTTCGACCCGCAACTGCAGCGGCTATTGGGGCTCGCCGGACCCGCCCGCGCCATGGATGTCGTCGACCGGCGCTCATCGCCGCGAACAGCGGCAAGATCGAAGGCATCAAGGTCTCGCTGCTCGACGCCGCCCACGAAATCGCCCTCCGCCGCCGGCTTCCGGAGCGGCGTCATGATGTTTACCGGAGACGACTTCAACTATGTCGACCTGATCGCCGGCGACGGCAACGGCCACAGCCACGCGCTGCTGGGCATCTTCGATGCCATCGCGCCGGCGGCGGCGCTCGCCCTTCAGCACCTCGACCGGGGCGACATCGAGTCGTTTCACGCGGTACTCGACCCGACCGTGGCTCTGTCGCGCCGCATCTTCGAGGCGCCGACCTGGAACTACAAATGCGGCGTGGTGTTCCTCGCCTGGCTGAATGGCTTCCAGGATCGGTTCGTCATGCTCGGCAATCATCAAAGCGCGCGCAGCATCGCCCACTATGCCGATGTCTTCCGTCTTGCCGATCAGTGCGGCGTGTTGCGCGAGCCCGAGCTTGCGGCATCGCGCATGCAGGAATTTCTGCGGCAGGCATCGCTGGTCTAAGCAGAGTTGCTCAGGCTTGGCCAACGCGTCGGTCAAATCTGCGGCGTCCGCTTTCAGTCTCTTGCAGCCGAGCGCCGAGGGAGGCAGGGCGGCTCGTGACCGAGGCCGTGTGAAAACCATTCTGCGAGACGTTCGGGCGCAAGATTAATTCGAACAGAATGGCACTCGCGCATGAATGATTTGCCAATGCCCGCGAGTTCGATTTCTTTTGTTGCGCGTTGATGATTGCTTCCGGCGTTTTCACACAGCCTGGACCCAGCGCGGTCATCGCTGAAAACCGGTCGATGTCGCCCCTGATGCGGCACCGCCGGCAGATCGTCGGCGGTCTTCTTTGCCACGTGCTCGCCATCCGGCCGGTTGTTCACTTCGTGCAGGTGTGCACCAGCCCCTGACTGTAAAACGATACGTCAACCCACTTGCTGACCTGATCGAAGAGAACGGCGCTGTGATGTACACCTGTTCTGCCCGGTCGCCCCAACGGACCAGTGCAGCGCCGCATCATCTTGTCATGCGCATCGTGCGGCACGAGAGGCCCGCGCTTCGGCTTGATCCCTGGGGAGCGAGTGGATGACTTCCGGGCCGGAGTTCGGCCAAACGAAGATCAATCTCTAGTCCCAGCGGTTGGCGTTCTTCGGGAAACCGGGACGCTGTACCCGTACGACACAGAAGCGTTGGCCGGTCGGCGCCTGCATCACCACCCAGCGCTCCAGGCGATCCGCGACCTTGGCGCCCAATTTCTCCAGGCGCGTCACTTCGGCAGGGATGTCGTCGGTCTCGATGTCTATGTGGACGCGACTTTCGTGGTCCACGCGCTGGATCTGCACGATGGGCTCATCGGGTGGGGTCTCCAGCATGCGGTAATTGCCGCGGCTGCCCGGATGGCCGGGGTCCACGGGGCGACCCAGCACCTCGCCCCAGAAGCGGGCGGCCTCATCCACATCGGAGGTTTTGCAGTCGATCAGCACGGCGCAGAGACGGGAATGGTGCATATCAATAGGGCCCTCATGCGAACTCGCTGAACTCCATGATAACGGAAGTCCCCGGGTCCGCCATCGATCGGTTGGCACCGGCACGCGGCATCGTCTCGATCCGGTATCCGATGCCAACGCTTCGGTCTTGTTCGGAATCCCGTCACACTTGTCACTCCCACCGTTCGGATACCCGGCGCTAAATCTATCTCATGACCAACAATCGGCAACTCGCATCAGCGCGTTGTCAAAGCAGAAGGAGTTGTCAAAGCAGAAGCGAGATGTACGCCCGTTCCGCGGCGCCCCAACGAATTGCTGAGGCCTTCGCGAGCATTCAGGCGGCGGCGGTCGATAGTAGGCTAGCCGATCCTCTGTTCGGGCATGGCGACAAACGAAGAAATGATCTGATGCCGCGCTCCTTGTCGTCAGAAGCGATGAAGGAGCACGTCGGCGCCTGACAGCCCCCAGATCTGGTGGGGCGCAAGATTCTAGCGATCCAATGGAACCGGCCCTGCTGATGGCTCTGGTTGTTGACCGCAATCTGCTCGTCGATTGTTTGCCAACGCGACTAGCCATCCAATTGGGCTTAGCCGTCCCTAACCTGCATCGCGCTCAAATGAGGAAGGCGTCGGCATCTGGCCAAGCGAGTTTCAGCTCCCGTGGGAATCCCGAAAGGCAAACTGATGACACTTCGCTTCTCAGTTTCGCGACATTCTGGAAACGGCTGCTGTTGACACAAAGCCGGCTTTCGGCGCGTTCCGACGCATGCTTCGCCAAGAAGGCCTGCCCCGGCAGGGAAAGTGCTAAGGTACCTCCTGCAATGCGACTACTTTCCCATGTGATCCCGCGATGGCTCGGATCGTGACGGCTTCAGATTGCCACGGAGGATCCGGAGCGCGATGCACCACTGCGGATCCCGCCGCGCTCGACGTCATCCGGCCCGGCGCATAGTCTCCATGCCGCCAGGGAGGCATGGATGCCGGCCGATGCTTCAGGCGTAAAGGTTAACCTTCATCCCTCAGACGAGCATAGCTGGGCACTCATCACGCGCGCGCCCGATTCCCGGCTCAAGCCCTACGTCATTGACTACCAGGGCTATCGCGAGCGTGCGCGCACGCCCATGCGCCGCCTCCAGCCGCCCTTCGCCGGTATCCCGATGATCGTGACCTTCGGCCCCTCGATCGACATCATCAATGGCGACCTGCCGACTGAGCGAGGCGTGTTCCGCAGCTTCCTGGCCGGGCTGCACGACGTTCACGTCTTCACCGAGTATGAAGGCGAGCAGATGGGCTTCCAGGTGAACTTCACCCTGCTCGGCGCCTATCGCTTCCTCAACATCACCATGTCCGACATCGCCAATCGCTGCCTCGATCTCGGCGATCTGCTGGGCGATGCGGAGGCCGAGCGACTTGCGGATTCGCTGCACGATGCGGCCGACTGGCCGGCGCGCTTCGACCTCATGGACCGTTTCCTGCTGGAGCGTCTTCGCCGCGGCCGGCCCATGTCGCCGGATGTCGCCTGGGCGCTCAAGAGCCTGCAGGCAAGCCACGGCGCGCGCTCGATCGGCGCGCTCAGCCGCGATCTCGCCTGCAGCCGCAAGACCCTGATCCAGCGCTTCCATGCCCAGGTGGGCTTGAGCCCCAAGGCGGTCGCCAGCATCCTGCGCTTCGCCCATGCGGTCGAGCGCATCCGCGCGGCGGACGAGGCGAGCTGGGCCGATCTCGCCATCGCCTGCGGCTATTACGACCAGGCGCACTTCAACCGCGATTTCCGGCGTTATTCCGGTCGCACTCCGCGCGAGTTCTGCGCCTCCCTGCTGCCCGATGGCGGCGGCGTCGCCGGGTAAAATTCATCCAAGACTGCCGGTGCCCGCGGCCTTAGCCTGCCGCCATCTTCCATCCAGTGAATGGAGAGTGGCATGGCAGACAAGACCCAGATCGGCGTCCCCAACATCTTCCCCAGCTTCCGCTATGAGGATGCGCCCAAGGCGATCGAATGGCTGAACAAGGCTTTCGGCTTCGAGAAGCAGTTCGTGGTGCCGGGCGAGAACAACACCGTCGCTCACGCGCAGCTCCGCCTCGGCCCGGGCATGATCATGATGGGCTCCGGCGGCAAGCCGGACCCGAAGAATCCCTGGGCGACCGAACGCTTCGGCACCTATGTGGTGGTGCCCGACATCGAAGCACACTATGCGCGCGCCAAGGCCGCCGGTGCGAAGATCGAGCGCCCGCTCGCGGACACCGAGTACGGCTCGCGCGAATATTCCGCGCGCGATTGCGACGGCCATCTGTGGAGCTTCGGCACCTATGACCCGTACGCGGAATCCTGATCCATGCTGGTCAAACGCATCGTCGCCAACATCGCGACCAAGGATGCCGCGGCGGCAAGGCGTTTCTATCAAGACATCCTCGGCCTCGACCTCCTGATGGATCACGGCTGGATCGCGACCTACGGCTCATCCCAGAAGATGAGCGTGCAGGTCAGCATCGCGTCCGAAGGCGGCTCGGGTACGCCGGTGCCCGATCTCTCGATCGAAGTCGATGATCTCGACACCGCCTTGCGGCGCATGAAGAAGGCCAAGGTCGCGATCGAATATGGCCCCGCCGATGAACCCTGGGGCGTGCGCCGCTTCTATGTGCGCGACCCGTTTGGGCGACTCATCAACATCCTGATGCACAGCTAGCTTGTCCTGCCGCCCTGCTGGATGATGCCGTTGCGATCCCTCGGCGCGACACTGATCGCGGGGCTCGTGCCATATCTTGGCGTAGAGGCTGCCTTTTCCGTGCGAACCTCGCGTTAGAGCCTCGTGATAGTCACACAATCATTTCCGGTGTTACCCACCCGCTCGCCCGCAGTTCGTGCAATTTTGCGGGGGCTGATAAATGGGAGTACGACGGACGAGCAAGAGGAGACGAAATGGCCATCACCGGCGGATGTCATTGTGGCGCGATCCGCTACGAAGCGGAGAGCGAGGCGTTAACGCACGCGCTATGTCATTGTATGGATTGTCGGCGCAGCGCCGGTGCGCCAATGGTCGGCTGGACGATGTACCGGCTCGATGCGGTCAAGGTTACAAGGGGCGCGCCCAAGGTATATAAGTCCTCGGAACATGGCCGAAGGCATTTCTGCCCTGATTGTGGCACCGGCGTCTTCTACACCAATGCGGAAGTGCTGCCTGGGATCATCGACATCCAGAGCGCGACCTATGACGATCCCGACGCCGTCCCGGCGCGGGCGCACATCCAGGTCGCCGACCGCATCGGATGGATGGAGCGCGCGCACGAACTGCCTATGTTTGAGCGCTATCCGCCGCGGGAATAGTAGGCTGGTGATAAGAAACCCGTCGAGGTGGGCGGTGCCTGTCCCCAACCGCGCGCTCGACAACGGCGCGTAGTCGGCACTATGCGGGGACATCACGAGCCGGCGGCAGACGTTGGAATCGTCAGTGGAAGGGCCTCGCAAGAACCCTAAGAGACCCCCTGTGGGCTCGGCCCCACCTTAGGTAGGGGGCTACCACCGGTAACAAGATCCCGACGGAAAAGCTCTGCAGCTATGGCCCGTCGCCCGCCAGGCTGCGCGAAGATGGCCTGCCGCAGTTCACGATATCGCTTCTTGTCCGTCTCGCTTATACCTTCCCCTGGGAGCTCCTCGTACCAGCCCGGATATCCTCCGCTCAAAACGATAGAGGGCCTGAAGCCCTTCGCTACTATGAAATCGACATGCTTGGCCGCGGCAAGGTCACAATGTACCGCGGGTCTCATATCTGAGGGGATAAGCATTTTGGCCGACCTGCGTGAATACCGTACTTGCTCGTTATGGCAACGTGATGACGGATGAGCAGACAGCGACACGCACTCCCACTGTTCTTCGCGCAAGTCGCGGAGCCCCGTAAGCCGCTTCATCCAGATGGGAGCGGACAGATCGAGCTGTCGCAAAGGCGTCCTCACCTGAGGAACTCCTCGATCTCGCTACACAGCTCGTCACCCGCCAAGCGAAGCCGTTCAAGCCCGAGCAGTACAAGGACAGCTATGCGGTCGAGCTGCGCCAGCTCGTCGAGAAGAAGGCGAAAGGCCAGAAGATCGAGATCCCGTCAGGAGCGGAGCTTGGGCCCGCCAAGGTCGTGAACATCATGGATGCCCTCAAGAGGAGCCTAAAGGAGGCACCGACGGCGCCGACGAAGAAGCGCGCAACACGGTGAGTCTGCTTTGACAGCGGATGCCTACCTTCTGCAACAAATTATACCAAGGTGCAGAAGGGTTGACTCTGGCGCGGCGAGGAAAGTGGGTTGTCATGCTTGGAACCAGGTTTCGCACCGAAACTAGACTCTGAAGATTCAGTGCCTCCCGTGAGTGAATTGCCACAGGTCAATGACTATGCGGGCTGGTATTAGCCTACAAGTAGGCAGCGCGCGGCAGCGTGCCAAGTCAGGTGATGAGTTGTGCCCCGTGACTTGGGTGATTGACGGCGTACTCGCCATCGTTCAAAGGCCGCTCCGCGATCATCCTGCCTATCACGGTCGTGGTCGTCCACTGCCGCGCGAAGCTAAGTCAGATGTCGAACGATGGGCTGCCGAACTCTACGGGAGCGGTTTTCGAGCAATTCTTTGCCTTTCCCATGAGAAAGAGCTTGGCCATTACCATTCCCTGGAGCTGCACTCTGACGGGCTTCTTGCCTTCCTGCGCCAAATCGGCTTCGTCGTCGAGCATCTGCCGGCGCTTGATCCGGCTCATGGGAAGAGCGACAAAGAACGAGAAGCACGAAAGACCGCCGTTGAAGGGCTCAAGCCGCACGCAAAGGCAATGTTCGATCGGCTCCCGAAGCCCATCGCAATGTTCTGTAGTGCCGGAATAGACCGGTCTACCCCTATCGCGGTTTTACATCGCCACGCGCTTGGCGTCGTGACAGGTTGAGCTTTTCGACTACGTGGTTCTAGCACCTGCAAATCAATGGGTCGCCGCGCCGGGTGGTTTCTCTGTAGTCGCCAATTCCTCGATCGCCTTGATAACCCGCTGCCAAGTCCGGCACCCGTCTACGTCGCCCTTCTCCAGCAGCTCATCCGCGCGTTGGGCCGCGTCCAGTTTTGCATCATCCGGCCCATGCTTTTTGATCAACAGGTGGGCAGTTCGGTTGATGTCGAGATCGGAGACAAGTGTTGTCTCGGCCCTTCAACCCGCTAGGGCTATGGGCTCCGCCAACTCACGCCCCTCATTGCGGACATTCCCGACCTTTCGATCGACCGGCCATAGCGCCATGCGCTCCGAAGCGTAGGGCTTCAGCATCCCCTTCAGTTCCACCTCCGTTGCCTTCGCCTCTCCGAGCCAACCCGGCCAAGCATCGGCCTCAAGCACTACAGGCATGCGATTGTGGAGCGGCGCGATCAGCTCATTTGCGTCCGTCGTGATGATCGTGCACGAGCGAAGCCACTTGCCCTCGGGGTCTTTCCAGAAGTCCCACAGACCCGCCATGATCATCGGGCCACGGTTGCCAAGGGCGACGGCAAACGGCTGCTTGTCGGGCTTGCGCCACTCATAGAAGCCCGCCGTCACGACGAGGCAGCGTCTGCCACCTTGCCATGCGCCGCGAAAGGCGGGTTTTGTATCGACGCTATCGGCGCGTGCGTTGAAGCTGGAGAAGCCAACCTTGATGTCCTTCGCCCAGGAAGGAACAAGCCCCCAGCGCATCGGCGCGAGTGTGCGCGCTCCTTCCTTCGAGGTAACGACCGGCAGCCGCTCGGTCGGCGGCACGTTCCAGATGGGGCGATAGTCGTGCTCGATGACCTTGTCGAGCCTGAGAACGATCCTGATCTCGGACCAGTCTTCGGGAAGGCGAACGCGGCCACACATGCGGATGTAGCTTAGCTTCTAGTACGAGATAGCAACAGTGAACATCTGCTCACCGGTCATAGTTGCCGCATTCGATCAAACTATCATGTTGAGCACCTTGTAGACGGCGCCTCGGCTGCAGCCTAACTCTCGGGCGATCTCCGTGGCCCCTTTTCCCTGCTGGCGAAGCACGACAATCCGGCCATGGTCCAGGCTTGGGGGGCGGCCCTTGACACGCCCCGCTGCTTGGCGGCCTCGATACCGGCCCGCTGCCGCTCTTTGATGAAGCCCAACTCCATTTCAGCGACCATGCCAAGGACCGTGAGCACCATCTTGCCCATCGGCCCCTCGGTCGAGATGGCCGGCTCCAGCACTCTCAGATGAGCGTCTCGCTCAACTCATGAACGTTGTTGAGCACGTCGCGGGTGCTGCGCCCTAGGCGGTCTAGCTTCACAACCACTAGCGTATCCCTCGGCCTCACCATGGGTTATGCACATTGCCCGCTGCCCTGACCGCGGCGCGCGGCAGCCTACGTCCGGCGACTGCTTCCGGCAGCTTAGCTATGCCCGGTACGTTGGCCACCAGGACAGGCGAGATTGCTCAACACAAACCTCTTTGATGTCCGGCCTGTAGAGTGAGCCGGCAGATCAGCGATGTCAGATGTCGACGCAGGCGGCTACGGCGCAAGGCGCTATCGTCGCGGGCACCTTCGATGGGAACGCGCGGTTCTTGAAAATGACCGTAACATTGGCAGCTGGAGGACCCGCGCTGTTGGACCTTGGCTCAGTGCGGGTCAGGCGGGCCTCCCTCGTGGTGGCCGGCGCAAAAGCGCATCCAGCTGTGCCCAGACTAAGGACTACAGCGAACGCTGCGACAACCGATCGCGTTCTCATGACTAACTCACGCTCAACTTTGCTCAGCTATCCGCTCGACCAAGGTAACGTCGTTCCAGCTCGAACGATATTGGCCTTTGGGCCAATGCCTAGGGGTCTGCATTTGATGTAAACATCGGAGTGTTAAAACAGCCGCTTCAAACAGGAGGTTTACATGACCACACGTATTGCTATCACCAGCTCTCTTTTTGCCATCGCCATGTTGTTGCTTCCAAGTTCCATGGCGTCGGCAGAAATACCCGGCGCTTGCCTGAGTGATGCCAAATCGCTTTGCCCAGGGGTGGAAGCTGGGGGAGGCAAGATCAGGGAGTGCATCAAGACGAACCTCAAGGCCCTGTCCGACCCGTGCACGGAATTGGTGCTCAAGGCTGTAGTAGCCAAGGCCTGTGCGGATGACGTGAAACAACATTGCGCGGGCGTCGAGCCTGGTGAGGGCCGCATTGAAGCCTGCATAAAAGGTAAAGTCGCCGATGTTAGCGATGCCTGCAAAGTAGGGCTGGCGACCGCTGTAGCTGGCGAAGACTAAAGTCGAAAAACCGAGGGGTACGGCGCTGGAAGGCGCCGTAACCTCAGTCAGCCCGAACATGCTGTGCCGGAGTCGTAGCATCGAGGACTGCAGCCTATCTTAGGCTGAACCCATTGTGCCGCATTTAATGCCGCCGGAACCCTTCGCATTATCGCTACGGACCGCCTCGTACGACATCCCAAGCAACCCCGGCAGGAGGCAGCGAAATGAAAGCCCCAGCGAGAGGGGATACCGGCCGGGGCTGTTATCGACACTCGCGGGATGTCGGGGGGCGGGTGTCTCTTTTGAAGCCGATACAACGCGGCTGTGCTCGAAAGGTTCCTGCAGGGATCCAAAAAAGCCCGGCGTTTTGCACCGGAGGCAGTTTCAGGTCGCCTGGGAGCCGGCCGTTTGAGGAGGAGGTACAGGCGGCAACTGGCTCCGATGTCTGCACATTTCCCGTGGAATTCTGGATAATTCCGCGGCCGCGGTGATGATGAGATACGGCCCCACGTCAAAAGCGAGGGACAAATACCATACAACCGGATCTTTCCACAGGCGGAGTGGCTCGGCGCGGGGAAAAGCCGGCCATTGACGTACGGCTCGCAACGACCTCCGCGAAGCGTCGACCATCGGCGGATCGCCATTCGGTAGCCGATTGGAGAGAAGACACATGATCACTGGAATGCATGCAATCATCTATAGCCGCAATGCTGCGGGGGACCGCGCCTTCTTTCGCGACGTGCTGGGGCTTCCCTCGGTTGATGCGGGCGATGGCTGGCTGATCTTCGCGCTACCCCCATCTGAAATCGCCTGCCATCCCGATGACCGAAACGGCAGACATGAGCTCTACTTGATGTGTAACGACATCTCGGCCGAAGTTGCGCGCCTACTGAAGATGAACATCCAATGCAGTACGGTGAGCGACGAAGGCTGGGGCCTCCTGACCACGATCCGCCTGCCAGGAGGCGGCGATCTCGGACTATATGAACCACGTCATCCGCGGCCCGATGGAGTTGAGCTCGAGGAGAAGATCGCGCAGCGGCGCCGGATAGAGAATTGAGGCGCCGAAGCGTGAAACTCCACCGACAGCGCCTCGGCATAGCGGCCGGGAGCAAAATGGGCTGAACCAATGGCCGGCAAGACGTCCAAGAAGTCGGCGAAGGTCGCAAAGAAGGCCGCCGCCAAGCGGGTCGCTGCGAAGGCGGCCAAACCGCGCAAGACGGCACCGAAGTCGCAGTCCCGCAAGGTCGCGAAGCCGGCCCTCCTCGCAGGCGGCAACCCTCAGATCGCGAAGGCCGACGGCGACGCCCCCGTGCAGGCCTACATCGCGGCCATGCCGGGCTGGAAACGCGACGTCGGGCGCCGCCTCGACGCGCTCATCGTGCGCACCGTCCCCGGCGTGCGCAAGGCAGTCAAATGGAACTCGCCCTTCTATGGCATCGAGGGCCAGGGCTGGTTCCTCAGCTTTCATTGCTTCACGAAGTACGTCAAAATGGCTTTCTTCCGCGGCACGTCGCTGCGTCCTGTCCCCCCCGGCGAGTCCAAGCACAAGGAAGTGCGCTACCTCGACATCCACGAGGACGACCAGCTCGACGAAGCTCAGCTCGCCGCTTGGGTGAAGCAAGCCAGCCAATTGCCCGGCGAACGAATGTGAGCGGCCAGTGCGAGGTGCGTGCGTGGCGTGAGCGGACGCCAAGTCATCAGCCCGCAAGCCCACGAAGGCCGCGGCGAAGAAACTGCCGGCGCACTACGCCGTGCCCAAGGCTGATGGCGACGGCGCCGTGCAAGCCCGGATTTCCTGCCCGAATGGCAAACTGCCCACGCTCGACGCGTCGATGCCGTCGTGACACGGCGGGCGCCGAACGTGCACAAAGCCATCAAGTGGCACGGGGCCTGGTACGGCGTGCCCAGGGTCGATGTACCCGAAATCGAGACGAGACCCAACATGACGAGCTGGTTCGACATCGAAGACCCTGATGGAAACGAGATGCGATGGTACCAAGTGCTGACTAGCGATACTCAAGTAACGGGCGAGCGACAACAACCATGAAGAAAGCGACAATAACCATGACGACGCGGTCGAGCGATGGTAGCTGAGCATCCATGGCCATCTTCGCGCTGATCCCCGGCGGTGGTGGCGATCCGTGGGAGTGGCACCGCCTCGTCCCTGAGCTCGAGGCCCGCGGTCACGAGGCGATCGCCGTGCGGCTCCCCACGGAGGACGACAACGCAGGCTGGTCCGAATACGCCGACGCCGTCGTCGACGCCCTCGGCGAGCGGAGCGCTGTCATTGTCGTGGCCGAATCGATGGGCGGCTTCACCGCACCGACCGTCTGCACCCGACGCCCGGTCGATTTGCTCGTCCTGCTCAACGCCATGATCCCGCTGCCCGGTGAAACCTTCAACGCGTGGTGGTCGAACACCGGTTCTGGGCCCGCGCAGCGTCGAGTACCACGCCAGCATCGGGCTCGCGCCGAGCGAGGCGGGGAACGATGCGCTTCGTGTACTACCACGACCTGCCGCGGCAGCTCAGCGACGAGGCCCAGTCGAGAACCTGGCAGGACCAGTCATCCACCCCACTGGACGAGCCCTGGCCGCTGGCGGCGTGGCCCGATGTTCCGATCCGAGTGCTGGCCGGCCGCCACGACCGGATGTTTCCGCTCGAGTTCCAGCGCCGGATCGTCCGCGAGCGGCTGGGCCTCGAGGTCAACCCAGATCGACGGCGGTCACATGGTTGCGCTGAGCAATCCAGCCGCGTTAGCTGATCGATTGGAGGCCTATCGTCTTGAGGTTCAGGACGAGCGGCGGGATGCCAGGCGCTGAACGTGACGCTTCGTGAGCGCTCTGACGAAGTGCCTTGATCGACTACGACGCGGAACTCCAGCTCCACAACGAGCGGCTGCGAGCGGCCTACAACATTCGGCCTGCGGACCGAGTGCTGGACATTGGCTGCGGGACAGGCCGGACGACCCCTGAAGCGGCCCGGATGGCCTGGGACGGAGAGGCGCTGGGCGTCAACCGCGACGAGGGGATGATCTCGCGGGCCCGGGAACTGGCCGACCGCGAAGGCCCGCCGAACGTCCGGTTCGAGGTGGGCGACGTACAGGTCTACCGCTTCCAGTCCAAGGAGTTCGACGTCGCCATCAGTCGCTTCGGCACCATGTTCTTCGCCGACCCCGGCGCAGCCTTCCGCAACGTCGCCCGCGCCCTGCGGGCGGGAGGGCAACTCGTGATGATGGTCTGGCAGGCGCACGATCGCAACGAGTGGGCAGTGTCGATCGACCGTGCACTGGCCCGTGGAATGCGCAGTCCGGTCGCCGATTTCGGGCCTGACCCGTTCTCGCTCGGAGAGCCAGCGGCGGCCCGGCGTATCCTTGCGTCTGCTGGCTTCAGCGCTGTCGCCTTCACCGATGTCGAGGTGCCCGTCTACTACGGTCGAGATGTCAACGCCGCACTCGACTTCGTCAGCCGTTTCGGCACCGTAAGCCAGGCTCTGCGACAGTCCGATCCCTTGAGCAGCCTCGGTCGTCGCAGACCTGCGCGCGACGCTGATCGCGCACGCCTCTGATGGCGGCGTGTGGCTCCAATCGCGCGCTTGGATCGTCACTGCTCGGCGGGGCGACCCCTCTGTCGTAGCGTAGTGAAGGCAGAGCGGCGGCAGTGCTAGCCGTTCTCCGAGCGCCGTCTCGCCATCGACAGTGGCGTTGGATCGGAGAACGGCGCTGCTCGACCTGATGGCAGCGGCGGGATTTCGATCCTGAAGACTCGCTGAGGTTTACGCACTGCGCATGCAGGAAACGGGATGATCAGAGTCGAGCCAGGGGCCCCGTGGAAGGCGCTCATCAGCAGGTACATCGTGACCATTCCGCTCAGCGGCGATACGCGCGCGGCCGAGCAGAGCATCTCCGCCGGGCCATCGCCCAGGACACCGGTCAGCAGCGCCATGATGGCGAAGGTTGGCGACGCCGCGAGGGCCAGCCCGTCGGCCGCCCAGAGCGCGGCGGCGTCCCGGCCGGTCGCGCCGCCGTCGCATCCGCCGGAACAGGCTGGCTCATGGCTTCGTGCTCGCGTGCTGGTTCCGGAACGCCGCCTCTCCGGCGTCTGACACCTCGACCCACTTCTTGTCGGGCGCTGCGTCTGCAACGTAGCTGTCGTGCCAGTTCCACCACTTGTAGGTCGGGGTCTGAGGATAGCCCTCGGGCGAGTTCTCCCAGACCTCTTGCCGGCCAAGCGGCGTGATGTCGAGGTAGTTCCAGGTGCTCCCCATCTGCTCGTCGCCGCGGTTGTTGATGAAGTAGGTGCGGAACACACGGTCTCCGTCGCGGTAGAACACGTTCGTGCCGTGCCACTCGTCCACGTCGAAGTCGGCGTCGAATCCGTCCGTGATGGTGAACCACGGCATCTCCCAGCCCATCCGCGCCTTCAGCCGCGCGATGTCCGCCTGGGGCGCACGCGAGACGAAGACGAGGGTGGTGTCACGGGCGTTCAGGTGGGCGACGTGGGCGACCTGGTCGGCCACCATCGAGCAGCCCCGGCAGGCGTGGTCTGGCCAGCCGAACACCCCGGCTCGAAGAAGGCGCGGTAGACGATCAACTGACGCCGGCCGTCGAACAGGTCGAGCAGGCTCGCCTTGCCCGCAGGCCCCTCGAACGCATACGCCGTCTCCACGGCCATCCACGGCATTCGCCGGCGCTCGGCTGCCAGGGCGTCACGGGCGCGGGTCTGGGCCTTTTCCTTCACGAGCAGCTGCTCGCGGGCCGCCTTCCACGCCTGCGACGACACGACCGGTGGTGTGTGCATGCCAGGCTGTCCGCCTTTCCGGCCGTTCTCGGCTGATGTAGTCATGGCTTTTGAATCCTCCTAGTTTGGGGGAATTCCCGCGCCTCGAGGCTGAAGCGCGATTCCATTCGCTGCTCATCGCTCGTTGTTGGTTGTGAGATAGTTGGCACCGGGAATCGAAGGGTGCGAGTAACAAGTTTGGCGGGATTCCGATGGAAGTCCCTGATTACAGCCACGGCGCTTGCACTCGAAGCGGGTGATCCCCTCGGCGCCTTGAACCGCGTGGCGTTGCGCGACGATGCTCCTGAGCTCGCGCTTCGAGACGTTCGCGACGGCCCAGTTCGGCGACCATGTTCGGGCATAGGCGCTCTCGCGAAGAGCAAGCACTGTACGTTGGGATAGCACTGACGAAAAGGCCGCGCAGGCCGCAGCGCAAGGTCCGCTATGAAGAGCCGTCACGAATGTCCGGAACTAGCACATAGTGTAACACGCCGGGCGTCTGCTTCCGGGGTATAGCGGCGGTTGGGGCTATCCCCGCATTCGTTAGCGAAGTGGCGCAACCTTGCTTGGTTGTGCCTGGCACCGGGGATCTTCAAATACCGGTCAGCTGTTTTATGAAAGGTTGCGGTCACAGTATGGTTAGATCAACGTCTGGCGTCGCGGCACCTGCCTGCTTCGTCTCGTGAGGTTAAACATGCTTCGGCTCATTCTCATGCGTCACGCCAAATCCAGTTGGAGCGACAAGGCGCTCGACGACCGCGAGCGACCGCTGTCGGCCCGCGGCCGGGCGGCAGCGCCCCGCATGGGCGAGGCATTGGCGGAGCGCGGCCTGGTCCCCGATCTGATCCTGTGCTCGCCCGCCAGGCGCACCCGTCAGACACTTGACCTGGTGGTCGAAGGCATGCGCGCCAAGCCTGTGACGACCATCGCCGAGGCTCTTTATGCCTTCGGCGATGGCAGCGGCTATCTGCAGGTGATCAACGAGCAGCCGAAAGGCCGTTCGCCGCTGATGATCATCGGCCACAACCCGTCCCTCGCCGCCCTTGCAGACCGTCTCGGCGGCAGCGGGGACGAGGGGGCACTCACCGCGATGCGCCGGAAGTTTCCGACCGCCGCCGTGGCACTCTTCTCGTTTCGGGCATCGCGCTGGCGTGATGTGGGATGGGGCAGCGGAAAGCTCGAATGGTTCTTGACGCCGAAGATGCTCGATCGGCAGCCCCAGGATCGAGACTGAGGGGACCAGCAGAGATGGATCCGCTGCGCAAGATTGGCCTCTATTCTGGTGCGCCACGGAACCCGAAAAGGACGCCTTGCGCATGAACCGCCCAACCGATGGTGGCGAAGGCCTGCTGCCGCATCTCGGGCGCATCGGCAATCATCTCGCCATGGACGGCGTTGACCTGGTCGAACTGGCGGAAATCCAGGGTACCCCGCTCTTTGTCTTCTCCGAGCAGCGGCTGAGGGACAATGCCTCGCGCTTCCTCGCCGCCGCCCGCGCCGGCCATCCGCGGGCCCAGGTCTGCTATGCCAGCAAGGCCTGCTCCAATGTCCACGTGATCCGCATCCTGAGAGCGGAGGGTCTTGCCATCGAGGTCAATTCCGGCGGCGAGATCCACAAGGCTCAGGTGGCCGGCTTTTCGCCGGCCGAGATGATTTTCAATGGCGTGGCGAAGTCGGCGGAGGAGCTCGGCCTCGCCATCGACCTCGGCATCAAGGCGATCAACGTCGATTCGGTCTTCGAGCTGCGCCGCATCGCCGAACTTGCCGGCGCGCGCCAACGGCGCGCCGCAGTTTCCCTGCGCCTCGTGCCGGGCGTCGCAGGGGGAGCCACTCCGGGCATCCAGACCGGCTCGGAATCGAGCAAGTTCGGCATGACCGCGGCCGAGCTTGAGGAGGCTTTGGCGGTGATCGAAGGCGCAACCGGCGCGATCGAGTTGGTCGGGCTGCACGTCCACATCGGCTCGCAGGTGAGCGAGCTCGACGCTTATCGCCAGGCTGTAGCCTTCGCCGCCCGGCAGGCCCATCGGCTGGCCGCGAGGATCGGTGCGCCGCTCGCCCACGTCAATCTCGGCGGCGGCTACCCCATTCCCTATGTTCATGGTCCGGCCGGGCGCAACGAAATCGATCCCTTCGGCGCCCCGATGACCGCGGCCGCGATGGTCAGGGAGGTAGCCGCCGCAGCCGCGGCCGAAATCGGCACCGCGACGGAAATTCTCTTCGAGCCTGGCCGGGCGATCGTCGGCGATGCCGCCGTCCTGTTGTCGCGTATCGAGAGTGAAAAGAGCCGGGGGCGCGAACGCTGGCTCTATCTCGATGCCGGCTACAATCTGCTTCTCGATGCCGCCGCCGTGCGCTGGTACTACCACATGCTCACCGCAAACCGGATGGGCGAGGCCGCCGGCACCCCATTCCGGGTCATGGGGCCGCTGTGTGATTCAGCCGACTGTTACTTCGACGTCGAAGGCGAATACCTCCTGAAGCGCCTCCTGAAGCGGCTGCCCCAGCTTGACGAGGCAACCCGTGAGGAACTACGTACAGAAGTGGTTCGCCTGCCGGCCCAGCGCTCGCTGCCCGAGGCGACGGGACCCGGCGATCTTGTGGCGCTGCTCGATGTTGGCGCCTATACCCTCGAAGAGATGTTTCAGTATTGCGGACGCCCCCGCGCCGCTGCCCTCATCATCCGAACCGACGGCTCGATCCGGTTTCTCCGCCGGCGGGACAGCATGGATGATTTGATCGAGGCGGAGCGGGAGGACGAACAGCCGGCGGGACAGCCGGCGTAGAGCTTGCCCGTCCCGAACCTTGAAATCCATCCCGACCGCCTGCGGGCGAACGCCCGCACGGTGGTCGAACTCTGTGCGCGCCACGGCATTGCCGTCTGCGGCGTCAGCAAAGCGACGATGGGCTCTCCCCTCGTCGTCCGGGCCATGCTCGAAGGCGGCGTCGCCGTCGATCGGCGAATCCCGCATCGATAACGTCATTCGGCTGCGCCGCAACGGCATCTCCGCGCCGATCCACGTGATGCGCATCCCCTCGATCACCGAGGCAGCCGATGTCGTTGCCTGGGCCGACTTGAGCCTCAACTCGGAAAGCTCGACCCTCGAAGCGCTGTCCAGGGCAGCGGTCGCGGCACACAAGGAGCACGAGGTCATCCTGATGGTGGAGATGGGTGACCGTCGCGAAGGCGCGCCGGTCGAAGCGATCCCGGGCCTCGCCGAGCGCACGATGCAGCTGCCGGGGCTGAAGCTCGTTGGCCTGGGTGTCAATTTCATGTGCGCCAGCGGCGTTCTGCCGACGCGGGCCAAGCTCGAGCAGCTGGCACGGCTGGCCGACGACGTCGAACGCCGGCATGGAATGAAGCTGCGCTACGTTTCCGGCGGCAATTCCAGCTCGCTGCCGCTGCTGCTCGACGGCGGCATCGACCCGCGCATCAATCATCTGCGCGTCGGCGCCTCCATACTGCTGGGAGAGAACCCGTGGACCGGCGGCCGGCTTGATGGCCTGCGGCGCGACGCCTTCCTGCTCGAGGCCGAGCTCGTCGAACTCAAGACCAAGCCTTCCCTGCCGGAGGGCGAAGTCGGCCCCGACGCCTTTGGCAATATCCCCAGCATCAAGGATCGTGGCGATCGCTTGCGCGGCATCGTCAATCTCGGCCGGCTCGATATCGATCCCGGCGGCTTGCGGCCGCACCGCCGCGGCATCGAGACGGTCACCGCTTCAAGCGACCACATGATCCTCGATCTCACCAAGGCTGCCGCACACAAGGTCGGCGACAGTATCGACTTTGAACTGCGCTATTCGTCGCTGGTCCAGGCCATGCTGTCGCCCTATGTCCGCAAGCATGTAGTGGGGACGGGGCCGGGCCACTCCGAACGACAGGTGATGCTGCTCGCCGATCCCCGGGTAGCGGCCTCGCCGCAAGCGCGGGAGTTCGTCGACGGGCTGAAAACGCTCGGCCTGTCCCTGCAGACCGCCAGAGCGGCGAATCCGTCAGTTGCCGCAGAGAAAGCTTCCGCCGCGATCCGCAAACGCCGGGCGCCGATTGTCCTCGGCGTTGATCGCGACAGTGTGGCGCCTCTCCTGACCGCCATCCGCCGGCAGTCCGAGCCATTGGGACTGCTGTGGATGGATTCGCGTCCGGCCTGCGATAGCGAGGGCGAGAACGTGCTGGGCGAAGCGCTGACCCCGCGCTCCGACCTCCCTCCCCTGCTCGCTTCCGGCTGCGCGCTGGTGGGCTTGCGTCAGGCCAGCCGGGCCGAGGCCCGCTTCCTGCGCGAGCGCGAGCTTCTGGCGCTGACCATGGAAGACGTCGATCTCCTGGACGTGCGCGAGGTCATGCGGCGCGCCCTCGAGAGGGTTACCGGTCTTGGTCACGGCTTCGCCCTCTGTCTGCACGGATCGGCGATCAATGACGTGGCGGATCCGACCGACGCCGGGCTCAGCTACCGGGAATGTTCCCTTGCCATGGAGCTCGTTGCGGCGACGCGCGATCTGCGCGCGATCGCCTTGACCGGCCTCGACCCGGCAGCTGAACCAGCGATGCAGCTCAAGTCCAAGTTCGGCTACCTGTTGAGCGCCTTCGGCAAGCGGATTCTCGGCGTCTGATCGGTTGGCTTGGCTTCCGCCCCTTGTGCCCGGCCGGTCCCGGGGCCAACTATAGCCCCCCGGACTTCTGGAAATCGTGGCGCCCGTAACCATCCTCGATCAGGCTCGCATCGCGCTCGGCGGTGTAAGGGACTTCGCCACAGACTTCGTGACGCCGACCCTGCGCCTCGGCGTGACCGGCCTGTCCCGCTCGGGCAAGACGGTGTTCATCACCGCGCTCGTGCACAATCTCATGCATGGCGGCCGGCTGCCGCTGCTGACCGCCTATGCCAAGGGGCGCGTCGCGCGAGCCTATCTCGAGCCCCAGCCGGACGACACCCTGCCCCGCTTCGCCTATGAGAACCACATCGCGGCGCTTACATCGCCGAACCGGCACTGGCCGGAGGGTACGCGGCGCCTCTCGCAGTTGCGGCTTACCATTGAATATTGGGGCGAAGGCATGCTCTCCAGCGACGGCGTGGCGCGGCAGCTGTCCGTCGACATCATCGACTATCCCGGCGAATGGCTGCTCGATTTGCCGCTCCTGTCGCTCAACTATGGCGAGTGGTCGCAGGCGACCCTTGCCGCCAGCCGCAAGCCGCCGCGTATCGAGTTTGCTCGCGACTGGCATGCCTATCTGTCCGGCCTGGATGCCCTGGGCCCGCGCGATGAATTGCAGGCGGTCAAGGCAGCGGAGCTCTTCACGTCCTATCTTGCGCGCTGCCGGGCTGATGATGTTTCGTTGTCGAGCCTGCCGCCTGGCCGCTTTCTCATGCCCGGCGACCTCGCCGGCTCGCCGCTGCTCACCTTCGCGCCGCTCGACATCGCAGCCGACAGCAGTCCCGCGGCGGGCTCGCTCGCCGATTTGATGGAGCGCCGCTACAACGCCTATGTGCGCCATGTAGTGAAACCGTTTTTCCTGGGTCATTTCGCCAGGCTCGACCGCCAGATTGTGCTGGTCGATGCGCTGTCAGCCATCAACGCCGGATCTGCGGCAATCCTCGACCTCAAGCTCGCGCTTACGAATGTGCTCGACTGTTTCCGGCTGGGCGCCAACTCGTTCGCCTCGCGGCTCTTCGGCCGGCGGGTCGAGCGTATTCTGTTTGCTGCCACCAAGGCCGACCTGCTCCACCACAGCTCGCACGGCAGGCTCGAGGCGATCCTGCGCAAGATCATCGAGGAATCCGCCGCACGCGCCTCCTTTCGCGGCGCCAGGATCTCGGTCATGGCGCTCGCCGCGATTCGCGCCACGCGCGAGGCGACCATCCGCCAGAAGGGCGAAGAGCTCGCCTGCATCGCCGGCTACCCTGCGGCAGGCGAAACGATCGGCAGCGAGAGTTTCGATGGCGAAACCGAGGCGGCCGTGTTTCCCGGGGACCTGCCCGCCGATCCCGACGAGGCCATCTCGGGCAGCCTCGAGGGCAAGGTGCGCTTCGTGCGGTTTCGGCCGCCATTGCTCAAGGTCACGGGGCCCCCGGCGGTCCAGGAGCCAAGCTTTCCGCACACCAGGCTCGATCGCGCTCTCGAGTTTCTGATCGGAGACCGGCTGACGTGACCGCAGGCGCCCGCAAGCCACAGGCCTTCAAGCTCGACGCCGCCGCGGCGGCCAAGCCGCATCTCCGCCACCGCGCGCCGTCGAGCTTTGCCATGCCCAAGATCGATTGGGAGACGGATGCCGCCGAAGCAAAACTGCAGCCCACCACGCCCCAGGGACGCAGGATCGTGCGCCGCTTTCGCTGGGCCGGGTTGCTCATCACCGCCCTCGGCGCGCTTGTCAGCCTGTGGGCCGGCCTGGCTCTTACCCGGCTCGTCGAGGATCTTTTCGCCCGGTCTTTGACGCTGGGATGGCTCGGTGCCGGGCTGCTTGCCTTGGCGGCGCTGTCGGCGCTGGCGATCATCATGCGCGAGATCACCGGACTGATACGCCTCAAGAAGCTCGGCGACATCCACGATGATGCCACGCGGGCGGCGAACTTCGAGGATGAGGAGGCAGGCGGGCGCGCGATTGCCAGGCTCGAGAGAATCTACTCCGGCCGCGCCGACGTTAAAGCCGGGCTTGCAGATCTGAAAAGTCACGCCGGGGAGATCATTTCACCTTCCGATCGCATCCGGCTGGCCGAGCGCGACATCATGGGAGTGCTTGACGAGAATGCCGCGGCTGTCATCGCCCGTCACGCACGCCGGGTAACGCTTCTGACTGCCGTTGCTCCGGTCGCCGCCCTCGACGTCCTGATCGTCGCCGCCGTCAATCTGCGCATGCTGCGCGAGTTGGCGACGCTCTATGGCGGCCGGCCCGGCACCATCGGAACCTTCCGGCTGGCGCGCATGGTGGCCGGCCATCTCGCCGTTACCGGCGGCCTGGCGCTTGGCGACAATGTCATCCAGCACGTGATCGGCCGGGGACTCATCGGCCGGCTTTCGGCACGTTTCGGTGAAGGAGCGGTCAACGGCATTTTGACCGCCCGCATCGGTCTGGCCGCCCTCGATCTCTGCCGGCCGCTGCCGTTTCTCACCCGGCCACGCCCGTCGCTCGCCTCGTTCAGCCGCGAGCTTCTATCCTTCGGGAACAAGCCGAAGGACAACAGCAACGACACCCGGCGCATATCATCGTCGTCGGCTTCGGATTGACCACCAATTTGCGAAGGAGGGCCGGCGCGCAGCCCTCCTGCTTGTGACGCATGTCGGCCGCGGCTGACGCCGTGATATAAGCCCGGCCATGCCGGGCAAGCACCCCATACCCGTCTCTGCAGCGCCTTACTGGAAGCGGCCGGTTCTGGTGCTCATGCTGATGGCGATCGCCAACCAGCTTTCCTTCGCCACCTGGAATGCGCTGCACGTGAACTTCGCCATCGATGTGGTCGGCTTCGCCGGCCAGGAGATGGGGACGCTGCACACGGTACGCGAGATCCCGGGGTTCCTGTCGTTCGCGGCCGTGTTGTTCCTGGTCCTCATGCGCGAGCAGACGCTCGGCCTGCTTTCGCTTCTCACCCTCGGCGTGGGAGTTGCCGTCACCGGCTTCTTTCCCTCTGCCTTCGGTTTCTATGCCACGACGGTCATAAAATCCCTGGGCTTCCACTACTACGAGACCGTCAACCAGTCGTTGGCCCTGCAATGGTTCACGAAAAAAGACGCATCGAGTCAGATCGGCAAGGTCGTTTCCGCCGGCTCGTTCGCTACCATTGCCGCCTACGGCGTGATCTTTCTTTTGTGGAAGTGGCTGCGACTGGACTACGTGTGGGTGTTCCTCGCCGGTGGCCTGCTCACCATAGCGGTGACGGCGTTCATCTATTTGTGGTTTCCCTACTTCCGCGAGGAGGTTACCCAACGGCGCCAGCTGGTGCTGCGGCAGCGCTACTGGCTCTACTATGCCCTGACCTTCATGGGCGGCGCGCGGCGGCAGATCTTCATCATATTTGCCGTCCTGCTCATGGTGCAGAAGTTCGGCTACAGCGTAGGCGACATCACGCTCCTGATGCTCGTCAACGCAGTTCTCAACATGCTCATCGCCCCCTGGCTTGGTGCCCGCATCGGCCACTGGGGTGACCGGCGCACGCTGATCATCGAAAACATCGGGCTCATCGGGATCTTCTTTCTTTACGCAGTTACCACCAACGCCTGGATTGCTGCCGGACTGTACGTCCTCGATAACGTGTTCTTCTTTCTGGCGATCGCCCAGCGCACGTATTTCCAGAAGATCGCCGACCCGGCCGATATTGCGCCGACCGCTGGGCGTGGCGTTCTCCATCAATCATGTCGCCGCCGTCTTCATTCCCATTCCCCTCGGCATCCTGTGGGACGCAAGCCCGGCGGCGGTCTTTCTGATCGGCTCGGCGATGGCCGGCGTGGCGCTTGTGCTCTCCCTGCTCGTTCCGCGCGATCCCGAGCCTGGCCGCGAGGTGATCTGGTCGAGACCTGCGGCGGCGATGAGTCCCGCCGAGTGAGCGGCGCCGCGCGGCCATGAACGCCACGACCGTACTGCGTTCGAGTGATCCGCTGCTGCGGCCCTTTGTGCTCAAGCATCTGACGCTGAAGAACCGCATCATGTCGACGGCGCATGAGCCCAACTATCACGAAGACGGCATGCCGAAGGACCGCTACCGGCTTTATCACGTGGAGAGAGCGAAAGGCGGAATTGCCCTTACCATGACGGCGGGCTCCGCAGTCGTCTCCGAGGATTCATCCACGGCGTTCGGCAATCTGCTCGCCTACAGGGACGAGATCGTGAAATGGCTGAAGCGCCTCACCGACGAGTGTCACGAGCACGGCGCCGCAGTGATGATCCAGCTCACCCACCTCGGCCGGCGCACGACCTGGAACAGGGGTGATTGGTTGCCGGTGCTGGCGCCTTCTCCCATTCGCGAGCCCGCCCACCGTTCCTTTCCCAAGGAGATGGAAGACTGGGACATTGAGCGGGTCATCCGCGACTTTGCATCCGCCGCCCAGCGTATGCAGGAAGCGGGTCTCGATGGCATCGAGTTCGAGTGCTACGGCCATCTTCTCGATCAGTTCTGGTCGCCCGCCACCAATTCCCGCGATGACGAATTCGGCGGCTCGCTCGACAACCGCCTCAGGTTTTCGCTTCGCGTGCTGGCAGCCGTGCGCGAGGCGGTAGGGTCTTCCTTCATCGTCGGCTGCCGCCTCGTCGCCGACGAGGACTGGGACAAGGGCCTGAGCAAGGAGGAAGGCCTCGAGATCTGCCGCCGCCTGATCGCCACCGGCCACGTCGATTTTCTGAATGTGATCCGCGGCCACGTCGAACACGACACACCGTTGTCACGGGTGATCCCGATCACCGGCATGGCGTCGGCGCCGCACCTGGATTTTGCCGGCGAGGTCAGGAAGGCGACGAAGTTTCCGGTGTTCCACGCCGCGCGCATCAACGACGTCGCCACCGCCCGCCACGCCATCGCCGAAGGCAAGCTCGACATGGTGGGCATGACGCGGGCCCACATCGCCGATCCTCACATCGTCAGCAAAATCATCGCCGGCAAGGAGGGCGATATCCGCCCCTGCGTGGGTGCGACCTACTGTCTCGAGCGCATCTATGAGGGCAACGACGCGCTGTGCATCCACAATCCGGCCACCGGCCGCGAGGCCAGCATGCCGCACGTGATCTCCCCGTCGCGCGGGCGCAAGCACCATGTGGTGATCGTCGGCGCGGGGCCGGCCGGTCTCGAGGCGGCGCGCGTCAGCGCCGAACGCGGGCACAAGGTGACGCTGTTCGAGGCGGCGAGCGAAGCTGGCGGCCAGGTGCGCCTCGCCGTCAAGGTTGAGCGCCGCCGCGAAATGATCGGCATCATCGACTGGCGCCTGGCGCAGCTCGAAAAGCTTAAGGTTGATTTCAGATTTCACACCTACGCCGAGGCAGCCGACGTGGAAGCCGCAGCGCCCGACATCGTCGTCGTGGCGACAGGCGGCCTGCCCTCGCTGCAGGCGATCGAGGAAGGCCAGGAGCTGGCGACGACCTCCTGGGACATTCTGTCCGGCGAGGTCAAGCCATCCGACGATGTTCTGCTCTTCGACGACAACGGCGGCCATCCAGGCCTGGCGGCGGCCGAGTTCATCGCCGGAACTCCATCGAGGCTCGAGATCGTGAGCCCCGAGCGATACTTCGCACCCGACGTCGGCGGTCTCAATCTCGTGCCGTACATGAAGATTTTCGAGAGCCGGCGGGTCAGGATAACGACCATGATGCGGGTGCGCGCAATCAGACGGGATGGAAACCGGCTCCTGGCGATCCTCTACAGCCCCTACGCCGAGACCGACGTCGCAGAGCGGCGGGTGGACCAGGTGGTGGTCGAAAATGCCACCCTGCCCCTGGCCGAGCTTTACTTCGCACTCAAGGAGAAGTCCTCGAACCGCGGTGCGATCGACTATCCGGCCCTTCTGCAGGGCCGGCAGCAGAACACTGGCCGAAACGCCCGTGATTCCTTCCGGCTCTTCCGCGTCGGCGATGCGGTCGCCGCGCGCAATATCCACGCTGCCATCTATGACTCCTTGCGGCTGTGCAAGGACTTTTGATCGCGCAGTTTTCTGCTGGTTTCAGAAAAATTGTAACGGTTTTCTTAGGCCTCCGGTCACATCCACAGCGTAGTAACGCCGGATGCCCCGTGGAGAGCCGGATGAAACCCCAATTGCGTCGTCTTGACCTCTGGCATTGGTACGGTTTTGGCCGCGATACCCGCGGCAACATCGCCATCGTCGCCGCTATTGCCGCCATACCGTTTGTAATGGTTGCTTCTTCGGCGGTCGATTTCGGCGGCGGCGTTGACGCACGCACGCAACTGCAGGCTGCGGCCGATGCCGCCGTTCTGGCGGGTGCCGCGCGTTTGGCAACCGGTCAGTCAGATGCCGACAAGGAAGAGCTCACCGTTGACACCTTTTACGCCAACCTGTCGAGCTCGCTGCAGTCCACCTTCACGGCGACTCCCGACGTTGATATCGATTTCCCTCAGAAAATCGTCAAGCTGGACGTGACCGTGCATGTCGAAAGCGCGCTCAGCAATTTGTTGAGCGATGAGCTGGAAGTAAACGTGAGTTCGGCGGCCAAGGTCGACCCTGGCAACCCTATCTGCCTGATGACCCTCAATGAGACCGCAGAGAACTCCCTGAGAATCCAGGGCACGGCCGACCTAGTCGCCGATGGCTGCTCGGTCCATGTGAATTCGGATGACGATGAGGCCATGCAGCAGGTCGGCTCGGCTGTCGCCGTCGCCGAAAGCTTCTGCGTGCACGGGGACTACTTGGGCTCTAACTATACGCCGCACGCCAGATACCGGCTGCGCCCGCGAGAAGGATCCGTTTGACGACCGGTTCGCCGAGGATTGGGCGGCCCTCAACGAGGTGCTGGATACGAGCGTCTGCACGTTCACCAACCTGCCGATGATCAATTCGGCCAGCGACTCGACCGTGACCGTCCTGGAGCCGGGGGTCTATTGCGGCGAAGTCAACATCAAGAAGGGAACCGTCGAGCTCGTCGAGCGGCGGCAACTATGTGTTCCGCGATGGCCCGCTCTATGTCCAGGCCCATGGAACCTTAAAGGCCACGTCGGTGCCGATCCTGTTCACCGGCAATTCGGATACGCGCCTCATCACCCAGTCGGGCGCCAACATCATCACCTCGGCCCGCGACAGCGGCCTGTTCGCCGGCATCGCCTTCGCGCAGCATCCCTCGTCCATTCCAGACAGCGAAAACCTGATCATCGGCGGCGGCGAGATCGAGATGAACGGCATCATGTACTTCCCCGAGCAGTTGCTCAAGATCACCGGCGGCGGCGACATCGCCCTGGATTCGGAGCAGTTCGCCATTATCGCCGACATGATCAGCATCGAGGGCAACGGTCTCCTCAACATCAAGGTCGGCCAGAACTATCAGAGTTCCGACCTGCCGGACCTGCCGGAGGCGCATGAGCGAATCCGGCTGATCGAGTAAGGCGACAGTTCCTAAAATTATCGCTGTCCGGTTAGCCTCTTCTTGATGCCTCAGGCGATATAAATGCCGAAGGCAGAACGCATAGCATGCCCGAACAAACAGAGGATCCGAACACATGTATGCCATCGGCAGCAAATTGATCGATAAGCTCATCACTCCGCTGGTCCTGGTCGCCGGAACGGCATGGGTCATGACCGCGTTCTCCTCATCGGCCGCGGCGGTCATCTCGAGACGCTCTATGAGACCATGATGACCATCCGCGCTTGCGAGATGACCGTATCTGAAGAGGACTGGGAGAATCTCACCGATCGAGATCGAGCAGACCGTTTCCAGCAGCGGCGCGTCCTCGGATTCCGTCAACGGCATTTTCGACGACATCAAGGCCCAGATGTCCGTCGATCTTGCCGGCTATTGCTCCGACCACGCCGATGACGTGGCCGCAGTGCTTGACGATCTGAACTAAACCAAAATCACGGCCGCTGGCCACAGGAGTGCTCATCAACGCCCTGACGCAGAACGGCGACAACACCGACGTGAAAATCGGTCTGGTGCCGTTTTCAAACTACGTGCGCGTGACGATGCCGAGAAACTACTACAACGGCCAGACGAGTGGATCGAACTGGACGCGCTGCGTCGAGGATCGGCGCCATCCGTACAACCAGGGATGCAACACGCCGCCGGTCACCTCGCCCGCCAGCCATATCAAGAAGTTTGTTGACGTCGGTAGCTGCAGCACGAGCTTCGGCAGCCGCAATCTCAATGTGCGCGATCTCACTACCAGCCATGCCGGCACGGTAAGCGCCATTCAGTCCATGGAACCCTACAACCTGACCCACATCCGCTCGGCATGGAGTGGGGCTATCATCTCCTGTCGCCGGGTGTTCCCTACACGTCAGGCGTGAGCTTTGACGATGATGAGACGCTCAAGGCCGTCGTTCTGTTGACCGATGGCCGGCAGACGATGGATGGCTGGGGACCCGGCAACGTTACCTACGAGCGGTCAGTGGAACACGCCGAGTTCAATCTCGTGGCCTTGTGCCAGAACATGAAGGCGGACGGCATCCGTGTGATAACCGTGTCGTTTGACCTGGCCGACTCCACCGAGGCCGAAACCGAGGAACGCTTGAGCAACTGCTCCGGTGATATCAACGAGCCGGATGGCGACTACTACTTCAACGCCAACACCAACGCCGACCTCGCAGTCGCCTTCGGCGTGATCCGCGACCAGTTGGCACGCACGATGTACCTCGCCGAATAGCAGAATCCATGCGATCAGTTTGCGATGGCCGGGCCAAAACCCGGCCATCTGCATTTTTCACATACCAAGCAAGAAACGGATAGCGGGCGGCGCGCACGGTTTCTAGACCGCGCGCATGAACGTGATCCGGCCGGTCATGGGCGCCCGCGAGTGGGCGCTGCTCGTGCTGCCTCAGCACGTTGTGGGGTGGCTCCTTCTTCTTCAACGAAGTTGCGCTTGCAGACTTTCCGCCGCTCACGACCGCCGCGTTGCGGGTGACTCTCGCTGCCGTCGCGCTCTGGCTCATTTCCTGGGCGACGGGGTATCGCGTTCCAAGCGACACGCCGTCGTGGCGCCGGTTCCTGCTGATGGGCCTGCTCAACAACGCCATTCCTTTTTCACTCATCCTGTGGGCCCAGAGCCACGTCACCTCTTCTGTGGCATCGATTCTGAACGCCACAACCCCGCTCTTCGCCGTGCTTGTCGCTCACGCGGCACTTCCCGACGAGCCTGCTTCGACGCGCAAGATCGCCGGCATCCTTGTTGGCCTGGCTGGGGTCACCCTGATGATGGGCTCGGGAGCAGACATCTCGATAAGCCATCTGGCGGCAGAAATCGCCATCCTTGTCGCCGCCCTCTGCTATGCCGTGGCCGGCGTCTATGGCAGACGCTTCGCGGGCATGACACCGATGGTCACAGCCGCCGGGCAGGTCAGCGCCTCGGCGATCTTCATGGTGCCGCTGGCGCTTTGTGTCGATCAGCCCTGGCATATTGCGCCGCCCGGACCATCGGCGTGGAGTGCCGTAGTCGGGCTCGCGATCCTGTTGACCGCACTCGCGTACTGCATATACTTCGCAATCCTCAAAGCCGCTGGTGCCACCAACCTGATGCTCGTGACATTTCTCGTTCCGGCGAGCGCCATTCTGCTTGGTCTGCTCTTTCTCAACGAGCGCCTCACGGCTACCGATGCAGGCGGGCTGGCCGCCATCGCGGCCGGACTATTCATCATCGACGGGCGGATCCTGCGCCTATGGCAACCTCGCCCACGCCTCTGAATTTGTGGTTCTGAAAGGTTGCGTCCGTCAGGCCCCCGGGCATATCGCACGCGAGATCCACGACATGGAAACAGCATTCACGCCGTGGGAAAGCCTCCTCGGGGGCGCTCTCATCGGCTTAGCCGCGTCGCTGCTCATGCTGGCCAACGGCCGCATCGCGGGCATAAGCGGCATTTTTGCGGGGCTCGTCACGCTTACGCCAGGCAGGCGATCTCGGATGGCGGGCGCTCTTCATTGTGGGCCTTGTCGCGGGTGCTGCAGTGACGGTCGCTGCTGGGCTTCCACGACCCGGCAACGGTGCGATTCCCGACGAACGGCCTCGCAACCGTGCTCGCCGGCCTTATCGTCGGCGCCGGCACCGTGCTGGGCAGCGGCTGCACAAGCGGCCACGGCGTGTGCGGGCTTGCCAGGCTTTCGGTGCGCTCGCTGGCAGCGACTGCAACCTTCATGGCGGTCGCGTTTCTTGTCGTCTTGTTGCAGAGGCATATCCTGTGAACTCACGGTGGCACCAGTTGACCGCGCTGCTCGCAGGAATTCTGTTTGGCGCAGGTCTTGCGCTCTCCGGCATGATCAATCCGGCAAAGGTCCTGAACTTCTTCGATGTGTTCGGGACCTGGGATGCAAGTCTGGTTTTTGTCATGGCAGGCGCGCTGGCTGTAACCTATGTCGGCTACCGGTTCGCAGCGCTGCGCGGCAGACCTTTCGCCGCACCTGCCTTTTCGGTTGCAGGCAGCACCGCCGTCGATGCCAGGCTTCTTTTCGGCGCCGCCCTCTTCGGGCTCGGCTGGGGCCTTTCCGGCCTGTGTCCAGGCCCGGCGATCGCCAACCTAGCAACGCCTACCTTTGAATCCGTGGCTTTTGTTGCCGCGATGGCGGTCGCCATGGCCCTCACAACTGCCGGGTTGAAAGGGCGCCTTTTCCTGGCGGGCAAGCGTCCATGACCAGCGGGATCTGAGGCCGTTTCTTGGAAGCAGCGGCAACCGAAAGCATCTCCCACTATAGAGAATTCCTCATCATTCTCGGAGCGGCCGGGCTCGTCGTACCGCTCTTTATCAGGCTCGGCGTAAGTTCCGTTCTCGGCTTCCTGCTCGTCGGCATTCTCCTCAATCCGGATGTTCTGGGCCAGCTGACGCCCGCCGTTCCCTTCCTGGACGCCCTGGTCATCGGCAACCCCGACGCGATCGCCTCGATGGGCGAGCTCGGCATCGTGTTCCTGCTATTTCTGATCGGCCTCGAAGTCTCCTTCGAGCGCCTCAAGACGATGAAGAGGCTGGTGTTTGGACTGGGCGGGCTGCAGGTTCTCCTTACTACCGCCGTCATTGCGCTCGCGTTGCGGGCGTTTGGGCTGGATGCCGAGAGTGCGATCATCCTCGGCGCTGCAATGTCGCTGTCCTCGACCGCGATCGTCGTTCAGATCCTGTCGGACGAAAAGCGGCTGGGCTCGCAGGCTGGCCGCGCGAGTTTTTCGGTCCTCCTGCTTCAGGACCTCGCTGTCATTCCGATATTGCTGCTGGTCAGCATTCTTGCCGGAGAGACGGAAGGGCCCGTCCTGAAGGGAATCGTGCTTGCCCTTGCTCAGGCCGGCCTGGCGATCATTGCCATCGTGGTAGTGGGCCGCTATGCGCTTCGCCCGTTGCTGCGGCTTGTCGCCAGCGCGAAAAGCGCCGACCTGTTCATGGCTGCCGCGCTGCTGATCGCCGTCGGCGCCGGCGCCGCGGCCCTGTTCGCGGGCCTGTCCATGGCCCTTGGCGCGTTCATCGCCGGGCTGTTGCTGGCGGAGACCGAATATCGGCGCGCCGTCGAGGCGGTAATCGAGCCGTTCAAGGGCCTGCTGCTCGGCGCCTTCTTCCTGCTCATCGGACTCGGCATCGATCTTGACGGGCTTGCCCAGGATCCGCTGCCGATCATCCTTGGGGCGGCGGTGCTGATTGTCGGCAAGGCCGCGCTCTTGTACCTTTTGGCCCGCCTCATGAAGGTCGGGCACAGCGTGGCATTCGAAGCCGCACTGCTGCTCGGACCGTGCGGCGAGTTCGCTTTCGTAATACTGGGATCGGCTGCCGCCGCCGGCGTCCTCAACACCGAACACTACCGGCAGGCGTTGCTGGTCGTTTCCATCACCATGCTGGCGCTCCCCTTCCTCGCCCAGTTAGGCCGGCGCATGGCGCGGCAGATGCGGACCATGCCGGCCGGCCATGAGGAATTGGCCCGGCCGCCCGAAGATCACCAACCTCGGGTCATCGTCGCAGGGTTCGGCCGCGTCGGCCATCTCATCGGCACGATGCTTGCCGAGCACAAGATTGCCTATATCGCCGTCGACAACGACGCCGAAGTGGTGGCACGCGCCCGCAAGGACGGCCTTCCGGTTTATTACGGCGACGCCGCCAATGCCGAGTTCCTGCGCAAATGCGGCCTCGACGACGCGGTCGCGGTCGCGGTTACGATGGACAGTCCGGCCCGCGTTGACGATGTGACGCGGGTCGCGCGCGCCCACCGCAGCGATCTGAAGATCATCGCCCGCGCCCGCGACGAGCGCCATGCCATGACTCTGTACGCCGCCGGCGCCACCGAAGCGGTGCCGGAGACGGTGGAATTGAGCCTGCAGCTGGGCGAGTCGCTGCTCGTCGAGGCGGGGATCGCCATGGGCGTTGCGATCGCCTCGGTCCACGAGCGCCGCGACGCCTTCCGCCGCATGCTGGGACGGCCCAACCGGCGCGAAACCCTGGACTTGGCCCGCCGCCGCAGGAGGCGGGAAAAGACCCTGAGCTAGCAGTGCTAGCTCTCCGCTGTCCACACCACCGTGGCGTTGGTGCCCTTCTTGTTCGCCGTGGCGCAGATCGTTCTCAGGTTCGTGCCTTGCTTGGCGATCTTGTCGAGGTACTTGAGCAACGCACCGGGTTTGTTGGGCAGTTTCACCACTTCTGCCGAGGTCTCGGTGTAGCTGATGCCGGCGGCATCCAGCGCCTTCTTGGCCGCCTTGGGACTGTCGAGCACCAGTTGCAGCGAGCCCGACGGATTCCACCCCAGGACGGAAGTTACATTGACCTTTGCGGCGGCCAGAGCCCGGATCGCATCGGCAACCGTTCCTGGTCTGTTGGCAACGGAAATATTGAACTGCCTGGCTTTCGCCATGACTTTCCTCCCATTTCGAGGCGCCGGACGGCACCTTGCACGGCAGCGATTTTACACGTTTTCGACGGTTTGGTGACCATCGTTCGCCAGGCTCACGAGGCGATACTGCATGGCGTCGTAGCGATCGGCGGCGGGCACGGCGGCGGTCATGCTACATGATCCGCCCGCGCCGTCTGCCCAGGTGATCAAGGGCAACCGCCAGCAGCAATACGACCCCGCGGGCCGTATCCTGGTAGAAGGGCGCCACGTTCATCAGGCTCATGCCGTTGTTGAGGCTGCCCATGAGCAGCGCCCCCACCAGTGCTCCGAGGACCCGCCCGCGCCCGCCCGACAGCGCCGTGCCGCCGATGATGGCGGCAGCGATCGCGTCGAGCTCGAGGAACAGGCCGGCGCTGCCTGCAACCGCACCGCCGACCCGGGCGGTCAATGCCACGCCCGTGATGCCGTAGGCGAAGCCGGCGATGACGAAGTTCCAGAAGATTGCCCGCTTGATATCGATGCCCGACAGGCGTGCCGCCTCCGGATTGCCGCCGATCGCATAGAGTTGTGCGCCGTAGCGTGTGCGGCGCATGACCACCTCGGCCGCGATGGCACAGACACCGACCAGGAGCACCAGGTAGGGAATGCCCTGCCAGGAAACGATGAACAATGCCGCCGCGGCCGCAATGCCGGCCGGCAACAGCGCCCGGATCACCGCCGACTCCAGTCGCCCGATTACCCCCAGGTCGCGTGCTCTGCGCAGCTCCAGAAAGCGGATCGCCGAATAGATTGCCAGCGAACCGAGGACGACCGCGATCGATGGCCCAGCCGGAAGGAAGCCGGTCGCGAACCGGGTGAGCGGCCGCGGCAGCGAGGCGATGGTGGCGCCGTTGGTCGCAATCATCGAGAAGCCGCGGAAGTAAAGCATCCCGGCCAGGGTCACGATGAACGATGAAACACCGACCTTGGTGACCCAGAATCCCTGCCAGACCCCCATGAGCACACCGACCAGGATCGCTGCCGGAACTGCCAGGGCCGGCGAAACGTCGTGGCGGCCGGCCAGCAGCGCCACGACAACGCCGACGAACGCTACCGCCGAGCCGACCGAGAGGTCGAAGTTTCGCGTCACGATCAGCATGACGGCGCTGATTGCGGCGAGGCTCACGATGGATGTCTGAAGGGCAAGCAGAACCAGATTGCGGGGAGTCAGGAACACCCCGTTGGTGGCGATATAGAAAAACAGCCAGATGCCGGCCAGGATGAGAATCAGCATCGATTCCCGGAGCGCCGACAGGCGCACGACCGTCGCGATGAGGTCGCGCACGCCGCCCGCAGCAGCAGGATGATCGAGCTTGCCGATCGTTGACGTCGGCTCAGGCATCTGTGGCGCTCCGCAGCAGTCTTTCTTCCGTAAGTTCGTTCCGCTGCAGTTCCGCAGCGATACGGCCGTGACGCAAGACCAGCACCCTGTCGCAGATATCGACGAGTTCCTCCGCATCGGTCGAGGCAATCAATATGGCATGGCCCGCCGCTCTGAGCTCGGACCAGATGCGCTTGATTTCAGCCCGCGAGCCGACATCGACCCCGCGCGTGGGGTCGACCAGGATGAGGATGCGGGCGCCCGCGGCGAGCCAGCGGGCGACTTGCACCTTCTGCTGATTGCCGCCGGAAAGCGTTCCCACTTCCATGTCGATTGACTGCGCCTTGATCGCGAGCCTGTCCTTGAGTGCGAGGGTGCGCCGGCGCTGTTCGGCGATGTCGAGCAGGCCGCGCGGCGAGACGTCTTCGAGGCACGCAAGCATCACGTTGTCGTTGATCGAATGCTCCAGGAGCAGGCAGTCGCGGCGATCCTGCGCCATGAGACCCATGCCCATGCCCACCGCGTCCGCCGGACTACGGATGTTGACCAGGCGCCCGCCGACGTATATGCGGCCCGTCACCCTGCCGCGCCACGCTCCATAGATGGCCAGCGGCGCTTCGATGCAACCCGCGCCCAGGAGGCCGAACAGCCCGACCACTTCGCCGCGCGCCAGCGAAAACGAAGCATTCGAAACGCGCTGCCGGTCCACTTCTTCCTCATCAAAGACCGTGAGGTCTTCGACCCTGAGAAGGCACTCTCCCGGTTCGCTCGCGTGCGTGACAAACCCTTCGCTGATGGCCCCGACCATCTCGGCAATCACCGCATCCCGCGAAATGGCGCGCGTGGCATGGGAGCCGCAGATCCGGCCATCGCGCATGACGACGATGCGGTGCGATATGGCGAACACCTCGGCCAGCCGATGCGAGACGAATATCACTGCAACGCCCCGCTCGCTGAGCGAGCGTATGTGGGAAAACAGCCGGCGGGCTTCATCCTCGGTCAGTGCCGCCGTAGGCTCATCGAGGATCAGGAGTCGCGCATTCCGCGACAGCGCGCGCGCGATGAGCACCAGTTGCTGCGTTGACAGGTCGAGACTGCCCATGGCCGCCGCGGGGTCGATTTCGAGCCCGAAGTTGGCAAGCGCTTTCGCCGCGAGCGCCAGCTGCCGAGGGGGGTCGAGAAATCCCCAACGGGTGGGCTCGGCGTTGAGGAACATGTTCTCCGCTACGCTGAGATCGGGCGCGACATTGATTTCCTGCGGCACCAGGGTAACCCCGGCCTCCCGGGCCGCGGCGACGCTCGTCGGAGCGTAGGGGTTGCCTCCCAGATGAATGTCGCCCTGATAAGTGCCTTGCGGATGCACGCCGGCAAAAATCTGGATGAGGGTCGACTTGCCGGCTCCGTTCTGGCCAAGCAAGGCGACGATCTCGCCCGGAGCGATGGACAGGCTCACATCGTCCACCGCCAGCACGCCCGGAAAACGCTTCGTGATGTGCCGGGCGCTGATGACCGGCGTTGCCGGCCTTCAGGTCAACTTCACTTTCGTGACGGGCAGAGGCGAATGGCATGTTCGTGCGTTCGGCTCCTGCCGTCCGTCTCGCAACTTCCGGCACTCCCCTGGCAGCGGGCTGATCGCCCGCTGCCAGGAGGTGCGCCCCTCTGGACCGCCGAAGATCCTAGCAGTTCGGCTTCTTGTCGGGAGCGTTCTTGTAGACTTCGTCGACGTTGAGCCAATGTTTGTGTGAGCAGACGAACTCCGGCATCTCCTTCTGGCTCACCAGGTAGATCGGGGTCTTCACCCACGGAATGTCGGCGGCGTTGTTGTTGATCTTGTCGGTGGCGCCGATGTCCTCGCACTTCGCCATGGCGATCGCCGCCTTGGCGCCTGCTACCGCCATTTCATCGGGTGCCGGCCACACGCTGCCGAACATGCGTCCTTCGACAATCGCCTGCGCCGCTGCCAGCTCCATGTCCTGCCCGGTCACCGGAATGGACCCGGCCTTCAGGCCGGCGCCGTCGATCGCCTGCAGCACGCCGACCGACATGCCGTCATAGGACACCAGGAAGGCGTCGATCTTGTTGTCGTTTTGGGTCAGGGCGTTTTCCGCGTGCGCCTGTGCGGCCTCGGTCTTCCAGCCCGACGAAAACTGATCGAGCACGATTTTGATATCGCCCTTGTCCACGACCGGGGTGAGCACCTGATGATAGCCCTCCTGCATCTGCGTCGATCCCGTCTGGCCGGGATCGCCGCCGATCAAGCGCATAGTTGCCTTTCGGCACCGAGGCGACGACAGCGCGCGCCGCCGAGGCGCCGCCTTCGCGCGGGTCGCGGCCGATGAAGGCGGTCTGCTTGGCGCCGAGAATGAGGTCGTCATAGGAGGCCAGTGGAATTCCCGCCTCGGTCGCCATCTCGGCGATTGACGCCGCTACATTGAAGTTGACCGGCTGAATGACAATCGCGTTGACGCCCTGGGTAATCACGTTTTCCGCCTGGGCCACCTGCTTCGCGGCATCGTGATCTGCCGACTGGACCAGCACCTGATATCCGCCGGCCTCGGCAGTCTTGACGAAAAACGGCACATCGGCGTTCAGGTAGCGGAATGCCTTCTGGTGCTTCAGCATGAAGGCGATCTTGCCGGTCTTGCCGGGTTTGCAGGCCGTTTCCGCTGCAGCCGGCAACACCGCGAAGCTCATGCCGGCTGCAAAAGCGAGCATGGCCGCGGGCGCTGCGTAAGTCGTCCACTTCATTTTCTGTCCTCCCGTCCAACACTTGTTAGATTGATGATGATAACGATAACGGTTGCTAACACTAAGAGGGGTAGCGCAATATGCAAGGCTAAACTTTTGAATGTTCCAGCCGAATGTCGTGTTACAAGGAACACGGCTGATAGTTAGGTAACAGGAAGAGTCATGGCAGTTACATTGCGCGATGTCGCCAAACGGGCGGGGGTATCGGCCATGACCGTCTCTCGCGTCGTAAATGGCAGCGCCGGCGTTGATCCCGACACCCAGCGCCGCGTCGAGGACTCGATCCTGGCGCTCGACTATGTGCCGAACCGACTGGCCCGCGGCCTGGTTTCGCACAACACCAGGACCATCGGCCTCATCGTGCCTGACGTGGTCAACCCGTTCTTCGCTCCAGTGGTCCGCGGCGCGGAAACCGACCGCGCGCAAGGCCGGCTACCGGGTGCTGCTGTGCAACAGCGAGGGCGATCTGCGCCTCGAGCGCGAATATGTTGACGACCTTGTGGGCCACCGGGCCGACGGCCTTCTGGTTGCACCCGCCAGCGATCGATCGCGCGTCGGACTTAGGACCCTGCTCCAAGGCGGCTTCCCGATCGTTCTGCTTGACCGCTCGCTGCCCGACACCGACTGCGACATGGTGGTAAGCGACAACGTTGCCGGCGCCCGCAAGCTCACCGCGCATCTGATCGCGCTCGGTCATCGCCGCATCGCGCATGTCACCGAGTTGGATGATGTCTCGACCGGCCGCGAGCGTCTCGAAGGATACCGCCTTGCCTTGGCCGATGCCGGTCTCGCCTACAACGACGAGCTGGTGTTTCGAACCACCGTGGATCGTATCGGGGGCTACCGCGCCGCCCAGCAGATGTTCGGACTTTCTCCGCTGCCGACCGCGATCTTCACCGTCAACAATATGACCGCCGTCGGCGCCATGCAGGCGCTGCGCGAGCGTGGGCTGGCGGTCCCACGCGACATCGGTCTCGTCTGTTTCGACGACGTCGAGCACCTGGCGGTGCTGTCGCCGTTCCTGACCGTGGTCGACCAGCCTGCCGAGACCTTCGGCAGCCTCGGCGCCCAGTTGCTGCTCGAGCGCATCGCCGGCAGGTCGGGCGCCCGCAGCCGGCGCATCGTGCTGCAACCCGACCTGATCGTTCGTGAATCCTGCTGCGTCAACAGCGGGGTGCCCGTCCGCCCGTGACGGCTCACGCCACCCCGAGCTTCTTCTGCAGGCTCGAGCTTGAAGTCGTGTACTGGAAGATCAGCCGCTCACCCGGGTTCTTGTAGCGGAATGCCTGCTGGGCCATGAGCGCGGCCTCATGGAAGCCCGACAGGATGAGTTTGAGCTTGCCGGGATAGGTATTGATATCGCCGATCGCAAACATTCCCTTGACCGAGGTCTCGAACTTCTCGGTGTCGACCGGAATGAGGTTCTCGTGAAGGTTGAGCCCCCACTGGGCGACCGGGCCGAGCTTCATGGTCAGGCCGAAGAACGGCAGCAGGGTATCGGCTTCGATCTTGAAGTCGCCCTCCGGTCCTTTGACCTTGACCGCAGTCAGTTTTGCGTTGTCGCCTTCAAGCCCCGTGACCTGGCCGAGTTTCAGGCGCATCCGTTCTTCGGCGACGAGCCCCCGCATCTTGTTGACGCTGTCGGGTGCGGCGCGGAAATCATCGCGGCGATGGAGCAGTGTCAGGCTTGCCGCAACCGGCTGCAGGTTGAGCGTCCAGTCGAGAGCCGAGTCGCCGCCGCCGACGATCAGGACATGCCGGCCGCGGAACGCCTCTATCTTCCGCACCGAATAGAACACCGACGTCCCTTCATAGCCATCGATGCCGGGAATGGGCGGCTTCTTCGGCTGGAAGCTGCCGCCGCCGGCGGCGATGATCACCACCTTGCACCGGAACACCAGACCCGCATCGGTTTTCAGCTCGAAGTCCGTATCGCCGAGTTTGCGTAGCTCGGTCACCATCTGATTGAAATGATAGGTCGGCTTGAACGGCTTCGCCTGCGCGGTCAGTCGATCCACGAGCTCCTGCCCGGTGCACACGGTCAGCCCCGGGATGTCATAGATGGGCTTTTCGGGATAGAGCTCGGCGCATTGGCCGCCGGCACGGTCGAGAATGTCGATGACATGGCACTTGATGTCGAGCAGGCCCAGCTCAAAGACCGCAAACAGGCCGCAAGGGCCGCCGCCGATAATGACGGCATCCGTGGAAATGACTTCGGAATTCATTGCGGGCCGGCCTTGTCTGGTCAGAATTGCTTTTCGGGAACGCGAACCGTGAGGCCGTCGAGTGCGTCCGTTACCTTGATCTGGCACGATAAACGGCTCTGCTCGCGCACATCGAAGGCGAAGTCGAGCATATCCTCCTCCATGTCGCTGCGTTTGCCCGCCCTCTCCGACCATTCGGGCTCAACATAGACATGACAGGTGGCGCACGCACAGGCCCCGCCGCAGTCTGCATCGATGCCTGGCACCATGCTCTTGACCGCTGCTTCCATGACGGTAGTGCCGGGCAACGCCTCGACGGTTTGCGACGCGCCATCGTGCTGGATATAGGTGATCTTCGCCATTGCGGGAACATGCTCTACGGGAAGAGCCCGCCAAAGACAATGCGGCCTTGGGATGCAAGAAACGCGGGCTCAGACTTCCCTGGCAAGGTAGCTGCGAACGCGGATCTCGGCGGCGGCGACATGACCCTCGAGCGCCGACAACATCGCGCTGCGATCTTCAACGCAGGCTTCCGACCCGGCCTCTTCAAGCTGTACCGCCGCGGCGGCGACATCACGTACACCAACGGCAAGCGCGGCGCCCTTCAGTGTGTGCAGGGCCCTGCAAAAAACCCTCCATTCGCGTGCTTCGCGCGCCAGCCTCACCTGCTGGCGCGCCTGCTCCATATATAATGTGAGGAGCTCGCTTTCGAATGCACGGTCTCCGAGCGAGACGGCCGTCAGATACTCGAGATCGAGCACCCTGGAATCTTCGCCGGTCCCCGCAGGCATGGGCTCTATCCGCTTGTCCATGGCTGCCCATCTAGCGCAAAAGCCGTGACAGGGTGTTAAGAGAGAAGCGCCGAGCGACCGTTAGTGCAGGCAAAGCTCTGGTGAACCCCGCGGGCTTTAACCAAATCTGCAATTGCTGGGGAGTTACGGCGTGGCTAAAGTTCAACGACGGGCGTAAGTAGGCTATTGTTTGTTAGGGTTGATGGGTTCTTGCGGCATGGGAGCCCTCGCTCTGTGAGGCAGAACTGGTGTTGGCATCGGGGCTGCGCTCCCGTATCCTGCCAGACAAAAGAAGTTGCCAGGGCGAAAGGGACCGATTCTGTCGCCAAGGGCGGGCAAACAGGACGACATCTTATACTGTGAGATACTGTGGAAACTGGCCGCACGTGGCGACACGGCCGGCCATAGTCCGGAAAATCAGGCCGCAACCGTGCGGGACGGAGTAGTGTGAATGGCGACGAACACGGTTGATCCTCGCAGAACGAGGCGCGCCAGCCGCCGGGATGCCGAGCGGGGGTACGACGAGGAGCGTCGGGAGCAGCCGCCCGGCCGGGCGGCCGCCATTGCGCGGAACTCCGGCAAACGAAAACGAGCCCGGCACTGCTGCCTTGCTCTCCAAACTGAAGCGCCGCCCGTCCATTGAGCCCCTTCTGGGTCGCCTTCGCAGCTTCGCTGGTATGGATTTTCGCCTGCATGGCGATCTATGGGCCGACCGTGCTCGGCCAGTCCAGCAACGTGCCGCAACTGATGACGGCGCTGGTCGCCATGTTCCTGCCTATCGCGCTGGCGTGGACCTCGGCCTATCTCCTGTACCGCGCCCAGCAGCTTCGCAATGTGTCTGAAGCCCTGATGCACACGGCCGTTCGCCTCGTCAGGCCGCAGGATATCGCCGCTGAAAGTCTTTCTTCGGTCGCCCAGACGATCCGGGAGGAAGTAAACCTGCTGGTGAGCGGCGTCGACAGCGCAGCGCAGCGCGCCGGCCAGCTTGAAGAGATCGTGCACAAGCAAATGGCTTCCCTCGAACGGGCGTTCGGCAGCAACGAGGAGCGCATCCGCAACCTGATCGCCGGCCTCGACACCCAGCGCCAGGCGCTGCATGAGGCAGGGTTCGTAATCGGCAGCGAAGCCGCCCCCCTGCTCGCCCGCCTTGAGGAAAATACCCAGCATCTCGACGGCATCATCAATTCAGCGCAATCGACGCTTGCTGCCCTCGATCACGGTCTCAAGACCTCGACCAACGAGCTGGCCCAGACCATCGACGAGGTGGCCGCCCGCGCCGCCCACGTCGGCGATCAGATCGGCAGTCAGACGGCGCGGATGGACCAGATGTCGAACGTGCTGCTGACCGAGGTTCAAGGCTTTGCCGAGCATATCACCAATCAGGTGGAGTCGTTGTCGCAATCCACGGGCCAGATGAATCTCGAAAGCACCGCTTTCAACCAGGCGGTCAGGAGCTCTCGAGGGCAACATGGTTCAGGGTCTGCGCCAGAGCGTCTCCGAATTGACCGCCCTGCACGGCGAGGTGCAGCGCTCGGTCGACCGCATGACGGCGACGTTGACCGAACAGCTCAAGACGACCAGCCAGCAGTTCACCGACCTGCTGCAGACCGCCAGCAACAACATCACCTACCACCTCAAGTCGACCAGCAGCGAGGTCGCCCAGCAGGTGGAGCGCTCCGGCGTAGAGGTCTCGCAGCAGATCCAGATCTCCGGCGACACGCTTACCCAGCGCTTGCTTTCGACCTCCGGCGATTTCGTTCAGAATGTCGCCCGCGCCCGCAGCGAGCTCTTCAACTACATGGAAGAGAGTTCGACGGCGATGACGACCCGCCTCGAGGAAACGACCAACCAGCTGTTCGGCAAGATCGAACAGGCGTCCGGCAGTCTCACTACCCAGCTCGTCGGCGCGACCCAGCGCGTGGGCGAACACCTCGACCAGGCATCGACCCAGATGACCAGTCGTCTCGACGACACGACCAGCCGTCTTTTCCAGCACATCGACCGTTCGAACAGCGACATTTTCGCCCGCCTGGAAACCGCCTCGAACGAAGTGTCCCACAAGCTCGAGCAGGCCGGAAACTCGATGTTCGTGCGCATCGATACCACCGCCCGCAACCTCGGTGAGCGTTTCGACATCGCCACTGAGCTGCTCGAGCGGGTTACCACCGACATCACCGGGCGCATGGAAGTGACCTCGCTGGCTTTCTCCGAAACGCTCGAAAACAAGTTCGGGTCGCTGGCCAGCAAGCTCGCCGGTTCGCGCGACCAGTTCGACGGCATCGTCGAAGACGCCACCGGCAAGATCATGGCCGAATTGGGCCAGGTGAGTTCGGCATTTGCCGCCGGCCTCGGCGAGCGTACCAGCGAAATCACCGGCCGATTCGACACCATGACCAACTCGCTGGTCGTGAAGCTTAACTCTTCGGGCGGGGCGCTGATGACGGCTCTCGACGAGGCCACCCGGTCCCTCAACGCCAATACCGAAACCTCGGCCGCCAAGATCGAGGAAGCCGGCACGAAGTTCGCGCGTCACGTCGAAACCACCAACCAGTTCTTCGCCGAGCAGCTGAGCGTGTCGGCCACGACCCTCGACGAACGGCTCGAGGCGATCAGCACGCAGCTCACCGGCAAGCTGGAGCTGACCGGCACCAAGCTCTCCGAGCGGCTCGAGGACGTCAGCCTGCTGGTCGACAAGTCGGTCGATCGTTTCAACAGCGATATCGAGAAGATCCTGCACAACCGCGAGGACGTGCTCGGCGACCTCGCCGGGCGGCTGGGCCGCAAGGCCGAGGACGTCGACAACATGATGCGCAACTACATGACGCTGATCGAGGAATCGCTCGACAAGGCGGACAGCCGCTCGCGCGAGATCGGCAAACTCATCGCCAGTCAGGCCGACACCGCAAGCCAGAACCTCGAGCAGCAGATCAAGCAGCTCGAAGACACCACCGACGCACAGATTGCCAGCGCCGCGCGCCAGCTGCGCGAACAGTATGAGCGCGCCGTCAACACCATGAACGAAATGCTGTCGATGACCGCCGGCGAGTTCACCCAGACCGCGCAGGACATGCGGGTGACTGCCCAGCAGGTGGTGCGCGACATCGATTCGGCGCGCAACGAGCTGCGCCAGGCAATTCTTGACCTGCCCGACGAAACGCGCACCAATTCCGAAGCCATGCGCAAGGTCGTGTCAGACCAGATCGAGGCCTTGAACACTCTCGCCGACGTGGTCAGACGGCAATCGAGCGGCCTCGACGGGGGGGCCGAGGTGCTCCTCCGGCGGCGGGAGAGCGGCGCGGGAAACTCTGCAGGCGCGGCGTCTGAGGCTGCGCCCGAGTGGAAAGCCGGACGGAGCGGCGAAACTTCGGGACCGACCGTGAGGGGAAGGCCGGTTTCGGCCCTTCTCGAAACCGAGACGCCCAAGGGTTCGGGCGATCTGCTGCCGCAGTTGCGCAGCGAAATCGCCGCCGCCGGCCCCGCCCGCGGCAGAAAGAAGACCGATGCCAACAGCATCTCGCGCGAAACGGAGGCTCTGGTAACGAAACTCAACGGCTCCACGCGCGATCTCGTGGAGGCCATCGACGGCAAGCTTCCCTCCGACCTGGAGCGTCGCTTCGATCGCGGCGAGCACCACGTCTATACCCACCGGCTCTATCAGGGCCGGGGCGAGAAGATGCTCGATCTCCTTACCGAGCGCTACCAGAACGAGCGCCTCATCCGCAGTCGCATCGATGCGGTGGTAACGCTGTTCGAGCGCCTGCTCGACACCGTGGCCGCCACCGCCCAGGGAGAGCAGCTGGTCGATGCCTGCCTCGCCTCGGAAAGCGGCAAGCTCTATCTGATGCTGGCGCACGCCAGCGGCCGCGTCGAAGCTCTGAAACAACAACAGGCCTGAGTCGAACCTCCAGGACGCTGCATTGAGCTGATTGAACCACCCTCGGGCTGCGACCCGAGGGGCGATTTCGTTTCGCCCGAAAATGCCGTAGCGTGCTCTCAAGGGAGTTGCGTTCATGGCGGCAAACGACTCGGTCGCTTCGCTGGTCGCCAGCGTCGAGCGGGAGAGCAAGAAAAACAAAGCCTCCGCCGATCTCTCGCGCTTCATCCGCATCACGCTGGCCGGCGCCACCAGCGACGATCTCCAAGCTTACGATGCCGCGCGAGCTGGCAGGGCTGCTGGCCGACAGCTTTACCTTCCTCGCCCGCCGCCAACCCGGCCGTCCGAAAATCAGGGCCAGCAATCCGGCCGGCGCGCTCGCCCACCTCAGCGTCATTGAGATCATCAATGACGACATGCCGTTTCTTGTCGACTCGACCCTCGGTCTGCTGAACGAACGCGGGCTCGACATCCGGCTCATGCTGCACCCGGTGCTTAATGTTTCCCGCACCGCCGAGGGAGTGCTGACGCGCATCGAAGACAAGCCTTCGATTGGCTCGGCGACGATGCGGGAGAGCTTCATTCACGTCCACGTGGCGCGACTGACCGACGCCGAGCTCGACAAGCTGACGGCCGAGCTGGCGCATATCTTCGCCGACGTGCGCGTTGCCGTTCTCGACTGGCACACCATGCAGGCGAGGCTCAAGCACGCGATCGACGCCTACCGCGCCGACCCGCCGCTTATTCCCGTTGACGAACTTACCGAAGCGATCGCGTTTCTGACCTGGCTTGCCGACAACCATTTCACGTTTCTCGGCATGCGCGAGTACACGTTCGCGGGCGGCGCGGCGAAGGGCGAGCTGGTACCGGTCGAACATTCGGGGTTGGGGTTGTTGCGCAAACCGCAAACCCACGTCCTGAAGCGCGGCGAAGAGCTGGTGGCCATGACCCCGGAAATTCGCAGGTTTTTCATGCAGCCTGCCCCTCTCATCATCACCAAGGCGGACGTGCGCGCCACCGTTCACCGCCGCGCCGCCATGGACTACATCGGGGTCAAGCTGTTCGACGCGCAAGGCGAGCTGACCGGCGAGCTCAGCATCGTCGGTCTGTTCACCTCATCCGCCTATACCCAGAACCCGGCCGACATTCCCCTGCTCCGGCGCAAGCTGCGGGCGGTGATTGCGGCTTCGGGTTTGAATCCCGCCGGCCACTCGGGCAAGGCCCTCATCAACATTCTGGAAAATTATCCCCGCGACGAGCTGTTCCAGATCGATGCCGACACCCTCGGCGAGATCGCCCAGGGCATACTCAGGCTTGAGGATCGCCCCCGCACCCGCCTGTTTGTGCGCCGCGACCGCTTCGACCGCTTCGTATCGGCGCTGGTGTTCATTCCCCGCGACCGGTTCAACTCCGAGGTGCGCCAGCGCATTGGCGAGCTGATTGCGACGGCGTTCGACGGACGCGTGGCGGCCTTCCAGCCCGATTTCGGAGAAAGCAGCCTTGTGCGGGTCCACTTCATAATCCTGCGCCATGCCGGAAAGGACCCGAAGCCGAATGTAGACGAACTGGAACAGTCCGTGGTCAAGGCGGTGCGAACCTGGGACGACCGGCTCCTGAGCGAACTCGCCTCGGCCGGCGGAGCGCTCGCTGGAGCGGGTGCCCGCTGGCGCGGCGCGTTTCCGCCCGGCTACCGCGATCGGGTTGAACCCGGCCAGTCGCTCAAGGACATACAGGCGCTTGAGGCGCTGCCCCGTGACGGCAGCATTGCGGTCGATTTCCTGCCAGCCGGAAAGACCGCGGGAAGTCAGGTTCTGTTGCGCCTCTACCACCATGGTCCGGCCATTCCGCTTAGCTCGCGCCTGCCCATCCTCGAGAACATGGGCTTTGTCGCAATCGCGGAGACGACCTTCGACGTGACGCCCGAAGGCAGGACCGCCGTCATCCATGACGTGTTGCTGAGCACGTCGGACGACTCCGTCATGGATATCGAAAAGTCCGGAGCAGCACTCGCCGACACATTTCTTGCCGTGTGGAAGGGTGCGGCGGAGAACGATCCCTTCAACGCGCTGACGCTTCGCGCTGGGATCGCCTGGCGCGATGCGGCGGTGCTGCGGGCCTTCGCGCGTTATCTTCGCCAGGCGACCGGCACCTATTCCGCCGACTACATGGCCCAGACGCTGGTCAAGCATGCGGGTCTGGCGCTCGAGATCGTCCGGCTTTTCCACACCCGCTTCAACCCGCGCAACAGTGACGAAAAAGCTGCCGTGGCGATCGGGGAAAGCATCGAGCGGGCGCTTTCCGACGTGCCGGTCCTCGACGAGGATCGCATCATCCGCAGCTATCTCAATCTCGTTGGCGCGATCCTGCGCACCAATTTCTTCCAGCTCGAGCCTTCCGCCGCGCCGTTGCAGCCGATCTCGTTCAAGATCGACAGCCAGGCAGTCGAAGGCCTGCCGCGGCCGAGGCCGCTGGCCGAGATCTTCGTCTATGCTCCTGATGTCGAAGGCATTCACCTTCGCTTTGGCCGCATCGCCCGCGGCGGCATCCGCTGGTCGGACCGGCCGGAGGACTTCCGCACCGAGGTTCTCGGACTTGCCAAGGCTCAGAACGTCAAGAATGTGGTGATCGTTCCGGTAGGGGCGAAAGGCGGCTTCGTGCCAAAACGCCTGCCGGCCCAGGCGACACGCGAAGCGGTCCAGGCCGAGGGCTTGCGTGTTTACAAGCTGTTCGTCTCGTCCCTTCTCGGACTCACCGACAATCTGAAAGGTGGGCGCATCGTTCCGCCCGACCGGGTGCTGCGTCGCGATGGCGACGATCCCTATCTGGTCGTGGCAGCTGACAAGGGAACCGCCACCTTCTCCGACATCGCCAACGGCATCTCGACGGCCCACGGCTTCTGGCTCGACGATGCCTTCGCTTCCGGGGGCTCGGCCGGCTACGACCACAAGAAGATGGGAATTACGGCGCGCGGCGCGTGGGAAGCGGTGAAACGGCATTTCCGCGAGATGGATGTCGATATCCAGTCTGCGCCATTTACAGTGATCGGGATTGGCGACATGTCCGGCGATGTGTTCGGCAATGGCATGCTGCTGTCGCCTCAGATCCGGCTCGTCGCCGCCTTCGATCATCGTGACATATTCCTCGATCCCGACCCGGACACTGCGCGGAGCTTCGCCGAGCGCCGCCGGCTGTTTGCGCTGCCGCGCTCAAGCTGGCAGGACTATGACAAATCGCTCATCAGCCCGGGCGGCGGCGTGTTCTCGCGCGCCCTCAAATCCGTTCCCCTCGGCGAAGAGCTGCGAAAGTTCCTGGGGATCGAGCGCGCGGCGGCCACGCCCGTGGAGATCATGAATGCCCTGTTGCGGGCGTCGGCCGACCTGCTTTGGCTGGGCGGCATCGGCACCTACGTGAAGGCCTCGAGCGAGACGAACGCCGACGTCGGCGACCGGGCCAACGACGCGATCCGGGTCAATGCGAACGAGCTGCGTGTCAAAGTCATAGGCGAAGGGGCCAACCTGGGCCTCACCCAGAGGGGCCGCATCGAATACGCGCGTGCCGGCGGCCGCATCAACACCGATGCCATCGACAACTCGGCCGGCGTCAACTCATCCGACCTCGAGGTCAACATCAAGATCGGACTCAGTGCCGCCGAGGCGGCGGGCAAGCTTCGACGCGATCAGCGCAACGAGCTTCTGGCCGACATGACCGAGGAAGTAGCGGCGTTGGTTCTGCGCAACAACTACCTGCAGACCCTGAGCATTTCACTCACCCGCGCCCGTGGCTCAGAGGAGAATGGCTACGCCATGGCGCTGATGCATGATCTGGAGGAACGGGGCTTGCTCGACCGCAAGCTCGAAGCCCTGCCGAGCGATGCCGAGATCGTCACCCGGGACGGGCGCGGCGAGACGCTGACAAGGCCCGAGCACTCGGTGCTGCTCGCCTACAGCAAGATCGCGCTCTACGACGATCTTCTGAAGAGCTCGGTGCCCGACGATCTTTTTCTGTCGACGGTGCTTCAGGGCTATTTCCCCCAGCGCATGCATGCCCGGTACGGCAAAGAGATCGACGGGCACCGGTTACGGCGCGAAATCATCGCGACGGTCGTCGCCAACGGGCTGATCAACCGCGGCGGCCCGGCGTTCGTGTCACGCCTGCAGGGAGAAACCGCCGCTTCGCCGGCTGAGATCGCCGCCGCCTTCGCCGTGGCCCGCTTCAGTTTCCGGCTGTCCGAGCTGCATCTGCTGGCCGATCGGCTTGATGCCAGGGTACCATCGGAAACCCAGACCCAGCTCTACCTTGACCTCCATTTGCTGGTGCGGCGCGCCACGCAATGGTTTCTGCGCAACGCCGACCTCACGGGCAGCCTCGCCGAAACAGCGGAACGCTATCGCTCCGGCATCGATGCGGTCGCCGGGCTGATCGACAAGGCGCTGCCGGAGGCCGCCAAAGCGCTGCTCGGCCAAAGGCAGTCCATTCTTGTCGAGCAGGGGGTGCCTGCCGAAACGGCGCAGCGTCTTGCCGGACTTCTCGTTTCTGACCCGCGCTGCCGATATCGTTCAGACGGCGGCCCAGTCGGGCGCCAGCCTGGAAGCGGTCGCCCAGGCTCTCTATGGTTCCGCGATCGGGCTCGGGATCGACCGGCTCATCGAACAGGCCGGCCGCCTGATCGCCGATGATTTTTACGAGCGGCTCGCCATCAACCGCATTGTCGATCAGGTGTTCCTCGCGCACCGGGCGATCACCGGCCAGATCATCACCGCCGCGAAATCGGAGGCCAATCCGTGGGCGGAGTGGTGCCGATCGTCCGCGGCTCGGGTCGAAGAAGCTCAGAAGCGGATTCATGAGCTCCTGGCCGACAAGAACTTCGGCCTTGCCAAGCTCGCCGTGGCGCAGGGTGCGCTCGCCGACCTTTCGACTGCCGTCAAGGCCTGAGCGATGGCGCATTGTTTTTCACCGCGCGCGGTGAAGCTGGCCGTCGCCCGCGAAAGCTGGCCGGTCGCCGGTGTATTCACAATTTCGCGCGGTTCCAGAACTGCCGCCGAGGTCGTCGTGGTCTCACTCGAGAGCGGCGGCTGCCACGGTCGCGGCGAATGTGTTCCCTACCCGCGATACGGTGAAACTGCGGCAGGCGTTGCCGAGGCTCTCGAGGACAATCGCGAGAGGATCGAGCGCGGCCTGGCCCCGGTCGATGTTCCGGCAATCGGCCTGCCGAAAGCCGCAGCCAACGCCCTCGACTGCGCGCTGTGGGATCTCGAGGCGAAACTCGAGGGCAAGCCGGTGTGGCGGCTTCTGGGCCTTGCGCCGCCCGAACCGCTGCTCACTGCATACACCTTGAGCCTCGATCTGCCCGACGCCATGGCCGCGGCGGCCAAAAAGGCAGCCCATCGGCCAATTCTCAAGCTCAAACTCGGCCAACCCGGCGACGCCGAAAGACTTCAGGCGGTCCGCCGCGCCAGCCCGAGCGCGCGCCTGATCGCTGACGCCAATGAAGGCTGGCCGCTCGACGAGTTGACGCGGCTCTTGGGATTGTGCGCGACCCTCGGGGTCGAGCTCGTCGAACAGCCCCTGCCCGCTGCAGCAGACGAGGCGCTGCGCGGCCTGGCGCGTCCGGTTGCGATTTGCGCCGATGAGTCCGCCCATGACCGCAAGGATCTCGACAGGCTGCGCGGGAAATACGACGCCATCAACATCAAGCTCGATAAGACCGGCGGACTGAGCGAAGCCCTCGCCCTCAAGGAAGCGGCCGTCGGCAGCGGGTTCGACATCATGGTCGGGTGCATGCTCGCCACTTCGCTGGCAATGGCCCCGGCCATGCTGCTGGCCCAGGGGGCCAAGTTCGTCGACCTCGATGGCCCCCTGCTCCTGAGCAAGGATCGTGAACCCGGGGTCCGTTTTGAACAGAGCCTGATGCATCCTGCGCCGAACGCGCTTTGGGGCTAGTCGCAAGATGCCCAGAATGTGCTATACTTTCTTGGGGGCTCGAGATGATTCTGAGGGGGTTTTTCGCTCTTGTGGCATTCGTGGCGCTGTGCGCGCCCGCATCGGCGCGGGAAGTTCCCGGCACCGTGCAAGCACCCGGCATTTGCGTCTATGCGATCGGCCCCGCCCCCGAAGACAAGGACATTACTCTCAAGCGGTTCGTGGAGGCGTTGAACGCCCGCCGGTCCCGGCATCGCAGCAGGGCGCACGCCGAGCCCGAACCCCGTCCCGAAGACGTCTGCAAGTTCGTGGCGGGACGCTGATCCGCGGTTCAGCGAAGTTCCTGGCCAATGGAGGTTTGTTGACCCCCTCGCGATACGCGCAGTGCCTCCCGCTCGGCGAGCGGTTGCATATGGAACCGGCCGCAGGATATTTCTTCGGCTTATTCTCCCGACCTGGCGCGCTTATTGAGCGCCAGGCCGATAACTGTTTCCAGCGTTTTTACACAGCCAGGGTTCAGAACTCCGTCGTTTGTTTGAGCGGCGGGACAGCCTGCTTTCCCCCTTCTCATACTGTTGCAGGAGGATTCTCTGTACTCCGCGGAGCAATGCAGAACTCGTCAGGTTTGCGTCACGGTCGCGGCTGGCGGTGCCGATCAATTGCCAACGTCCGAAAGACTGGGCCTCGCTTGCAGGATTGTCTAGATTGGCTGGACGTCGGGCGCCGTCGCCGGAGGCTGCCACCCGTGAAAGATGTCTCCGCCGAAAGGGTCTCGTACCTGATCGGCCTCGTATACGATTGCGTGATCGAGCCCGCGAGATGGGAGGCGACGCTCGATGCCATCCGTCACGAGCTTGGATTTTCCAACGCGATCCTCGCGGTCAACGCACTGCCATCGGGCAGCTTCCTGCTCACCGTACCGGCCGGGGTGCCACCGCAGTGGCGGGCCAGGATGGCTCAGCATGGCGACTCCCAAATTCAACTTTGGGGTGGCTGGCAACGCGTCCTGGAGCACCCGCTGGATGAGCCGGTCATCCTGTCGCAGGCGGCGGATCGCCGGACCTGGGTCGGCAACGCAATGTACGAGAATTGGGGGAAGCCGCAGGGACTGATTGATATGGTGGCCATCACCTTTGCTCGCGACCCGACCGTGACCGGGTCCGTGGGAATGGCTCGCCACTACTCTCAGGGCGAGATCGGTGAGCGGGAGATGGCGGCGCTCCGGCTGATCGGGCCGCATTTCCGCCGGGCTGTCGCCATCAGCAAGCTGCTCGACATGAAGGCCGTCGTGGCGGCAAGCTTTGCCAGTGCCTTGGACAGCTTCGCCGCGGCAGTCCTGCTTGTCGACGAGCGCCTCGGTCTCGTTCATGCCAACGCGCCGGCGAACGTCATGTTGGAGGCAGGCGATCCCGTCCATCTGCACCAGGGTCGCATTGCGTTGCCTCACGCGGTCGCGTCGGATGCGCTCGCCTCTGCCGTCGCCCGCTGCGCAACGAGCGAGCTCGAACTGGGGCAACGGGGCATCGGGGTGCCGCTGCGTCGTCGGTCTGGCGAGGCGTGCGTCGCCCATGTCCTGCCCCTGCGCATGGGCCAGATCCGGCCGGGCCTTAGCCCGAGCGCGACTGCGGCGGTCTTTATCGCCCCCGCGGTATCGCCGCCGCAACTGCCGGGGGATGCACTGGCGCTCCTTTACGACCTGACCCCGGCCGAGACGCGGGTCTTCGAGCTTCTCGCCGATGGGAAAACGCAAGCAGCCATCGCCGCGCAGCTGGGGATTGCCCCGAGCACGGTGAAGACCCATCTCCTCAAGGTGTTCGAGAAGACGGGCATCAACCGCCAGGCCGAACTCGTCAGGTTTGCTGCGTCACTGTCGCTGCCGCTCTGAACATTCGCAATCCATCGTCACACCGCCGATTGGGCGATGGACGATTTCGCACGCTCTCCACCGTTTGGTAGATGACGATGACGATGGATGGCGCAACATGATTGCCTGTGAAACTACACTTGCTCCGCCCGCCGCGCTCACTGAGGTGAGCATCCACAGATCGGTGCTGCTGCCTAACTCTTGCTGTTGCATGAAAGTGTAGGTGCGGCCGGCGCCGTCATAGGCGTGGAATACGCCACCGCTCTCCCGCACGGTGAGCTCGAGCGTACCGCTGCGAACAACCCATTCATTACTATTGCGCACGAGCTCGCCGCCTGCTCCCAGGAGCGAGAGAAACATACGCTCGCGCGGCCGCGGAAACGGCAGCTAGGGTTGACCAGAGATATGATCGAAGGCGGGGCGGCGATGCGCGAATGTCCGATCGCGTCGAATGTAGGAAAAGGGAATGTCCCAGCCGAGGCCTGCAGCGCCAACACCGCGTGTGCCGTAACTGATCTGCAAGGGCACAGGAAGGCCAGTCCGCTCAGGCGGCAGTTCGAGAGGAATCGAGGCCGAAAAGACCCCGGCCGCGTCCACGATTGATCCACCATAGCCGGTATCGGATGCACGCCCGCCATAATGCGCACCGGTGGGCGCCTGCTGCGCGAGGCCAAGCTGCGGCGCAATCAGCATCATTAGCGCGGACACAATTGATCTGAGTAGGCTTGACCTCATGGTATTCGATTGCACCATGAGCATCTCTTACGGACGCAACTACTGGAGAACTACGCAAATCACGAATGACTGCATCCCAATTCTTAGACCGGATCAGATGAGAATCTCCGGTCCTGCTGTTGCGTCTCCGTGGTGCCAGTCCCGGTTACGATGCCCCATCCTGTGACGAAGTCAGGTTGTTCTCGATCGCACTCGCAATGTTGACCTGTCCGGCTTTTTCGACCGTCACCGCGCGGCTGCCTTCCCACCTCTCGCCCTGCCATCAAGATACGCCAGGCTGCGCATCATCATTCGGTGCGCACGGTCAAGAAGCGGAAACTGTGCCACGCCACTAATCCACCTCACCCAGCGATACCATCGTCATCATTCTCCGCCTCCTCAGCAGCCAGCATCTTCAGCCGAATCGGCACGAAGTCCTGGAATTTAACGACATTAGGATTTGAAGTCCCCGATGACGCCGGATCATCCACCGCCTGCCTCGGCCGGCCATAACCACGATCCAGAATGGCGATGGCTGCCGTCACGCAGGCGGCCTCGCTCTGCCCTTTTTTGGCAACCTCGATGAGCGCATTGATGGCGACATCGGTGTGCGCGCGCGCCAGCTCGGTGAGGCTGCCCAACTGTTCGACGGTTGCCTTGTTCGGCGTGCCGTCCTTTCGGCCTCCAGTTTTCCGACCATGAGTCATTTCTATTGTTGGTCTATTCTAGACCGCTGTCAGCCTGCTCTGCACTGATGCCAGTGAGGCTGGTCGTGCGCTGCATATAAGGCACGCGTCCGGTGAAGACCACAGGGTGATGAGAGCAGTCGGGGACCAGGCGGCTTGTGCAGCAGACCTATGATGTTAGCGGTGGGCGACGTGAGCGCATAGCTAGGGGTTCGGGCCGATCGCGGGCTTCCCGCCATAGCTTCCGAACCAATACTGCCCAGGATACGAGAGCAGTTCCCCGATCAACACGTCGCCTTTCTGAACTCCGAGTCTATCCAACGCCCAGTGGCGGGCGCCTGACACTTCTGACACTTCTCGGATATATCGGCGTCACGCGCGCGCGAACGTCGCAATACTGTGGAGGTGTCAGAAGTGTCATGCTGAAAGAAAAGCGCAACTCTGCGGAAATATTTTCGGCCTAATTATAACGCCATTTAGAACGGCAGATCGTCGAACTCTCGTTGGGCAGAGCAGCGCGCCTGAAGCGCCTGGTACTCCTCCTCGGTCAACTCAGATGCCAGAACCACACCCCCGGTGATGAACAACGTGCCGCTGCGAAGGGCACGGTTACGTTCCAACTCGCCACCCGGTACGGGCTCGTGCCGGTTCAGGTCGTAGTAGCCCTCGGCCTTGAACGGCAGGTTCCACTGCGGTTCCTCGCACAACATGTAGAAGTCCTCCCCGCCTCCGGCCCCCATGGCGCCGCACCCCATGCAGCTCTTTGGGATCGGGTTGTCAACAAGGTCGCCGCGATCGCTGGCATCTCGGGTCGCACCTACGAAAGGACACGTCAGCCCATTCCGCTGCGCACGCCTCGACCTCTCGCGAATTGAATCGATCACAAGTTGGGACTGCTGCCTGTCTGCACTAGGGAGCTTCGCTACTGCTGGCGAATTGCTTCAGCACGGATGTCGGATGGTGTCGCCCCAAATCGGCGCCGAAAAGCGCGATTGAAAGTCGATAAGTCTCCAAACCCGGATTCAGAAGCGATTTGAGTGACGGTGGCCGTGCGGGTAAGTGCGTTAGTTAGGCGACGATGTGCTGCGAGAAGCCGTTGTTCCAATAAGAACCTGGTGAATGTTGTGCCTGAGCGCTCGAAGAGCTGTTGGATATAACGCACAGAGACGCCGTGCCGAGCAGCAATCTCTCTCACTGAAAGGTTGGGTTCAGAAAGTTGATGTACTACGTATCTCTTAATAACCATAAGTTGGGCGGCCGCGAGACCCCTGCCTCTCGCCAGCTCTGCCGTATCCCCTTTTGCACCGAGTACAAGTGCAGATAGGTCAACGAGATGTCGCGAAACCGCTCCACGGACTAGTGGATCAAGGTCTGGGCCAAACTGCCTGACCAGGTCGAGAGTGGCTGTGAGCAGGGACACCATTGCAGGGCTGGCCGGCACCGGGCGACCTGCAAGATCTTCTGCATTAGGCACGAGTTGCAGCAAACTCTCCCGTGGAATGCGCGTGGCCGTGAGCTTGAGCTGATTATCAATCATGTCCAATCGCCAGGGCCGCGAAGTATCATTGAGCAAGACGCTACCGTTGCATGCCTCCTGGGCGAACCGACCCTGCTCGTAGCGCATGCGGCTACCGCGAGGCAAAAGGACTACCAAATCACCAGAGCTCTGCACTTCTCCCGGCGGTGAATAACTGCGTTGTGGTGTTCCCACGCCATTGCAGATAACGAGTTCCTGGGAGCGCATCGAGACGAACAGAAATGCGAAACAGCGCCGAGCCAAGCGGCTCCATTTCCATCCCTAGGAATTCGCGGGCAAGTTCTTCGCGCCAGCGGTGGAACGACTTGCTGCTTGGCTCTCCCTCGAAGCGAAGTCTGATCACCGGCGGGGCTGAGGGAACGTCTTGCATCGTCCCAAACCACAATCTTCACCTGCATTTGTACCAGAATATCAAGAAATCGGCATCCCGTTCGCATTTCGCATGGTCTCTTCGCTCTTACCCAAGACGCCCACTGAAAACAGGGACATGTTCTGCTGGGACCGTGGCTCATGTTGAGAGCCTACATTAGGAGTGTGCCGCTATGATGAAATGCATAGCTCCTACGCTTACAGCCGCGGATAGTAACGCCGTGGAGTACCCAGGCGGCGTGCTTGGAGGCGATGGTTCCGACACAAAGACCTTCACCTGCAACGCCGGCGATTGGGTGATGGACGATTTCGCACGCCCTCCACCGTTTGGTAGATGACGATGACGATGGATGGCGCAACATGATTGCCTGTGAAACTAGGACGGTACGGTTTCGGTGAGCATCCGGAATCTTCCGGTTGGGTAGCCGAAGACCCAGCCGCGAGCCGAGAGATCCGATCTGATCTTTCCCTTACGGCACCGCTGACGCATTTCGGCCGGTAACGGTTTATGGCGACCCCTTCTAGCCCGCCCACGATTGGGGTTTGCGGAGTGATACGATCTCGTCCTCCCTGGCCGAAACGCTCCATCTCATGGAGCAGCATCCTGGCGCTGCCGGTTCTGGCGCTGATCACGGCTGTCCCCGGGCTGACGGCATCTCCAGGCCAGTTCCCCACCTGGCGCCTCGAGGCTCGGATCGTCGCCGTCGGCCTTCCCGGAGTTGCCGGCGTGCGCCAGGTGGGACGCTTTCACAGTGGCGGACCTATCCCCCGCAATCCCGAGTTCCTGTTGAGCACGGGCACCGGGCGGGTGTTGGATCCGGAACGGGTGATGGTCGCGGTCGCCAGCAATTTCGGCGCGCCGCTTGCCGACGCGGCCTATGCCCCCGCCGCGATTCTGTCGATCGACCCGCGCGGGAATCCCGGCGCCTCCATCTTCGTGGTGCCCAAAAACTTTGCCGCGTCCGGCAAACAGGCCAGAGCCGCCAGCGGCGCCATTCAACTCTACACGGCGCAGAGCCCTGCCTTCCGGAACAGCCGCTACAACGCCGGCGCCCACACGGCCGGCTACACCGCGGCCTCGGGACCGCGCTACCTTTCGATCAACAACGCCTTTGGCCGGCCGTGGATCGCCAACGCTCCGAATGGATTCCGCGGCGAGGGCAGTGTCACGGTTGTCGACCCCGATGGCGCGCCACTCAACAATGCGCCCAACACCAAAGCAGGCGGCGTGTTTGCGGGCTCGCTCACCGACCGCGCGTGGGTACCCAAGGCCCAGCCCAGTGGATGGATCGCCAAGGCACTGAACTACCGCGCCAGCGGCCAATTGACCGCGGGCGGGCTCACTCGAGGCGCTCTCGGAACGGCGTTTCTTGGGCCATCGCCTGACGGCAGCGGGTTTGCCGTGTTTGCGGTCGTCACCGGAGATGGCGCGGTGGCGCAAGTGCACGTGCAGGATGGCGTGGACGGGTTGGCAGAGCCGGGCACTGTCGGCACAAGCCCCAGTTCGGGCGACGATCCCGGTGTCATCGGCATCGCATTCAAATGGAACCCCGAGCGCGTGCTTTACCTGGCCGATGCCACGCGTGACCGCCTGGTGCTGCTGCATCTCGAGGACGACCGCCGGCACTTCACGCTCGCGCGCACCAGCGTTATCGCCCTCCCGGCTCTGAAGCAACCGGTCGATATCGCGGCCGCGCAGCCCGAAATCGCCAATCCGCACTTTGCGAGTCACACGACCCTGGCCGGTGGATCGGATCTGTATGTCGCCAACCGTGGTGACGGCTCCCTGGTGCGAATTGGCCAGGGCGGCCGGTTGATCGCTCGTGCCGAGATCGAACTGCCAGGGCTTGGCGTGCTGGGCCCGGATCGCGTCCGAGCCATCGCCGTGTCGGCCGATGCGCAGCGCCTGTGGCTTACGATCCAGGGCGAATTGCCGGGCTTCAAGGGCCACGCCGGCGCGCTCATCGAGGTCAGTGCTTTCGATGAGCACGGTTCCTTTAGTCGCGCACCGTCCCGCGCCGACGCGGTGGTGAATGCCGGCCTGGCACACGTCGGCAGCAGAGTGTTCCAGCAGGAGTTCGCACCGGAGACCGGTCTTGGCCCGCTCTTCAATGAGAATTCATGCGTGGCCTGTCACCCTGGCCCCGGCGGCGCCAGCGTTCGCGAGGAGCATTTCGTGCGGCGCGTCGCGCGCATGGATCCGGTTACCGGCCGGGTCGTGCCGATCGATCATCCGAACAGCCCGGTTGCGCGACGCTATTCGACGCGCGAATTGGGCGAACATGACGCGCTCCCTGCCGCACTTCCGCGCCAGGCGAACGTCACCTCGCTGCGCATGCCGCTTCCTCTTTATGTGAGCGGAGAGCTCGATGAGATTCCGGACAGCGTGATCGAGGCGCACGCGGTGAGCAAAGGCGACGGCATCAAGGGCCGCGCGCACATTGTGGTGGGGGCGGACGGCGAGCAGCGAGTCGGCCGCTATGGCTGGAAGGCCCATATCGCGACCCTCGACGAGATGGTGGGCGAAGCCTTCGTCAACGAGATCGGCGTCAGCAGCGCACTTGCCCCTCAGCCGCACCGGGGCTCGCGGCCGATCGAGGACGATGGCAGCCTGGTGCGCGCGGTGGCCGCCTACCTGCGCACGCTTCGCGTTCCGAGCGGAGAGTTGCCGTGAGCATTGCCGTCCCGGTCTCCGGCGCACCCGGCATCGCACGAACCGTGCTGCCAGGCGTCGCGGTGACCGTCATGCTGGCGCTTGCCGCCGGGTGGATCGCCGGCGGGCTCGGCGAGCCCTTGGCGCGCAATCCCGTGCTGGTGGCGATGCTGTTCGGTTTGCTGATCGGCAACAGCTTTGCCTATCCGGACGGGCTGCGGCCGGGCTTCGATTTCACCAAACGCTACCTGCTGCGCCTCGCCGTGGTGCTGGTGGGCTTTCGCATCACCACGCAGCTGCTCCTCGATCTAGGCGTGGTGCCGCTCGCGGTGGCCGCAACCGAGCTCGTCGTCGTGCTGGTGGGCCTGCGCTTCGTGGCGCGGCGGATCTTCAAGCTCGACAACGAGCTAGCCCTACTAATCGCGGTCGGTAGTGCGGTGTGCGGCGCAGCGGCAATTCTCTCGGTCGCGGCCCTGACCCGCGCCCGCGACCAGAGTGCGGGGATTGCGATTGCCCTGATCACCTTGAGCGGCACGGCGGCGCTGCTCCTCTACCCTGTTGCGTTCATGGACGGGTGGCTCCCCGATTTCGACGACCGGCTCTACGGCGTGTTCGTCGGCGCCAGCATCTACGAGCTGGCCCAGGTTTATGGCGCTTCCTTCGCCGTCTCCGAAGGGGCGCTCAATACGGCGACCCTGGTCAAGCTCGGCAAGGTGCTGATGCTTATCCCGCTCGTCCTCGTGCTCGGTGTGCTGGAACGGCGTCGTGGTGCGGCGGTGAAATCGACGCCTGCTCTGCTTTCCCTGGTTCATCGTTGGGTTCGCCGGTGTGGTGCTGCTGAACTCGGAGTTCACGCTCCATCCGCAGCTGCGCCAGATCATCCTCGATGTGGATCAGTTCCTCTTCCTGATGGTCATGGTCGCGCTGGGCCTCACTACTCGCGTCAACCGCTTTGGCGAAGCCGGAGGCGCTTGGCGCCTGACCGGAGCGGGGTTGGCCGGACTTCTCTTGTCCTCTTTCCTCACCTATGGGCTGGTAACCTGTCTCTCGCCGGCCGGAAACGCTGCTCCCTCGTCGCGCGAGGGCATCATGCTCGGCAGCGTCGGCGGCCGCCTGTTCTCACAGATCGGCTGCGCCAAGTGCCATGTGCCGGCGCTCGACGGCCGGAATGGCGAGGTGACGCTCTACTCGGACCTGCTCCTCCACGACATGGGGCCGGCGCTCGACGACAAGATCGTTCAGGGCGATGCCTTCGGAGCCGATTGGCGCACGACGCCGCTCGTCGGGCTCCACCTGCGACAGCGCTACCTCCATGATGGCCGCGCCCAAACTGCGCGACGCGATTCTGGCTCACGGCGGCGAAGGCCAGATCGTGCGCGACCGCTTCTTCGACCTCGGCGATGCCGATCAACAGGCGATCTTCGACTTCGTTGGCAAGCTATGAGCTGCATTCTGAATCCACTGGCGGCGTTGAGATCGCGCCGCGCTCTGATGTCCGGCAGAGCCGGGACGTACCGCGTCCGGATGAAGCCGCTGAGCGGTCCGCCACTTGCTTGCCGGTATTGCCGTCTGCCGGGGCGGAAGCAGGTGTGCAGAAAGCCCCTTATCGCGAAGCAGAACCCTGGTTCGAGCAACCACCGGCGGGGTGACCAAGCGTGTTTAAGTCGATCATCAACGAAATGGAGACCTTGGATGGCGCTGACGTTCTCGCGCCGCTGATCGAGCACGAATTTCGCGGCCGCATTGCTCTGGTCTCTTCATTCGGAGCCGAATCGGCCGTGCTCCTGCACATGGTCGCACAGATCGACCGCTCGGTTCCCGTCATCTCCCTCGACACCGAAAAGCTGTTCTGGGAAACCATTGCCTACCGTTCGCAGACTCATCGACCGGCTGGGACTTGACTGATGTCCGCATCATCCTGCCCGACGCCGGCTTCGGTGCGACGGCTCGATGCGGACGGATCGCTGCATGCAAGCATGATCCTGACTTGTGCTGCCGGATCCGGAAGGTCGAACCGCTCGAACGCGCGCTCGAAGGTTTCGATGCCTGGATTTCTGGACGCAAGCGCGCCCATGGCGGGCTGCGTTCCAACATCCCGGTTCTCCAGGTGCTCGATGGTCGCCTCAAGGTCGAACCGTTGGCCCGTTTCACTGCCGAGGACATCGAAACCTATCTGGACCGTTACGATCTTCCACGCCACCCGCTCGTCAAACAGGGTTACCGCTCGATCGGCTGCGCACCCTGCACCGCAAGGGGCGGAACTGCCGACGACCCGCGCGCCGGACGTTGGCCGGGGCGGGTAAAAAGCGAATGCGGAATACACTGGTCACTAAACGGCGAGCCGATGCCGATTGGGCGCGTCCGGTGATCTCCAACTGCGAAAGCCTGTCATCGGCAGAAAAAGCCCATGAACCGAAGCGCTGTTATCATTTTCAGTATCGTCATGGTGGCGCTTGTCGCCGATGAGGGAGAGGCACGCCCGTGTCACGTTGTTCGCGTGGCATCGGCCGTCTGCAGCAACGCATGTTTCAAGCCCCGCCGGCCATGGAAGGAAGTGAACAGGGTTCGCAGGCAGATGGTTTGCGAAAGTCGATGCCTGCGGCATGCAGCACCTTTTCACCGCTCTGCTTCGTGGTACTGGCTGAGACCACTCGGGGCAAGTAGGTGTTCATCCAGGGTGTATCCATCGGCTCAACACGGGGGATGAGAGGCTGCACGATTTCCTGGCGTTCGCCCTAGTTGGATTCCTTGCGCAACTGATCGATGGCGCCCTCGGCATGGGTTTCGGTGTCATCTCCTCTTCCATCCTGCTTGCCCAGGGCATTCCGCCGGCGCTCGCCTCGGCGAGCGTAAACGCCGCCAAGCTGCCGACGACCGGTACGGCGGCGCTGTCGCACGCCTACAACCGCAACATTAACTGGACGATCGCCCGCAAGCTCTGCCTTTTCGGCGCCGCCGGCGGCACCGCCGGGGCGCTGCTGCTGACCAGCCTCAAAGGGGCGATGCTGGCCTACCTAGTGAACGCTTACCTTGCCTTCATCGGGGTGCTGATCGTCTATCGTGGCTTCATGAACTACGCCCCGCGCCTCATCCGCGGCGAGCGGGCCCGTACCATCGGGCTGGTCGGCGGTCTGATCGAGGGCATCGGCGGCAGCTGGGGCCCGATCGTCACCACCGGCCTGCTGGGCTCCGGCACCGAGCCGCGCTATGCCATCGGCTCGTCGAACTTCTCGGAATTCGTGGTGAGCATCGCCGTTTTCTCGGCCTTCCTCGTGGCTTTCGCCGTCGGGCTCTGGCACGGCGGGTCGGATTGGCGCACCGTGGCGCTGCCGGTGGCGGGCCTCGTGCTCGGCGGCCTGCCCGCCGCGGCCTTTGGCGGCTATCTGTCGAAGCACGCCCCGCGCCGGCCGCTCACCATCACGGTGGGCGGCCTGGCATTGGGGATCGCCGCCTATCGGGCGCTCTTCGGCTAGCCGGCGATCGCGGGCATTGGTGCGAGAACGGAACTAACCCTCGCATTCAAGGATGCGATGACCCTAACGGGCTCTCCAGGTCCTGGACGACCGTATCTGCACAACGTCGTCATGCCTTCGCCAATTCCTTTCCTGTCTGCTGGCGAACCTATGCAGCAGCCCGGCTCTCGTCCCTCAGGCTTTTCACCTGACGCTTGTTCGTTTATGTTTCGTTTCGATTTGGTTGAAGCGGCAAAGAAGCATTATGATGCTCGAATTCACCGTCGGCATGAACATCGCTGGCAAGCGAGAGAGCGTGACGGTGGCAGCGGAGGATGCGCTGCTCGCCGCCCTCAAGGTGAAGTATGAGAGACCGGACGCTGTGATCAACTACGTGCGCCGACGCAATAAGCGCGGCGATCTGCGTCATCCACACGAATCGATTGCCGCCAAAGCCGACTAAAGTTGAGTAAAGGGACCAGATACCGCAGTTATCCTGGCCGGTAGGTGCGAGACGCCTCCGGATCGCCCGTTTCGAACGGAAGGGCCATCAATTCAGTCCAGAGGGCGTCCGGAATGGGATAGGCCGCCCAAGCCAGGGTTTCCTTGATGCGCTCTATGTTGCTTATCCCGCAGATCGTCAACGTGACCCGCCGGTCACGCAACGAAAACTGCAGGGCAGCGGCACCCGGTGGAACGCCAAATCTGGCGCATAGCTCTTCGATTTTTCTGATTGGTTCCAGCATTGCCGAGGATGCATCCTGATAGACGTAGCGCTGATATTTGGTTGAACCCTTGGCCAGGACACCGCCGCTGTACGGTGCCGCATTCAGGACGGCGATCCCCTTCTTGTGAGCGTAGTCCGCCATTGCTTCGGCATTGCGGTTAACAAGCGTGAACCGATTGTGCGTGATCAGGGCGTCAAAGTCCCAGTCCCGCAGGATGGGCATCATGACGTCCACTTTGCCGGCGGCCAGTCCGACTGACTGGGCGAGCCCCTGCTCCTTCATGCGAAAGAGTTCGGCGAGCGCTCCGGCAGGGCCCGTAATATCTGAAAGCGAGGCTGCGTGCTCGGGATCGTGCAGATGGAGGAGTTGAACGCGGTCCACGTTTAACGCTGTAAGGCTCTCCTCCAGTGATCGCCGGGCGCGCGCCGCATCGAAGCGGTTGGTTGCCATGTCGCGATCCAGCTTGGTCGAGATGACGAAACCATGAGGAAGCCCGCCAAGCTCGCGGATAACGTCGCCAATCCGCTCCTCACTGCGACCGAAACCGTAGTTGCGCGACGTATCCAGAAAATTGACCGGGCTCGCAAAAATTGCGCGCACCGTTTCTCGTGCCCTGTCTGCATCCACAGCATAGCCATAAGTGTCCGGCATATGCCCAAGGGCTGATGTCCCAAAACAAATCCTGCTAACGGTGATGCCTGTGTTGCCCAATGCGATCTTTTCAACAGGATCTGCGAGCATGTGTTCTATCCTCTGGTTCGGATTGCGATGATTGAACGGCTTCCCATAAAGTCCACGCCTAGCAAAGACGTTCACCCTTCCAGCGCCGATGTAGCCCGATTGCGAACAAGGCGCCGGCAGCGCACAGCAAGGCCATGACCATATAGGCCTGCCCGGCAAGTGCGGCGTAGAGCGGTCCTGCGGCAAAGAGCGCGATGCCCATGAAGATGCCTGACACCACTGCCGAATAAAGGCCTTGCCCGAAATTCGCGACGTTTGCCGGCACCGCCGACTGCAGGAACTTCATGGCGCCGAGATGGGTCGCCGCAAAACTCAAGGCGTGAAGCGTCTGCAGCGGCAAAAGCACGAAGAGCGGCGGATCGGCCGCGGTGACCGCCCAGCGGACGAATCCACCCAGCGCACCCGCCAGCAACAGAAGTGCGGCCGGAACGCGCGCGATAAACCTGGTGCCGAAAGCGAACAGCGCCACTTCGGCAGCCACGCCTGTCGCCCACAGGAGCCCGATGGTCGAACCCTGGAAGCCGACGCTGCGCCAATGCACGGAGCCGAAGGCATAAAACACCGCGTGGCTGGACATGACCGTTCCTGCAGCGGCGGCGAACAGCAAAAACTGCGGGGCTGCCAAGAGCGCCATGCCAACTCTTGCCAGCGCGCTCACGTCTGCCTGCGAAGGGCTCCCGGCTCGCGACGGGCCGGGCAGCAGGGCGACGGCGAGAACCATGATCGCGCAGGCGGCTACCATGAGCCAGATCACGCCTTCTGCCGTAACATCGTCCAGTAGTGCGCCGGCGCCGATGCTGCCGCCCATGAACGCCAGCGAGCCCCACAGGCGCATGCGCCCATAGTCGATCGCCAGGCGCGCCGCGCCTTCCATGGCGATTGACTCCACGATGGGCGTTACCGGCGTCATGGCCCCGGTATAGAGCACGGAGAGAACAACCAGGGACAGGAACCCCGACGCGGCCGGCATGATGCCGAGCGCAGCAAGCGCAGCAAGCGAACACGCCCCGACGACCAGCCGCCGGTTGCCAATTCGGTCGGCAGTGAGTGTCATGGCCGGGACGATGACAATTCTCGCCAGCATCGGTGCGGCCGTGGCGATGCCGATCTCCCGGTTTGAGAGGCCCCGGGCCTCAAGCCAAACGGGGAAGTAGGGCACGAAAATGCCCAGCACCAGAAACGACGCCACGTAGAAAAGCGATATCCGAACGCTGAAGTGGCGGCCCCCCATCGCGCCGGCGCTAAACCATTCACTAACCAGTTTCCAGAATAATCGGCTCAGCATGCCGAGGTGCGTACACGTTGGCGACAAACGATGGGTCCGTATGAGCCGGATGACCGGCGTGCCGGAGGATGCGTTGGACTATGAAGCGATCGTTGCGGCTGTCATGGAAACTCCGCGCGGCCGCTGGTTTCTCCGCGAGCACGAACGCCACATTCGCGCCTCCGAGACCGACACCCTGCTGGCCGCGCTGCGGCGGCTCGAAGTCGGCGTTAACGCCGGCCCTCGGGCTCCACGGTGGCGGCGCCATTCCAAAAGGCGTCGATGCTTTTGACTTTCTGCCGATCAGCGCCCAGGCGGTCGCGAGTGACGTTCATGATTCGCCGGCGGCGCTGGAATCGATCTCGGTGTCCCTGCGCGCCGCGGAAGGCGTCGAGGCCGAAACCGCGGCACTCGAGCGCGAGGCGGCAAAGCTCCTGACCGTCGCCTACCAGCAGGAAGTGCTGGCTGAGCGCGCCAGGGCGGCCGGCGCACTTGGCCACATGGAACAGCGTTTGAAGGGGCATGTCCCGAAGCCCAGGATGCCGGCGGCGGAAGCCGCCCGGACGTTGCGCCCGGACCATCTGAAATACTTCAAGCCTGATGAAGACATCTTCGCGCGACCCATGTTCGCGCCGTCGGCGACCCCTGTCCCGGATGTCGCGCCGGCACCGGCGAACCCACCCGGCACCCGCGTCGTGGTGATCCGCAATTCAACGGGTGACATTCCTCTGCTCGGCGAGGACGCCTCCGTCGCGAGCCTGTAGGCATGGCCGGTTGTGGGCCGGCCATGCCGTTGCTGGCGGTTGTGAGGTTTACGATTTCGGCAGCAGGACCTTGTCGATGACGTGAATAACGCCGTTCGACTGGTCGACGTCGGCGATCGTGACGTTGGCGACCCCGCCCGCCTCGTCTTCGATCATGATCTTGTCGCCATCGGCCTTGACTGTGAATTCGCAGCCACCCACGGTCTTGACCTTGTGCGCCCCGCCGTCATCCATCACCATCTTCTTGATGGCATCGGACATCGCGTCGGCCGCCACCACATGGCAGGTGAGTATTTTCGTCAGCTGATCCTTGTTCTCGGGTTTGAGAAGCGTATCGACGGTTCCGGCTGGAAGCGCGGCGAAGGCATCGTTGGTCGGGGCGAAGACGGTAAACGGCCCGGCTCCCGACAGCGTATCGACGAGGCCCGCCGCCTTCACCGCGGCGACCAGGGTCGTATGGTCCTTGGAGTTGACGGCGTTCTCGACGATGTTCTTGTTGGCAAACATGGGCGCCCCGCCGACCATGGGATTGTCGGCGGCGGCGACGTGGCCAGCGCCGACAGCCACAGCCAGGAATGACGCGGCAGCCAGGTACTGAAAGCAGGGCATCTTTTTCATGAGGGGTCTCCTTGTGGACATCCGCAGGAGCGCGGACGATCAAGGTACGCTGGCCAGCCGGCTTCGGTTGCACGCCCTTGAGCGCTTGCCGGCTCGCAAACTGCCCGCGCGGCGCGCAGGAAATAATCGAGCCCCGGACCTTGAGCGGTGCAGCGGGGCTCTTTTGTCGTTTTGATCCTGTCCGGTTGCCCGAACACTTCGCTTCGGACCTGCTGAGCAGATCTCGATTGAATTCTGATTCAGTTTTTAGGTTGGTCGACCCGTCAGATACGCAATACTAGGTTCGGGCCGCGACCCCGTCCTGTTGTGCGGGGTCGTCAAGACTGTACGGTGGAGTCATCGAACCTCCTTTAGCCGTTGGTCCCTGCGATGGCGATCTACTGCGCGCCTCTCAATTGTAAAGGGCGGGACCAGCCATCACCCTTAACTTTGGCACCACCAGCCCCTTTGTCAAGCCTTAGTCGGCCTCGCTCAGGACGGACACAAACGATCCTGCATCGACGTTCCCGCCGGACAGCACGGCGGCGACAGTGCGCCCGCGGGTTTCGATTTTTCCCGCCAGGATGGCCGCAAGCGCGACCGAGCCTCCGGGCTCGACGACGAGTTTCAAAACGTTGAAGGCGAAGCGCATGGCGCGCCTGACCTCCGCCTCGGTCACCACCAGCCCACCCTTGAGCCGACGGTAGTTGATCGCGAACGTGGTCGCGCCGGGCTCCTGGCTCATCGAGCGCGTCGCACAGCCCGCCCGCGGCCTTCTCGTTGTGTTCGCGCTTTCCGGAACGCAACGAGCGCGCATAGTCGTCGAATCCTTCCGGCTCGACGCAGTAGACTTCCGCGCGGGGCAGCATCGCCTCGCTCGCCAGTGCGATTCCCGAGCTCAGACCGCCGCCGCTGGCCGGCACCAGCACGACGTCGGGCACGGCGCCGATCGCCTCCGACTGAGCGGCGATTTCGAGGCCTGCCGTGCCCTGTCCGGCAATGACGTCGGTATCCTCGAAAGGCGGCACCAGGACGGCGCCGCGCTCCTTGCAGATCGCCAGCGCGATCGCTTCGCGCGAGTCCCTGGCGCGGTCATAGAGGACGGTGTCGGCGCCGAGCTGACGGGTGTTGTTCTGCTTGATGAGCGGCGTGTCCGCAGGCATCACGATGAGCGCCGGAAAGTTTCTGATCCGGGCCGCCGCCGCCACTCCCTGGGCATGGTTGCCGGACGAATAGGCGACGACCCCACCCTTCCGCATCTCCGGGCCCAGTTGCGAAATCCGGTTCCAGGCGCCGCGAAATTTGAACGAGCCGGTGCGCTGCAGGCATTCCGCCTTGAGCAGCACGCGCGCTCCCGCCACCTCGTTGAGCGTCTGCAACTCGATCAGCGGGGTCAGGACGGCCTTGCCCGCCAGCCGCCGCTGGGCCGCCTCGATATCGCCGATGGTCGGGATGGCGAGCGTCATCGCCGCTTACTATCGCACTTTCAGGATTGCGCCAAGCAAGCCTCGCGTCCGCCTCTCACATTTCCGGCGAGTGGAATCACTTCGCCGATAAGAAAATGCGCTGGATCAAATACTTGGAGCACGTTCTTGTCGGAAAAGTGTGTACACTTTTCCGGAACGTGCTCTAGTTCATCAGGAACTGCACCAGCCGGTTGGTGCTCGACAGCCGGCCGGCGAGCATGGAAGCCATTCCCTTGTGGAATGCGACTGCGACCTCGGGAGCTTCCCGCTGCAGCTTTGGCAAGGGCGGTGCGGCTGAACTGCCAAACCACTACCTTGCTGCGCGCCACGACCGAGGCCGTCCTGGTGCCCCCGAGGTAGAACGCGATTTCACCCACGATGGCCCCCGGTCCCAGCGTCTTCAGCCGGATGCGCGTATCGCCAGGTCCCCTGAGCTCCACCGTCGCCTGGCCGGACTCGATGAAATACATCTCCTCCGATGGTGAGTCCTGCTCGATCATCACCGCGAACGGCTCGAACTCGCTGCGCTGCATATAGCCCGCGAGCTTGGCGGCAAGCTTGCGGTCGTCCACCAGCTGGGCGAGTTCATCGGTGATCGAGTAGTCAGCACCCTCGCCGCCGTCGCTGAGCCTGCGCAAGCAGCTGGTCCTCGCACCACTCGACGCCGCGATCGAGGTCGGCAAACGACAGCAGCAGCCGTTCCGCATCCGGGCCCAGTCCCGATCGTTCGAAGGCCTGCTGGGTCTCGGCGTTGAGGCCCGTAAGCACGATCGCCACCTCGCGTTGGCGGGTAAAGTGCGCCAGCTTGCGAAAGCTCACGACGGCGGAGGTATCGACGCCGGTAACGCGCCAGAAGTCGATGACGAGATAGTCCACCGGCCGCTCGCCAGGCTCCTGCAGGCGCTCCACTACCTGTTCGCGAAACCGGTCGGCGGTGCCGAAGAACACGAAACCCTGCAGGCGATAGATGAGAATGGCAGCGCCGTGTTTCTCGAGAAACTGGCGGCGCTCCTCGGAGCGGTCGACATTGGAGTGGAACTCGGCGCCGGTGAGCGCATTCTTGACGACATCGATCTTGCTGTAGTCGACGACGAACAGGAACAGGCCGGCGATGATGCCGAACAGAATTCCCGGCAACAGCCCAACGAACACGATGATCAGCAGGATTGCACAGATGATTCCGTATTCGGCGGCAGTGACCCGCCGGAAGGTCAGGATGAGCCAGTCGAGGATGAGGCTTGCACCCACCCACAGCAGCAGCGCCCCGAACAGCGGCTTCGGCACGAAGGTCAGGAAGGTGGCGCCGACGGTGAGGAAGACCACGCACATGACCGCCACGATGATGCCGACCAGCCGGTCGAGGCCGCCGAGGCGGTGACCGAGCAGCGTAAGCCCGAGTGTCTGGAAGCCCGTCAGGCCGCCGCCCAGGCCGGAGATCACGTTCGCCGAGCCGGCCACCCTCAGTTCCTTGTCGAGATCGATATCGCGGTGCAAGCGCGAGCTCGAGGCCGCTTGCGTGCATGAGCACGGCGAGGCTTGAAAGCGCGATCAGGGACAGGATGTTGAGCCACTGTCCGGCGATGGCCGGCCAGCGGATGAACGCGAGGTCGGCGAGTTCCAGCGGCGGCCAGAGACTCGGGCGATCGCCGAGCAGATCGATCACCCAGCCCGTGTCCCGCAGATCATCGAACGGCGTCTGGGTAATGAACGACGCCAGGTGGAAAAGAATGGTGGCGGCAATCACCGTGGTCGAGAGCGCGATGCTCGAATGCGTCCGCTGCGACAGAAACGAAATAAGGGCAATGAAGCCGATCGCCAGCGCGAGCTTGAGCAGGATATGGGTCTGGCGCAGGGCTTCCAGGTCGGAGAGGACGTCGGCATCGCCGGCGATGACGCCGATCGAGCCGCGGACGATAAGCCAGCCGGTGCCGGCCAGAAACCCGGCGATGACGGGAAACGGGTATGAACCGAATGAGGCGGCCGAGCCGGAAGTGGCCCATGAGATAGAAGGAAACGCCGGCAAGCACGCTCGCCACGCCGATCGCCGCAACAACTGTCACCAGGACTTCATGTTCGCCGGCGCTGGCCGCGAGCGCTTCGGACACCGCCGCTGCGATGATGGCCAGCGAAGCGAGCGGCACTTCCTGCGGAGCGCCGATCATTCCCGGCACGCTCGAGTAGCAGCGCGATCACCGCCGCCACGACCGCGCTGGCGAACAGCGCGATGCCGATGCCTGCCGGCAGGTGAACATCGAGCGGACCGGTGAAGATAAAGGCCGCCTGGGAGGCGGCGGCGACGATGATGACGATGCCGCACAGCATGCCCGACACGAGGCTGGGAAGCAGATTGCTGGGGGAAAACAGCCTTCCCGCGGGCTGAACGATCAGATGCGTCACGCGCCCGACATTGGCATGGCGCCGGACGACCGTCCACCCGCGAAAGCCCTTGGAATCCGCTCGTTTACGCGTCCCCAAGACCGCTGTGAGCGTTGCTTGCGTGACGGTTGGCGGGTGCCTTCAGAACCGCTACTGTTGGACCAGAGGGCCCAGCGAATCGACGGTATCAGCTATTGGCGATCGGACCGGAACAGTTGCGCCTGAGGTTTTGGGGCGTGCGCGGCAGCATCCCATCTCCCGGGCCCGATACGATGGCCTTTGGCGGAAACACTGCCTGCGTCGAGATCACCTGCGCCCGCCGAACCATCATCATCGACGCAGGCTCCGGCATCCGCGCGCTGGGCGACGCGCTGGTGGCGCGGTCGGAAACATCCGTCGACCTCCTGTTCAGCCATTGCCACTTCGATCACATCGAGGGCCTGCCTTTCTTCACCCCTGCGTACACGCAAGGCCACGCCATCCGGTTCTGGTCCGGACACCGGCCGGGAGCCAATGCGACCCGCGACATGATTGCCGACTTCCTGCGCCCGCCCTTCTTTCCGGTCAACCCGTCGGCATTTCGAGCCTCCGTCACCTACCGCGACTTCGCCGCCGGCGACCTGCTTGACCTCGGCGACGGGATCAGTGCCGCAACCGCTCCGTTGAACCATCCCGGAGGCGCCGTCGGCTACCGCATCCGCTTCGGCACCAAGTCGGCCTGCTACATCAGCGATGTCGAGCACCGCGAAGGCGGGCCTGATCCCGCGCTGGTTGGCTTCGTCGGCGGATCCGATGTCGTCATCTACGATTCGATGTACACCGACGAGGAATATGCCTGCTACCGTGGCTTCGGCCATTCAACGTGGCAAGAAGCGGTAAGACTCGCCGATGCGGCGGCGGTAAAGAAGCTGATGCTCTATCATCACTTTCCCGGACGCAGCGACCGGGTGCTCGCCGAAATCGAAAAGGATGCGGCCGGCCGGCGCGCGAAGACCATGTTCGCCAGGGAAGGCATGGAGTTCATCGCGTGAAGAAGTCCCGCATCTATTCCATCATCCTCGGGCTTGCAGTCATCAGCGGCATTCGTCGCCCTCCGATGGTGGGACCCGTTCATCGTCAGGACCATCCGCGAGACCGCCTTTGATCAGTTCCAGCGCCTGTCGCCGCGCGAGTACATCGAGGCGCCGGTCCGCATCGTCGACATCGACGAGGATTCCCTGAGGGCCTACGGCCAGTGGCCATGGCCGCGCACCCGGCTGGCCGAGCTTGTCGAGCGACTGTCGGGACTGGGCGCCAGCGCCATCGTGTTCGATGTGCTGTTCGCCGAACCCGACCGTCTGTCGCCGGCCGAAATCGTCCGGGAGCCGACGATTCGCGACTATCTGCAGAAAACGGGCGGCCTGGCGGCCGGCATGGCGCTGCCCGACAGCGATGCCCTGTTCGCCGCGGCCGTCAAGGGCAAGCCGGTCATCTTCGGCTTCGCCATGGCGCCGCGCGGGGACCAGCGAAAAGCCGGCGCTCAAGGCAGGTTTCGCCTCGACCGGCGAAAGCCCGGTGTCGGCGCCGCCACAGTTTCTTCGTATCACGCCGCTTCTCCAGCCGCTTCAGGAGGCGGCCGCCGGCATCGGCACCGTCAGCTTCGACCCGCGCGCCACCTCGGTGGTCCGCCTCGTGCCGATGCTGGTGAGCGACGGGCAGACGCTCTATCCCTCCCTGGCGCTCGAGGCGCTGCGCGTGGCGCAAGGTGCCTCGACCTACCTTGTCACCAACGCTCCCGAGGTCGAAGGCTCGATCGCCTCCGTGCGGGTCGGCGACGTCGAGGTCAAGACTACGGCGAGCGGCGGACTGTGGATGTATTATGCCCAGGAACGGCCCGACCGCTACGTCTCGGTGAAGACGATCCTCGAGGACTACGAAGCGCCTGCGACGCGCAGCAAGATTGAAAATCACATCGTATTCGTCGGCACCTCATCGGCGGGACTGCTCGACATCCGCACCACGTCGCTTGGCGATGCCGTGCCCGGCGTATCCATCCATGCCCAGGCGGTGGAGCAGATATTGTCCTCGACCTTCCTGTCGCGCCCCGACTGGGCGGACGGGCTCGAGATCGCGCTGCTGGTAGCGCTGGGCATATTGGTCATCGTCATCGCCAGCACGGTCGGCCCTCTGATGAGCCTGGTGGCCGGCGCGGCAATCGCGTTGGCAGCAGCCGCCGCTTCCTGGGCTGCCTTCCGCTACAACCAGTTTCTCATCGATCCGACCATGCCGGTGGCGAGCGCGCTCGCCACGTTGTTCGCGATGACGTCCTTCCGCTTTCTCGTCAGCGACCGCGAGCGGCGGACCATCAGACGGGCTTTTTCCCAGTATCTGGCGCCCTCGCTCCTCCAGCGCATCGAAGCGACGCCCGATGCCCTCAAGCTCGGCGGCGACGAACGCCAGCTGACGCTCATGTTCATGGATGTGCGCGGCTTCACCTCGATCAGCGAGGTTTTGAGTCCAACCGAGGTGGTCGACTTGATGAACAAGCTTCTGAACGAGCTCAGCCGGCCGATCATCAAGGAAGAGGGCACGCTCGACAAGTTCATCGGCGACTCCATCATGGCGTTCTGGAACGCTCCCGTCGACGTGCCCGACCATGCCAGGCGCGCCGCTCTGGCCGCGCTCGAGATGCGCGCGGCGCTGCGGAAGCTGAATGCCGAAGACGCCTTCAATCTCAAGTGGCGGCTCGCCGACTCCGCCGAAATCGGCATCGGCATCGGCATCAACACCGGACTTGCCTGCGTCGGCAATATGGGTGCCGAGACACGCTTCAACTACTCCGCCGTCGGCGACGCCGTCAACGTCGCCGCCCGCATCGAAAGCGCCTCCAAGCACCTGGGCCATGACATCGTTGTTTCAGAGTCTTCCGCCTCGGCTCTCCAGGAGATGGCGATGCTCGAGGCAGGTCATCTCGAGCTGAAGGGCAAGAGCGCCCGCCAGCGGCTCTACGTGCTGGTCGGCGACCGGGAGCTCGCCGCTTCGCCCGATTTCTGGGAGCTCGCCGCTTTCCACGAGACCCTGATCCGCCACCTTGCGTCTGGCGAAGGACCGGCCACCAAGCGTGCGCTCGCCAAGTGCCTGGAGAAGGTCGACCGGCACGGCTGGCTGACGCTGCGCCCGTTCTACGAGCGCATCACCGATCGGCGCAGCGATTTCGTGAACTGAGGTTCCCTCGGGCTCGATCAGGCGGAGCCCGGCGATCACGCTCGTTTGTATAAGCTTTCGCTCGCGGCTAGCGGCCCGTCGCTGCCGGCTGGCTGGTGTTGCCAGTCTGAGCCGATGAGCGCTGCTTTCCCGGCCGCCTTGCTGAACGGCTGCGCTTGGCGGCTCCCGCCCGGCGCATCCGGCTGCTTTTCCTCGCCGGCGCTCGCCGTTCCGGGAAGATGGCCGTACTCGTGGGCATCAATGCTCCAAGAAGCAGTCCGACGCCCACGCCGATCACGCCGATGAGGAGTGGATTGTTGTCGACCATCCGCTGCAGGTTGCAGCGGCGTGTGCGGAACCATGTCCCTGGCTCTTGGCAGCGACCGCGACAGGCCGCTCGCCACGCCATATGCCGAGCTTACTGCCTGGCGACCAGCGCGCAGCGCCTGTTGCGCGCTGTTTCCGAGGCCGTTGAGGTTGCTGGCGAGGGAATAGCGGCCGTTTCTGGCGCGGGTGTTGCGCGAGGATCGGGAACCCGACTTGCCTTGTCTGGAGGATTTCATGTTTCTGCTCCTTCATTTGGGTGCATGGAGCCGGCGGGCATGAGCTTGCGCCCGGAACGGTTGCCCGGCCGGCGGATCGACACTTTGCTACGGGGAGCCAAGTGATGGTTGAAGCTGGCGCTGCGCAGAAGCTGCCAGCCGAGAAATGCGGCGCTGGCTGCAAATGCAGCGGCGACTAGGGGATAACGCTGCACAACGCGAGAGGCATGCTCCACGACCTGAGTGGCGGGGCCGAGACGTCCTAACGCCTCATCGGCCAGCTGGAGCGGTGCAAACCTGCGTGCGAGACGCGATGCTGCCCTTGCCAGAGCGGCACTTCGCCGGTTGGCTTCCGCCTCGAGCCGGTCCAGCTTATCCATGGATCTTCTCCCCAACCTTCAGGCTCGTCTTGTTGAGGCTGCGCAGAAACCGTGTGGGGACGAAGGCAGCAATGGAAAGCCGTTTTCGGGCCATCAGGAAAATGACCAGCGCGATGAGCAAGGTTTGCTGCTGATACGATCACGTAGGAAATCGCCGGGCCGCCTACGTGCGGGGCGAGAAAGGCCGCAATTGCCGCACCGGCAAACGCCAGCCCGGTGATTGCCAGGCCAGCGGCCACGAGCATCACGATCATCGCCGACAACTGGCCGCGCAGATTGCCATCGATCTCGGCCGCCAGAAGCCGGCCTTCCGCCCGCAGCAGCTTTGCAGCGTCGTGCATCGCCAGGCGCACCAGTTCGGGTGTGCTTTCCTCTACTGTTTCGGAGCGTGAGGCATTCTGATGGTTGGTCATGCCCGGCCGCGAACCCTTCGCCCGCTTCGCTTGCCTCCGCGCACGCGATTCCTGCGTCCCGACCCGTCCGATTGCATGAGGCGGCTTGCCGCAACACCGGCCAGCAGCGCAGCGCCAAACGCCAATGCCGGTCGGCGTCTGGCGAATGTCTGCAGATCATCGAACATATTGGTGATCTCGACATCCGCTATATAGTCACCCAACCCGGCAAGCGCGTGCGCCGCTTCTTCCACGTAACCGCGCATGTACGGCAGATCATCGAGACTCTGTCCGAAGTCGTAGGTCGCATCGGCTGCTTCCTGCAGCTTGATCGCAACGCTTTCCTTCCGCGCCCCGGCGAAGCTGGACGCCATGGCAAGTGCCCCGTCGATCAACCGTTGGGTATCCGTGCGTATGTTCCGGGACGGATGGTAGGCTTGACGCGCGGTGGGCATCGGCTCGAACTCCTTGCGTACTGGATCTCCACCACGTCAACGATGTTTCGGGCGTTCGGTTCCCACCGGAACGGGAACAATATTTGTCTCCTCCGGTGTTCTGCAGGGGAAATGGAGGCGATCATGCCAAGAGGCGACAAGTCCGCTTACACCGACAAGCAGAAGCGCAAGGCCGAGCACATTGCCGAAGGTTACCGGGAGCGGGGCGTCAGTAGAAAAGAGGCCAAGTCCCGCGCCTGGGCTACCGTGAACAAGGAAAGTGGCGGCGGCAACAAGTCGGGATCAGGGCGTGGCAAGCCCGATACCAACGTGTCGTCGCGCCGCGGCGGCCGCATAGGCGGCAGCAGATAGGTCTTGTACTCACCGCCTGGTCCCGCACCCTGCTCACGGAACCTTTGGCTCATCTCTGCGTTCATTGGGTCCCCGGAGATCCCTGAGAAAGGTGTGCCATGAACCAGATTATCTATCTCGTCGGCCTCGTCGTCGTCGTCCTGGCGGTTTTGGCGTTTTTCGGCCTTCGATAGGCGCGTCTCCCAACGACGATGATCCGCCGCGATCACTTCAAGTGGTGGTCGATGAGAGCCGCGTATCCGATGAAGAACTTACCGAGCACTGCTCGGACTTCGCCGCCTGCATCCGCAGGCGAGGGTCTAGATCTAATTGCCTCATCCACGGCCAGCGCCGGAGCGCGGGGAAAACAGGACGAAGGCGTAGAAAAGCCAGCTGCCGATTGCGGAAACAGCTGCAGCCACGTAAGTCCAGGCGGCAGCTCCCAGAACCTTCTGCACGCCGGCGATCTGCTCCTCGCCCCGGATAATGCCGTGGCTGATCAGCAGTTCCTGCGCTCGCGCACTGGCATTGAATTCCACCGGCAACGTGATCAAGGCAAACAGGGAAGACGCCCCAAACAGAATGATGCCGGTCCAGGCAAGAGTGGACATCTGCAGAAGCATTCCCGCGATAAAGAGCCAGGGAGCAATCTGCGAAGCAAGTTGCACCAGCGGCACGATGTAGCTTCGCGCTTCCAGCGGGAAGTAATCCACCGCATCCTGCAACGCATGTCCGGCTTCATGTGCCGCAATCCCCGCTGCCGCTACGCTCGGGGCAAAGTATACACCCTGGCTTAGTCTCAGGACTTTGGAACGAGGATCGTAATGGTCGCTCAGCATTCCCGGAGTGGTCTCAATTGCTACGTTCTGCAGGCCTTGTGAATCCAGCAATCGGCGCGCCACTTCGCCCCCGGTGATTTCGTCTTCAGTACTTACTTGCGAATACCTGGCCATGTTGACCTTGATCCGCGACTGCGCATACGCGCCCAACAGCAGGCCCGGCAGAACAAATACCCAAAGCAGCGGATCTTCCCACATATCGCCAACTCCCCATCAGATGGGTTCAGACGTCTTTCACCGCGCCGTTTTCTTGAGCTGGCGAACGTACCACAGCATGATGATGGTGAGGCACAGGAACACCGCCGAGGCGAGGACGACGGCGGCCACGGCGAGCCGCGGGGTGCCGGCCGAACGCAGCGACAGCCACATCAACACCGGCAGGGTCTGCGTGTCGCGGTCGGTCAGGAACAGCGCCATGACGAACTCGTTGAGCGAGATCACGAATGCGAACAGCGCCGAGGAAATGACGCCGGTCGAAACCGCCGGCACGACGATTTCCAGGAAGGTTCTGAGCGGCCTGCCACCGAGGTCATAGGAGGCCTCGACGATGCGGTGGTCGATGGTGCGGAAGGTGGCTTCCATGAGCATGAAGACGAGCGGCATCGCCCACAGCGAGTGGGCGATCATCACCAGCGGCCGCGATCCATAGAGCTCGAAACCGGCGATCGAGATGCCGCCGAAGGCGATGGCGACCCCGAGACCCAGCACGACGCCGGGCATGAACAGCGGCAGCATGATGATGAGGTAGAGGGCGCCCTTGAACGGAACCGCGTAGCGCTCGAACGACCAGGCGGCGAGGATCCCGGCGGTGGTGGCGAGAACGGTAGTGCCGATGGCGATCACGAGGCTGTTGACCAGCGCGCCCAGGAACTGCGCGCTGCCGAAGAAATCGCGATACCAGCGCAGCGACCACACCTTGATCGGAAACCGGATCTGGGCGGCGTCGTTGAACGACATCACCAGCGTGACCAGGATCGGGATCAGGATGTAGCCGACGATGAACACCGTGAACGCGTAGCCCGCCGCGCGGACGAGAACCGGCTCCAGGCTCGGCCTGCCGGTCGACGCCTGCGCTGCCGCGGCACTAGGCATGGAACGACGTCCGCCTGGCATTGAGGCTTTGCACGAACACCATGACCACAGCGACCGCGACCACCAGGATCATCGAGAACGCCGCCGCCAGTGGCCAGTTCGACTTGCCGAGCATCTGCTCCTGGATCAGGTAGCCGATGGTCCACAAGCGTGTCGGGGCCCAACGCCGACGGCGTAGCATAGGTGCCCATGGCCCAGATGAACGACTGCGCGAAGGCGACCAGAATTCCGGTCCGCGTCAGCGGCAGCAGCACTTCGAGGAAGGTAGTCGTCGGCCGGGCGCCCAGATCTCCGCTCGCCTCGATCAGCCGCCGGTCGATGGCATCGAAAATCGACAACAGGATGAAGAAGCAGAACGGCAGCGTGATGTAGATGAGGCCGACAAAAGCGGCAAACTCCGTGTACATGAGGCTGATCTTGTCGCTGAGCACGCCGGCGGAGGTCAGCGCGAACGACAAAAGGCCGTTCTTCGGGAAGAACATCCACCAGCCGAAGATGATCGAGATTTCGGAAATCAGCAGCGGCGTCAGCGCCAGGCCGATGAAGGCGAGCCGCCAGCGCGTCGGCTTCAGCCATACCAGAAGCGCGAAAGCGTAGCCGATGACCAGAGTCGCCAGCGACGCCAGCAGCGACAGCTTGACGGTCGTCCAGATCGCGTTGATGAAACGCTCCTCGGTCAGGAGCTGCGCATAGTGCCGGAGCGTGAAGCCCGGCACATAGAGACGCTGCGGCGCGTGCTCGTTGAAGCTCATGCGCAGCATCAGCAGCATCGGGATGCCGAAGAAAACGATGGCGATGACCAGTGCCGGCGACAGCAGCGCCCACGGCATCAGGCGCTCGGTGCGCTGCGCCTTGTTTCGCGCCTGGACATGGACCCCCGCCTCGGCGGCCGCGACGGTCAATGGAACACCGACATGTGCTCGCTGTCCCAACCCAGGCGGGCAGGATCGCCGGTCTTGAATTTCTCCTCGCCCGCATAGTCGCAGAACAGCTCCAGCGCTCCCGCCCTGACGTGATGCCGCCACACGTCGCCCAAAAACTCGCTGAAGGCGATCTCGCCGCTGATGCGGTTCGGCGCCGCGTCCGCCTCCTTGCCGATTTTGAGCCGCGACGGACGCACGTAGAGCCGCCATTCCCCGACCGCCAGCGGCCTGGCGAGCGTAAGATCGATCGCCTTGCCGTTCGGGTCCTGAAGCGCTTTCGCCGTCTTCCTGATCGGAAGACAGCAGGACTCGCCGATGAAGGTGAACACGAACTCGCTCGCCGGCTCATGGAAGATGCGGGTCGGCGTATCGATCTGGGCGATGGCGCCCTTGTTCATGACGGCGACACGGCTCGACATGGCCATCGCTTCGCCCTGGTCGTGGGTGACATAGATGGCGCTGAAGCCGAGTTCATCGTGCAGCCGTTTGATCTCCGCGCGAAGCTGCAGCCTGAGCGACAGATCGAGCGCCGAGAGCGGCTCGTCAAAGAGCAGGATCGCCGGCCTCACCGCGATCGAGCGCGCAAGCGCGACCCGCTGCTTCTGGCCGCCCGACAACTGCGCCGGATAGCGATCTTCGAAACCGGACAGCCGCACGATGTCGAGCGCCTTGCCCACCTGCTCGGCGATTTCGGATTTGTTGACGCCGCGCATGCGCAGGCCGTAGGCGATGTTTTCGGCAACGGTCTTATGGGGAAAGAGCGCGCCCGACTGGAAGATTGTCGCTGTGTCGCGGGCGTAGGGCGGCAGGTGGTCGACGCGCTCGCCGTTGATGCGGATGGCGCCCGAAAGCGGCCGTTCGAAGCCGCCGATGAGCCGCAAGGTGGAGGTTTTACCCGATCCCGATGGCCCGAGGAGCGTCAGGAACTCCCCTTTGGCCAGGCTCAGCGAAAGATCGTCGACGGCAACGACGGGGCCATAGGTTCTCCGGATGCGATCGAGCTCAAGGGCGGGAGTTGTGTTGTCCATGCCTCGTTCTCGCGCGCAACCGACCATCCGTCATGGCCGGCCATGACGAGACCTAGGCTCACCCCGCCGTCGTGATCTCGATGATCTTCTTGAAGCGCGCGTCGATGTCGTTCCACGCCGCGCCGAGCTTGGTCCAGCCGTCGATGGTGAGGATCTGGAACATCTTCTGGTAGTCTTCGTTGGACTTGGGATATCCCGCTGCCCAGTGCGGCGGCACCGTCACGTCCTTGCGGGCGACGAAGATCAGCGACTTGGCGAGGAACCGGTCCTGGGTGTCCTTCTCCAACAGGTGGTTGAGGAACAGGTCGGCAAGCTCGCCGTGCCTGGTTCCCCTGACCTTGAAGTACCAGTCGGTCCACGCCGAAGTTCCCTCCACCGGAACGCTTGCGGTGTATTCGTCCGGATTCTCGTTGAGAAAGGTCAGCGCGTCGGAGGAATAGCTCATCGCCGCGTCGGCCTCTTCCTGGTTCAGGATGTTGGCCTGTTCGGCGCCGTCCTTGAACCAGCGGGCCACCTTGAGCTTCTCCAGCTCCTGGAACAGCGGCTCGGTGCCCTTGGGATAGTCCCACATCTCGTCCAGTCCCGGCGAAACGGTGCTCATCACCGCCGGCACCGACAGCGACCACCACCACGCCGTTCCGTCGAGGGTGGTTTTCTTGGCCAGGCGATCATCCCATAAAACTTTCCAGCTGTTGTCGGTGATGCCGGCCTTGTTGCGGACGAGAAGCATCGTCGTGCCGCCGCCGAACGGGATGCCGAACTTGGCGGCATCGGCGGGCCGCGTGTCGTAGAACCATTCATAGATGGCCGCGAGGTTCGGGATCTTGGCGCGATCCTGCTCCAGCCAGATGCCTTCGGCCATGCCGCTCGATGAGATGAATTCCTCTCCGACGGTGACATCGAAGGGCGGATTGTCGGCAGGCGCCGCCTTGATCTGCGACACCATCTGGTCCCAGCCGCCGACTGTCTCGGCCTTGGTGCCGTATTTCTCGTTGAACGTATCGATCACCTCGGTCTTGAACACCTGTTCGTAGTTCCCCGACCAGGAAACGGCGATCAGGCCTTCGCCCTCGAAGGCCGCCTTGGCGGTCGACAGGGGAGCGCGACCGAGGATTGCGGGAGCGCCGATGACGGCGCTGGCGACAAGGGCAGTTTTGCCCACCGTAAGCAGCACTTTGCGGCGGGTGAGGCCGCGCTTCTTCCGGTCAGTCATCTCATGTTCCTCCTGGAAATCGAGAACGTTACGGTTGCGCGCTGGCATCGCGCTCCTTTTCACCGTTTGCTCAAGAGTTTTGCATGGTGACGGTTCAACATCAACTCGAACGACGGCACCCCCTCATATTCGCCCGCTAAAGGCAAGGCAAGCTCACCCGATCTCGGGCAGCTCCCGCGGCGCCCGACGGGTAAGAAGTTCCGGTCCATCGGATCTGATCACGATATTCTCTTCATGCACGATCATTTTTCCGGGCGCGTATTCGATGCCGGGTTCGATGGTCAGCACCATGTTGGCCTGAAGCACTGTTCCGTCGCCCGGCATGTTGGAGGGCGGTTCGGTAAGCTGCATGCCGAGGCCATGACCGAGCCTGCCGACATTGTTGCCGAGCGAGCCCGCGTCGGCGATGATGCTGGCCATGCTTGCGAACACATCGTCCGTCGTCGCGCCCGCGACCGCGGCGCGGATGCCAGCCTCGGTCGCCAGCCACATGGCCTCATGGGCGCGGCGCGCTTCGTCTGCAACGGGGCCAGCGGCGTAGTTGCGGTCGAAGTCGCAGAAGTAGCCATCGAAGGTCGAGCCTGTATCGAAGAACACGATGTCGCCTTCCTCGATGATCCGGTCACGCGGACCGCAAACGATCTGGGGAACTCCTCCGGGCCCGGAGATCGCCGGCAGGTAGGGACTCGAGTCCGCGCCCCGGCGGGCGAGATCGATCCTGAGGTTCCGCGCCGCATCGCGCTCGCTGTCGCCGATCGCGAACCATACCCGGGAGTGCGCCGTAGGCATCGCTCGCCAGCTCGCAGATATGGCGGATGTGGCCGATCTCCGCCTCCGTCTTGATCATGCGGAATTCCCAGATGCAGGGCGAGGCGTTGACCGTCTCGATACCCGCGAGACTGCTCCTTCAGCTCCAGAAACTGGATGACCGGCATGCGCAAGGCATGTTCGCGCCCGAGCTCGAAGCCGATCCGCGCTGACCGGCGCGGAAGATTTGAAGAACGCCGGCGAGCAATGTCGTGCCGTCGTTGACCGGCCGCGGAGCGGGCCAGGTCCGGATGTCGTCGAGCCAGGTTCTCGCCATTTCAGGACCGCCGATTTCCGGTATGACGGCGATCGGGAGACCATCGGCCGGCACCACCACGAACCACGGCCGTGTCGGACTTTCCCAGAACTGGCTGTCAAAGCCGGTGAAGTAGCGGATATTGGGCGGCAGCGTGAGCACGATCGCGTCGAGATTGTGCTTGCGCATCACCTTCTGGGCGCGGCCGGTTCGGAGTTCGAATTCCGCGCGGTCGAAGCCGCGGCGCGGGGCCAGTCGTGTCATGTCCCACTGCGTGCCCGCCTGAGCCACGCGACGACCTCGATCGCGCTCGCCTCGGGCGGGAACACCGGATAAAAGACATGCTCGATCACGCCGTCGCGCACGACGAGGGTCAGCCGCTTGATCAGCCGCCTGCCCTCCAGCTTCGAAGGTCGGAAGTCGAATTGCGCGCGCGAAACGCAGCTCTGAATCGCTCAAAACCTCGAACGGCAGATGCAGGCGCTCGGCCATCTCGCGCTGGTAGTCGCGTCTTCTGGGTGCTGAGGCCGAATACCGTCGCACTGAGGTCGGCAGCTCGCGATAGTGGTCGCGGAAGGAACAGGATTGCGGCGTGCAGCCGCGGGCACCCGGAATGAAGTCCCAGCCTTCCGGCAGGGCTTCTCCGGTACTCCCGTCATCGGATAGCAGTAGATGACCGTGCGCCCGGCCGGGAGCGCACTCAGATCGACCTTGCGGCCGGCAGTGGAGCCAAGCGTGACTTGCGGCATCGCCATGCCGACAAGATGCCGGCAGGCGCCGTCATCGACGGGGCGCGGCAAGCTCGGCGGGCAGCGAGTGGACATCTATCACGGCTTCAGTGCGAGTTTGTCAGTGCTCCGGGCCATTAACGCGATTCTCGGGTCATCGCGCAACCAATGAGATTGCGTCAATCGACGGTGCCTCGCGTGGGTCATACACACTTTCCAACGGGCGAGGAACTGTTCCAAACGAGCTGCGTTCACCGGGGGTCACATTGGTTCCTCGTGCGACTGTTTGTGTAAACCAGAACCCCCGATGGCCTCCCGTTGGGCTTCCCTCTTGCGTATTGCCCGGGCATCGCCTTGGCCGCCGCGGAGGGCGCGGTGATCCACAGCATGTTCGCGCTCGAGACAGCCATCAGCCAGTGGATCCGCATCGTCGGGATCGGCATCGACGTATTCGGGGTGCTGGTCATCGTGATCGGTGTCGGATGGTCCACGTTCATGTACATTAGCCCTCTACACGCCGGGCAACGCTACGAAGAATACAAGGTCCGCATCGGTCGTACCCTTCTGCTCGGTCTCGAGGTGCTTGTCGCCGCCGATATCGTCAAGACGATCGCCATCGAGGCGACCTTGATGAGTCTTGCGGTGCTGGCCGGGCTGGTGCTGGTTCGCACCTTCCTGAGCTGGACGCTGGTGCTCGAAATCGAGGGCTGCTGGCCGTGGCAACGGGAACCATCACGGGCGCGCACCATTGAGTTTCGGAGCGGGGCGCCAGGTCGCACCGGAGTTTCGGACAAAATACAGGGAGTGGCATCATGACTGAGAAATTCGACGCCATCGTCATCGGCACGGGACAGTCCGGTCCCTCGCTTGCGGAGCGCTTTGCCCAGCGGGGCCAGCGGGTGGCGATTATCGAGCGAAAGCACTTCGGCGGCACTTGCGTCAACACCGGCTGCATTCCGACCAAGACCCTGGTGGCGAGCGCCTATGTCGCCCACATGGCTCGCCGCGCCGCCGAATACGGCGTCGATGTCGGCGGACCGGTGACGGTCGACATGAAGCGCGTCAAGGCGCGCAAGGACGCATCTCCGGCGCGTCGCGAAACGCGGTGACCGCTGGATGGACGGACTCGCCAACGGCAAAGTCTATCGCGGCCACGCGCGCTTCACCGGACCTCGGACGGTGAGCGTCAACGGCCATCGCTCGAAGCCGACAAGATCTTCATCAATACCGGCGGCCGGGCGATCGTTCCCGGCAATGCCCGGCCTCGATGGCGTGCCCTATTTCACCAACAGCACGATGATCGAAGTCGACTTCGTGCCCGCGCATCTGTTGATCGTCGGCGGCAGCTACATCGGCCTCGAGTTTGCCCAGGCCTATCGGCGGTTCGGCTCCCGGTGACGGTCGTGGAGATGTCGGACCGTCTGATCGCCCGCGAAGACCAGGACGTGTCCGATGCGGTGCGCGAAATCCTGGAAGCGGAAGGGATCGAGATCCGCCTCGACGCCAAGTGCCTGGCCGTCGAAAGCAGTCAGCGACGGCATCACCATCCGGCTCGACTGCGCTACCGGAGCGCCGAGCGTGCGCGGTAGCCATCTTCTGATGGCCGTCGGACGCCGGCCCAATTCCGACGACCTCGGCCTCGACAAGGCGGGCGTGAAGACCGATGCGCAAGGGCTACATCATGGTCGATGATCAATGCCGCACCAACGTGGAAGGCATCTGGGCGATCGGCGACGTGAACGGGCGCGGCGCTTTCACCCATACCTCGTACAACGACTTCGAGATCGTGGCGGCCAACCTCTTTGACAATGACCCGCGGCGGATCTCCGACCGTATTCCCTGCTATGGACTGTTTATAGATCCCCCGCTGGGGCGGGCGGGCATGACTGAGCACGAGGCCCGCGCCAAGGGGATCAAGGTACTTACCGCCAAGCGCCTGATGGAGGATGTCGGTCGGGCCTTTCGAGCGCGGCGAGACGCAAGGATTCATGAAGGTAATGGTCGATGCCCAGACCAGCAGGATTCTCGGGGCGGCAATCCTGGGCATCGGCGGCGACGAGGCCGTTCATGCGTTCCTCGACGTGATGGCGGCGGGCGCTCCCTACACCGCCATTTCACGGACCATGCACATTCATCCGACCGTCGCCGAGTATCTGCCGACCCTGCTTGGCGATCTCAAGCCGCTCGCCCGGGAGCAGGCAGCGCCTGACTTTCGAAGACCCTCGGGCGAGGTCCTCGGAGCGTCAGGTCATAGCCCTTCTTTATCGATTTCACGCCTAGAAGGTATTTCACCGGTGCGGCCGGCTCCCGCATGGTGCTGGCTCATCATCAACCTGAAGGATCCCGCACATGTTCGCACGCTTCTTTTCGTTCCTCGCCGCAGCCGGCCTCGTCGCCGCGGTCGCCGTAACGTATCCGCCCGTCGCGCCTGCCGACGTCCGCGACGGCGTCATTCGCGTGAAGAGCTCCTACTCCATGGCCGAAACCGTCGAAAGGCTGAAAAAGGATATCGCCGACAAGCAGCTGATGATGATTCGGCATTTCAGTCGAAGGCAGGCCTGCGCGATCTTCCCTCATGAAGCTGCGCTGCCCAGTCAGCGCCGCTCGTGAAACGGAGATGAACAATGATCACCACATTAATATTGTCGAGGACGGGCATTGCCGGCCTGGTCTTATTTGCATTCGCCGGCCTTGCCCAGGCAGGTGAGTGTCCCGCCGATCAGGTCATGGCGGGAGCGGTGACCTCGGGCGCCACCGAGCCAAAAGGCGTCGAAGACAGCGTGCTTTCCACTATTGACCTCGCGGGCAAGGGCGATGAATTCAAGGGCCAGTCGCTGCGGTTGCGCAAGCTTGTCATTCAGCCCGGCGGCATCGTGCCCTGGCACGATCACGCAACGCGCCCCGCCAACATCTACGTCGTCTCCGGGACGATCGAGGAGTACCGCAGCGACTGCAAGGTTCCGATCGTCCACAAGGCGGGCGATGCGGTGGCCGAGTTCGGCGCCGACCTTTCCCACTGGTGGCAGAACAAGGGCGCCGAGCCGGCCGTACTGATCTCGGCCGACCTCTTCACCGACGGCAAGATGGACGACAACATGATGTGATCCTCCCGGCCGCGGAGCGGATGTACCTCCGCGCCGGAAGAAGAACGTGGAGCCCCTGGCAACCCGAGCTCCACGTTCTCTTGCCTGCCTAACCCGGAACCGGCACGACCGGCTCGCGATAGTGCGGAAGCATGTCGACGCGCGGTTGCCAGCTGCCGTCCTTCCGGCATGCGAGAACATGGCGGGCGATTTCTTCGAGGGTTGCGAACCACACCTCCCCCGTTCCCAGCATGTATTCGATCATCTTCTCGATCCTGAGCCAGCGCGAAAGCCGCCCGCTGACGAACGGATGCCAGATGCCGATCCACAGTCCCCGCCCGCCTGGCGCATGGCCTCGAATTCGGCGAGGAACGTCTCCATCGCCCGTTCCGGCGCCATGATCTGCATGACGTAGTTGCAGGTCGATCGAATGAACGTAGGGCGGCCAGTCGTCGGTTGCCCAGTTGGCCGGAAGCTCGACCAGCTCGCCCTTGTCGGTCTTGAGCACGTAGGGCACGTCATCGCCCATCAGCGATGAATCATACAGAAAGCCTTCCTCGACCAGCAGATCGGCCGTGTGGTTCGAGAAATTATAGAGCGGCGAGCGGTTGCCGCGCGGGCGCTTGCCGGTGTGCTGTTCGATTACGGCGATCGAGCGCTGCATCCAGTAGCGCTCTTCCGCCCTGGTGAGGCTGTTCGGCGCCTCGTGAATGTAGCCGTGGAAGCCCACTTCATGGCCGTCCTTCACCATCCCTTCGACCGCCTGCGGATACTGCTCGATGCACCATGCCGGCACGAAAAACGTCTGCCTGAGACCGTAGCGCCGGTAGGCTTCGAGGATGCGCGGCACGCCGACCTGGGGTCCATAGCGCAGCATGGAGATGGTCGACACCCGCTTGATCGAGTCCTTCGGATGCTCGATGTGGACGAGGCTGTCGGCGTCCATGTCGAAGGTGATGGCGCAGGCGACCTTGGCGCCGCCCGGCCACGGCACTGGATTTCGGATCATTCGCTACTCCTCTATCAGCAACGTGCCGGCATAACGCTAGATCGCCGTGCCGCCGTTGGGGCTCACCACCTGGCCGACGAGAAAGCTGCCCGGCCTCCCCGGCCATCGCCACGATCATCGCCGCGATCTCCTCCGGCCGGCCGAAACGGCGGAGCGGTATCTGCAATCGCGTCTCATCGTTGTATTCGACGGTATCATTGACCAGCATGTCCGTCTCGACCGGCCCGGGGCGATCGAATTGACCAGGATGCCGTGGGGCGCCACTTCCTTGGCCACCGCCTTGGTCAGTGCGATCACCCCGCCCTTGGAGGCGGAGTAGGCGGCATAGGTGGGAAATCCGATGAGGCCGAGCTCGGAAGAAACGTTGATGATCCGGCCCGCTTTGCGCCTGAGCATGCCGGGCAGCACCGCCCGGAGGCAGCAATAGGTGCCGGTGAGGTTGACCGCGATGGTCTGTTCCCATTGCTCGAAGGTTGCTTCATGAGTAGCCACCGAATGGAGAATGCCGGCGTTGTTGATGAGCACGTCGACGCGGCCGAACTCCCGTTCCGCAGCGGCGATGAAATCCGCCGCTTCCCGGGGCTGGAGACATCGGCCTTGAAAATCAGGCCGTCGCCGCCTTTGGCTCTGGTCTCGGCCACCACTTCGGCGAGATGCGCATCGTTGGCGCGATAGTTGAGGGCGAGCATCTCGCCCATGGCTGCAAAACGCCTGGCCGTGGCGAGGCCGATGCCGCGCCCTGCTCCGGTGATCGCGATCACCCGCGACATGAATTGCTCCCTCCGCTGTGTTCAGCAGTCTTAACCGTGGCGTATCCCGCTCGCAGGAGTCTCGCGACTAATATGCCGCCATGACCGCGCCTTCCGCCCGCTTCATCGCCGTTGACTGGGGCACGACGCATCTGCGGGCCTTTCTGGTCGGCGAGTGCGGAAAAATTCTGGAGCGCGTTTCCACATCCGAGGGAATAACCTCTCTTGCCGGATCGGGCTTTGCCGACGTTCTGCGCTTTCGCTGTGGCCGGTGGCTCGAGAGCGATCCGCAGGCACCGATTCTCATGGCCGGTATGGTCGGCAGCCGCAACGGGTGGCTGGAGGCGCCATATCTTGATTGCCCCGCCTCGCTCGGCGAGCTTTCCCGCAACCTCGCGACGGTCATCATTGACGGCAAGCACCAGGGTCACATCACGCCGGGACTGAAGGCACGCAACGACGGCATCGCCGATGTTCTGCGCGGCGAGGAGACGCTGCTATTCGGCGCCGGCGTCACGGAAGGCGTCGTCGTCCTGCCCGGCACCCACTGCAAATGGGCGGCTATCGAAGGTGGCAGGGTTGCGACATTCCGCACCTATATGACGGGAGAATTCTACGCGCCTCCTCGGCAATCATTCCGTGCTGCGCCTTCTGGCGGTAGAGCCGGAAGACGCCGCGGGCTTCGCGCGCGGTCTGGCCGCTGCCGGCCGTAGCGGGGGCCTGTTGCATCAAGCCTTCGAGGCGCGCACCGCCGTGCTCGACGGCGCCATGGCAGGCAATGCGACGCTGCCCTTCCTGTCCGGGCTGCTCATCGCCTCCGAGATCGACGAGGCCGCCGCCGACTTCGGCGCACCGCCCGCCGTGACCTTGATCGCCGGCGGTGATCTCGCTGCGCGCTATGGCGAGGCGCTGGCGAACCGCGGCATCGCGGCAAAGGTGCTGGCGCCGGATACCTGCCTCGTGCGGGGCGCTGCCCTGATTCTCAAGGAGCACGCGGCGCAGTGATCGAGGGGAAGCGCAACCTCGAGGCCTTCGACGCCGCGTTTGCGCGGGTGCCGCTGATTGCAATCCTGCGCGGCATCGAGCCCGGCGAGGTGATTGCTGTCGCTGAGGCGATCCTCGCGGCCGGCATTCTCGTGATCGAAGTACCGCTCAACTCGCCGCAGCCCCTGGAAAGCATCGAACGCCTCAACTCGACGCTTGGCGACCGTGCCGTGATCGGCGCCGGCACCGTGCTCACCAGCGAGGCCGCCCGCCAGGCAGCGGGCGCCGGTGCCGGACTCATCCTGTCGCCCAATACCAATCCGGCGGTCATTGCGGAGACGAAGCGGCTGGGACTGGTGAGCATCCCCGGCGTGTTCACGCCGACCGAGTCTTTCGCGGCACTGGCGGAGGGTGCGGACGTTCTAAAGCTTTTTCCGGGCGAGCTCGCAAGCCCCGTGATCGTCAGGGCGTTGGCGGCAGTGTTACCCTCAGACACGCGGCTGGTGCTGGTCGGCGGCGTCGGCCTCGATACGCCGGCCATGTATCGTGGCTCCCGGGTTTCCGGCTTCGGTGTGGGCTCCGCCCTGTTCAAGCCGGGCGTCGCGGTGCCAGCCGTCCGGGCACGGGCCCAGGCGTTCGTAGCCGCCCTCGGAAACGGACAGTTGCGGGAACCCGAACCTGGCGAGCGAGTTATCTGCTGACGCGGACAGGGTTTTTGTGCGCGGCTCACCGTTCAAGTGCTAGAAAGAAGTCGTGAAACGGTCTTTGCGATTCAGCGGACGGCTTCGCACGGCGACCAGGGCCCTCGCTGCACTTGTGCTCCTTACCTTCGCCGGCCCCGCCGCTGTCGGACTGTCGCCTATCGACTCTGCTCTCGCGGCGCAGAGCAAGGGCGTCACGGCCGTCGAGAAATACCTCGGCAGCTTCTGAAACAAACTCAAGACCAAGAAGCCGGGAAAGAAGCGCGCGGTTACCAGCGCAAAGCGGAAGACCGCCCCTGTCAAACGGGAGGCAGCCACCGCCCCTGTCAAACGGGAGGCGCTGCCGCCCCTGTCAAAGCGGCGAGGCAGCCGACCGCCACCTGTAAGCGTAGGAAGCCGCCGCTCTCGTGCCGCAGCCGGCTCCGAGACCGCCGCTGCCGGCATGGCTGCCGCCCGCGGCACCAGCCTCTCCTGACGATGCGGCACCGGACACTCTCTCGCCCGAAGATCGGGTGGTCGAAGTTCCAGAGACCGAGCGTCAAGCGGCCGTTGAACCGCCGGCGCTCGAGCCTTCGGCTGCGCGAACCGCGAGCGGCTCGGAACCTCCGCCGGTTGCGGCGCCGCCCGGCTGTAGAACCGCCGGTTGCGGCGCTGCCCGCTGTAGAACCGCCGGCTGAGGAACTTCCAGCCGCCGGGTTGCCGACCTCTGAACCTCCGGCCGTTGACGTGCTGGAGGCAGACGATCCTCGCAGCAGAAAAGCGGCGTTCGGTGAGGAGAAGAACCCGTTCAGTGAGGAGGTGGCGCTGGTCATCATCCCGAGGCCCCGGCCGGTCCTGCCGCAATCCGGACAGCACCCAAGCGCTCCAGAGCTGAAGACCAATGGGAATTGGCCGCTCGAGGATGTCCGCTCTGCGCGTGCTGCCTGCGAAGTTGAACTTTCGGGTCTTGATGTCGCCTGGGAAGCGGTTGACCCGATTGGCGGGCCACGGGGTTGCGGCGCAGCCGCACCGATCAGCCTGCGCTATGCCGACAGTGTCAAGCTGACACCTCCCGCGGTGCTCAATTGCCGTACGGCCGCCGCCTTTCACCGATGGATCGCGACCGTCGTCCGGCCCGCCGCGGAGCGCGCCTTCGCCGAGCGGGTGACGGGTCTCTCGGTAGCTGCCTCCTATGACTGCCGCTACCGCTACAATGCCGCCGGCGGCAAGATCAGCGAGCACGCGCGCGCCAACGCAATCGATATCTCGGCGTTCACGCTGGCGTCGGGCAAGAAAGTCGAGGTCCAGGGCGGCTGGCAGGCGAAACTTATATCGGTCAACGGCAGCGCCAGCTTTTTGCGCGAGGTTCACAAGGGCGGCTGCTCCCTCTTTTCGACGGTGCTCGGCCCCGAAGCGAACGCCGCCCATGCCAGCCATTTTCATTTCGACCTGCAGGCCCGCAACCGGCGCTTCAAGCTTTGTGAATAGGGGTTGCTGCTGTTCCTCGGCATCGACATCGGAACCTCGGCGCTGAAGTCCGTTCTGGTTGACGAAAAACAGGAAATCATCGCGTCCGCGTCCGTTGCGCTGAACAGCATGCGCCCCCGCCCCTCGTGGTCGGAGCAGCATCCGGATGACTGGTGGCGCGCCGCCCGCACCTCCATTCTGCGGTTGCGTTCCAGGTGGGAACGCGAGCTCAGGCAGGTCCTCGCCATCGGGCTGTCCGGGCAGATGCACGGCGCGGTGCTCGTCGACAGGCGTGGCGCAGCGCTGCGTCCCGCCATTCTGTGGAACGACGCGCGCGCCCGGGCCGAGGCGGATGAACTCGCGCGCCGCGTGCCCGGGATCGGCACTTTGGCCGGGGTTCCGCCCATGGCGTCCTTCACTGCCCCCAAGCTGCTCTGGCTTCGCCGGAACGAGCCTGAGGTCTGGTCGGCCCTCGCCAAGGTTCTGCTGCCCAAGGACTACGTTCGCTATCGGCTTACGGGCGCCTGGGCGACCGATATGTCGGACGCTGCCGGCTCGCTGCTTCTCGATACCGGCAGGCGCAGGTGGGCACCGGAAATCATGGCGGCCGTGGATTTGCCCGCCGAAGCGCTCCCTGATCTGTTGGAGGGCACGGAGGTCTCCGGCCATCTGCGGGCCGACGTCGCGCGCCGGCTGGGACTTAAGAGCGGAATTCCGGTGGCGGCCGGTGCGGGCGATGCGGCGGCGGCCGCAATCGGACTGGGTGCGGCCGAAGACGGCGATGCCTTCATCTCGCTCGGTACATCGGCGCAATATTTCGTGGCTCGCGGCTCTTATTCTCCCCGTCCCGAAACGCTCGTTCACACCTTTTGCCACGCCCTGCCCGAGCGCTGGTTCCAGATGGCGGCGCTGCTCAACGGCGCCGGCTGCCTGGCGTGGATTTCGGGCATCCTCGGAGCAAGCGGGCCGAAAAAGCTGCTTGCCGAGGTCGAACGGACCTACTCCGGTCCGGTCGCGGAAATGTTCCTGCCGTATCTCGCCGGCGAGCGCACGCCGCATAATGATCCCGACGCCAGAGGCGTCTTCATCGGACTTAGCAGCCGGACCCGGCGCTCCGATCTGGTGACGGCAGTGCTCGAAGGCGTAGCGCTTTCGCTCGCCGACTGCAGGGAACTGCTGCTGAGCGCGGCCGCGCTGCCCGCAACGGTACCCGTCACCGGCGGTGCTACGCGCAGCCGGTTCTTCATGCAGCTTCTGGCCACCGTGCTCGCAAAACCCGTCGTGCTGTTCGCGGGCGGCGCCTGGGGTCCGGCGTTCGGTGCGGCGCGTCTGGCCAGGACTAGCCGTGACCGGTGAGCCGGTCTCGGAAATATGCACGAAGCCGCCAACGCTCGAGGTGATCGCGCCGCGGTCCGAGTACTGCGCAGCGCATGCAGCGAGGCTCGCTCCCTTCCGCAAGCTCTATCGGACGTTTGCGCCGCTGTTCGGTCCCGCGCGCTAGAGCATGTTCCGGAAAAGTGTGCACACTTTTCCGAGAAGAACATGCTCCAACTATTTGATGCTGCGCATTTTCTTATCGGCGAAGTGACCCACTTCGCCGGAAAATGCTTTAGCCGCCTTCGCAGCGTGGGCGCCTGAATCAGATATCGGATGGCCGACTATCGCCGTCGATCACAGCGGCTTGAGGTTGGCCTCGATCGACGCCCGCCGGTGCTCGAGAAACGGCGGCAGGGAGAGGCTTTCCCCGAGCCGGTCGATCGGTTCATCGGCCGCAAAGCCGGGACCGTCGGTTGCGATCTCGAACAGGATGCCGTTCGGTTCGCGAAAGTAGAGGCTGCGGAAGTAGAAGCGGTCGATGGGGCCGCTCGACGGCATGTGCATCCTCTTCAGCCGGTCTGTCCATTCACCGTATGCTTCATCGGCGATGCGAAAGGCGACATGGTGAACGCCTCCGGCTCCGAGCGCGGCTGCCGCCAGCCCCGGCTCCACCCTGACGTGCAGTTCCGCGTGCACGCCGCCATCCCCCATCTCGTAGACATGCGTGACGGCGGCGCCATTTCCGGTCGCCGCGTACTGGCGCAACGCGCGCATGTCGAGAACTCTCCTCAGCACATCGTCGGTCGGCGCAAGATCGGGGACGCTGAGCGTGATCGGCCCGAGCCCGCGAACCTGGAACCGGGCGGGAACGGGGCTTCCAGTCCAGGGATGGGAGGGCCCCTGCCCGCCATCGTCGACAAGACAGAGGCGCTGTCCTTCCGGGTCCTCGAACTCGAGCATGCGGCGCCCGCCGAACTCGGCGGCGTCCTTATGGCTGACACCCATTTCCACGAACCGTTTCTTCCACCAGGCGAGCGCGCTCTCGCCGTCCACCCTGAGGTCGGTGCGGCAAATGGAGCGCGTGCCGCGCCGTTCGCGGGCAACCGGCCAGTCAAAGAACGTCACGTCCGAGCCGGGCGAGGCCATGCCGTCCGCATAGAACAGATGATAAGCGCTGACATCGTCCTGGTTCACCGTCTTCTTGACCAGCCGCATGCCCAGGACACGCGTGTAGAAGTCATGGTTGCCGCGCGCGTCCGCGGTCACCGCGGTCAGATGATGGATGCCTTTGAGCTGCATAGGTTTATCCTCCGAAAGCTTACAATGCTTCGAGCCATTGGCGAGCGATCGCAACGTCGGCGTCAGTCAGACCGTGGCCGGCATGCAGGATCTGATGACTTAGGATCGCGCCGGCGCTCTCCAGCATCAGCACAAGCTCCCCCGTCCGGTCAGCAGGGGCCATCGGGTCCGCGCTGCCGGAAAGCATCAACACGGGCTTGCCGGCGAGGTTCACGGTCGGTGGCTGGCTCAGAGGCGCCATCGCCCGCAGGAGAATGGCGCCGCCCAGGACTTCGGGATGAAGCAGAAGAATGGCGGCGGCGATGTTCGCGCCGTTCGAAAAGCCGAGCGCTACGGGTGCGCCGAGTCCGTAGGCCTGGCGCGCCTCGCCCATGAAGCGAGCCAACTCGCCGGCGCGTCTGCGCACATCGTCTTCGTCGAAGACCCCTTCACTGAGGCGCCGGAAGAACCGCGCCATTCCCCCCTCGAGCACCTTGCCGCGCGGTGACAGCAGCGCTCTGCCCGGCCCCACGGCACGTCCGAGCGGCACAAGATCATTCTCATCGCCGCCCGTGCCGTGCAGCAGCAACAATGGAGCATCGCCTGGACGGGTAGCGGGCTCGAAGCGATGAATGAACGAAAGGACCGTGGTGTCCATGCGCTTTAGTTGGTGGCCGGGCGCTGCCCGCTCTGCTTGGCGCGGTCAAGGGGCGGATGGAATTCGAAGACCAGATAGCGGGCGGGTTCATCTCCGACGTTGCGCATGCCGTGCGGCTCTCCTGCCGAGTAGTAGATTACGCCTTTGCCCTCGACCGTACGACCCATCGTTTCCACCGTTCCCGACAAGAGGACGATGGCGACGTCGTAGGGGTCGGTGTGCGGCGCATAGCCGGCGCGCGGCTGAAGATGCGTCAGGTGACAGTGCAGTTTACCCAAAAACGAAGTCGGGCCCTGGAAAATTGGCCGGGTTGCGAAAGGACGCGCCGGCATCGCTGCGGCGCCATAGCGGAACATACGGCTGCTGAGCGGCTGGGCCGTTTCCGCAGGCGCCGCCCGCCACTTGAACATGAGGTAGGTCACCGGCCGCGGTCCGGGATTGTAGATGGTGTGGTATCGATAAGCCCGGTAGTAGACAAGTCCACCCGGAGACATTCGTGCCGTTTGTGCGTTGCGTGCATCGGCATCGTCGGCCACCGTGATCGTGGCTTCCCCGTCGAGCACCATCAGCAGCTCCTCCTCGAGATGAGAATGCGGCGGATGCGGGGAATGCCCGCTGGACAGAACCGAGACGTGACAGCTCATTTCGTGAAGCGTGGCGGTCCCGCCGCGAAAGATCGGATAGGGCCGCCATCTCCTGGTTGCGTCTTCGGCCAGTGGCAGGAGCAATGGTTCGACGCGAGTCCTGATCTGCTCTTTTCGTGTGCCTGCCGGCGGCGCCTCCAGACGATTGACATCTTCACGGGCCCTCCCGCTCACCGCAATCACGGGCGGGCGGGGTGAACTGCGGAAGACGAAGGGCCACTCCTTGTGGCTGAGATCCGGCATGGACACCGGCAGATCCGCGGCCGCGTACTGCAAATCAAAGCCACCCGCATGCCCTCACGGCGGGTGTTGTCGGTTCCGTGCCATGTCCGGCCGTCGAACACGATGGCCTCGCCGTTGGTCATCTCAGGCTGGACGATCTCGGCTTGCGGGTCGAACTCGCGGGCCCATTCCAGAACCGTCTGAGCGGAGGCATCGCCGTGGTGGAGCGAATGCTCCTGCACGACCTGCTGAATGGTCTTGCCGAAATTGTGGGAACCCCTGACCACTTGCAGCGCCAACTCGCGGCTGGTGTTCCACAACCCGATCCACACCGACACGAAGCCCCCTTGCGGCGCGGAACTCTCGATATCGGTGTGCCAGGGATGAACCTGGCCGGGAGCCCGCGTGATCGTGGATGCGCCCCACAAGACGACGCCATCACCTATCATCTGCTTCACTAGTTCGAGCAATTGGGGACGCGTGGCAAGGTCGTACATGAAGCGGTCGGTCGCTGCTCTGCCTTTTCGCCAATCCAGCGGCGCGGGGTGTTTGCCACTCTGTAGGTACCTGCAAATGAGGGCGCACTGAGCCGCGGTGAACAACGGGAGAGGACCGATGAAGCCGTCGCGGCTGAATGAGGCGCGAAGCGATCCTGGCGCTGGCCTTGCGGCGGCAACTCGGAAGTCACCCTGTCTCACTTCGAGGCTGTTGCTCATTGCCTTGTCTTCGCCAGTCGTCGGGGCGGCAATATATCGCCGGCGCCGAGCCGTTTCCAATCTCAGGATGACGTTACCGCGACTGCGACGATGAAAGCCATCGCGCCCTAAGACTTATATCGCTTCAGGCGGAGGATGCGGCCGCGGCCATCCGGAACGCGAAAATCATGTCGCTGGCCACTTTTCGCAGCTCAGGTTTTTCTCCAGGGCGAGCTTTGCAATTTCCTCGGCAGCCTCGCGAACCGTGGCAAACCGCAGGAATATTCCGACGTCGACCTCCTGGCCGATCCATTCCTCCGCCTTTTTCGTCAACTTGGAAGCGGGAAGCGCCTCGCAGGCAAGAAATGTACCGCAGATTTTCTGGAAGCGTGGCTCTTGGGCATTGAATTTGTCGCAATGGCGAAGGGGTGCGCAACGGTACGGCCATTCGATACTTCACCGCAGACCGGGAGTTGGCACGCCATCGCGGCTCAGAATCCCGAGGCAGCGCTTGAGCAGATAGGGATTTTGCGGCTCGCGGTCGAGCAGGCAGGTGTGCTCGAGCGCCGCGAGGCCCTGCGGCCCGGCGTTGCGCAATATGGTTTGCTCGAGATGCGTCACCCGCCGCTTGACGGTCCTGATTTCTTCCGCGCTGGGCTCCGCGGCGATGGCTCGGCCCTGCGACCGCTCCCAGTTGATGGCGCGGCACACGTTGAGCGGCAACCCGATGATCCTGGCGTGCCGGAAGCGCAGCGCCGCGAACGCCCTGCCGGCATTGAATTCGGCTTCGCTGATCTCGCCCGTGACATAAAGGATGCCGAGCGGAAAGCCTGCGCATTCGTGACTTGCATCCTGGCGGATCCGGTCGCGGATGCGGCGCGCCAGCGCCAGGTCCCTCGGGTCGGGCGAATGCGCGTAGCGAATACTGCCTCCCGGATAGCGCTCGACGCCATACTTTCGTTTGCGGCCTGGCCTGCTCACGGCTGACCCGCTTCAATTTTCGCCAGTACCGGCGCGATCCAGCTATCGAAGTCATCGCGGTCCGCGGCGATCCGGCTGCACCCGTTGACCACCACGCCGTGGTGACACCCGAAGCTCCTGGCGATATGCGCAACGCTGAGGCTGCAGTGGTTTCGCAGGATGAAGAACACGACGTGCCGCGCCGCTGTGACATGGGACTGGCGGCCGTCCATGATGTGCGCCCGGCCGATCGAGGTGACCGCCCGCCGCGGCCTCGAGCGCGCGCTCGACGCAGGAGGTGGGGGTCTGGCTGCATCTGCCGGAGGGCGCGGTCCGTACCAGATGCCCGCCACCGTCATCGCCTCGCTCGCCCGACGTTCGTTTTCGACGAACCACCGCTGCTGCCGTTCGAGTTCGCCATCGCCGTTTTCGGCCGGCCGCGGGACGTCCGATCCACCTCATCTGCACGTTCCTCCTGTTAACCGCATATTACCGCATATGCGGTAAAAAGCAACCGCAATTAGAAATTTATCCGGTGACTTGCCGCCCGCTTTGCGGTAAAGGGTCAGGAATGGAACTGAAGGACAGTCTGCGCCGCCTGCGTGACGCCCGCGGCTGGTCGCAGGACCAGCTCGGCCGGCTCGCCGGCTGCTCCCAGCAGGTCATTGCCGACATCGAAAGCGGTCGCACGCGGCGGCCGCGCGGTCTCCTGCAGATTGCCTCGGCGCTGGGTGTCTCGGCAGCGGAGCTGGACCCCTCGCTCGAGCGCGAGGTAGCGCAGCCCGGCCCCATGGCGGCCCTGTTGACCGGCCGGCGCGACCTGCCCATCTATTCCGCCGCCGAGGGCGGCGGCGGCGCCATGATTATCTCCTGGGATCCGGTGGAATGGGTGGTCCGCCCCTCCCCGCTCGCCAACATCAAGGGCGGTTACGGCATCTATGTCGTGGGCGAATCGATGGTGCCGGCGTTCGAGCCGGGCGACATCGCCCTCGTCAACCCCCATCTTCCGCCCTCGTCCCACCGCGACGCCGTCTTTTTCAAGTCCGGGGCCGACGCGGCGACGGACGCTGTGATCAAGCGGCTGATCCGGACCTCAACCAGGGAATGGCGGGTCAAGCAGTGGAACCCGGGGCGCGAGTTCGCCCTGCCTCGCTCCGAATGGAGCCAGTGCCACCTGGTGATCGGCAAGTATTCGCGCTGAGCGCCGGTGCGGCGCGTTCACAGCAAGTGTGAGCCACAGGTCCCAAAAATGAGTCCGGCCAGGCTGTCCTTCCTGGCCGGAGCACTCACGAGACGGCTTGGTGCGCCCCAAGCCAATCTCCCCCTCGTCACGTGTCCCCGTTGCCGCCGGCGCGCTACAGATGCGAAAGCCAGCAACAACTCACCTGAATTCCTATCCCGTCCCTTCCAAGCGAATCTCGACTGTCGGAAGTCTAGCTGCCCCTCCGGCTAACTGTCGATACCAACAAGGCTTTTTCCAACCGATTTCCGGCGCATGTTGCATTTGGGCAACAACACCGATTTGCGCCGGTCCTGCGTGGGATGAAATCGTGAGCGCGACGGAAAATCGCCAACTTAGAACCGAAACCTCAGGCCAATCGAACTCGACCAGATCATCGGTGACTCGAGCGTTGCGTCCCCGGGCGCGCCGGAAAATCCGACGTCCACGTCCGACAGGAAGAGAAGCTGGGATTGCGTGAAAATCTCGAAATTATCGCTCAGGATGAACTGGCTGCCCCCCTCGACCGCCGCGGCGAAGACTGTCTCGTCGCCATCGAGATCGCACGCCGCCGCCAAGGCCGATATCGTCCACCGACACGTTTGCTGCCCCGACTCCGACGCCGAGGTAGGGCCGCCACCACCCAAAGAACTGCATCCCGTAGTCGATCTTCGCCAGCACCGAAAAGACATTCAGCGATCCGTCGAGCCCGAAGTCGTCGGGGCCGTCCGCTTCAAATTCGTCGGCCTCGGTGCTCGAATAGGCGAACTCGATCTCGGAGCGCAGGTTTTCGGTCCAGTAGTATCCGATCGCAGCCCCGCCCCGTGCGCCCCAATGGAATTGGGCTTCGCCGTCGGAAAAGATATCGTCACCCTCGGCATCGATATCAAAAACCGTATTGAGGCCGCCGGATACCGCGAAGTACCAGGCGTTGAAGTCGACGTAGGGTTCTTCGACCGGCGCGATGTCAGCTGCCGTTGCCACCTGTGCCGTCGCCAACAGGGCCGCTACCCATCCCAATGCAGCTGTGCGCTTTGACATGTTTCCCCGATTCAATGGCTTGTGCCAAGGCAGCATAACGGCACTGGACCGGGTCTCACAAGGCCGGGCGGAAAATGAAACCCGACTGTATCTTTGCTGCAACAAAGACGCCTGATAAGACGCCCGAACACCCAGACCGTACAGCACCGAGGCACGGAATGATTAAAGTCATGTGGTTCCTGAAACGAGCCGATCACCTCACGCTTGATGAGTTCCATAGTTGGTGGCTGGAAATCCATGCCCCCGCGGTCGCCGCGGCCCAACGGCAATATCTCAAGAACTACGTCGTCAATCTCCGTTGGCCGGAAGATCGCCTGCCGGGAAAACCCCCGGATGAAACGGACTGGGACGGCGTTGCCGAACAATGGTTTGAGACGGAAGCCGATTTCCAGTCCGTCTGCGGCCTGACGACCATGAGCGCCATCAGGGCTGACACGTTGAAACATGTGAGCCGGCAGGCGCGCTTGGTCGTGAACGAGCACCCGATCGAGGCCGGGCTACTCCAGCCGAGTCATTGACCTTGGCTTTAAGTGAAGCAGAACCCGATTTCAGCGACCGTCGATTTCGAGCGCGACGGCGTCCAGCATGGCTTCCTGCGCCTGCCGTGGAGCCGTGACGATTCAGCCTGGGGCTCGCTGATGATCCCCCTCACCGTCGCCCGGCACGGCTCGGGTCCGACCGCGCTCCTCACCGGCGCCAATCACGGCGAGGAGTACGAGGGGCCCGTGGCGCTCATGGACCTCGCCCACTCGATCGACAGCGCGAAGCTTTCGGGTCGGGTAATCATCGTTCCCGCCATGAACTATCCCGGCCTTCCAGGCAGCCACCCGGACCTCACCCATCGACCGCGGCAATCTCAATCGCTCGTTTCCAGGCAAGCCGGACGGCTCGGTGACGGAAAAGATCGCCGACTACTTCACGCGCACGCTGTTGCCGATGGCCGATCTGGTCGTCGACATCCACGCCGGCGGCAAGACGCTCGATTTCGTGCCCTTCGCCTGCGTCCACCGGCTCGCCGACCAGGAGCAGGAGGCTCGCTGCGTCGCGGCCATGAAGGCCTTCTCGGCTCCCTATTCGATGATGCTGCGCGAGATCGACGCCGTCGGGATGTACGACACGGAAGCCGAGAACCAGGGAAAGACATTTGTCTCGACCGAGCTCGGCGGCGGCGGCAGCTCGACCGCGCGCTCGAACGCCATCGCCAAGCGCGGCATCACCAATGTGCTGATCGATGCGGGCATCCTCGCAGGCAAGGTTGACCGGCAGCCTTCGGTCCTGCTCGACATGCCCTCCTCCGACTGCTTCGTGTTCAGCGACCACCAGGGGCTGTTCGAAATTCTGGCCGATCTGGGCGACACCCTCACCGAGGGCCAGCCACTCGCCAGAATATGGCCGACCGAGCGCACAGGTTCGAAGCCCTGCCTCTATGCGAGCCCGATGGACGGCATGCTGGTCGGCCGCCATTTTCCCGGACTGATCAAGATGGGTGACTGCCTGGCGGTGGTGGCGGTGGTGGCGGTGCCGGGTGGTTGACCCCTCGGCTCCGCCATTCACTCGGGAAGCCCGGCCCTGCGCAAGCCGTCTTCCCATCTGGCCAAATCGTCCAATCGCCTGATTGGAAAATGTTCCAGGAAGTTCGAAATGCGCAAGGTGGGGCTGAGGCGAAGTAGATGTGCCCTGGCCCTCTCAGCTTCAGCTTGGCGCCCCGAGAGCGCGCAGCTCGCGGCAAAGATGCCCGCGGCGATGAAGTGATTTGGCTGTTCTCCCATCGTCATTTCCGCCCAGGTTGCCGCGTCGGACAGACGCCTGCAAAGAAAAGAGCGCTGGCTTTCGCCGCATGCATGTTGAAGGCGTGCGGATCCTGCGGGTCAACGCATGGCGCGGTCAACATGCTCGATGGCGGTTTCCGGCTCTCCTAGCCAAACTCTTGTCCAAGCGCTGAACAGCCATGCCCATGCATGGTTGGGATTGAGCATTAGAGCCCGTTCGATCAACGCAGCCCCTGCACCTGGCTCGCCAGCCACGAATGCAAGGGCGATTCCGCCAGTACACAGGGCATCCGCGTCATCCCTGCCCAACTCTGCTGCCCGGCGTGCCAGCCGCTCTGCCTCGGCCACTTCTTGCACGCGATCGGTCACCCAGCTGCTCGCCTTGCGCTGGGAGTAACAACGCGCTGCCATGCCATAGGCCGCAGCGCGCAGCTTTGCTCTCGTCAGCTCGATCGGACCCGAGGGACCGGTCATCTGGAATTGCCCGAGCAGCCTGAGTTCGAACATGCGCGAGCCTACCACGCAGGGACGCTGCTTTTCACGCGCCGTCACGCACGATTCACGGCCCATTCATGACCCATCACCGCCCAGGGATATGTCGCGGTGCTCAGATCGGACCTGAGAGACGGGACTGCCGTCCGTCCAGAGTCTAAGAGGGGCTGCAATGTACAGCGATTTCCGAGCCGGTAACGTAGGCGCCGTCACGCGCCGGCAACAACAACTTGTCGGGGCGTCCATGGTGGTGGTGTCCGCGGCCGCAATTGGCATCGTTCCCACCTTGGCAAGGCTCGCCTACGACGGCGGCAGCATCACGATCACAGTCATTACGGCGCGAAGCATCTTCTCCGCCGCCGTTAGTTTTCTCGTTGTGATCCTTCTCGACCCAAAGCCCGGAATTTCACCCCGTTCCCTGGTCATCAGCCTCGGGCTCGGCGTCCTCTACGCCATCCTCCTCTACGCTCTCCTGGCGGCAGTGACCTATCTGCCGGTGAACATGGTCATGCTGATCTTCTTCCTCCACCCATTGATGATCGGGCTCGCGTCGGTTCTTGCCGGACATGAGGCATGGTCGCTAACGCGGCTGGCCGCTCTTGTTGGTGCCGCTGTTGGTCTCAGCCTTGCCGTCGGCTTCTGCCTCGACAATCTTGACTTGACGGGCATGGCGCTGGCATTCGTCGCCGCGGCGATAGCTGCAGTCGTGATCACCGGCGGCGCGATTGCGATGCGCGACAGCGACAGCCTGGTGGTTACCAACTACATGATGCTCGGCTCGGCGCTCGTCCTGGGACCTTTCAGCCTCCTTCATGGCGGCATGGAATTGCCGATCACTTCTGGAGGCTGGCTCGGATTTGCCGGCGTCGCCCTCGCCCATACTATAGGGACCCTGACATTCTTCGCCGCCATTCCGCTTCTCGGCGCCGTCCGTGCTGCGATGATAACCAACCTCGAACCGGTCCTCGGCATCCTGTTTGCAATGCTGGTCCTCGGCGAGCGCGTAACCCTGGCCCAGGGCACGGGCATGGTCATGGTCGTCGGCTCGATATTCCTGCTGGAGTTGGCGAGAGCGACATGAACTCAATCGCTAATCCGGTAGCCCCGCCTTGCGCAGAGCCTCGAAGAGGTGATCGAAGTCCTTCTGGTCCCGGTACTCGAGGGCGCCGTGCCAGTAGGGCTCCCAATCCTTGATCCTGCGGCCCGGAAAGACGGCCATATCGGTCTTTGCGACCCGCAGAAATTCATCGAGCGTTGCTCTTGCTTCCTGCAGGCGCCCGGCGTGGGCGTAGCTCGCCGCGAGCCAGCCGCGCACCTCGTTGATGGGATCGCGAGCCGTTCTCAATGCGGCGATCGCCTCCTCGTAGCGATGAGCGGTGAAACACGCGATGCCCCTGATCCATGGCACCCAGCGGGTGTCGAAGGGATTCAGCCGCTTCCCCAGATCGATCTGCTCGATCGCCGCATCCGCACTTCCCGTAGCGGCGAGGAAGCCGCCGTAGTAGCGGCGTACGTCTGGATCGTTGGGGTTCAAGTCGATCGCTTTTTCCTGTTCCGACCGCGCTTCGTCGTATTCCCTGCGAAACCAGTGAACGAACCCCAGCACGCTATGTGCAAAGCTGTCGGTGTCATCGAGCGCCACGGCGCGCTGCGCCAGTTCGAACGATTTGGCGAGCGCGTAGTCGCGGTCCGCCGTCCAGCACGCCATGTAGCTATAGAAGTGGTTTCTCGCTAATACCGCGTGCGCCCTCGCGCTGGCGGGATCGAGTTCCACTGCCCGTTCGGCGCAGGCAAGGGCCTGTTCGTTGTCGGCCCTGTTTTGATTCGAAGTGAGCGCCTTGGCGCGAAGCACGAGGTCATAGGCTTTGAGCGCCGTCGCACTCAGACGCACGGCCTGGTCACGGCCAACGGCCTCTACCTTGCCGCTGACGGTGGACGCAACGGACCGGGCGACCTCCTCCTGCAAGGCAAAGATATCGCGCATGTCCCGGTCGTAACGCTCGGCCCACAAGTGATTGCCGGTAGCGCCGTCGATCAGCTGGGCGCTGATCCTGACCCGCTCGGCGGCCCGGCGAACGCTGCCCTCGACGACATAGGCGACCCCGAGTTCGCGGGCGAAGTCCTGGATCTTGAGCGCCCTGCGATCGAAGGCGAGCGACGAGATGCGGGCCATGACGAACAGCGAACGGAACCGCGACAACTCGGTTATGATGTCCTCGGTGATGCCGTCGCTGAAATACTGCTGCTCGGGATCCCCGCTCAGGTTAACGAACGACAACACGGCGATGGATGGCTTCCCGCCATGCGGAGCCGAGACGGCAGTGTCCGTATCGGCGCGCCGAGCTCGTGAACCAGACGGAGCCGCCTTGCCGGCGTCCTTGCTCCGGCTTGTGCGGATCGAATCCCGAGCACTCGATAGATGCCGGTTCGGGTGCGGTGTCAAATTCCCGCTTCAACCGGTCGCTCAGCGCCTGAAAGTGCCTGAGCGCCTCGGAGCGGTGACCAGTCTCAGCCATGGCCCGCATCACCAGACGATGGGCGTCTTCCCTAAAGGGATCCAACTGCAGCGCCCGCTCAGCCGCCTTGAGCGCGGCAGCCGGATCGGCGCCGGCAATCTCGATCTCGCCCAGCGCCGCAAAGGTATCAGCCGCGAGCGTGTTCAGCCGCCGGCGCTCGGCGGATAGCCACTCGTCCCAGGTTTCCTGGCCGATGTCGATGCCGGCAAGCAGCTGGCCGTTCAGCAATGCGGCCGCGGTTCGCAGGGCCTCCGGCGTTCGCGTTCCGACGAGCATTTCGAAACGCTTGACATCACTCGACACAGTGCCATCCGACAGCCACACCTCACTTCCGCTGCTCGGCAGCGCCACGGGCCCGATGATCTTGCGCAGCCGGGCAAGTGCCTGGCGCAAATTTTGCTGCGCCTGCGCTTCGAAATGTGAGCCCCAAAGCAGCGTGGCAAGGCGATCGCGGGTTTCGTGCCGCGGAGCAACACACGCGAGATAGCCCAGCAGCGCGCACAGCTTTGTGCTGGTCAACTCGATCGGTCCCGAGGGGCCGGTCATCTGGAATTGCCCGAGCAACCTGAGTTCGAACATGCGTGAGCCTACCACGCAGGGACGCTGCTTTTCACGCGCCGTCACGCACGGATTCACGGCCCATTCATGACCCATCACCGCCCAGGGATATGTCGCGGTGCTCAGATCGGAGCTGAGAGACGGAGTGCTGTCCGTCCAGGTTGATAGGAACACAGCCATGCAATGGATGATCGACGGAGCAAATGGCGAGCACTACCGCCGCACGATGGGATACCCGCTACTTAAGCCCCACAATGAACACGAGCCTGCAAGGAAGGTCCGAGCCGGCCGGATCCTGGGAAGGACAGTCGCGAAGGTCGGCTCTGCTTTTCTCGCCATCGCCGCGTACCCTGTCCTTGTCGCGATTGTCGGTTATGCTTGGTTCGGGAACCAGGCGTTCGGCGCCATGTTCATGCCATCAAGCTCTGCGTCCAGGCGAAAAGAGGCACTGACATCGTTCCCTTTTCTGGATCTGATGAAATAGGAAGCAACAATGTTAGTCTGATGCCGCCCCTTCCGGATTGAGCGGAGCGGTTTCTGGTTGCGCCATCCCGCTCCAAGGCGCTGTTACAGCGCGGCCGGCAATAGGATCGCCAGCGATGCCGACAGCTTGGCCAGCGCTCAGCTCAAGCTGTTTTGATGGCTGTAAGCTATCTATTGACATAGGTAAGCTATTAGCTTACGGCTTACACTGGGTGATCAAGACATTCAGGAGCAAAGCCCTCGCCGACCTCTGGTCCACCGGGCGGACAGTGAGGATTGATCCGAGGCTTCACAAACGCGTTCTAATCCGTCTCGATCGGCTTGATGCCGCCACTGCACCCGAAGACATGCGCCTGTCCGGCTTTGATTTTCACCGGCTCACCGGCTTCAAACCGCATCGTTACACGGTGCATGTGAACGGCCCGTGGTGCATTACCTTCGAGTTTGAAGACGGCGATGCCTGGCGAGTGGATTTCGAGCAGTATCACTGAGGAGAGATGACATGAAAGAGTTTGCGGCCAAGCGCAATCCGAACCGATGCCCCACCCATCCCGGCGAGCTTCTTCGGGAAGTGGCCATCCCTGCCACGGGACGCAGCAAGAGCGAGATCGCCAGACTGCTCGGTATTTCGCGGCAGCATCTCTACGATGTACTCAAGGAACGCAAACCGGTGTCGCCGTCGGTCGCCGTGCGTCTCGGCAAATTGTTCGGCGATGGCGCCGGCATCTGGATGAGAATGCAGGCGGCCCACGATACCTGGCACGCCGAGCGCAATGTTGACGTGAGTGCTATTCCGACCATCCGCGCGGCGTGAGCATGACGAATTGAAGTTACAGGGCGGCCGGCAATGCGATCGCCAGCGATGCTGACAGCTTCTTTAGCGACGCCTCAACTGCCGGGTGAAGCACCAGCCCCGTTCGCAGCGCCTCCCGCTTGCGCGCGAGCGCGAGCTCGCCCGGTATCCGCACCGGGCCCGCTCCGGGCATCGGTGGCGAGGCGCGGCAGGCGGCGATCGTCCAGTTCGTTTCCCGGACAAATGGTTCCTCGCCCGCGAAGGCCTTCGGCGCAAGTACGAGCACCAATACGGAGCCGCCCCATTCGGCAGGGCTCTCCGCCCGGCCGTAACCGCTGAGGCCCTGGGTGAGGCTCTCGACCAGCAGCGACAGCGCGTAGCCCTTATGGCCGTGATCGAGCCCGCCGATGGGCAGGATCGAGCCGCCTTCCTTGAGCACCTGCGGGTCGTCGCTCGCCGCGCCGCCAGCAGTCATGAGCCAGGGGTGGGCAAGCCGTCTGCCCTCGGCGAGTGCTCGGGCACAGTGGCCCGCTGCGATGATCGACGTCGAGATGTCGATCAATATCGGGTCAGGAGTCGCCGGAATGCCGGCAGCAATCGGATTGGGCGTCAGCACCGGCCGGGTCCCGCCATAGGGAGCAACATGCGCATCGCTGGGGTCGGAGCTGAAGACGAGCACCAGGAAGCCGCGCCGCGCCGGCTCCTCGAGGAACGTCGCCAGGCAGGCGATGTGATGGCTGCGCCGTATCGCCACGGCGCCGATGCCGAAGGTGCCCGCCTTGGCGACGGCAGCATCGATGGCGAGCCTGGTCGTCCAGACGCCGGGCAGCCTGCGGGCATCCCAGGTTTCGACCGCGCCCGTCTGCGACTTTACTTCCGGGCGCCCCTCCTTTTCCATGCGGCCTTCCCGAATCTCTTCGACATAGTCGGCAAGGAGCGCGAGCCCGTGCGTATCATGGCCGTAGAGATCCGCCTCGACCAGCCCTTCCGCAACGGCTGACGCGGGTTCGCCGCGGCAGGCCCGCTTCCCGCAGGGCCTGCTCGGCGAAGGCTCTCAGGTCCGCCGGATCATAGATATGCTGGTCGCCGGTCACGCGGGGTTGCGGCGTTGGGAGATGTGCCAGGGAATGAGCAAGCGCTCGGCCAGCGTCACGATGCCGAACAGCGCCAGCCCGAGCAGCGTCAGCAGGAAGATGCCGGCAAACGCCAGGTCGGGGCGCATGTTGCCGGTGACGATCTGGATGTAGAAGCCGAGACCCTGATCGCTGCCGATGAACTCGGCGATCGTCGCCCCCACCGTCGCGTTGATCGCCGCGTATTTGAAGCCGACGAAACACTGCGGCATCGCCGCCGGCAGCCTCACCTTCATGAACCCGCGCCAGGCGCTCGCTCCGGTCGCGCGCAGGAAGCGGGTCAACTCCTCGCTGAGCGAGGAGAAGGCGAGGATGGCGTTGAGGACGATCGGGAAGAAGCAGACGAGGAACACGATGATGACCTTGGGCAGGAGGCCGAAGCCCAGCCAGGAGATGAACAGCGGCGCGAAGGCGATCTTCGGCGTCATCTCGATGCTGACGAAGAACGGATAGATGGTCCGCCTGCAGGATGGAGGAAAAGGCGATGGCCAGCCCCAGCGGCACGGCGATGACGATCGCCACCACATAGCCGAGCACCGTCTCGAGCCCGGTGATGTAGGTGTAGTAGAGGAGACGGGGCAGATCGACGGAGCCCTTGGCGACGATTTCCGAGGGCCGCGGCAGGATGTAGCCGGGGATGCTGAACCAGTCGATCGAGTATTCCCAGACGAGGAAGAAGCCGACGAAAAAGGCGATGAACATCCAGGAGCCGGCCAGCATGCCGAACAACCGGTTGAACCAGGGCGATGCCGGCGCGGCCGGCGGGTCGCGCTCAAATGACGCCGTAGCCATGGAAGATCTCCTGGATCTCGGCGAGATAGGCCGTGAACGCGCGTGCTCTTCTTGACCGTCGAGATCGCGCGGCCAGGGCAGGTCGATGTCGACGACGCGCTCGATGCGGCCGGGCCTCGGCGTGATCACGCAAATCCGGCTCGAAAGCTGGATCGCCTCCTCGATGCTGTGGGTGACGAAGACCACCGTCGGCCTTGTCTCCATCCACAGGAACTGCAGGTCGCGCCGGATCGCTTCGCGCGTCATCGCGTCGAGCTTGCCCAGCGGCTCGTCGAGCAGCAGCATCTTCGGCTCGTGCACCAGGGTCTGGCAGAAGGCGGCGCGCTGCTGCATGCCGCCCGACAGTTCGAACGGCAGCCGGTTCTCGAAGCCGCCGAGATGCACCGAGTTGATCAGCTTGGCGATCCGCGAGGCAAAGGACGAAGTCGCCAGCCCGCGCAGTTCGAGCTGCAGCTCGATGTTGCCGCGCACCGTGCGCCACGGCACCAGCGTGTTGTCCTGGAACATGATGCCGATATCGGTCCGCGGCTCCGCCACCGTCTCGCCCTCGATGCGGATTTCCCCGGCCGTCGGCGGCAGCAGTCCGGCCACCATCAGCATCAGGGTCGACTTGCCGCAGCCGGAAGGGCCGAGCAGCGAGACGAATTCGCCGCCTGTCGATGGCGAGGTCGGCCGGCCCGAAGGCGTGCACGTCGCCTTCGTCGGTCGCGAAGACCTTGCTCACACCCCGGATGGTGATTGCGTCCGCCATGTGGCCATCGAAAGCAGGAAGCGGCCACGAGCTCTTCTGCGCTCGCGCCGCCTCCTGCTTTCCCGCCCTCAACTAGCATTTCGGCGAAGTGCACGCCTCGCCGATCGAAGATGCGCGGATCAATCCGGAACATGCTCTACGGCAGGAAGTCATTGGTGTAGAAAGCGGTCGCCGGCTTGTCGGTCTGCAGATCGTTGTAACTGCTTCATGAGCGCGATCATGTCGTCCCAGTCCTTGGCGACATTGTAGCCGAGCCGCTTGTCGGTGTTGGCCTTGGAATAGAGGATGCCGAGCGTCACATCGAGCACCGCACGGGCCTGCGCTTGCCTGGTATCTTCGGCCATCGAGCCGCCGACGATGTCGGCCATGGACGCCACCGCCGCATCGGGGTTGGCTTCCGTCTCCTTGTAGGCCTTCATGGTCGCCGCCAGGAACCGCTTCACCAGATCGGGATTGTTCTTGGCGACCGTGTCGGTGTTGGTGACGATGCAATAGCCGACCTGGTTCACGCCGAAGTCCGAATAGGGGAAGGTGACCGGGTCTTCCCCGCCATTGGCCTTGATCTCGGCCGGCTTGTCGTCGAGCCCGCCGAGGATGCCGACCGCGCCGCCGGCCGCCTGCAGATAGCTCGACACCAGCGCGCCGTCGGGAACGTTGGTGATGCTCACATCCTTGTCGCTCAAGCCCGGCGTTCTTGAGCACCAGCGGAAAGAACGTGTTGACGCCGGCATTGGCGGTGGTGAGCACGGTCTTGCCCTTGAGATCGGCGATCGCCTTGACCCCGGCGTCGGGCCGCACGATGACCGCTTCGGTGCCCATCGCGTCGATCACGCCCACCGAGATCAGCGGCGCGCCCTTGGCCGCGAGATTGACCATCGACGCGCAGGAGCCATAGGAGAAATCGCTGTCGCCGTTGGCGACCAGCCGGTGCGCCGAGCCCGACCCGTTGCCGGAACGGATGTCGAGGTTGATGCCCTGCATCCTTGTAGTAGCCCTTGTCCTTGCCGAGGGCGAAGCCGGCATGGGAACCGTAATACATCCAGTTGAGCCGAAGCCGGACATCGTCTTCGGCCTTGGCTGCGGCGCCGCTCATCCACAACGCGGAAGCGGCGACGATGACGCCCAACGCAATCTGACCAATGCTTTTCATTTTCATCCTCTCCTTTGCTGCACTCCGGGCGCTCGGGCGCGCCTTCTTCTTCAAATCGCTTTCGGCACGACGTCATCGCGGCAGGCACGATGGGCCGAGCGGTTCATAGGTCTTGTAGTTGAGAGCGAATTCCTGGTGCCCGAGCGCCTCCGACCTGGTCTCGCTCGCCCGGAGGCCACCGCGATCACCTTGGCGACGATGCGGTCGCCCACCTCCGCCGCGGTCTCCAGGCCGTCGGCGATGGTGCCGGCATTGATGTCCATGTCGTCCGACAGGCGCTGGAAGACGCGCGAGTTCGAGACCCCCTTGATCACCGGCGCGACCGCCTGGCCGACCACCGATCCGGCGCCGGTGGTGAACACGATCATGTGGCAGCCGCTTGCCACCATCTCGGTGACGGTCTGGGTGTCGTTGATATTGGGAATGCCGAGGCGCACCGGCCCGTCGTTGACGGTATCCATGAGATGGAGCCCCGGTCTCACCGGACGCATGCCGGGCTTGAGCAGGCCGACGATGGGGCGGGTGCCGCTCTTGGCATAGGCGCCGAGCGACTTCTCCTCGATGGTCGAGAGCCCGTGCTTGATGTTGCCGCCGCCGAAGCTGCCGTGCCCGAGGTCGCGGTGATAGGCATCGGCCTTGCGCACGGCGTTGCGGATTTCCTCGCCGAGCGCCGGCGTGACGGCGCGCCTGGCCATGTGATCCTCGCAGCCGATGAGTTCGCAGGTCTCCTCGAACATCAGCGTGGCGCCGGCATCGCCAAGGACGTCGAAGGCATGACCGACCGCTGGGTTGATCGTGATGCCGGAGAGGCCGTCGGAGCCGCCGCATTTGGTGCCGATCACCAGTTCATGCATACCGAGCGGCACGCTGGCGTCGCGGCAGCGCACCGCTCGAGCGCATTGCTCGAACCCAGTCGCGGCCCTGCTCCACGCTGGCGCGCGTGCCGCCGCTGTCCTGAATGACCAGCAGTTCGGCCGTCGCCTGCCGCTCGACCGCACCGCTTCGAGCGAGCTCGCCGCGCCGGAACTCCTCGCAGCCCAGCGACACCAGAAGCACCGCCCCGACATTGGGATGCGTGCACATGCGCCTCCATCATCCGGTGGGCATAGGCGCTCGGGTAGCAGCCGGGAAATCCGATGAGCTGCGCGCCCTCCGACTCGTAGGGCTGTGCGATGCGGCGCGCGACATGATGTGCACACTCGACCAGGTAGGCGACGATGACGTAGTTGCGGATGCCCTTGCGGCCGTCCGCGCCGCGGGAAGCCGCGCATGGCCGCCGTGTCGGCTCGCGCCGCTGCCGGCCTATTCATAGTGATCCTCGTCGTTGGTCGAGGTATTGGCTCGTCACGTTGTGCACGTGCACCAGCCGCCCGGCGCCGATCGCCGACGTGGCGATGCCGACCGGCACGCCGAAGCGAACGATCCTGTCTCCGGCCGCGATCGGCGTGAGCGCGATCTTGTGGCCCTGCGGCACTTCCTCGCGCGGAAGCGATCGTCGCGCCCGCATGCCATCGCTTGCTTCTTCGCCCGCCGCGATGCCGCGCAGCGCGATCGCCGACGTTGTCTTCGGGCGCCAGCACGATCATGTTGACCAGCTGCGTTCATGCCGATTTTCTCAGCTCGAGGTTGGGCACGCCGGTGGCCTTCATCATTGCCGCCGCAGCGGCCCGATAGCGGTCGCGGACATCGCGGGTCGGCGGCCGGCAGCGGCTCGACGGCAGCCCGACGAGCTCCATGCACAGCTTGTCGAGATAACCGTCGCCGCTGGTATATTCCTTTTCGATCCTGACCCACAGCTTGTAGAAGGGCATCGCCTCTTCCACCATCATGCGGGCGACTTCGGCATGGTCGGCCGCCCTGATCTCATCGATCAGCTTGATGCCCCACTGCGGCCAGTAGTTGCACAGGTGCACCTCGAAGGCCCGGGCGCCGATCGCCGGCATCGCCGAATAGGGAAAATACAGATTGTTGTCGATGACGGTGAAACGGCGACGAGAAGTGCGAGGCAACATCCTCGAACTCCATCGCGTCGGTGCGCGGCGTCGCCCACTTGAGACCGACGATGTTCGGCACCTCGGCCAGGCGCTCGACGAGCCCGTAGGAGAGGTTGGTGGCGGTCCAGAAGGTGTTGTAGACGATGATGCCCGATGTCGGGCGCAGCCCGCGCCGCTTCGCGCACGAATTCCTCGAAATCGGCCTCCGTGTGGGTGAAGTAGAACGGGCACGACACCTGCAGGAAGTCGAAACCCATCGACTGCGCGGCCCGTGCGAGCCTGACCAGCTCGGCGTGCTCGTGGTCTGGCCGCCGAACGCGAGCGGGACGCTGCCTTTTGCTTCGTCGGCGACGGTTTCCGCCGACTTTTATTCGCTCCTCGAAGGTCATGGTCGAGAAGTCGCCCGCCGCACCGCCGGCGAGCAGCGTCGCATATTTTTCCGTCAGTCCGTTGCGGAGCAGGAACCGCACGTAGGCGCGCAGCGCCTCGCCATTCACAGGAAACCCCGGCTCGTCGCGAAAGGGCGTGGGAACCGTGACATAACAGCCTTCGAGACGGGATTTCAGCAGCTCCGGATTCAACGCCACACTCCTGCCAAGGGCACGAACCGAACCGGCTTGGGGCAAACCGATCATTGACAAAAGACCGGCTTCGGATTGACCATTGGAGGCCAAAAACGTAACCAAGGACGCCAAAGTGGCCTCCGCCAACCCTGCGCCGGACGATTCCCGCTCGCCCAGGTTTGCCCTGGTCCTCCAGCCGGAGTTTCCGGTCAACGCCTTCATTCTGGCGAGCGAAGCGCTGCGCATCGCCAACCAGAACAGCGGCCGGCGGATTTTCGAGTGGCAAGTCCTGTCGGAGGCAGGACAAACCGTGCGGGCGAGCAACGGCATGTCGGTGGCGCCGGATGGCAGCCTCGCCGACCTGGCCGGCGCCGATTTCGTACTGCTGTTCGGTGGCAATCTTCCAACCCAGCACAATTCGCCGCACTTGCTCGCACATCTGCGCGCCGCACACCGCTTTGGTGCGGTGGTGATCGGCATCGACACCGGCGCGTTCGCTCTTGCCCAGGCCGGCATCTCCGCCGGCAAGGTGACGGTGCACTGGGAAGCCGCCCCGGCCTATCTCGAACGATTTCCGGAAGCTTCGGTGGAAGAGTGTCTTTTCGTGATCGACGGCAAGGCCGGCTGCTGCGCCGGCGGGATCGCCACCCTGGACATGATGCTCGAGCTGATCGCCGGCCTGCGCGGTCGGGCGCTGGCAAGCGAAGTCGCCAACGCGCTGGTGCATACGAGCCGCGAAGGCGAGCGCCGGCAGCGCCCCGACGATCGGACCGAGCGCGCGACGCCGCGATTTCAGCGCCGGCTGATCGATCTCATGGAGCAGAACCTGGACTTCCCCCTGGCGCCGCGCGAGCTGGCGGCGCGGCTGCGGCTGTCGCTGCGCACGCTTCGAGCGCCACTGCGCGCGCAACTTCGGGCAAAGCCCGGCCGCAGCTCTACCTGAAAATCAGGCTGCAAGCGGCCCGCAACCTTTTGTTTTACGAAGAGCTCAGCGTCAAGGAGATCGCCACCGCGTGCGGCTTTTCCTACCCCTCCGCGTTCACGCGTTCATTCACCCGGCAGTTCGGCATGCCGCCGCGACGGTTTCGCCAAGGCTTTCGCCAGACACAGGAACATGCGCTGCGGCCGGAGCTGCAACGGCTGTCAACGAGGTCAGTCGGACAGGCATAGGCGAGCCCTACCGTCTGTGGCGCGCTCTGGTCCGAGCCGCTTTTCGTGCCTGGGCGGAACGGCCCGCCGGGCCTTTGGTGCGCACCGCCTGTCGTGCCGCGGCGGAGCGCTCGGCAGCGCTGCGCTGCGAGGCGGCCTTCCGGGCGTGGCGCGCCAGCGCTTCGTGCGACGCCGTGCTCCGTGGCTCACGCTTGAGAACCTGCAACATGGCACGCGAGATTTCGCGGCTTGCGTCGCGGCTTGCGTTTATGCTGGCCCGCCGAATAGGCGTTTTCGGCGCTTCTCGCGTGTGCGGGCCCCGACTGTGCCTTTCTTCGGCGGAGCAAGCGCAACGCCGGCACGTCTGGCCTTGGAGAGGCCGATGGCTATGACCTGTTCCGGCGATCGGGCCCCGTGCTCCCCACGCCGGATTTTGTGGATCTCTTCGCGCACGAATTCGCCTGCTTGCGTGGAAGCCGCCTTGCCGGCACGCCTGGCCTTCCGGGCTCTCTCGATGGTTCGCTTCTCCGGCATCGTTCAGTCTCTGTGACGCTCGAAATACGAACGCCCGCCTCGCCCGAAGTGTTCCAACGCGCATTGTCGAAGGGGATTAGGAGGAACGACCGACTTCTCCGGGTCGTTTCCGCGCCTTTCCTCCGCCCGCTACTGCAGAATTCCCGGGGCCTTGCCATGCGGGGGGTCTGTCGGCTAACTCGCCAAACTGCAATTGAAATCAACGAGCGAGGCTCTCATGCTCAACGGCATTCTTCCCGCCTCTTTCTCAGGACCGCTGCTGTCGATCCTCCGGATCATGACCGGGCTGCTGTTCCTGGCCCATGGCACCTCGAAGCTCCTCCGGTTTCCCGATCGTTCAATATTATCCGGACGGCGTGAAGCTTTGCTCCTTTGAAGGTTTGATCGGCGTGCTCGAACTCGTTGGCGGCGTGCTGATCGCGCTCGGCCTCTTCACCCGCCTCACCGCCTTCGTCATGTCGGGCTTCATGGCGGTTGCCTATTTCATGGCGCACGCGCCAAAGGGATTTCACCCCATCAACAACGGCGGCGAACTCGCCATCCTGTTCTGCTTCATCTTCCTGTATCTTGCCGCGGCGGGCGGGGGTCCGTGGAGCCTCGACGCCAGGCGCGAGCCGACGTAGCGGGAGCGGCCCAGTCGCCGTCCCACAAAATTTCACGCCTACAAAGTCAGGCAACCATCCTCCGCATGGGAGGGATGGTTGCCCGAACAGTCATATTACGGCGGCAGTCTTGCGAATCCGCATTGGTGTCGTCAGGGCATCCTCAACGGATGCCTGCACGCCGGGGCCGAGACGCTGCAGCGTGATCTGTGCGCCGTTGGCGAAGCGCACGCCGTCCTGGAAGAACTCACTCTCCAGTTTGGCGAACGTGACGACCTCCTTCGCCTTCACGCCGAGCGCGGTCTGGATCGCGGACGGAATGTTCTCCAGCGTAATCCGCGTGTCATAGGCCATGCAGATGGCCGTCTGCGTATCACCTGGAGCAATGAAACCGACGCTGCCGCTGGTGAAGCGGCTCGTCACATACTGTTCGCCTTCCCATGCCGGCCGGCTGCGATAGGCTTCCAACGAATAGTCGCACATGTTGCCCATCCTTCTGTTGAGATTGCGGCTCCTCACCGCCAAACAGCGAGAAGTCAATTGTTTGCAGTGTGAAAGCAGCAGCCGCCCAAATTATGACGGCGCCAGCGATTTAATGTTGCTCGTGAACCAAAGTTCCAGGGCATCGAGGTTAACTTACTGGGTGGGTCGGAAGACGATTGTTTCGTTCGCACCATACAAAAAACCGTCTTTCCCCGCACAAGCGGACTGCGCAAGCGACTATGCCATCTCTTCTTCACACACATTCATACAAAACGTCATGGCCGGGCCTGACCAGGCCTGACCCGGCCATCCTCTTGCGACCAGCCCGCTGATGGATGAGAATCAAAGATGGCACCAACCAATAAGAAGATTGCCGGGTCAGGCCCGGCCATGACGGTTGTGATGTCGTGCCGGAAGCGGCCTATTCGCCCACCACTTCCCAGCTGTCGTCGGGATCGAAGCTGGTGATGCCCTCCACGACTTTCTCGGTATCCTCGCCGAGGTCGGCTTCATACACGATGCCGTGCTGACTGACAGCGAAGGTCCTGACCCCGGTCTCGCCATATTTCACCGGCCAGGCAATCAGCCCGAATCCGGCGATCATGTTGCCGTTGATCACGTAGTCGTGCTTCCCGCCGGCGATGTTGTCTCCCTGACCCGTCAGGATGCGGAACCGGTAGCCGAAATAGCCCTTGTCTTCCTTGACCTTCTCCAGCGCGGCCTGGTCCACGAACGATCCCGCCGGGCTGTCGCCTTCGCCTGGTCGCGGCCAGTAGAGCCCGTCCGTTTGGCCCTCGCTGCTCAGCAGCTTCTGCGCATATTCGAGCACGCCGTCGCCGTCCCGGTCCGCCGACGCATAGTCCTGCTGCGCCTCCACATAGGAGCGCGCCGTGGCGATCGCCTCGATTTCGTTCTCGCCTACGCGGCGATTGATGACTTCTTCGATGCCGGCATAGGTATCGAACGCCCACTTGCCGTCCTCGCCTTTGGTGATCGGGAATGGCAGCGGCCACAGCTCGTCGCCGATGTTGAGCACCCGGCGGTCTCCGGCTTCCTCACTATGACCAGCTTCTTGGCGGCCCCGCGAATCTTCCTCGTAGGTATCCATCACCGCCTTCGGCGGTCCTTGAGCTTCGCCCCGTCGAGGCCCAGGAGCTTGGCCACGCCGTCGAAATCGTTGGCCGCAAGTTTTGCCTTGAACGCCTCGACCGCCTGGGCCGGGATCGTCGAAGACCGGTGGATCTTCGGCGCTGAGCATAAGTCATCGCAGTGCTTTGCGGTTTCCTGCGCCGCAACGGTTCCAGTCCGTGCGGTGACAGCAGAGACGCAAAGTGCCGCGCCGAGAGCCGATCCCAGCAATATGCGATGGATTGATGTCGGTCATAGGTCTCGTCTCCTCTCGCAGGGGTTCAGCGCCCACGCCGGCCGCCACGCCGCTCCGCTGGGGCGGTCTCTTGTGCGGCTTGCCGCCGCCCTTCATGCCGCCGCCCATGCTCTTGGCGCCACGATTGGAGGAAATCTTCTCTTTCTTGCCGTGCTTGCATCTCACCCATGGGCGAGGGCTTCTTCGGCCGGTTGTCCGACCTTTGCAGCGGGCTTGGGCTTGCCGACCGGGCGGTCGATCTTGGCGGGCCCCTTGGCGGCGAGGTTTCGCAGCCGGCCTGGTATCGGCAGCCGACCTTGGCAGGCCTGGCTTGCTCGGCTTTGCGGCCGGTTTCTCGCCGGTTCCACGGGCTTGTCTTCAGCCCTTCCATCGTGCTCTTGCGCACGTCCTTTGCCTGGCTGGTCTTGCCTGGCAGGGTTGAGGCACGCGTTTTCTTTATATCGGCCGACCTTGTTCTTGATGCTGTTGCGGTCGTTCGCCTTGATGCTGTTCTTCACTTCTCGTCCTGTCGATCTTTGTTGAACTGGTTCTTGTCGATGTTGATCTTGTTGCGATCGACATTCTTCCAGTCGACATCGTTGAAGTTGATCTTGCCGTCGATATCGATGTCGTTGAAGCAATTGTTGCAATCGATATCGATGTCTCCGCCGTCCCAGTCGCCGCCCCAAACGCCCCAGTCGTCCCAATCGACCGCGCCGGCCAGACCGCGCCGGTAACGACGCCGGCAAATAGGGGGCGGTCGGATAGTAGTAGTAGGGATACGGGTCGGGATAGTAGGTGACCGGCGCCGGAGCATAGTCCGGTTCATAGAGCATCTCCGGCTCGTACTGCGGTACGTATACGACTTCCGGCGATGCCGACTGGATCACGATATTGTCGGCTTCCTCGACGACCTTGATCTTCTCGTCTGTCTTGATGATGCCCTTGGCCACCGCCTCGTCGCGCAGTTGCTGGATGGCGACCAGTACATCCTTCTGCTGGTAGGTGAGCGCCTCGCCCAGCGCCTGAGTCCAGTCGAGATCGTCGCTCATCATCTTGACGATTTCGGGGTAGTTCAGCAGCGAGATCACGCTGCCGTCCCAGCTTTCCTTGGGCTTGAGGTCGGGTTTCGACTTCTTCACGTTCTCCGAGATAGCGCGCCGCCTCGACGATCTGCAGCGGAAAGAGCGAGCTACGCCGAGATCACTGCCACCAGCTCGTCCGGATAGAGCGCGATGCGCGCCACCAGAACTTCGAGTTCCTCCTCGCTCAACGGTTCCGGCGCCTGCTCGCCGCTGGCGGCCGCCGCGGCAGTCTCCTCCTGGGCGAAGCTGCGCTGCGGAGCGCTGGCAAGCGAGGCCAGCAGGAGAAGAATTGCCAAGCCGCTGGCCCCCGCAAACAGGATGTTTCGGTTCATCTGCTCATCTCCGTTTTTCTGGAAAGCACACTGCGGCTGGACTTCATCGCTGACAAGAAACTGCGGCCCCGCGTCGTCAAACGTAGCCACATCGCCGCCAATGCAATCAACAGATTGGCGGGGACAACATCAGACTACTGAGCATGTTTGTCTCTGACAGCTCGCATATGGCTCGCTGGTCACGGCGTGTACCAGATGGGCGAAGTGAATGCTCGCTCCTGGGTGATCATCGGAACATTGTCCGCCATCTTCACGCCGAATCGCTTGGCGTCGTAGGCCGTCCAGCGCGGCGTCGGAATTTCGATGACGCGCGCATAATAGAAAGCTCTAAGAGCAGGATCGAACTCCGGATCGGTCCATACGGTGATCAGCTCGGGGTCGCCGATGGTGTTTGTCCAGGTAGCATTCGGGAGATCAACGGTGTTACCAACCGGCGGCACCTTGCCGTCGGCGCCGGCTTTTCGCTGCTCGGCATCGCCCCACACCACATCGAAAATTTTCTCCTGCGTGTTGCCGTCCTTGTCAACCCAGCCCTTGATGATCTGGATGCGATCCAGATTGCCGCCAAGCGGGTCCTTCAGGGCTGCGACCAGAAATGTCGGTGCCTTGCCCTGGGGCGCCGTTCGCAGGTCACCGCCCATGGGCACGCACTTGGCTTAACCAGCCTCCGCCGGGGTTCGGCCCTGCGCATCGGCCGGCGTGAAGTCGAAGCCGCCGAAGAAGCGCACGACGATCCGCGATCCGCTGGTCGAATAGGCCTCCTTCCGCTTCATGGCGTCCCAGATCGCCTCACGGGTGTTTTCGGTTGCCCAGACGCGCCGGTGTAGCCGGCGGCGGTCACCTGCCAGCCCGGCATTCGACGTCCATTCGTAGGCTATGAAGGCGGTAAAGCGTCCCGGCTCGTTGTATTTCTCCATGATCGCGTTGTTCTTCTGCCAGACCGACTTGGCGAATTTCGGATCCATGACGGCCGGCGGCAGCCGCTTGTTCGACTGCGCGTTGATCAGTTCCATCGTCGCCGCTGCTGCCTGCTCGGGCCCGGCAGCCATCATGTCATGCCACTTCTTCATTGTCGGATCGGCCATCAACTCCGGATTGCCGTCCTTGAGTTCGGAGATCACTCCCATCCCGTCCGAGTGGTCGGTAACAGCAAGCCAGTCGAGCGGACGGCTGAGTTGGACCGGCTGGCCTGTGTTGGACACGACCTCCTCACCACGCGCGAGACGCAGCGCATCCTCGGGCGTCAACGTTGCACCGGACATGCCGGCATCGGCCGACCATCCTGTGTGGGTATGCTCGTCGCCCCAGAACACCCGTGTCGGATAGTTGCGTCCCGCATAGGGCGAGTATCCGGGCTTCTTTGTGGAATTTGGCGATCGTCGCGGGATCGACTTGCCCCATGTCCATGATTGCCGACGGAGCATCCTGGGCAAGAGCGCCGGTGACAAAGAGGCTCGCCAGCAGGAGGGTGGGAACACTGACGGTGGTCATCAAGCCAACAACACGAGAACGCATATGAGGTCTCCTCTTCGCGAAAGGCAGGATCAACCAATCACTCGCTCGCGAGCTATGGGACGTAGGTCCAACTGGACATGCAATAAGCCTTTGGTCTTACACTATTGTACTAAGGTCCAACTATCGAGACGATTACGGTGGACTACGCTACGCAACAGTGCCGCGAAGCAAGCCTCGCTCGTCATCAAGCTTCGCTCGTCATGATGTGCCAATTGGTCTGGCCACAGAGAGGGGAAATGCAGTTCACCAAATCGTCACAGACGTATGCAGCAGTCCCAGCCCAGCACCCAATAAACTGAAGGAGAAGACCGATGCTCAATCGACGAACGGCACGGCAATTAGCGCTGCTCGGCGCCTTTATGCTCGCGCTGGGATTCAGCGTGCAGCAGCAGGCGCTCGCGCAGCAGACCAAGCCCAATATCCTGGTGATCTGGGGCGACGACATCGGCGGCTTCAATGTCAGCGCCTACAACCAGGGCATGATGGGCTACAAGACACCGAACATCGACAGCATCGCCAAGGAAGGTGCGCTGTTCACCGACTGGTACGGCCAGCAGAGCTGCACGGCAGGCCGCGCCGCCTTCATCACCGGCCAGTCGCCGATCCGCACCGGTCTCACCAAGGTCGGACTGCCGGGAGCGCCCGAGGGCATGAAGGCGGAAGACCCGACGATCGCCACGCTCTTGAAGCCGCTCGGCTATGTGACCGGCCAGTTCGGCAAGAACCACCTCGGCGACCGCGACGAAATGCTTCCCACCGCCCACGGCTTCGACGAGTTCTTCGGCAACCTCTACCATCTGAATGCCGAGGAAGAACCGGAAAACCCCGACTATCCGAAGAACCCGGCGTTCAAGGAGAAGTTCGGCCCGCGCGGCGTGATCCATTCCTTCGCCAATGCCGATGGAACCCAGAAGATCGAGGACACCGGCCCGCTGACCAGGAAGCGCATGGAGACCATCGATGAGGAAGTCAACGCCAAGGCGCTGGGCTTCATGGAGAAGGCGGTCAAGGACGGCAAGCCGTTCTTCCTGTGGTGGAACTCCACCCGCATGCACATCTTCACGCACCTCAAGCCCGAATCGGAAGGAAAGACCGGCCTCGGAATCTACGCCGATGGCATGGCCGAGCATGACGGCCATGTCGGCCAGCTTCTGGCCAAGCTCAAGGAGCTCGGCATCGAGGACAACACCATCGTGATGTATTCGACCGACAACGGCGCCGAGACCTTCTCCTGGCCCGATGGCGGCACGACCATGTTCCGCGGCGAGAAGAACACGCAGTGGGAAGGCGGCTACCGCGTGCCGACCCTGATCCGCTGGCCCGGAACCATCAAGCCCGGAACCGTGGTCAATGACATCGGCGCCCATGAGGACATGCTGACCACGCTGCTGGCGGCGGCCGGCGCTCCCAACGTCAAGGATGAGCTGCTGAAGGGAAAGGCCATCGGCGAGAAGACCTACAAGGTTCATCTCGACGGCTATGATCTCGGGCCCGCGCTCAAGGGCGAGGGCGAATGGCCGCGCAAGGAGTTCATCTACTGGACGGACGACGGCAGCGTTGCGGCTCTGCGCTACGAAAACTGGAAAGTCACTTTCCTGAAGCAGAACGCCGTGGGTTGCGCGTGTGGCAGGAGCCGTTCGAGGAACTGCGCGCGCCTTTGATTGACCAATCTGCGCATGGACCCGTTCGAGCGTGCCGATGAGGAGAATGCCATGGGCTACCAGCGCTGGTTTGCTGGAGCGCATGTTTCTCGATCGCGCCCGCGGGTGCCTTCGTCGCACAGTGGCTGCAGAGCTTCCGCGAGTTCCCGCCGCGCCAGAAGCCGGGCAGCTTCAACCTCGACCGCGTGATGGAAGCCGTATCGAAGCCGCAGGGCGGGGGTAACTGAGTGACTTTCTACGTCCCGAGGCCCTCGCGACAGACTTGAAGCGTGCGGACATGAGCAACAGCCCCGCCGGGTGATCGGCGGGGCGATCCACACATAGGTCGAGATGAATGGCACGCCAGATGATCGTCCGATGAAATCAGGAGGAAGAACAATGCCTGCACGCCGGCTGATGAACGCGATGCTCGCCACATCCGCCCTGTTCTGCGTCGCCAGCCCAGCGCTCGCCCAGGACGCGCCGCCGCCCGACCAAGCGCGCAGATCAACTACTCCCCGTTATCCCGTGCAGGACTTCCCAAATAGCGTGTACTTCGGCGATACCCATCTGCACACATCCTACTCGACCGACGCAGGTATGGTCGGCAACACGCTTGGGCCGGAGGACGCCTACCGGTTCGCTCGTGGTGAGACCGTCATTTCAAGCCACGGCCTCCCTGCCAGGCTTGAACGCCCGCTGGATTTTCTGGTGGTGGCCGATCACGCCGAAAATCTCGGCCTTGCGCCGGCAATCGCGGAGTCGAACCCCGAGTTGTTGAAGAACGAATGGGGAAAAATGGAGCACGACCTCGTCAAGTCGGGACTCGAAGGCGGGATCAAGGCGTACGACAACTGGATGCACCAAACCGGGGCGCGCGACGATCCGCTCAAGGAAATGACCGGGCTGGCATAGGCGATGTGGCAGAACGTCACCGCCGCGGCCGAGAAGTACAACGAGCCTGGACGGTTCACCGCTTTCATTGGCTATGAATGGACGTCGATGCCTGGCGGCGTAAACCTGCATCGCAATGTCATCTTTCGCGACGGCAAGGACAAGGCCGACACGATCATTCCGATGTCTACCTACGACAGCACGGACCCGGAAGACCTGTGGAACTGGATGCTGGCGTACGAGCAAAACACGGGAGGGCGTCTGCTGGCGATCCCGCACAACGGCAATCTCTCGAACGGCATGATGTTCGACGACGTGACCTTGACGAGCAAGAAGCCTATCGATCGCGACTACGCCGAGCGCCGCATGCGCTGGGAGCCGATCTATGAAGTCACCCAGATGAAGGGCGATGGCGAGGCGCATCCGGTGTTGTCGCCGAACGACGAGTTCGCCGATTTCGAAAGGTGGGACAAGGCCAGCTTCGGACCCGTGCCGACCACGAAGGAGATGTACCCGCGCGAGTATGCGCGCGAGGCGCTGAAGCGGGGACTGGCATATGAAGCCAAGCTCGGCGTCAACCCCTTCAAGTTCGGCATGGTCGGCTCGACGGATGCGCACACCTCGCTTGCGACGACCCAGGAGAACAACTTTTTCGGCAAGGTTGTGCCCCTTGAACCTTCGGCCGATCCCATTCGGTTTGAGGAGGTCATCGCCGGCCGGTATGCGCCCAAGGGTTCGCAGATACCTGCCCGGATGACCAGCGCATCGGGCCTTGCCGGCGTCTGGGCACGCGAGAACACGCGAGAAGCTCTGTGGGATGCGATGGCCCGCAAGGAGGTGTTCGCCACGACCGGCACCCGCTTGCGAGTGCGGGTCTTCGCCGGCTGGGACTTCACCAGGGACGACCTCTACCGCTCTGACTTCGCCAAGCACGGCTATGAGAACGGCGTACCCATGGGCGGCGACCTCAAGGCTGCACCGGCCAGCAAGGCTCCCACTTTTCTGATCCGCGCCATTCGCGACGTGGATGGGGCCAATCTCGATCGCATCCAGGTGATCAAGGGCTGGCTCGATGCCAGCGGCGATATGCAGGAGAAAGTCTATGATGTCGCTTGGGCGGACGTTCGGCAGCTAGGCGCCGACGGCAAGCTGCCGGCGGTCGGCAACACGGTCAATGTTGAGGAGGCGACCTACACCAATGCGATCGGCGCGCCCGGCCTGGAGGCGTTCTGGACGGACCCGGACTTCGATGCCAGCCAGCGGGCTTTCTACTATGTGCGCGTGCTGGAAATCCCGACGCCGCGCTGGACGACCTATGACGCGAAAGTCTTCGGCGTGAAGCGGCCGGAGGACGTTCCGGCCTAGCATACAGGAACGGGCCTACACCTCGCCGATCTGGTACACCCCGGCGGGGTAGAAGAGCGGCTCACAACGGGACAGAATGTGGTCAAGGGCGGCTCACACCCTCCACCGAACTATTGCCGATCTCGGACACCAAATCTGGGAGAGAAACCTATGAGGGCCAAAAAGTCTCCGATTTCCTGTTCCACCCTGCTGCTTGCCTGTTGCTCTTTCGCAGCTACGGCATGGGCCGATCAACTGCCAACCAAGGAAGGCGTCGCAGTCGTCGCCGCGCCTCAGTTCTCGCCTTACGCCGGGCGAAATTTCCCGACCCGCGTCCTCTGGGGTGACACCCACCTGCACACCGCCGTCTCGGTCGATGCGGGCACCATGTGCCGGATCGGCCAGGAGGATGCCTACCGCTTCGCGCGGGGAGAGGAAATCACCACCACGCACGGGCTCCGCGCCAGGCTCTCACGGCCGCTGGACTTCCTGGTGATTTCCGACCACGCCGAGATGTATGGCCTGATGCCGCAATTGCTCAGCGGTGACCCGGAGATCCTCTCCACGGAGACGGGGAGAAACTGGTATGACGCCTTGACGAGCGGCAGCAACGACAAGGTTTTCGCCACCGCCATGGAGATCGTCGGCTCGCTTTCCGGCGACGTGCCTCCCATCAAAAGTGACGCAGCGGTTCGAAGCGCCTGGCAGGCCTACACTGCGCTGGCCGACAAATACAATGAGCCCGGCCGCTTCACCGCGCTGATCGGTTATGAATGGACCGCCATCGGCGGTTACAACCTGCACCGGAACGTGATCTTTCGGGGCGATGCCAGCGTGGCGAACCGCACCGTTCCCTTTTCACAATTTGACAGCAAGAACCCGGAGGTTCTCTGGAAGCACCTCGCCGATTTCGAAAAGGAGACCGGAGCGGAGGTGTTGGCCATTCCTCACAACGGGAACCTGAGCAACGGCCGCATGTTCACCGTCGAGACCTTCGACGGCAAGCCCCTGACGCCGACCTGGCGGCAATGCGGATCAAGTACGAGCCGCTCGTTGAAGTCACCCAGATCAAGGGTGATGGAGAAGCACACCCGATGCTTTCGCCGAACGACGAGTTCGCGGACTATGAAAAGTGGGACAAGTCCAACCTCAACGGCACCGAGGCGAAGAAACCGGAAATGCTGCAGTGGGAATACGCCCGCGAAGCCCTGAAGACCGGCCTGAGGCTGGAGAAGGAACTCGGCGTGAACCCCTACAAGTTCGGCATGATCGGCAGCACGGACGCGCATACCGCGATGGCGGCGGTCGAGGAGGAGAATTTCTTCGGCAAACATTCGGGCGTTGAGCCCGAGCCGCACCGGTGGGAGCACGTCGTCATCGAGGCGCCTGACCCCAAATTCACGATCAAGGGATGGCAGCAGGCCGCCGGCGGCTACGCAGGGGTCTGGGCCACTGAAAACACCCGCGAAGCGATCTTCGACGCCATGAAGCGCAAGGAGACTTACGCTACAACCGGCCCCCGCATGACCGTTCGCTTTTTCGGCGGATGGGACTTTACAGAAGCTGACACCTTGTCACGTCTGCCGGCAGATGCCGGCTACGCCAAGGGCGTTCCGATGGGTGGCGATTTGGGCAATGCCCCGGGTGGCAAGTCTCCGAGCTTCCTCGTCGCCGCCATGAAGGATCCCTATAGCGGCAACCTGGATCGCATCCAGATCGTCAAGGGATGGCTGGACAAGGACGGCAAGACCCATGAGAAGGTCTACGACGTCGTCTGGAGCGGAGACCGCAAGGCTGGCGCGGACGGGAAGCTGCCGCCGGTGGGCAACACGGTCGATGTCGAGAATGCGACATGGAAAAATACGATCGGCTCCCCGGAACTCATCAGCACCTGGACCGACCCGGATTTCGATGTTGACCAGCCCGCCTTTTACTATGCCCGGGTCATCGAGATCCCCACGCCGCGCTGGACCGCGTACGAGGCAAAGCGGTTCAGAGTGCAAATGACGAAGGAAGTTCCGATGACCACGCAGGAGCGCGCCTATACCTCGCCCATCTGGTATACGCCAAAAACCTGAGAAAGGACGTCCGAATTCGGCTCGAATTGGCGGCTGCAGATTCATATGGTCTGATCGGGGCTCCTGGCTTGTCGAAGGCATTTCCGGTCCCAGGTGATAACGTCTGCGGAACGCACGAGATTCAGGAAGCGGGTCTTCTCCGAACTCCGCTTGCAGGCAAGCTCGTGCACACTTTCAAGTCGCTCCGCCGCAAGCTCGGTTGAACGGCCTGCGCCGTGGCCGCCATGGGAGAATGAGAAAGTCATCGATTGCAACTTCCCGCGCGAGCGAAATCGGCTCATTGTCGTGACGCTCGCTGCTGAGCTTTGCGGTGGGCATGTGCTTGAACCTTCGAGTTGAGGGCCGCGATATTGATCAGTCGGGGATGTCTGCGCAAGGTGAACGCTTGCGTGCCGGTATCACGGCTCCGGGTATCGTTGCATCGCTACGGACCTGCATTTCGGGCAATCTGTCTTCTTGCAATCCTGCTTCTGACAGCAAGTGCAGAAACACTCCAGGCCGCCAAAAGGCAGCCTGGCTATGTCGGTTCCCCTGCCTGCCAATCCTGCCATCAGAACCAGACACAAGGGTGGATGAATTCGCACCATAGCTGGGCATTGCGGGAGCCGGCCCCGGCGAACGTTCTCGGTGACTTCAATGACGCGCGGTTCACGCATCGAGGCTTGACGTCGCGCTTCTTTCGTCGCGACGGGCGCTATTTTGTCGAGACCGATGACGCGGGCGGCGCGTTGAAGGAGTTCGAAGTCAAATATGTCGTCGGTGTGACGCCGCTCCAGCAATATCTCGTCGAGACCGATGGCGGGACGGCTGCAAGTCCTCGACATGGCCTGGGACAGTGAGACCCGGCGCTGGTTCCATCTTTATCCAGACGAAGACGTGTCACCCGGCAACGGTCTGCACTGGACCGGGCCCTACAAGAACTGGCAGGCACGCTGCGCCGTCTGCCATCAGACGGATTTTCACAAGAACTACGACCCCGCGGCCCGGCAATATCAGAGCCGGTGGAGCGAACTGACCATCGGCTGCGAGGCGTGCCACGGGCCGGGCGAGGCGCATGTTGCCTGGGCCCAGAAGACGGATGCCTTCGATCCGGCCGTTTTCGATAGCATCGATGAGCGGGGGCTCGTCCGGCCAAGCGGCGAGACACGGCAGGCGCGCGAGGAGAACATGTGCGGCCCCTGCCACTCGCGCCGGGAACAGATCGGCGGCTCGAGCCCCCTGCCCGGCGCCGGTTTCGGCGATCATTACAGGCTCGCACCCCTAAGCAGCCGGCTTTATTTCCCGGACGGGCAGCAAAACGAGGAAGTCTACGTTCTCGGTTCCTTTCTTCAGTCAAAAATGCATGCACGCGGCGTCACGTGCACGAACTGCCACGAGCCCCACGCGGGGACGCTGCTGGCAAGCGGCAACGCGGTCTGCACCCAGTGTCACAATCCGCTCGGCAGGGCCGATTTCCCTACACTGAAGCCGAAAGACTACGATTCATTCGCCCATCACCACCACGCCGAGCGCAGTGACGGCGCACAATGCGTGAACTGTCACATGCCGGAGCGCAAATACATGGTGATCGACGGCCGCCGGGATCATTTCTTCCGCGTTCCCGATCCGCTTCTTTCAAAGAAGACGGGCGCACCCGATGCATGCACCGGCTGCCATACCGGGAAAACCGCCGAATGGGCTGCGGAGCACATCGCACAATGGGCTCCGGCACGTGCAAGCCCGGCAACAGCCTATGCCGAGGCTTTTGCGATGGCGCGCCAGAACAGCGACAACAGGCTGACCGAGCGGGCCCGCCAGGCACTCATTGCCGTCGCAGTCGATGGCGCTCAGCCGGCAATCGCCAGGGCAACCGCCCTCGCCGAGTTGGCCGACGATGAAGGCGCGTTCAAGCGGGTGCCCGTCGCCAATCTGTTGAGCGACCCGAGTGACCTGATCCGCTCCGCGGCCGCCCGCATGCTGCGAGGCGCCCCTCCCGAAGATCGCGTCAAGCTCCTGGTGCCCATCCTTCGCGATCCGGTCGCCTCGGTTCGCATTGCTGCTGCACTCGAGCTCAATAATGTCCCTCCAGCCGATCTTCCCGAAGACGCCCGCAATGCTCTCAGCGCGGCGCTGGACGAATTCAGGGCTTCGCTGCTCGCCAAGGCGGACTTTCCGGAAACGCAGATGGCAATCGGCGGCCTGGCGTTGTCGACCCGCAATTGGGCGGCGGCCGAGGCTGCTTTTGCCATGGCCTCCCTGATGGATCCGCAGCTTGTCGAGGCGTGGCTTGTCCGGGCGAGAATACGCGAAGCGCTGGGCGATCCAGGCGAAGCCATCGCCATTCTGAGCAAGGCTCGTGCCAGCAATGGCCAGAATGCGAGGATCGTCGCGGACCTGGCGGCTCTATTGGCGAGGCAAGGCCGCATCGACGAGGCTGTCCCGCTCCTCAAGGAGAGGGTTCAAGCCGAACCGGACAATCTTGAACTCAGAATGATGCTCGCCTCGATTCTGATTCAGTCCGGTAAAGTGGCTGAAGGAAGCGGCGAACTCGACGTCCTGCTCAAGCAGGCTCCAGACCATCCTGAGGTCCTGATTCTCCAGGCGCTACGACAATTGATGGCCGGAGATGTGCTCGGCGCCCGGGAAACCGTTCGCAAGATTACCAGCCTCCACCCGGCTCTCCCTTGCCACCGCAACTGGAAGCATTACGCGAAATGAAGTCCTGGACGACCCAGACACATCTTTGGGTCGTTCCTGCAACGTCTTCAGATCTGACACCTTCCTGGCGGGCTTGCCCAGGTCGAGCCCGGCCATGACGGTGCTGGTAGGCTGTAGCTTAAGGCGCGTTCGCCCGACAAGTACTTTCGGCTAATAATCCCGTGATCTCAGATGCCTCCGCACCGGTAGCAGGTCCGATCCCGTCGCCGGCGACGGGGATTGGGTAGTCAAGGAGGAGATTAAGATAGTCAAGGAAAAGGCCCCCGGAGGGGGTCGGGGGGCCTTTCCAAAATACCGGCTCGAGTTTGCGGGGATCGGGGACGAGCCGGCGGGGAGGAGGTTGCGATTTCTTCCGGCCACAGTTTCTTGCTGGGGCATGCGAGGCGATCCTGAGTGATCAGCCACCTGGGAGGGCCGCCTCCGGCTCCCTGATGGCTTCGATGATGAGCAAGGCTACAGCTCGGCCAAGTCCCGTACAATTGGACCAAGGTCTACCTTCCTCAACCATTCGTATATGTCAGTGGTATGTCACCGGATCGCCGGGCATGACCCGGACATGTTGGCAACTCGGCTCCACGAAAGGCGCTGCTAAACCTAAGTATTAGGTTCGCCTATCTCTTGGTACACGGGGCGTGGACCGAAGGCCAATAGACCTTGCAAAGCAGGTCCTTAGTCTGGCTATCATGGCAAGAGCCAACCGGGATAGGGAGGAAAGCAAATGCAATTGAGAGCGTTCGCGGTTGCGGCCCTGTTTTTGATCTTCTCTGCCGTGCCTTCACTGGCAGGTGAACCACTTTCGAGCGGTGCGCTGACGAACCTGTTCCCGGGCCGCTTCCATGTCGTGGTGACCGGTCTGATCAACTTCAAAATCACCGCCAGAGGCGATGGTTCGCTGTCGGCCGTCTCACCACGCGGCAAGAAGGACAACGGACGCTGGAGCATCCGCGCCGGCGAATTGTGCATCAAGTTCGACAAGTGGCTTGGCGGCCGCACCCGCTGCAATGCCATCGTTCAGGAAGCCGGCTGGTACATCGGCCCCAAGGTGAAGTTCAAGCGCGTCTAGGTTTGTCGGCTTCATCCTCGGCCTCGAGCCGAGGCCCAGAGGCTTCCGCCTGTGCTTCTGCTTGCTCCTCGGCCTCAAGCTCGAGGAAGGCAGATCTCGGGTTGTGTACAAAGTGTGAATGTTCTAAGGGGCCGCTTGATTCCATCTCGCCGATCAACTCCCGTGGGGCCGCTCTCGCCGGCCTCCTCGCATTCCTGACCGGAGTTGCATGACTCCGAATACTGATTGTGCTGGCACTTCATCTTCATGGCCGGGGTCGTCGAGCCGGCTGAAGCGCACAGTCCGATCAAAGGCATCGGCGCCTTCTACAACGGCGTGCTCCATCCGCTGCTGGTGCCCGCGCATCTCCTTGCGCTCCTTGCTGTCGGGCTTCTGATCGGACAGCACGCACCGCTCGCCAGCCGCCCCGCGCTCCTTACTTTCGCGCTTGCCGCCGCGATCTCCCTGACGGCTGCAGTGCTGGTGGCGACGACGGTACCCGAGGCGGCGCTCCTGTCACTGGCGTTGGCGGCCGGGCTGGCGGTCGCCTTGTCATGGACGTCCGGCATGATCGTTCCGATCGCGCTGGCTGCGGCAGTCGGGACGCTGGTCGGGCTTGATTCCAGGCCGGATGGTGTCGCCGCTCCGCAGGTCTGGCTGGCGCTTTCAGGCACAGGCATCGGCGCGGTTCTCGCAGTAACCTATGCGGGAGGTTTGGCAGCGTGGCTCCAGCATCCCTGGCAGAAGATCGCCGTAAGGGTGCTGGGCTCGTGGACGGCGGCAAGTGCGTTTCTCGTGCTGGTGCTCGAACTCATGCCGGCGAGAACCCCCGCATGACGAACTTTCGCCGCGTACTGGGCGAGCCGCTGGTCCAGTTCCTCCTTATCGGCATCTGCGTATTCGGCCTCTATTCGGCCGTCGGCCAATCGCCTCCGGAGGCTGAGCCGCAGTCCATCGAGATTGGGCCGGGGCGCATTGCCCAGCTCCTGGAAACGTTTTCGAGGACATGGCAGCGGCCGCCGACGCAAGATGAGCTCAATGGCCTCATCGAAGCATTCATCAAGGAGGAAATCTTCTATCGGGAGGGGCGCAAGGCAGGCCTCGACCGCGACGACACCGTCTTCCGGCGCCGGCTGCAACAGAAGATGGAATTCCTGATGGAGCCGACCGCGGCGGAGCTCACGCCTGTGGAGAAGGACCTTCAAACCTTTCTGGATGCCAGGTCGGAGATGTTTCGCATCGCCGAGCGGGTGGCATTCCGCCAGATTCTTCTTCGATCCGCAGAAACGGGGCGACGCGGCTCGAGCTCAGGCCGAGACCCTGAGCAACGCTCTGCGTTCGGATGAAAAAGCGTTTGTTGTGGACGAGCTCGGCGATCCGACCTTGCTGCCGCGGGCCATGCAGCTGACTTCGGTTGACCAGATCGCGAGCAGCTTCGGCGCCGACTTCACGAACGCTCTCAGCCGGGCCGAGGCCGGCAGCTGGATCGGACCGGTTGAGTCGACATTCGGCCTGCATCTCATCCACGTGGATGACCGCGCTCCGGCACGCACTCCGACGCTCGATGAGGTTCGCGATGCCGTGCTTCGTGAGTGGCAGGCCGAAAAGCGGCGCGCCGTTGCCGAGCAACGTTATCGGGCCTTGCGGGCGAGGTACGATGTAACTGTTACCTGGCCCGAACCGAAGACGACCGCAGCACCGTCAGGAATGGCAACGACTCAATGACGCGCGTTCCCGGCGTTCTCGTGATCCTCGTTGCGCTCTTCTTCCCTGTTGCAACGGCGGATGCCCATGAGCTTCGCCCCGCGTACCTGGAGATCACCGAAAGCGCGCCGGAGCACTACGACATATTGTGGAAAGTGCCGGCCCGCGGCGAATTCAGGCTGTCCTTGCACGTACGACTTCCCTCGTCATGCAGCGAGACTTCCCCGATCGTCACTACCGACGCCGGCGCCGCGATGGCGAGCCGCTGGAGCGTCCGTTGCACAGGCGGCCTCGCAGGGCAGACACTCTTCATCGACGGACTCGTCGCAACCTATACCGACGTTCTCGCCCGCATCGTGAGCGCCGACGGAACGGTGCAGACGGCCCGGCTCACGCCGGACACACCCGAGCTGTCGGTCATGGCCGCCCCCACCGCAACCGATACGGCTGCGACCTATTTTGTTCTCGGGCTGCAGCACATCATGCTCGGCCTCGACCACCTGCTGTTCGTTCTGGCGCTGCTCCTGCTCATCCGGGATACCAGAACGCTCGTTGCCACGATCACCGCCTTTACCGTTGCGCATTCGATCACGCTCGCGTGCGCTGCACTGGGCATCGCCGCGGCGCCCCAGCCGCCTGTCGAGGCCCTGGTGGCGCTGAGCATTGCTCTGGTGGCGGCCGAAATCATCCGCAACGACCGCGGCCGCTTCGATCTTTCCAGCCGCTACCCCTGGATCATCGCATTCTGCTTTGGACTGCTGCACGGCTTCGGATTTGGCGGCGCGCTGCGCGAAATCGGTCTGCCGCAGAAAGATGTGCCGCTGGCGCTGCTTACGTTCAATCTCGGCGTCGAGGCCGGACAGCTCATGTTTGTCGCGCTCGCCTTGCTGGCGATCGCCAGCCTCAACCTGCTGCTGGCGATCCACTCGTCCAAACCCCGGCTGTGGACGGCGCACGTCATCGGCGCAGTGTCTTCCGTTTGGTTCGCCCAGCGCATCGCCGGCTTCTGGGCTTGACCAACGTCTGCCTTTTTTTGTCATTGAAGTCCTGCAACTTGACCATTGGCCCATGACTCTCTGTCTGGCAATCGCGCCGCAATTTGCAGACTCAGCCAGCGATTTCCGGCTAGGTGTTGCTCTTCGGCTACGGACCGGCGCCCAACTGCCTCCTTAGTTGGGGAGGCAGTAATCGGTATCGAAGACAATGAACCGCCCAAGTGCGCCCATGGTCCGAGCAACTCGGAGTTCAGCGCTTTGGGCAGCTGTGTCGATTTGTAGTTAGAGCGCGGGATTAGTGGCTCGCAGCATCAGGCGGTTTCTCCGTGGTCGCCAATTCCTCGATCGCCTTGAGGAGCCCCGCTGCCAACCCCGGCAGTCCCGGCAGCAGGCCAACAGAGTCCACATTCCTAACCGCGATAAGCGGTCCAGGACCCGGCACAATTCGGTGACTGCCATCCACCCGATCCAAAGTCCTCCGAGAGCGTTCCACTGACGTGGATCCTGTCGATTTTCGCGACAAGTGCCCCATGACGGTTCACCTTGCCGGAGACGAATTTACTCAGAAGACCGACATATTTGACGCTCCCATCTTCTACGACCAAGGAAATCGATCGGTCCTTGCACCGGGAATCTTGGGTTTTGGTAATCGCGTTGACGCGCCAAGCGCCGTCGAAAGCCTCACCCCCAAAACCCGGTGACGCAAAGGAACCCGCCAACAGCCCACATGCGAAAAGGAGTATGGATTTGAGAGTTTTCACGATCTACTCCGCGCTGCTTATCTCTGGGATCACATTTCACGACCATTTAATTTAATCGCTTCGGTCAAGCGGATCTGCATAGCCTCGTAATTGATGCGTAATTGGCTATCGGAAAATGAGCGCCTCGCCACCATTAGACAGTACGCGAAAATCTCCAACTGTGCAGCACACAATCTGGTCATCGCAACGTTCAATTTGCTGCAAACTCACCTACAATTCCACGCTCCGAAAGTCCTTTTTGCGGTCTTTCCCGAATTTTTGAACGTGGCTGCAGAATCTTTCGCAGTCATGCGACAGTCGTCTCGATTTAAGACAAACTACCTCCTGCAGCGGCCGCCAATACTGCCGCGGCCGCGGCCTTCTCATCAGGAAACTCGCCAATAACCAACCAATCATGGGGGGCTAAAAGTCAAGCGCTTGATGAGCCTACCTCCGAAGCTCTCAAAGAGCTTGGCAACGGATTCCTCCCGATCCTCTGGCTTACCCAACGTGCCTTTGACAGCTGAAGTGAAGCGGCCACGCGAGACGTAGATCGGCATAAAGCAGCATCTCTCTACCAAAAAAATTATGCTTCGTAGCGTTCATGTATCCGCATTGGGCAGGAGCTGTCCTTGATATTCATCAAAGGAAACTCCAACCCTTCCCCTAGGAGGGCGCAGCATTGCCAAGCTCGCAGCGTGCGTTTCAAATCTGACGCCCACATCGAGCGCTTGTTTGATTGAGTGCTCGCCCAAGCTCGCCGGGCGAGACCGTCACTCTCGAGCTGCCCGCGATGGATACCGTCGAAAACGTTACCAAGGCTGCAGCGACGGTTCTGCGTGCCGTTTCCGAAGGCAAGATCACCGTCAGCGTAAAGGCGGAGCGCGAGGCTGCCGCAGCAGGGCGACTACTCGCTGTGATCGATTTCTTTGACTGTCTACCTCGCCGTCTGTCGAGGCTGCATGGAACATGAGCGTTGCTTTCGGAGGGACACAAACGTCCGAGTGAGCGAGAAATGGAGTGCACGCTGAAGCGCATGTGCCCCTGACGTCTGCAATCGGGGAGCTCAGAGCCTGCACGGAGGCCGCGTAGTGGGATAGTCGCAACCTGCAAGTGGGTATTTGGCGGGCCCGAAGTTCGTTCTCTTGTTCGCTGCCTTGGGTTTGGGCGTCGGCTTCTTGGCCGGCTTCTTGGTTGTCGTCAGGTACGAAGCGGACCCATAACTACTGTCAGCGATGCTCCACTGGCTGGGCAGACAAATCGCAAAAGCTAAAGCTAGGGAGAAGATGAGAGCTCGGTTCATGGCGCCGACCTTTGCCTCTCTGCTACTGCAAGTCATCGGTCCGCCAACCGGGTCATCCGGGCAAAATGGCGATAGCCGAGCCAACCCATTAGCGGGAGGTTTCAAAGATTTTTCTCGGCTGTGTTGTCGCGGCAACGTTGACATTGGATGGTCGTACGCGAGCCGGCTAGATTGGTCGCACCGGTTTCGGCCAAAATTCACTGTGCAGCAGTCTGCAGCACAACAACCTTGGCGCCGACCGACACGCGCTCGAAGAGGTCGATCACATCCGAATTGACCATACGGAAGCAGCCTGAGGATACGGCGTGCCCAATCGTCTTTGGCTGGTTGGTGCCATGAATGCGATAGACCGAATTGCCGAGATACAGCGCCCGCGCGCCCAGGGGATTTCCCGGTCCGCCCGCCATAAAGCGGGGCAGATAGGGTTGGCGCTCAATCATTTCCGAGGGTGGCCGCCAATCCGGCCATTCCTGCTTTTGCGAAATGCTCAGCAATCCCTGCCACTGGAAGCCGTCGCGGCCAACGCCGATGGCATAGCGGATCGCCCGGCCATTGCCGGCGACCAGATACAGATATCGCTCATCGGTGTGAACGACGATCGTTCCTGCCGGGTGGCTGGTCGGGAAGGAAACCAGTTTCGGGCGGTATTTGCCAGGCAGCAATTCATCCTTCGCTGATGGCACGTAACCGGGCTGCTCCTCAACGGCGAGCAACTTTGGCGGCGCGGCCACAGCGGAAGAAGCGAACACCATCAGGAGGCCGCAGATGGCGAATATGTTGAGGTCTGTCCGACGCATTCTGTCCTCCCTCTGAACTTCTTGATTGAGAGTCAGGCAACGAGGCAAACGCTGGAGGGAGCAGGAATGTTCCTGTTGGCGACAGCTGCGAACAGACAATGCAGCGGATCAGAAAAGGAAATTCAGCAAGGCGGCCAGTCCACGCAATACTCGAAATTTGGAGACCAGGAGCCCGATGGCACTTCATCTGGGCTCGTTTCCCATTCATCTATGAGCAAGCGCTCGTCGGAAAAATTTGGCGGGAACCCGCCGCTGCCGGTGTCTTGATACCAGTCTGAGAGCGCAAAAGGTCCTGCAAGGATCTGTTCGCACGGTATTGCTGGTGACCAAGCATCCGGGCTTTCCACAGTGGAAGGCTTCGCCTCGGAATACTCAGATAGTACAAGGCCGCAGATTATCAGCCCAAAGATCAATCGATAATGCCTGCCGGACATAGCGTTGCCTCCTTTCTCCCCGGCTCCCATATGTCACCTAACGCTTGTCCGGGAGCTGGAGTTCCGCTCAAACAAATCAAACAAAGAAGCATCACCCTGACTTAAGGAAGCGCGTACGGCGCGTTCTTCTGCCCTTGGACTACTGCATGGGCTTAGTTAGGCCAACACGTGCCGAAAATCACTGTGTAAGGTCAATGGACACAGCTTGCGGCACCGGGTCGTACTTCGGCATGTTTCCCGGACGGCATTCATGCCTGTCTTCTATGATTGACTTGAAGAAGTGATCCGTCGAAGGCGATGAAAGAAATCGGTCGGTTATGCCGGCGTTGACTTCGCAAAACTGCTGGTAACTCTGCTCTACGCGGATCAGCAGATACCTGTTCCCTACGTCGTAACAGACGCGACTGACGCGACGCCCTTTGGAGATATCGCTGCAGCGAAATGGCGCAAGATCGATTTCACCGCCATACTTGACGGAGACTACTTCCACGTCGACCTGACGCGGAACCGCCTAACGCTTGTGTCCACCACCGCCGAGGCTGGCTCCGCCACTAACCCTTACTTCGCCACCGCCAACGCTAGCCCCAGCGCCGACGCTAGCCCCGCGAGCATCATCACTAACACTGAGATCTGCGGCGAAGGATTGTCCTACAACCATGGCATAGAAGGCTGCCAAGCAGCCATACATCACCGTCCGCATCACTGTCCTCCTTTCGGCGACAGACCGACACCATGGAAAACGTGATGGTCCACGGTAGGTTCCCTAATGGCTGAGAGCTTACGGTAGTAGCGTCGAACCAGACGGCTCCCAATACGGCGCAAGAAATAGTGTTGTTTGTACTTGTCACGTTGCCAGTTTTCTCCAATCGTCAGCGGCCTCTGGTAAAATGACTAGGCAGCACAATAGTTTACCGTGATATCAGATAGGACACTTCAAGATGAGCGCTCTCGGTGATCGGCGATGCGGTGGCGCCGCGCACCACCGTCATGGCAATCCATGAGGGCGCAAACACGGGCATGGAGATCTAGGAAAAGTTTGATGCGTGAGCTGGAAAGCGCCTTCTCCACGCTCCGGGCCATCCCGATCAGGCTGCCGGAGTTCCTCGAGGCGATGCTGCTCGCCGGCACCGCCAACTATCCGCCGCGCCAACGCCGCGGCCTGATCATCGCCAACATCACCGGCTATCTCGCCGCCGTTTCCTCGCTGATCTACGCCGTCACCTATGCCGCCCATGATTTCGCCGGGCTGCTCCCGCTCGTCATCGGCAATGTGCTCTCCGCCATCTGCACCGCCTCGGTCCCGCTGCTCCACCGCTTCGGCGCGAGTGCCGCGGCGCTGTGGCTGACGGCGGTGCTTTTCTCGGCCATGCTCTACTTTATTGCCTTTCTCGGCCGCGACTCCGGCATCCAGCTCAACTATGTCGGCGCTGCCGCCGTGACCCTTGCCGTGCTCGGGGTCAAGCGCCTGCCGCTTGCCATCGCCATCGCCGTTCTTGCCCTCATCTGCCATCTCGCCGGCTGGTTCCTGTTCCCGCCCGACAAGGCGCTGGTCATCGAGGATGCCTGGTTCCTCGACCAGCTCTATGTCAATTCCGCCATGTCGATCATGGCGATCATCTTCCTGACCGTGTTCTACGGCTTCCGGCTCGCCTATCTCGCGGAGCAACGGATGGACGCGCTGCTGCAGAAGATGATGCCGGCCGAGATCGTGCAGCGGCTGAAGGAAAAGCCGGACGAAACCATCGCCGATTCCTATGACGCGGCAACCATCCTCTTCGCCGATCTCAAGGGCTCCACCCCGCTCTCGGCGGTGCTGGGCCCTGCCCGCATCGTCAGGCTGCTCGACGAGCTGTTCACCGCCTTCGACCGCGAGGCGGCCGCCAACGGCATGATCCAGATCAAGACCATCGGCGATGCCTATATGGCGGTGGCTGGCCTGCCCGTACCGCGCCAGGATCATGCCGAGGCGGCGATCCGCTTTGCCTGCGCCCTGCTCGCGGCGGCGAACCGGGTCGCGCGCCGCCACGGCCTCGACCTGCGCATGCGGGTCGGCGTCGCCTCGGGACCGGTAATGGCCGGCGTCATCGGCCAGGCCAAGGTGACCTATGACGTTTGGGGCGACACCGTCAATCTCGCCGCAAGGCTCGAGTCCTATGGCGAGCCGGGCCGCATTCATGTGAGCGCCGCGACCCGCGCCGCGCTCGGCAGCTCCTATGCCTTCACCGCGCCCGCCCTGGTCGACCTCAAGGGCATTGGCGAGGTCGAATGCTCTTTCCTCGTCTTTGACGACTGAGCGCTGCGACCTTACTTCTCAGAACTCGATCCTTCGATGCAGGGACAAGCAGGTCCAAAGGCGTCTTGCCGTCATTGTTCGTGGCGGCCAGATCAGGTCCCGGGCTACGGAGCGCAGTGAAGATCATTTCGTCGAAGCGCGACTCGCAACAATCATGAAGTGCGTTCTGGCCATGGGTGCCAGTGGCATCAAGGCGCAATGAAGTGCCGTAATCTGAGGGGGCTCTGCGCCGGCCGCCTCGAACATTTCCTCGAGCCGGATCCGTCGGAGCCGGTCCTCCATGCACGTAACTAAGGCCCTAACCGAACAGGGCTCGCGGGACGGCCCTCCATCGCCTCGAGGGCTTGTTTCGAATTCATGATGGGCAATTCACTTATGGCCTGTTGCTGGATCGCCTTTTTACGATCTTCAGCAAAGTCTTGTGGCGTTACGGGAGGACAAATGCGGGCCATGCGATGAAGCTCTCTGCCTTTCAGCTCCAGCATGTCGAAGGTGGTGACTTTGAGGCCCCCCTTGCTCTTGATCCACCGTTTAATTGCCGGGGAGCAATAGGGCAAGACAAGGGACCTGGTTGCCGACCACGCGTCAGCGGTCGGCTCGCGAGTGAAAACGATGCCGGCGAGATAATCGAGAGACGCGGCGTGGAAATAGAGCCTCGCATCAGGCTCGAAGCAGGCATTGGGATTGCCAAGGTAGGTGTATTCGTCGGGGAACCCGCCGTAGTCGTCGGCGGCGTTGGCAACAACAGATGTTGCCGCCACGGCCCAAGTACCGCCGCCTTCACAAGCAGTGTTTTAGGCGAGGCCGGAGGTTGCCGCGAGCGATGAGTGTCAATCGACGCCGGTAGCCGTGAGGCCCGCATGGGCAGACACGACGAGCCATCCGCTACTCGACGCAGTCAATGCGGCCAGTGTCATCACGATCCCGGTAAGTGCGGTACGAACCTTGTGCAGCGTGCTGTTGGTTGACCGCCGGCAAAGGCTCTACTCAAGAAACTCGAAGGCATGCCGTGGAGCCAACTGAACTTGAGGTCAACATCCTCCGCAAGGGCAACTATCTGCCAGGAGGCGCTTTGGATCGGCTACCGGACTATTAGGTTAGTACCGAGGGGCGGAGCAGATGGGGTGGCTTGCCGCAGCAATCGTATTTTTTGGCGGATGAGGCCACAAAGGTAGAAACTGCAGGCGGACGGAGCGTGGGACATGGCAAGCGGGCTCCTGGCACTTCTAGACGATGTTATTGCCCTTGCGAAGGTTGCGGCAGCCTCGCTCGACGACGCCGCAACGCACACAATCAAGGCGAGCGCAAAAGCGGCCGGTGTCGTGATCGACGACGCCGCTGTCACACCTCGATATGTGGTTGGTTTTGCAGCGGACCGCGAATTGCCGATTATCGGACGCATCGCCCGGGGCTCGCTGAAGAACAAAATCCTGTTCCTGCTGCCGGCGGCATTGCTTCTTTCGGCCTTCGCTCCTTGGGCGATCATGCCTCTGTTGATGATCGGCGGTGTGTTCCTCTGTTTCGAGGGCTACGAAAAGGTGCATCAGATGATGGCGCCGCACGACGCGCACGCAAACGCCGCACATGCGCTCGCCGTTGACGCTAGGGCGCTCGAGGCGGAAACCGTGGCCGGCGCTATCCGCACCGACTTTATTCTCTCGGCTGAGATCATGGCGATTAGTCTCGCCAGCATCGCGACCCCCAATCTTCTCATGCAGGCACTCGTGCTGTCGGCTATCGGCCTTCTCGTCACGGCCGGCGTGTACGGCTTGGTAGCGATCGTGGTAAAGGCGGACGATTTCGGCGTTTACCTTGCTCAGCGCCGAGGTACGACTACACGCGCCATCGGGAAGGTGACCGTCCATGGCATGCCGGCGTTCCTTCGGATGCTGAGTTTCGTCGGCACAGTTGCCATGCTTTGGGTCGGGGGCGGCATCATCATTCACGCCCTTCATTCATACGGCATCGATTGGCCCGAGCAGGTAGTCTATGTCATCAGCGACGCCGCGCGTGCTGCCATTCCCCCCAGTGGCGGCCTGCTGGCTTGGCTGGCAGGAGTCATCACTTCAGCGGTCTTCGGCCTTGCCATAGGCGCCGTTACGGCGTTAGCGCTAGTGCCCATCCTGACATCGCTGTGGCGTACAGTTCGCCCTTCCTGAAGCATTGTGCTTCGATCAGGTCATCGGCGCCACCTAGTCGCAACTGCCTCAACAGCTAGAATATGTCGCGTGGCGATCGCTGCTTTCGCCGCAAGGATGCCTCAGGCTATCCGCTAGGACTTCACCAGCCCAGCGCTTTTGCCTTGGATGACTTGAGGTCCGACCGACAGGACCGATCCCCATCGCCAAGCGATGAACCGCACCAAACGCTGGTTGAAGCGCGTTCGGAGAATTGCCGACCCAGCCGACGACCTCATTGCCATCATGCGCCGCCATGCCGACGATGCAGACCGGTTCCTCCACATCGGGGCCATGCGCGCGTACCTCCGCAGCAGCAAGGCGGATGGCTTCGGTATTTGCCACCGGCTCGTTGGATGTCTCCCTTGCCTAGGGCCTGCCTCCTCAGGTCGGGGTCTATGGCTATTTGCTCGGCGGACTCGGCTGTGCGCTCCTTGGGTCGTCCCGCCAACTGGCAGTTGGAACCACCTTCGCCATCTTACTCATGACCGGTAGGAGTGTTTTAGAACCCCCCCTCGTCGGGGATGTTCAGGAGCACGCCGCAGGCCTTGCAACGAACGGCGTCGGCATCGTGGCGCTGCAGCCCGCAGGTGGGGCACGGATAGCGGACCTTGGGGGGCCGCACGAGCGTTTGCAATAGGCGTAAGAATAAAGTCACTCCAAAGATCATGATGATGATCGACGTGAGCCGCCCTAACGTCCCTTGCAAGGTGATGTCGCCGAAGCCCGTGGTCGAGAGTGCCGCGACGGTGAAGTAGAGCGCGTCAATATAATTAGCGATGTCCGGATTGCGCCAATGCTGGGTCTGGTAGACGAAGCCCGTCATAATGAAGAGGAACACCGCGAGGTTCACCACCGTGGTGATTACCTCCTCGTTGCGACGGAAGAACGAGCTGTCGGCGCGGAGCCGCGCAATGACCTGATGAGTATGCAGTAGCCTGAGCGTGCGCAGGATACGCACAAAGCCTAAACCTTCCCCAACTATGGGTGCCAGGAAGGATACAATTGCCGCCGTGTCCGCCCAAGTGGCCGGGTGGGCGAATTCCCTCAGCGGATGAGGACTTACAAAAAGGCGGGCGGAGAAATCGGTGAGAATAATAAGTCCGAAGACCACATCGAGCCATTCGAGCCAAGTCGTTCGCGGTAAAAACGACGTGCCAACGATAAACATGATTGTCACGGCATCGAAAACAAGGACGCCGTAACGAAACTGCTGCGCGACACGGCCTTTGCCGAAATAGAGGCGGCTCAGTTGATCGCGAAACACAGCTGTCTCAGCCCGAGCTTCGACTGGTCGCGCGGAAGAGGATCGTGTCTTTCGGGGTTACGCCTCTGCTTGTCGTGCCGCCAATCGCCGACATTCCCGTGGATTGGCGGCCTATCTGTGCTTTCGGTAAACGGAGCTAACCGACCAATCGCGCCATCTCCTGCTGAGTCGGAAGGCGTCCTTCAGGTGTAAGCTGGTCGACCGCGTTCGGAAGAACTTGCGACAGAATTTGCGAGATTTGATCTTTTGGAACCCCATTGCGTTGCGAGAGCGCGTCAATGATGTCTGGATCGATTGCCTTAGAGATCTGATCGGGCGTGACGGACTTGTTCTGGCCGGTGTTGATCCAGGAATTGGCCGCGTCGCCGAGACCTTTCTCTTGGAACTGTTTACGTAGGCCCTCAAGGCCGCCAACAACGTCACCCGGGGACGCGTCAGGCGTCGACGTCATGTCAGGACTTGCTGAAGCCTGCGATTTTCTGCGCTTCCGCGCGAGCAGAGCAAGCAGACCCAGAATGACTGGTTTCGCTTTCGCGACGCTGCCGCCCGTGGAACCAGAACCAGAGCCAATGCTGTCAAGCAATCCCATTGTAACCTCCTACTCGATAATCGATATGACCACCGTAACTGCGCTGCACGGGGTGCCTTTGATCTAAGTCAAAGCCCAGCTACTTTAATTATCGGATCATTGAAACGGCGGCTTCAAACAGGAGATACAGATGACCACACGTATTGCTATCGCCAGCCCTCTTTTTGCCATCGCCATGTTGTTGCTTCCAAGTTCCATGGCGTCGGCAGAAATACCCGGCGCTTGCCTGAGTGATGCCAAATCGCTTTGCCCAGGGGTGGAAGCTGGGGGAGGCAAGATCAGGGAGTGCATCAAGACGAACCTCAAGGCCCTGTCCGACCCATGCACGGAATTGGTGCTCAAGGCTGTAGTAGCCAAGGCCTGTGCGGATGACGTGAAACAACATTGCGCGGGCATCGAGCCTGGCGAGGGCCGCATTGAAGCCTGCATAAAAGGTAAAGTCGCCGATGTTAGCGATGCCTGCAAAGTAGGGCTGGCGACCGCTGTAGCTGGCGAAGACTAGAGTAAAAAAACCAACGTTAAGGTGCAGAAGGCTTGAGCCAGCTGCACCAGCAGCTTGAATGAGGCTGCGAATTAGGCATTGCCGCGTGGACCCCCTGTTCACATCGTTTGTCAAAGTGTGCCCGGCTCCGGAGCAATCCAGGGCCGGGCACTTTGTTTTCCTGAACCCTTTCTCAGGTCAAGGCACGAAACGGCCCACTTAACGCGCGAAAGCGGATTCCGGGCATGTCCCCATGCCTTGGACTTCCGAAACGCAATATTTTGCCTGCTAGGTGCCTTTAATGCCGGGCTCCGTCGCAATGAGAATGGCAGCGACCGGAAATGCCTTGGACCGGATGCCTGGACGATTTGTGACATCCGGCCGCTTTGCCCGGTGCGGAATCCGTACTGGTCATACCTACTCTCCCTAACACCGGGTAACGGCCCCTAAATCAGAGATTTTGTTACCCCAGTGTTACCCCAGAAGAGCAAAGGCGATGACAAAGCTGACAACGAAATTCGTTGAGCTAGCTGGTGCGGCCAACCAACCGCGAAGAGATCGCAGATGGTTTGATCCCAGGCCTGTATTTGGTCGTTCAGCGCAGCGGAGCGAAAAGTTGGGCGCTCCGTGGCACTCATCGGCGGTGACATGTTGACCGCGGATACCTGGCGCGAAACGCTCCCATGGATCCGTTCGCTGACGAAGCGCGGTATAGGTCAGATGTGGGTGCATCACACCGGCCACGATGCAACCCGCTCGTACGGAACTAAGACCCGCGAATGGCAAATGGACACCGTCATCCATATGGAGAAAGTCGAACGCCTCGACACCGACGTCAGCTTTAAGATCACCTTCCGCAAGGCCCGCGAGCGAACACCCGAGACGCGCAGCGACTTCGAGGATGTCAACATCGCGCTCGTCAAGGATGCCTGGGTCCATGAGCGCCCGTGGCGAAAGCCAACCCGAAGACTAAGGCATCGCCGCTCGCTCTCCGGTTCCTCGATGCACTAATCAACGTGCCCGAGACTGACAACGTCACGACGTTCAGGGATGGCCTGCCGCAACGATGAGCGCATGGAAAGGTGAGTGTGTCACCATGGGGCTGATCGATAAGGCCGCTAAACCTCACAGCGCGAGCACCTTGTTCGCACGATACCGCCGCGAGCTCGTGACCGCGAAACTGGTGGTCTGCAATGGTGATCTGGCATGGAAAATTTGATCCCAAACTTAGCTCTCAGGAAGAGGGACGGTTGCAAGATGGGCTCCGCAACCGTCCCGCAACCATCGCGCAACCGTCAAGCGCAACCGCGCAACCGTCCCCTTATAGAGGGACGGTGCGGTTGCGCAGGTCACAGAATTCCTCGTTGAGGGGGGCTCTGCGCCGGCCGCCTCGAACATTTCCTCGAGCCGGATCCGTCGGAGCCGGTCCTCCATACACGTAACTAAGGCCCTAACCGAACAGGGCTCGCGGGACGGCTCTCCATCGCCTCGAGGGCTTGTTTCGAATTCATGATGGGCAATTCACTTATGGCCTGTTGCTGGATCGCCTTTTTACGATCTTCAGCAAAGTCTTGTGGCGTTACGGGAGGACAAATGCGGGCCATGCGATGAAGCTCTCTGCCTTTCAGTTCCAGCATGTCGAAGGTGGTGACTTTGAGGCCCCCCTTGCTCTTGATCCACCGTTTAATTGCCGGGGAGTAATAGGGCAAGACAAGGGACCTGGTTGCCGACCACTCGTCAGCGGTCGGCTCGCGAGTGAAAACGATGCCGGCGAGATAATCGAGAGACGCGGCGTGGAAATAGAGCCTCGCATCAGGCTCGAAGCAGGCATTGGGATTGCCAAGGTAGATGGTGCAGGCGCTGTGGCATTCACCCCTGATCCGCAGCGGCACCTTGGCCTCGGTGCGCTTGATGTATTCGTCGGGGAACCCGCCGTAGTCGTTGGCGATGATCAACGGCTCGGCGGCGTTGGCAACAACAGATGCTGCCGCCACGGCAATTATCACCAGCCCCCCAAGTACCGCCCCCTTCACAAGCAGTGTTTTAGGCGAGGCCGGTAGCGGTCAGGAGCGGCCAGCAACAAATATGCACAGTTTTCTATGGGATTACGGAACGGGTGGTAGAGCGTGGCGATGGCAGGTAGAGAGACGTTTCCTCCGCCAACTTATTGTTGTAAGTATTTATAAATAATTGGTATTTTTAAACTGTCTTGCCCATTGCCCTAGTTTTTTATCCTAGTTCGGGACACGACAAATTGCCGTTCCCTGGCGCTTCGCCAGTCGCCGCAACTCAGCCGCACTAAAGTCTTCCCGCAATCGTACCGCTGCGCCCATGGCTGCCCCCGGCAAATCAATCCTGCCTGCGGCGCATCGAATCACAACTCACCGACCAGGAAAATCCCCGCCCAAAAGAGAGTCATCACCCATGAATGCTGGTAATTAGGTTCAACCAGCAAAACAGCCATAACTGGCTCGGTCTCGGGCGGAGGATTCTGGCCAAGCGCGACGCTTGTTGTCGCTTGCCGCGGTTCTCGCCGGGATGAGCCATGAGGCTGCTGCCGAGATCGGAGCGATGGACCGGCAGACGACGCTTCGCGACTGGGCGCACCGGTTCAACGAGAAAGGTCCTGACGGGCTCATCAACGCCAAGGCACCTGGTCCCGAGCCGAAGCTGTCGTTCGAACAGAAGGCGGCGTTGAAGCGGATCGTGGGAGCCCATCCTGATCCCGATAAGGACGGCGTCGTGCGTTGGCGATGCGTCGATCTCAGGCGCATCATCAAGGAGCGCTTCGATGTCGATCTCGCCGAGGTCTCGAATTGGCCGCGCTCTCAAGGAGCTCGGCTTTTCGCACCTCAGCCCGCGTCCCAAGCCGCCCAAGCAGGACCCGGAAGCCATTGAGGCTTTAAAAAACTTCTCTGCGTGTGTCGCGGCGACGCTAGCGGGCAAGCCGCTGGCGGCCGCATCACCGATCGAGGTCTGGTTTCAGGATGAGATGCGGGTCGGCCAGAAGAACGGCCTGGTCTACCAGTGGGCGAAGACGGGAACGCGTCTGCGCCAGCCGAAGGACGGCTGCGGCCGTGTGCTGGCGGGCGACGCACTAAGCGCCAACGACATCAGGCGCAAGGAGAACGAGCCGCCCATACCTGACGGCAACGACTATCACCGGCCTGCCAATTGGATCGGCCTGGGCGATCCAGCGCCAGCTGCATCGGCAGCGGGTGCGGCTGATGCCTCCGCGCTTCCTGCCACCCCCTTGAGGCTCTTTGATTACTGATGACGTCGCTTTGTTGTCACATTGGTATTTGATCTAAGTCAAAACCCAGCTGCTCTAATTATCGGATCATTGAAACGACGGCTTCAAACAGGAGATACAGATGACCACACGTATTGCTATCACCAGCCCTCTTTTTGCCATCGCCATGTTGTTGCTCCCAAGCTCCATGGCCTCGGCAGAAGTAACCGGCGCTTGCCTGAATGATGCCAAAACGCTTTGCCCAGGGGTGGAAGCTGGGGGAGGCAAGATCAGGGAGTGCATCAAGACGAACCTCAAGGGCCTGTCCGAGGGCTGCCAGACAGTGGTGCTCAAGGCTGTAGTAGCCAAGGCCTGTGCGGATGACGTGAAACAACATTGCGCAGGCATCGAGCCTGGCGAGGGCCGCATTGAGACCTGCATGAAAGCGCACGTCGCCGATGTTAGCGATGCCTGCAAAGTAGGGCTGGCGGGCGCTGCAGCTGGCGAAGACTAGAGTAAAAAAACCACGTTAAGGCGCGCAGAAGGCTTGAGCCAGCTGCACCAGCAGCTTGAATGAGGCTGCGAATTAAGCATTGCTGCGTGGACCCCCTGTTCACATCGTTTGGCAAAGTGTGCCCGGCTCCGGAGCAATCCAGAGCCGGGCATATCTTTGGTGTACTCTTCAGGGGTGAATTTGCCTTTCTTCAACTATCTCTACCAGAAAGGTCTTCTCGGCTAGCCTTCCCGGGCAAAGTGGGATGCGGCCACTTCGGCTACAAAACGGGTCGTGCGAGCTTCAGCCCTCCTCGGGAAAACCGACGGAGGTTTCTTATTGTGGGGTGGCGCACCCTACGTTGTTTTAACAGCAGCCCTCGCGCGACCATCGTCCCGCAACCACGCGCAACCGTTGTGCAACCGACCCGCAACCATCGCGCAACCGTCAAGCGCAACCGCGCAACCGTCCCCTTATAGAGGGACGGTGCGGTTGCGTAAGCTCCGATGCGCCTATCGTTCAAGTGAGGCGCGAGCAGCGCCATATATGGTTGCTAGACCGTCCCGCCGCTCAATTGGACAGCCGAGTTTGACCCATCTGAGACATGAGGTGTGCGTTTTTGTTGCGATGCGCGTCACAGACACTCCAGACTTGGAGACCTCGGCGAAATCGGGACTTGACGGCATATGCCGAAATGGCATATATGCCGATTAGGCTAATTCCGACCGTTTACAGGAGACTGTGTGATGTCCAAGTCGAAGAAGACTGGAACTGATCACCGCACGCTGGTGACGTTTCTGCTCGATGAAACCGGCTCAATGGAGTCGATCAAGGACGACACCATTGGCGGGTTCAATTCCTACCTCGGTTCGCTCAAGGCGGAGGCCGCGCCGATCGACTTCACGCTGATCAAGTTTGACAGCCGCCGCATCGAAAAGGTCTGCGTGGCGGTTCCGGTGTCGCAGGTTACCAAGCTAACCATGGAAAGCTATCAGCCGGGCGCCAGCACCCCTCTGATCGACGCCGCCTACAAGACCATCAAGGCGGTGGAAAAGTCGCTCAACGGGAGCAATCCCAAGGTTGTAGTGTGCATCCAGACTGACGGGCATGAGAACGCCTCGACCGAGCATACGTGGGACGAACTCAACGCCCTGATCAAGGAAAAGACCGCCGCTGGCTGGCAATTCAACTTTTTGGGCACCGGCATTGATGCCTACGACACGGGAGCGCGTATGGGCGTGGTGGCGATGTCAACGATGTCGAGCGGGCGCTCGCCGCAGCATGTGCGCGCGTCCTATGCGGCGATGGGCGAGTCAACCGCAGCCTACGCTGCAGGCCGCGCGAAAGACACACATCTTTCGATGAGTGCACGCGCTGCTTCGGGCGATGCGCATTTCCAACGCGTATTCGGCCAGCAAGGCTCGGAGGTGCCCAAGCCGCAGTCACCGCCAATTCCGTCGCAGCCCAAGCACAAGGCAGTGGACGATTTTTCGCTGTAAAGCGATGCCGCGCCGCTCATCGACGAAAAGCACATTCGGCGCTGCGGTCAGCAGTCTGTTGACCGACCGCCGCATGTCACAAGCTGATCTTGCCGAAGCGGTCGGCAAGTCGCACGCCTACACGAACCAGACGCTGACGGGGCGCAAGAGCGCCTCGCCAGAGTGGGTCAATCTCGTCGCCGAGACACTGAGGCTTTCGCGAAAGCAGCGCGCCACCCTGCACCGCGCCGCAGCGAAAGACCAAGGCTATGAGATCGACTTGGGCGAATATCTTCCGAAGAAGCGGTAGCTTACGCGGCCGCCTGTGTTGATCGCATCCCTAAGGGAACGAAGCCGAGCAAGCTTCCCGTCCAGGCCCCGGTCAAGTTCGAGCTTGTCGTCAACAGACGGCAAAGGCGCTCGGGCTCGACGTGCTGCCGACGCTTATTGCCCGCGCCGAGAAATCAGGGGGAGACCGATGCAGCATCAACTGTGCAACGGGCCGCCTACCGCATTGACGATCGCTGGCAGGCAAGTCGATGGGCGGCGGCAGCGCCTCGATCTGCGGCCGCCGTGATTGGAGACCTAGTGATGCTTCTTGCCGCGCATTAAACTCCGGTGCGGGGTCGCTTGCGCTCGTCACGGCCATCAGGGCAATCGCCGCCACCGCGATATCCAAGGGGAGATCAACCATGAGCAATCCATGGCAATATCAGATTCGAATTTATCTGGGGGCTGCATTCGCAGAGGTGGCAAGGTGCAATTCCGCCAACCCGGCAATCAAGCCGTTGACGGACGTCCTGACCAGGCACCATGCGACAATGAAATGTCAATATGATGCGTTTGCGAACTATGTTGCCGAAGCTGAAAGCCGCGGCATTGAACAATATCCACTTTATGAATGGACCAAGGCAGTGATCGAGGACCCCGAAAAGAAAGCAAAATACATCCAGTCCTTTACGCTCTATGTCGGCGGTAATGAGGTCTACACCAAGGAGCTAGCGGAAGCGCTTGAAGCAGATTTGCACTCCCTGGTACGTGACGGACTTATCATGCGAACGTCAAAGCACGATACCAATCCTGCCAACAATCCTCAGCCGCCGGCGGGCTTTCTCAAGCCGTCTGGCGCGCAGCCCTGATGAGATTGCCTATGAGTTCTGCAAGTGAGCACAGTCTGGTTCCTAACTCGTTCAATTTCGGCAGGTCTACAGCGATGACGAGGGGGTTTCTCGGGCAGGTGCAGAAGCTCGGCGAAGGTGAGGACGCGGGCCCGCAGCTCGCCCGTGCCGGGATTCCCAAGGCAGGAGAGGAGCCGGGCTTCTTTGCGGTTCTCAACGCACCCAGCATCGAGGAGGCAAAAGCGATGGTTGAGGCGGGCGTGGAGAGGCTCCAGGTGTTTGATCTGGAAGTCGTTCCAGTCAACCAGTTTCCGCACTTCGGCTGAACGCAATGGGCCCGCTACACCCGCGGGCGGTCCGCCCGTAGTCATGTTGCGCGGACGCGAGCCGGAAACGAAGCGCCCTGCAACACCTCGGTGACGTATCGCGTGCCTCGGCTTCGCCGAGATATGAGCGCGCAAGTTCCCGCCTCCATGGTGCGTGTAGCTGCTGAGCCCTACCCTTCGGCGGCTGCCATGAACCGTCGAGGATCGGTTGCTTGCCCCACTCGCGTCGCCTTTAGCGGCCAGGGCTCTCCGAGGCTGCTAGGTGAGGTAAAACCGAATCCGAGATCGCCTGCCTGGAACTCTCGCGCACCGATAAGGCTGCAACCGCCGATATGCCGGCGCCCGCCATGATGTACATGGCTGGCACACTCGGATGGTCCGTCAGCTCGATCAACCATGTGGCGACCGCCGGTGCCGTGCCGCCGGCAACACCAAACGCAATATTGTAGGCTGCCGAAACGGCGGAACAGCGAACATTGCGTGGGAATATCTCACAGATCGCAATGGGATTGACCGCGCCATAGGCACCGATCAGCAGGGCAAATCCAAGTTGGCCGAGGAAGACGTAACCGATGTGCCCCGTCTGCATGAGCGCCATCAAGGGCCAGGAGAATAACAACAGCCCAATCGCCGCTCCAGCCAGGATCGGCTTGCGGCCTATGCGATCGGAAAGCCGGGAGATGACCAGGATGACGCCCAGCAAGATCGCCATGTTGATCGAGTTTATCTGCAGCGCAACGCGCGCCCCCACATCGGCGAAGAGCTTCAGCCAAGCGATGATATAGACGAATACCAAGTAAAAGCCGATGGCATTAACTAGGCTGATGCTAACGACCTGCAGCATTTGCACTGGATGTTCGCGCAACGCCCGCAACAGAGGGAAGCCCGCCGTCGCCGCCGGCAGGTCGAATGGCATGCGCCGCCTCAGCAAGAAACCGACCGCGCCCACCAACACGCCCAGCAAAAAGGGTATGCGCCAACCCCAGGCGATGACCTGTTCCAGTGGCAACGCGTTCATGATCGTGGCACCCACAATGGAGCCCAAGAGAATCCCAGCGACAGCGCCGAACGGCGCCCAGGCGCTGGCGGCGCCGCGCTTTTGCGGATGTGCGGTCTCCGCGAGGAATATCGCTGAGCTGGTATATTCGCCACCGACGGCGAGGCCCTGCATCATGCGGCAGAGGAGCATCAGCAACGGGGCTGCAATACCGATCTGGGCATAAGTGGGCAGCAAGCCCATGACAAGAGTGGGCACCGCCATCGCAACCACCGACCAAAGCAAAGCAGGGCCGCGACCGACGCGGTCACCGATGTAGCCGAAAAGAATGGCGCCGAGTGGGCGCATGAGGAAGCCGACGGCGAATACGGCAAAGGCGGCAAGTAGAGAGGTCCTGGGATCCTCGGTCGGAAAAAAGAGGCTGCCGATGGTCCGAGCGAAGAAACCGTAGATCGAAAAGTCGTACCACTCCATCACATTGCCGGCGATACCAGCCGCGACTACCCGCCTGCGTGCACGATGTCCTCCCATGTTCGACATTCCCCCAGATCGACCTACGTCCGAGCCTCAGATTGCACCCTAACGGGCGCGCTCGCCAGAGTTCGCTACCCTTATCATGGAGCAGCTCGGCGCTGACCGGTATCTCGGCTATGAGCGGGCGCTGACACTTTCACACCTGCGACAGCAGCTGTTGGCCGCCACCGAACAACCAACGATGGCCGACAAGATGGCCACCGACATCGCCGTGCTTGCCTATTATAACCCTCTGAGAATGCGGGGCTGGATCGGCATGGCCGGCATCGTGACGGTCGAAAAGGTCGGACGGGATCCCCCACCAGTAGAGGGTCCCCAGCAAGCGGTCCTTGTCAGTAAGGTTCGCGCTCGTATGTCCCGATTTCCGAAACGCCGTGCGCATCCAATGCCGCCTTGAGCTTGGGCCGGCCGCGCACATGCTCGGCAACCTTGGCGATTGCCGGACAGCGCTGAAGCAGGCCGCGCTCGGTGGGGCGGCCCCAGACCGTCAACATGAAAAGATACAGATCGGCAGCCGAGAAAGTCTCGCCCAGCACGAATGGACCTTTCGACGCCAGTCGGTTCTCCAGAACATCGAACATCCGGTTGCAGGAAGCCTCAGCGCATTTACGCACTGCAGCGCGCTCAGATTCGTTTGCACCGTAGCTATCCGGCGCAAAGACGATGCTGATGGCCGGATAGAGGTTGGAACTCATGAAGGCAAGCCACGACAGGTAGATCGCATGGTCATCAGTACCCGGCGGCGGCGCGAGCTTCTTGTCGCGATTGGCGTCGGTCAAGTGCACGACGATCGCCATGGACTCGATGATACTTCGACCGTCGCGCAAGCCCAGAACAGGTATGAGGCCGAGTGGACTTAGCGCTCGGAAACCCGGTGTAGCCAGCTGTGCTGGCATCAACCAGACGTTCTCATAGGGAACACCAAGCTCTTCAAGCACCAAGTGAGGCGCCATCGAACCCCAGCGTCTGATGTTGTACAGTTTGTACATCCCGGCTTCTCCCGAATTGAGCAAAGGTTTCTTCACAAAAGCTATTGTGGGATCACCCCGGTATGCTCGACTATAAGTCGATAGTGCTCTGGCCGCCGGTGTGATGCAATCGGCCAGAGAAAGGGACGGAATGAACATGGGAGAGTGCTTGTAGGCAAGCGCCCGCTGCGCGGGCAACCTTGCGGCAAACATCACAAAGCTCGATCATACGCCCGCTTGATGTCGAAGCTAATTCGAGCATTTCACGGCAGGGGGGTACAAAATGCTTTCCGAGAAGTCTGCAAACGTTGATCGAGCGGCCTGTCATTGCAGGGGTCTCTGCGATGGCCATGAAGAGGCAGCGGCCAGCCAATCGCAAAGCGACGAAGTGATTCCTTACCCATCCCGTCAACATCTCTTTCGGACAACCATCGCAGGCGCTGCGGCCGTCGTCCTAACCAGGGCCGGAATGGAGCTTGCCGGGCCACGGTCGGCGCACGCTCAGAGCGCAATCAGTCCGGAAGCTGCGGTGCAGATGTTGATGGACGGTAACAAGCGCTTTGTCGAGCGCCGCCTTACGTTCTTCGAAGAGGACTTGGCGATGCTGAAGCAGAAAACGGCGGAGAAGCAGGAGCCCTTCGCCTCCGTCCTGTCCTGCGCCGATTCCCGCGTGCCAGTCGAACTCCTGTTCGACCAGAGTATCGGGCATGTGTTCGTCAATCGCGTGGCCGGCAACATTGCAACTTCGGAGATCATCGCCAGTATCGAATACGGTGTGGCAGTGCTTGGCACGCGGGCACTCATGGTGCTGGGCCACGCGGCCTGCGGAGCAGTTAAAGCTTCGATTGCGGCAGAAGCCGTGCCCGGACAGATCAGCTCGCTCTATCGCTATATTCGCCCTGCGGTCGATGAAGCCGGCGGTGATCTGGAATCAGCAATCAAGGCAAACGCAAGGATGCAGGCAAAGCTTTTAAATGACTCATCGCCGGTGATCGCAAACGCTGTCAAGGACGGTAGACTAAAAGTAGTTTCCGCCTACTACGATCTCGCTAACGGTAGGGTAGAGCTGCTCAGCTAGGCCGGTACTCTTCAACAGAGTCCCCTTGCGATGCCCGCACTGGCAAACCCGTCATTTCCAACCACCTTGAGAATGAAGAGCGGTTCAGGACCCCAGAGCTGCTAGTAAAATACGGAATCCGGCGAGCAATGAACGTGATCTTGCAGGGCGATGGTGCCCCATTCGGCGTGCTGGAGGTGGACGCGCGTACCGAGGGCGATTTCTCCGAGAACGATATCTCTTTCTTGCAAGGTGCGGCGAACATCTTGGGCATGGCGATCGAACGTGCGCGACACGAGCGACGGCTCAAGGCGGCGGTCGAGCGCCAGCAGGTTCTGCTCAAGGAGATCCACCACCGCGTCAAGAACAGCCTCCAGATCGTCTCCAGCACGCTCAGCCTGCAAGCTGCTGATGGCGGTGACGCCGAGCTCCGTCAGCAATTGCAGGAGGCATCAGCTCGCGTGCTGGCGATCGCCCGGGCTCATGATCGGCTCTACAGGGGCGATGATATCGGAGCGCTCGATCTTGGGGACTATCTCTGCGACGTGTGTCACGATCTTTCTACTTCCAGCTGCTCGGTGGAAGTAGTTGCTGTCGATGGCGTGCGAGTGGCCACAGATCGAGCTATCCCTCTTGCGCTGATCGCGGCAGAACTCATCTCGAACGCCGCTAAATACGCCTACCCTGCTAACGCAAAGGGCAAGGTCCGGGTTGATCTCGCCAGGAGGGGCGATCATCACATCGCGCTGACCGTTGGCGACGACGGTGTGGGTCTGCCGCCGGGCTTTAATATGCAGGCGTCAAAGGGGCTTGGTATGCGCATCGTGAGCGTCCTTGCCGGACAGCTCGGCGCCGAGGTCGAAGTGCAGCCGCGCGAACGGGGAGCGCAGTTCATGCTCGTGATCCCACTCGATCCGCCCAACTAACCTTAGGGTGCTACCTGACCCAGTCAAACTTGCATGCGATTTCACTCGGCGAATGTGCCGACGAAGTTGGCGAGAGCCCTGTATTCCAGAGTATCGAGAGCTGCACCGTCTTTGCCCCGTAGTTCCGGCGGCACTCGCCAGCCCGGCTCTATTCCAGTCATGTCGGGGAGCTCATGAGCAATCCCCTTGTGGCAGTCGATGCAGGTGGCTTCGCCGGGGATCAGATAGCGGCTGTGGATCTCCACTGCCCGCGGCGATTGCCGGGAAAAATCCATGGCAACGGCGGAATGACAGTTACGGCATTCGAGGGAGTCATTCGCTTTCAGGCGTGCCCATTCATGTTTGGCTAGCTCGAGCCGTTTTTCCCGGAACTTCTGACGTGTATCGATGGTGCGGAATATTTTGCCCCAGACTTCCTTCGAAGCCTGCATCTTGCGCGCGATCTTGTGGGTCCACTCATGGGGAACGTGGCAATCCGGACAGCTCGCTCTGACTCCCGACCGATTGGTGAAGTGCACCGTGCGGGTCAACTCCTGATAGACGTTGTCCTGCATCTCGTGACAGGAGATGCAGAACTTCTCGGTGTTCGTCATCTCGAGTGCGGTATTGAACCCGCCCCAGAAGACGACGCCGCCGAGAAAACCGCCGAGTGTCAGGAAGCCGAGGCTCAAGCCAGCCGCGGGACGCGAAATGAGCCTCCAAAAATCGACGAGAACCGACCACAAACGCCTCATGGACTGACGGCGGGAATTTCATCAGGTCCGCTCTCGGCCATGTCGCGGAACAGGTTGGGAACGAGCGGTTTCACCTCTGTTTGCGGCACGTGACACTGCAGGCAGAAGTATCGGCGCGGCGAGACGTTCGCCAGCATCTGACCCTCTCGGTCCATGAAGTGGGTCACACTGATCATCGGTGCCCCCGAGCCTTCAGTGAACTCGCGCCGGTGACATTCCAGGCAGCGGTTGGCGTTGAGACTCAGCTGATATCCCTCGATGGCATGGGGAATGACCGGCGGCTGTTCCGGATAGGAACGCATCCTTCGCACATCGTCGGCAATCCAGCGCGCCAACGGCGGCGCCGCGGCGTCCTCCATTGGGGATTTCTCTCCTGTGAGCCGGGGTGATTCCTGCGGGTAAGAGGCCGCGAGCGTGAACAGCATGGCCGGTGTTGCGGACGCCACGATGACAACGCTAAGCCGCGTCAGACGGGAGAAATCTTGACCGCGCATTTCTTGAAGTCCGTCTGTTTCGAGATCGGATCGGTCGCATCCAGCGTCACCTTGTTGATGAGCTGGCTGGCATCGAACCATGGGACGAAGACCACGCCGCGCGGCATGCGGTTACGGCCGCGCAAATCGATCCGGGTGCGAATCGCGCCACGGCGCGACTGAAGAAGGATTTCCGCGCCGTGATTCAGATTTCGATCGCGAGCGTCGTCGGCATGCATGAAGCAGCGGGCCCCTGGAAACGAGCGATATAGTTCCGGCACCCGCATAGTCATGGAGCCAGAGTGCCAGTGCTCCAGCACCCGACCGGTGACGAGCCAAAAATCGTATTCGTCGTCGGGGCTTTCGGCAGGCGGCTCGTAGGGAACAGCAAGCACGACCGCGCGCCCGTCGGGGCGACCATAAAACTCAAGGCCCTTTCCAGCCCCTACATAAGGATCATGGCCTTCGCGATAGCGCCAGCGGGTTTCTTTGCCGGCAACGACCGGCCAGCGCAGTCCGCGCTCGCGGTGGTAGGTATCGAACGGTGCAAGATCGTGACCGTGTCCACGCCCGAATGAAGCATATTCCTCGAACAGCCCCTTCTGGACATAGAATCCGAAAGCGTCGGATTCGTCATTGGCGAAATCCGGGTCGCGCTCGCTGTTCGGGAATTTGTCACTGACGCCGTTCCTGAACAGCACGTCGAAAAGAGTTTTTCCGAGAAACTGCGGACTGGCATCGAGAAGCTCGGGGCCCCACACCTCATCAGTGGTAAAGCGTTTGGAGAATTCTATGATTTGCCAGAGATCGGAACGCGCCTCACCGGGCGCCTTCACCAGTTGGTGCCAGAAGTGGGTGCGGCGCTCGGCATTGCCGTAAGCTCCCTCTTTCTCCACCCACATGGCGGCCGGAAGGATGAGGTCGGCCGCGAGCGCCGTCACGGTTGGATAGGCGTCGGAAACGACGATGAAGTTGTCAGGGTTGCGATACCCCGGGTAGGTCTCGTTGGCGATGTTCGGTGCTGCCTGCAGATTGTTGTTCACCTGGATCCAGTAGAAATTCAGCTTCCCATCCTTGAGCATGCGGTCCTGGAGCACAGCATGGTAGCCGGGTTTCTCCGGAATCGTGCCATGCGGGATGCGCCACACCTCCTCTACATGTTGGCGATGCTCCGGGTTGGTCACGACCATGTCGGCGGGGAGACGATGAGCGAACGTCCCTACTTCGCGCGCCGTTCCGCAGGCCGAAGGTTGACCGGTCAGGGAAAATGGGCTGTTCCCGGGCTCGGAGATTTTTCCCGTCAACAGGTGAAGATTATAGACCATGTGATTGGCCCACACGCCACGCACATGCTGATTGAATCCCATCGTCCACAGAGACATGACTTTGCGAGCGGGATCGGCGTAAAGCTCAGCAAGCTCCTCGAGAAAACCCGCCTCCACCCCGCTTAGTCGGGAAACGTTTTTGAGTGTGTACTCGGCAACGAGAGCCTTGAACGCATCGAAGTCTGCCGGCTCCATTTTGCCGGCTTCCGCGGCGCCGGTTGCTTTCGCCTCCAATGGATGTTCAGGCCTCAGTCCGTAACCGATGTCCGTTGCGCCTCTGAAGAAGGTCACGTGATCCCGCACAAAAGGCTCGTTCACGCGACCGGTCTCAATGATGTGGTTGGCAATATAGTTGAGGATCGCGAGAATCCGTTCCGGGTTTGAAGACGATCGGAATATCGGCGAGGTCTGAACTGCGGTGTGTAAAGGTTGACAATACAGCGACTTTCACGTGCGGATAGCTCAGCCGCCGGTCTGTGAGGCGCGTCCACAGGATGGGGTGCATTTCCGCCATGTTGGAGCCCCACAGGACAAAAGCGTCCGCCTGCTCGAAGTCATCATAGCAGCCCATGGGCTCGTCGATGCCGAACGTGCGAACGAACGCTGTGGCGGCAGAGGCCATGCAATGGCGTGCGTTGGGATCAAGATTGTTGGAGCGAAAGCCGGCTCGCGTGAGTTTCGAAGCCGCATAGCCCTCCCAAATCGTCCACTGTCCGGAACCCAGCATGCCAATTGCCGATGATCCCTTCTCCTTCAGCACCCGTTTCGCTTGCGCGGCCATTACGTCGAAAGCCTCATTCCACGAAACCGGTTCGAAATCGCCATCCTTCATGTAGCTGCCGTTCCGCTTCCGGAGCATCGGTGTCAGCAACCGGTCGGCGCCGTACATGATCTTCGACAGGAAATACCCCTTGACGCAGTTGAGACCGCGATTTACTTCGGCGTGTACGTCGCCGTGCGTGGCAACGACGCGACCTTCCTTCACGCCGACCATGACGCCGCAGCCGGTGCCGCAGAACCGGCACGGTGCCTTCGACCACTTGATCTCGAGCGTGCCGATGCCGCCGGGAACCGGCTGGGCCGCAGCCGGTGATATGCCGGCGGCAATCGCCGCGACATTCACCGCTTGAAGCTTGAGCAGATCGCGCCGCGTACTCATTCGTCTGTTCCGCAGCTCGCTTCGAACGCCATGTTGGCGGAGAGTACGCCCTCCAGCAGCGAAATCTCGACGAGCCGCGCGCCTAGTTCATCGCGATCGGCAGCCTCCATCAGTACGACGAGCTTATGCCCGGCTGAGGAACTGATTTCCGTCCCGGGCATCTGTCTGATCTTGTTCATCACATCGGCCATCCCCATGGGCAGGACACTCACGACAGCGCTGGAGATGTAGCTTGTTTCTTCCCGGTCGATGCGGCCCTGCAGGAGATTTCGGCGGGACACCGTGTCGTTCATCGCGGGTAATCCTAGTGCGGCGGTCCAGGGGGTCCGAAAACGATCTGATACATCCAGACGAGAAAGCCATATCCTCCCACGACAGCAACCGCCGCCAGTGGCCAGATCAGCACGGCGAGAACGACAAATGCCGCGAGCTCCCCGCGACGAGAATGGGAGGGAGCCGGACTGTCATGCCGCGGTGCGGTTTCAGCCATGAGTGCTCGCTCAGTGGAAGGTGCTACTCCTCATTCTGGACAGTGCCACAACCGACCTCATTGGCAAAGTATTGGGATCCCGGCAAATCAGCGCAGCTTGGGTCCCATCATCTGGAAAATGCTGGTCTGGCGGCGGTATGGGCGCGCGAGAACACGCGCGAAGCGATATGGGATACCTTTGCACGCAGGGAAGTTTTCGCTACGACGGGGACGCGCCTCCGCGTGCGGGTGTTCGCCGGCTTCGACTTCACCGGGAGGACCTCAACCATTCGGACTTCGCTACTGAAGGAAAAAAGCCGACCCTTCCTGATCCGCGCCATTCGCGACGTCGATGGCGCCAATCTGGACCGTATCCAGGTGATCAAGGGCTGGCTCGATGCCAGCGGCGCGACGTAGGAAAGGTCTATGACGTCGCCTCGTCGGGCGATCGCCGACCGGGCACCGACGGCAAGCTGCCGGCGGTGGGCGACACGGTCAACGTCGAGGAAGCGACTTACACCAACGCGATCGGTGCGCCTGCGCTTCAGGCATTCTGGCAGGATCCGGAGTTCGACGCCGCGCAGCGCCTTTTACTACGTTCGCGTGCTGGAAATTCCGACGCCGCGCTGAACCACCCATGACGCGAAGGCGTTCGGCGTGAAACGACCGACGACGTGCCGGCTTCTGATCATCATTCACAGTGAATCGAACCCAAACTCCATGGCCGAGACCAGGCGGTGGACTTTCGCTTGAACAACCAGCTTCTCGGCGGAGAGTTCCTCGGCTGCCCAAGCCGGCCTCGTCACAAGCATGGAAGCAAGGATTGGCACTTTGAGATAAGACCGCCTCATCGTCGGACTTTCGTTTAATTCGTTACGGCCTCCTGCAATGCTGCCAGAGGCACCGGCACCCCACACTCACTTGCAACCTTCGAGGTTCAAAGCTTGGCATTCTGCGGCTTTCTCCTGTGCCTTGGCCAGCATCCAGTCCCGCGCAAGCTTCTGTGCTTGGCCTACCTGCTCTGGAGTCATCTTCGCTGACACAAGATCGCGGTTCTTTGCGGCATCCACGGAACCCACGGTAGCGGCCAGACTGAACCACTTGTGCGCCTGCACATAATCCTGGGGGACGCCCAAGCCCTTCTCGTATATGAGACCGAAATTGTTCTGGGCTGTGGCATTACCCTGCTCGGCCGCGAGCTGATACCACTTGACCGCTTGCCAGTAGTTCTGCGGCACGCCCCGGCCAGTGTCATATATCAATCCAAGAGCGATTTGAGCTGTGACATCGCCTTGCTCGGCGGCCAACCGGTACCACTTCATCGCCATCGAATGGCTCTGCGGCACGCCCCGACCTTTGTCGTACAGGAGGCCCAAACTCAACTGGGCGGCGGCATGACCCCGGCTGGCGGACCTGCGATACCACTTCAGCGCCTCAGCATTATCTTGTGGCACGCCTTGGCCTTCGGCGTATATGACGGCGAGATTGTACTGGGCGATCGCATTGCCCTGTCCGGCCAGCTGCTTCCAGATTTGCAGCGCGGTTGCGTAGTCGCCGCGCTTATGTGCAGCCAGACCGTCCTCAGATTGCCCCGCCGTCAACGGCTGGGCAAACAGGCACAAAGCCAATCCGCAGGCTTTCGTCAACGAACTGAGTTTCACCGGGCGACTTCCTTTGCTCCGCCAAAGCAGAAGTTCTGGTCACGCTTCACTGACCACTTGCAAGCATATCATTCGGCAGTTGTAACTCAAATCAGCTAGGCCATGGGATTTGGCGCCTTTACTCGTTTACTCGGCGTTGATGTTGCCGCCGTAGCCATCACAACCAGCCCAAATACGAAAATCCAAGCGCTTGAGAGCACGCTTGGTTATTTCCGCTTGTGTGAAGGTTTTCGGATGCCGGCCACTCGCAAACGATGCCGCGTGCTCCGGTGGCCGGCGTACGAAAACCTCCAAGGGAGGAAACCGCGCGAAAGGGGAACGGGGCAGTGGCGCGTGCGCTATGGGGATTTGAGCGCCGCAGGTAAGGCGCCGGAGGAGAGGCAACGTGATGGGGCGGGATGGTCGACGGTGTCGCGGTGGGTGAGCAACTCGCTTGAGGTGTATCCAGCTGAGCTGAGCAGTGCGGATTGAGGCAGGGGTTGAGACCCGAGTTGCGCATTCGGGCGAACGCCGGCGTGGCGGATGCAGGACCAGCGAAGTAGACGAGCATTCTGGGGTCTTGCCGGGGCACTCATCGTCATGACGTGTCGATCCTGATCGTGGCGGCTGGCGCCGTCTGACGGTAACGCGGCGAACAGCCACGCTCGAAGGTCTCGATGATGATCATGCGGCCGCCGCAGCATGGGCACGGATGCGCGAGCGCCGGCGGCTCGGCGCCGTTGTTCGCATCGGCGGCATCAGCAGTGATGGTCTGTTGCGGAGGGACATTGAGCAGCTCGCGCGCCCGCGCGATGTTGTGGATGCGGGAGCCATTGGCGAACAAGCCGTAGTGACGGATGCGGTGGAAACCGCCGGGCAGCACATGGATGAGGAAGCGGCGGATGAACTCGTTGACGGCGAGCGTCATCACCTTGATCCGCTCCCCGCCCTTGGCGCGATAGTCCTTCCACTTGAAGGTCACGCCGGCATGGTGGAGCGCGATCAAGCGGCTGTTGGAGATGGCGACACGATGGGTATAGCGCGAGAGATAAGCCAGCACGGCCTCGGGTCCGGCAAATGGGTGCTTGCTGTAGACGACCCATTCGGCATTGCGCAGTGGCGCCAGGTATGTGGCAAACGCCTGTGCGTCCGTTAGCGGAGCGTGATTGCTGAAGAACTGCAGCTGTCCGGCCTGGTGGGCGGCGATGAGCTTCTCCAGGAACAGCCGGCGGAACAGGCGCGACAGCACGCGAACCGGGAGGAAGAAGCCGGGCCGGCACGACACCCAACGTTCGCCATCCAACGAGATGCCGCCGCCCGGCACGATCATGTGGACGTGCGGATGATGGGTGAGCGCCGAGCCCCACGTATGCAGGACGGAGGTAACGCCGATGCGGACGCCGAGGTGTTTGGGGTCGGCCGCGATGGTGAGCAGCGTCTCCGCCGATGTTTTGAACAGGATGTCATACATGACGGCTTTGTTGTGGTAGGCGATGTCCCCGATCGGCGCCGGCAGCGTGAACACGACGTGATAGTAGGGCACCGGCAACAGCTCGGCCTCGCGTTCGGCCAGCCAATCCTTGGCGGCTGCACCCTGGCACTTCGGGCAGTGGCGGTTGCGGCAACTGTTATACGAGATCTGGGTGTGCGCACACTTCTCGCAGCGCGCGACATGGCCGCCGAGAGCCGCCGTGCGGCAGCTCTCGATCGCCGACATGACCTTCAACTGGCCGAGGCTCACATGGCCGGCGTTGGCTTTACGCCAAGCCGGTCCATGGTCGCGGAAGATATCCGCGACCTCGAAAGCCGGACGCGCCACGCGAGCCGCGTTTAGGCGGGTGGCTCAGCCCCCTTGAGCTTCAGAGCGATATGCTCCAGCGGGCTCATGACCTCGCGGATCGTCTTGGTGGCGACCCGCGTATAGAGCGCCGTGGTATCGAGCTTGGCGTGACCGAGCAGCACCTATCGATGTTCTGCTCGAGCAGATGGGTGGCGAAGCTGTGCCGCAAGGTGTGGAGCGATACGCGCTTGTGGATCTCGGCCATATGGGCTGCGGCATGGCAGGCGCGATTGAGCTGGCGCGTCGTCAAGGGCTGCCCAGGATCGCGGCCGGGAAACAACCAGCCCTGTGGTTGTGCCGCCCTCCACCAGGCACGCAGCAGGTCGAGCAGATGCGGAGACAGCATCACGTAGCGGTCTTTGCGGCCCTTGCCCTGCTCCACGCGGATGACCATGCGCCCGCTGTCGATGTCGCCCACCTTGAGCGAAATCACCTCGGCGGCGCGCAGGCCCGCTCCATAAGCCACGCTCAGTGCCGCCTTGTACTTGAGCCCCGGTGCTGCAGCCAGAAGACGCGCCACCTCCTCCGGACTGAGGACGACCGGCAGCTTGCGCGGCTCATGGATGAAGGCCGTGTGCTCGATGATCTCGTATCGCCGCAGCGTGACCCGGAAGAAGAACCGCAGCGCAGCCACGGTGTGATTGAGAACGGGTGTACGCGCGCCGTTGGCGGCCAGATGCAGCTGAAAGCGCCGTACATCCTCGCAGCTCGCCGTATCGGGAGATCGGCCGAGGAACGCGGCAAAATCCTTGACGGTGCGAATGTAGCCTTGTTGAGTCTTCGGCGCCAACTTGCGGATCGTCATGTCCTCGATCATGCGCCGGCGCAACGGGCTGATGGCCTCGTCGGTCATGGGGATGCTCCTGTCTTGAGTGAGGTTGCGAACCCCTCAACTTCAAGACAGGACGGCCCCGTCCGCTACCATGTTGGCTGCGCCGCCTGCCGCAGCGATCTACCGCGCGAGCGGTTTAGTCCTTTGGCACGAATGCGAAGTGACGCGCGGCGCCATTTGCGGCTGCTTCGAGGTGGAAAGCAGAACTCTCTCAGCTTTTAAGTGAACAGCCGACTTTGGCACGACGCTGCCGTCCTGGATGTCCGCCTTCATGGTGAATTCGGAGAGTAACCGGAAGTAACTCCGACTGATACCGGAAGTCCTGATCCGGACTTGCCCAAGCATTTTTCGGTTCGGACTGAGCGATGGAACCTACGAATGCGGCTTGTGCACATGCGTATCATTCTGCCTCAGGCTCGATTTCCCCGCTGATGATCTTTACCACCTTCAATGCTTTCTCGAAGTCTGAGATCGTCATACTAAGGGTGAATCTGACGGGGCGTCCGGTTTTCTTTGCCGCACGGTTGCGCGATCGATGGCCAAGCCATGCGGAGCAATGTCCTCGACCTTGAGGCTGATTACGTCACACCCCCTGAGCTTGCTGTCGATGGCGAGATTGAACATCGCAAGATCGCGCGTTCGACCTTCGACTTGCAGTTTGGTCCGGATCGACCAGACGTGCTTCGTTCGTAATGGCGGTTTGGCGCCAAGCAGTTTGCCCTTGTTCCACGGGGTGTGGCGAAGATCTGGGTGAATTGCTGCGTCTGCATCTTGCATGGTTCATACTCCTCTGAAACGGAGACAGACCACCATGCGCCAACCCGCAGGTCGGCAAATTCAAGTCTGCTTTCAGAGAACCCCGGACGCGCCGAGATGATCGACCTTGATCACCGGGTCACAGCTTGACCCACTGCGGACATTCACAGAAAAGCAGTTGAGCTCGCAACACGGCAGTCGCTCGATTGCCCGTTCGGAAAAGTTCCAGACAAAGCCTGCACTGGATCGTCGCTGCTTCCGCAGACTATTGAGTGACATGGCATGAGGGCAAACATCCTTGTTAAAGGGGCTCCTGCCTCGCCTCCCGCCGAGGAATGCCAACCGCGCGAAAGTGCCGCACGAGTGCGATCAACGCAGTAGCGAGGGCGGTGACGCTGAAAGCTCCGTGTCTCGTATCCTGGACCGGCCGAAGCTTCGGAGCGGCCTGCCGCTCGAGCTCTTTCAGGTGCATCAATGGGCCGAGGGGATTAACGTCGTACATTGCCTTGTCTCCTCTCTGATATGAGGGGAAACTAGACCGCAGTCGTGAGCCGAACGTCGTGGGCAACGTCAATACAGCGCAAAATCGGCAATTGCGGTCCGTTGAGGGCACAGTGGGTTTGCGCATCCGCCTGTTGGGTCCGGTCGCAATCGCGTATGACGGCAAACCGGTGGCCGTCGCCTCGAAGAAGGCACGCGCGCTCATCGGCTATTTGGCGCTGCGCCAGGGCACCGAGATCTCTCGCGACGTCCTGACCGGCCTCCTATGGGGCGAGCGCAGCGAAAGCCAGGCACGCGCAAGCCTGCGCCAGACGCTCTCGGAGCTTCGCCGCTCCCTTCCAGGCGCTACCCGGCAATCGATTATCGCGAGCAAGGAGAACGTCAGCTGGGCACCAGGATCGGCGTGGATCGATGCCACGGTGTTGGAGACCGCTGTCGGTTCCGAAGACGACAATGCGCTTCGAGATGCTGCTGAGCTGATCGGCGGCGAGCTGATGGAGGGCTTGTCGATCGGCGAGGTGGGTTTCGAGCAATGGCTGGCGACCGAGCGCGAGCGCTTTCGCCTGGTCGCTTGCCGCATCTGTGCGCAACTGCTGGAACGGGCGGAACAGGGCGGGCGGGTGGAGGAGGCGTTGACCTTCGGCCTCAAGCTCCTCTCACGCGATCCGCTGCGGGAGGATGTCCACCGCACCTTGATGCGGCTCTATGCGGCGCAGGGTCGCCACGACGCCGCGCTGGCCCAATACGAGCGATGCCGGCGCGAGCTGTCCAACCAGCTTGGCGTGCCGCCGGCGCCTGAGACTGAGCAGCTCGCCCGGAGGATCCGCACCACCCGCCGCGATGGGCCAGCAAAGCCTCCAGTCTCACCGGCACCCGCCGCGGAGGCTGGACAAGGCAGCTGGGCCGCAGTGTCCGACCGTCCGTCGATCGCGGTCTTGCCGTTCATCAACCTCAGCGGCGATCCCGAACAGCAGTATTTCAGCGACGGCATCACCGAGGACATCATCACTGAGTTGTCGCGCTACCACTCGTTGCTCGTGATCGCCCGGAATTCCTGCTTTCAGTTTCGCGGCCCTTCGTTTGATATCGCCGCCGTGCGGAGGAAACTCGGTGTCCGGTTCGTTGTCGAAGGTAGCGTCCGCAAGACCGGTTTCAGGCTTCACTTCACGGCCCGGCTGATCGACGCCGCGACCGAGAGCCACGTGTGGGCCGAGCGCTATGACTGCGACATCGACAACGTGTTCGCGATTGAAGACGAGATAACGCGCACCATCGTGGCGACCCTGGTGGGACGGGTAGAAGACGCTGAAATGAGGGTCGCGCGCCAGAAGCCCACCGCAAGTCTGCATGCCTACGAAACGCTATTGCGCGGCATCGAATACCTTCGCGGTGATGGCGACGACGACAACCGACGAGCCCGCGAATTATTCGAAAGTGCGGTTGCCCTCGATCCCCGCTATGCGCTCGCTCATGCCTATCTAGCCATCGCCCTGCTGGTCGAGCACCGTTACGATAACGCGCCCGACGGCATCAAGCAGCGAGCGCTCGACAGCGCGCTGACGGCGGTTCGGCTTGACCCGAATGAAGGCCGATGTCAGCAGTATCTCGCGCAAGCATATCGCTTCCGCGGCGAATTCGATCTGGCGCTTTCGCATGCCGAGCGAAGCGTGGCGCTCAACCCCAATGATCCATACAGCATCACCCAGATGGGTCATATTCTTGCAATCGTCGGCCGCGCTGAGGAGGGTATTCCACTACTTCGGGAGGCGATGCGCCTCAACCCGTTTCATCCGGAATGGTATTGGCGCGTTCTGGCGATCGCAACGTATGCTGCCCAGCGCTACGAGGAAGCGCTAGAGGCCAACCGGCGGATCGCGGGCCGGCGGCATTACTGGGACATCGCGCGCGCAGCGGCGTGCTATGCGCAGTTGGGGCGCATCGATGAGGCTCGCGCCCACGCCGCCGAAGTGCTCCGACTCAGGCCTGATTTCCACCTTTCGGCGGAACGGCTCAGCTACAAGAACCCGGTCGATGCCGAGCATGTGCGCGAAGGCATGCGAAAGGCCGGGCTGCCGGAGTGACGGTCGATGCTTGACATTGGCGCTTGTCGCTGTTGGCACTTCGCGTCGGTTCTGCAGCGCAACGCTTCGGCCGGAGTTAAGGGTAGAGCGGACGTGCAGCGGATATCACAAAATCGACGAGATTGACCCATTGCGGACCTTAGGTGCTTGTCATCGTATTTTGATTGCAACCGGTGACGACACAGTCCGCGATGTCAGATCACGAACATTGGCAACTTGATGGTAGCGCGCCCGAGCTGTACCAGCGATATCTCGTACCGGCGATAACTTCCCCGTATGGGCAGCCGACCTCATTGCTCGAGCAATGCCAAGACCGGGAGAAAGAGCACTCGACATCGCATGCGGCACAGGTGTCGTCAGGCACGTTCTCGCCGCAGAATGGATCGCAAACGGTCGCGTTGTCGGACTAGACTTCAATCCCGGGATGCTGGCAGTGGCCAGATCTGTGGGGAATGCTGGTGCATCGATCGAATGGATCGAAGGGAGCGCCCTCAGCCTTCCCTTTGAAGCCAACAGTTTTGAAGTCGTCCTATCCCAGCTCGGCCTTCAGTTTCCCCGACAGACCACTAGCCCTTCGTGAGATGAAGCGTGTGTTGGCACGATCAGGTCGAGTAGCGCTGAGTGTTTACAGCGCCATCGACCGCACACCAGCAGCACACGCCTTTGTCCGGACCCCTCGACCAACGGCTGGGGCCGGATGCATCGAAGATCAAGCGCGCCGAGCATGTCTTTCCGGAGGCGGACGTGGTCGGCACGCTAGTAGCCGAGGCAGGCTTTGAGCAGGTTAATGTTAATACCGTCACGAAGCGCATCACGTTTCCGTCCGTACTTGAATACGTGCGGTTTCAACTGATCGCGACGCCGATGGCTAGCCTCCTCAGCAATCGAGATGATATCGAGCGCGACACCCTTATTGAAGGTATTGCTTTCGCCACCCAATCGTTGCTCAATTTAGAGATGCTCCATGATGGACACTTTTCGTTTCCGCAAGAGGCGCATGTCGTTACGGCAGTTCGAGTGAGCTGAATACTGCCCGGCCGGCGCTACGACGAATGTCAGATGTCGGGAAGTGGCAAGTATATCTGAAATACTGTCCCGCAGGGCTCGCCCGGTGTTGCTTTCAGCCGACCTCCATGCGCCTCGATGATCGATTTGCAAATCGAAAGTCCCATCCCCATGCCGCTGGGTTTCGTCGTGAAGAATGGCTTGAAGATGCTATCGGCGACCTTCGGATCGATGCCAGGGCCCGTATCTGCAATCGTGATCAGCACGGTGTCGGAAGGATCAATCTCGGTTCTCAAACGCAGCTCGCGCGCCCGGTCCGTAGACGAGCTCATGGCTTCGATTGCATTCATGATCAAATTCAGAACAACCTGCTGCAATTGAACCGGGTCGGCCCGCACCAACGGCGTTGGCTTCGTGGCAAAGTTCGTTGCCAGCTCAATATTGCTCGAACTTATCTTGTGCGTCACGAGTGTGAGGACCTGCCGAATGATCTCATTGACGTCAACCAGCACTCGCGGCGTGGACTCGTTCCTATACATCGCACGGATATTATTGATCACTTCAGCGGTGCGATGACCCTCGCTGACGATCCTCTGCAGGGCGAGCTGCGCTTCATCGAGATTGGGGACCTTGTTCTTCAGCCAACGCAGACCCGCCCCGCCGGGCGAAACGATGGCCGCCAAAGGCTGGTTGATCTCGTGAGCAATCGATGCCGCCAGCTCACCGGCGGTGGCCACGCGATTCATATGCGCCAGATCGGACTCCAGCTTGCTGGCACTCGCTTCGGCTCGGCGACGGCGGCGATTTTCGTGCAGCAGCGCACCGATGAGCGCGGTTTGGAGGAGCAGTACCGTGCCGATCATGACAATCTGCCGATGGTATTGCTCCCAGGCGGTTGGCTGGCGAAAGAGGACCTCGCTTCCCGGCGGCAGGCGGCTCTCGCTGATGCCCCAGCGCTGCATCTCTCTCCAGTCGAACTTCGGCGCTGCCCATCCGGTGGGCGGTACTTTGATGTCACCCGCCTTCTCGCCGCCGAGGATGCGGACCGCTACGGCGGCGGTCTGGCGGCTGACCTCGAGCACTGAGGTCATTGGGCCGCCAACCGTCCCATAGCCGAAAAAAGATTCATCGTGGGAAAAAATGGGGGCTGGCGACCGCGCGAAGCCTTGCCAGCGCCGCGCCGCCTTCGTGCACGACACCGGCCGCGTCGACCGAGATGGTTTCCCAGAAGATCGCCGAGTGTGGTGGAAGCTTGGCGGCGTGTTTCAGTATGTCTTCGAACGACAGATCATTGTACCAGGTAAATACAACACGCCCTTCTAACGGCTTCACCTCTCCGGCTATCTCCTTGCGCCAAAATTGTTCACCGGGAGAAACGCCGATCACCGTTGCCACATGTTTGGTATCCGGCAACACGCTCAGGATATTCTGAATGACAGGAAGATGATCGGTCCGGAGCGCGACCACGGCGTCATTGGCGGTCAGGTCGGAAGACCGAACGCGCCGCACCTCCACTGCCGTGAACACCGTTGGGGTCGTGGGAAAGAGTTGCTGCCGGTGCCGTTGGACAAAGCCCGCTGCAGGTGCGCCAAGGCTCACAATGAGGTCGGGCGGGCGGTTGACATGGAGGGCTCGCAGGTATTCGACGAACGCAGTCTCTGGATTCTCATCGCTGGAGCGAGCCGTTACCAGCGACTGTTCAGTGATGTCGAGGGGCCATGGTGATTGGCTGGCTAGTTCCGAGCGGATTGTCTCGGCATATTCGCTCCAAGGCTTGAACTCACGGCCAAAGGAATGAAGCAACAGGACACGTTTGGACTCGGCTAAGGCTGCCTCGATCGTCGGTAAAAGGAATATAACCGCTCCCAGACAAGCACAGACGGCCCGTACCACTGCCAAACGAAATCGGACGGTACGCGCCACCCTACCCGCTTGCACGGCTCCAATTTGCAAATACGCGGCCTTCCCGCCTCCAAGCAGTTGCAGACATCGCAACACCGAACAGCTCATGGATTAAGTAATAGCCCAGCGGTGTCCTTAGCACCCGCGCAGTTCCCGCGACAAGATGCTGGCCAGCCAGCGATCGCCCGAACGGACTTCCGGAGGTTTGGAGGAAATGACGAGAGGAAAGCATGGGCCGGGAACAAGCAGACCAAGGGATGGCGGACGATCGCGATGGCGACCACCGATCTCCAGTTCATCGATGCGGGAGATGGAGCCTTCACAGACGAGATCGTCCGACCTTAACCCCATCGAACAGGTCTTTGCCGAGCTCAAGCATCTCGCAAGCACGTACAGTCGAACGCACTCTGGGTCGCAATCGGGCAGCTTCTAGTAGCGTTCACGTCCGACGAATGCGCCAATTTTCGAAACGCAGGGTATGCCCTAACCCAAATACATCCCGCTCTAATGCCTGGTTATCTGGTTATAATGTCTGGTTATGTGCTGTGGCACAAATGCGAAGTAACGAGCGGCGCGATTTACGGCTGCTTCTTGGTGGAAAGCAGACTGTCCTGCCGCTCTAGTAAATCAGCCGACCTTGGTATCGCAAGGTCGGTGTAACCGTAGGATATGGACATATCCTTCTGCCATGCGAATGGCAGCGCCCTCCCTTTCGCCGGCCCAGGCGTAGCCGAGCGCCAGATTGTACGGTAGCCAGTCGAGGCAGTAGGGCCCGCCAAGGCGCATGGCCTGCGTCAACGCATCGATCCCCCTGTGAGGCTGGCCAGCGAAAATACAGGCCTGCCCAAGCATGCCTAGCACCCAGCTATCACTCGGCGCCCGCTCGATCTCAGTAATTGCGGGGTCGTGGTTGCGCCGAATGAACGCGACGTAGCCATTAAGAGTTTTTGCCGGACACGCAAACTCCGCCAGGGTTGGCCAAGGCCTCGAGCCGCGCAGCGATGTTCACACCGTCGCCATAGATATCGTCCCATCCGAATGAGCGAAGGCGCCTTGATCGAGCGGGGTGGTTCTACTATTCGATCTGGATTTCTCGAACTCGGAGGAATGCCGGGATGAAGCCATCGATCCTCGCGACGATTTGCCTGACGTCCATCGCCGCTCCGGCCGCGGCCGAGACCGACAGCTGGGCGCTGCGGGATGCGGTCACGCTTCAGGCGGTCCGCGCGCATCAGGCGGCCCTGGCGGAGATCGCGAAGTCCAACGGAGGAACCCGCGTAGCGAACGGGCCGGGCTATGACGCGTCGGTCCGCTACGTGGAGGAGAAGCTGCGGGAGGCGCGCTACTAGGTCACCATCCAGCCCTTCCATTTTCTGACCTTCGAGGAGACCTCGCCGCCGGAGATGGCACGGATCACGCCCGACCCGCTGAGCTACGCCCATCGCACCGACTTCCTGACCGTGCGCCGACCACAGATGTGGGGATCCCGCCCACGCCCGAGCCGAGCTCCACCAGTGGGTGCGAACTCGAGGACTTTCCGCAAGCCCCGCCGGAGGCGGCCATTGCGCTGGTCCAGCGCGGAACCTGCCCCTATCCAGGGCACCGAGTCCAGGTTAACGGCGTGTTGGCTGTAGAATATGGAGCAGGTATTGCGGGTCCCATGAGGCGCGTTTGCGGCGTCTCTTGATGGATCGTTTGTCTGCGGCTTGGCGCACCAGGTTGAGGGCGAAGTGGCGGACGACGGCCATATTCTTGGCGCCATGTCCGATCCGTAGTCGGGACTGGTCCTCGTTGAAGGTCATGTCGAGGGTCCAGTGAAGGTTATTCTCGATGGCCCAGTGGCTTCGCACGGCCTCGGCGAAGGCTTTGGCCGATAGGGCGCGTGAGGTGATGTATGATCGCCGTTCGGTCTCGATCCTGTCGCCTCTTTCTATGCGGCTTTCGACCATGGCGACGGCTCGGAGGTTGGGGAACCGGGGGGCGCCTGGATAGGAACGCTCGGAGGCGATCCAGTTGACGGCGCGCGAGACCGTGTGGGCTCGCAGTTCGAGCCTGCCGTGATCCTTGTCGAGGGTCTGGCACTTCTCGACCTCGTGGGAAGGAGCTGTGTCGAAATAGCTTTTGATATCGGCATGCAAGGTCGGCTGGTTGTCCTTGACGGCCAGAAGATAGTCGGCCTTGGCGTCGAGAATACTCTGAGCGATATCGGGATTGCATCCCATGGCGTCGATCGACACCAGGGCGCGGTTGACGTCGATGCGTTCGAGAAGGGCCGGAATGGCGGTGATCTCATTGGATTTTTCCTCGACCGCCTCTTGGCCCAGCACGAGCCGGCGGGTGGTGGCGAAGGCGGACACCAGATGCAGGGCCTTTTGGCCGGTCTTTCGATTGTGGCTGCGGCGCGAAGTCTTGCCGTCGATGGCGACGAGATCGGGCCTGTCCGGCCAGCATTCGGCGACCCACGACGAAAAGCAGGCGGCGAACAAGTCCGGGTCGATCCGGTTCATGACCGTGCGCAGCCAATCGGCGCATGGAATGCCGTAGTGAAACTCCGCAAAGCCGCGCAAGAACCCCAGATGCGCTTCGCCCCAATCGACGATGTCGTCGTAGTCGTCGCCGCTCGCCACCGTCCCGCAGACGACCAGGAACAACACCTCGCGCAACGGATATGCGACCTTCCAGGATTGTCGCGTATCCTTGATCGCCGCCAAGTGATCGAGCAACACGCGCAGCTGTGGCTTGGGCGATAAGGCTTCCATGAGACCCTCCCGAATCGGATAGCCTCAGAGAATCATCTCTCCAAACCCAGCGGAAGAAGCCTTCGCCCACCGTCAAGCCCAATACCGCGTTAACCTGACCTCGGTGCCCTGGCCCCTATCAGCAGAAGGTGGACAACGCCGCGGCCGCGGGCTACGAGGCAGTGCTCATCTTCAACGAGGGCTAGGAGGGGCGCCGGGAAGTTGTGCAGGCCACCTTGACCGGCCCGGTCAGCATTCCGGCGCTGACCACCAGCTTCGCGGTCGGTGAAGAGCTCTTCCGGCAATCGCAGGCGGGCGAGGCGCGGGTTCGAGTCCGGGTAACGGCCACGACGGCGGCGGCGCAGACCGCGAATGTGCTCGGCGAGGCGCCGGGGGGCAACCCGCAGAGCGTGGTGATCGTGGGCGCCCATCTCGACTCGGTGGCCGAAGGCCCGGGCATCAACGACAACGGCAGTGGCGCGGCGGTCATTCTCGAGATCGCAATTCAGCTCGCGCGGCTCGGCATCCCGACGCCGAACCGGCTGCGTTTCGCCTTCTGGGGAGCCGAGGAGTGGGGGCTGGTAGGCTCGACCCACTATGTGGAGCAGCTCACGAGCGAGGAGGTGGACCGGATCGTGCTGAACCTCAACTTGGACATGCTTGGCTCGCCCAACCCGGTGAGCTTCGTCTATGACGGTGACGGCTCCGCGACCGGCCGTCCGCCGGGCTCGGGGGAGATCGAGAGTGTCTTCGCGGAATATTTCAAGGTGCGGAACCTGCCGACGCGGCCGACAGCATTCGACGGCCGCTCCGACTACGGCCCGTTCATCGACAAGGGCATCCCGGCGGGCGGCCTGTTCTCCGGGGCGGAGGGCTTGAAGACCGCCGACGAGTTCGCCGACTTCGGCGGCACGGCCGGCGAGCCCTACGACAGGTGCTACCACCAGGCCTGCGATGACCTGGCCAACGTCAGCGAGTCCGCGCTCGACACGCTAGTCGACTCGGCGGCGCACGCGGTGCTGCACTTCGCGACCGAGCTGCCGGTGCCGGTAGTGACCGCCTTCCGGGCGGGCGCCGCGCGGGCGGCCTCGGCCGTGCCGCTGGAGACGCTGCCGTTCCGGGGCGGTGCTCAGTTTCAGAAGTGAGCCGGCGCCCGACGAAAATCGTTTATCAACAATCCGGCGGAAAGCAGACGGTCTCGACGCGATAGTCAATCGAGCGCACCGAAATGCACGGGCGTGCAATACTTCGATCAGTGTGCGTCGTAGCCTTTCTGAGCCAGGCAAGAGCTCACAACGGCGGCGCGTTGCCCAGAGCCACAATGATGCCGTTACTTGGGCTTTAGCCCAGTCTCTTCGAGGAGACCCTTGCGCTTGGCGTCGTAATAATAACCTCGCGCGTATAGCCACATAGCACGGTCGGCATTGCCGCCCGCCACTAGGTAGGCGCCGGCCAAATACCTGCCACCATATTTGAGATTGATTTCGGGATTGAGGAGCCCTTTGGCCGGGCCCCGATAACCCAGGCTCTTGGCGGTGGCATATTTGATCTGCATCAGGCCCCAATTGCCGCGACGGTGGATCGCAGCGTTGTAATTGCTCTCCCGTTTGATGACACGATGGAGGAGCTTCTTGGGCAGGCCATATTCCGCCGCGCAGGCGGCGATGAGCATCTCGAGACTGGCCGACGGCTTCGCCGCGCTTGCGGAGAACCCGCCGCTCAGAAATCCGCCAACCACAATCAGAATGAGCGCGAGCCGCCGCTTCATCCACTTCACCCCTCGACGGAACAGCGGTAACCCTTTCCGCGCGGAAGTTCAATTCCCTTGCGACGGCGCAGCGATCTGCAGCGCCTTGGCAATGTCGGCTTCCGAGGGCAATTGTACGGATGACGAATGTGTTGGACTGCCTAAGGTTTAATTTGCACGGCGATGTGATGATCGGCCCGTTCAATCTTTAGCTTTGCGCTTTTGAACGTGGGTAGGTTTTTGTCATGGGGTCCAGCAATCGCGCCGGTTTTCCGTCGCCTGTTATCCGGTTGTTATCCCGGAAGATTTAGGGGTCTGGAGGCTTCCGGCTAAGTCATTGTTTTAATTGGTGGGCGCACAAGGATTCGAACCTTGGACCCGCTGATTAAGAGTCAGCTGCTCTACCAACTGAGCTATGCGCCCTGCCACCACGCAGGCCCGAAGGGCGGTGTCCTACCAAAGCGCTTTCCGCCTGACAAGCCGGCTTTCCTGACCGCGGCTCCATCCACGATGGGCGCCGGGCTCTACTCTGAGCAAGTGTGTCCACACCCTGCGGCACTGACGACGTCCATCACCACCGCATGGGTCAGGGAGTCCAAGGAACTCGCTGTGTATTGTCGTGCAAAACATGCAAAGACCGCGCGGCGGGGAATTTGAATCTTCGAGTGGGCCGGCATGGACCCGTTGCGCCCTGAAGTATCCTTTCACTACCTCAGATCTTCAGAATCTCGCGAATGTCGACCGGCTTGTCGTTGGTTTCCTTGAGTTCGAGCTCGCTTTCGATGTGGTTCAGATGATCAACCATCAGGCTAGTTGCGAGCACCGTGTCGCGGGCAGCAATTGCCCTGATCAATGCTCCATGGTCTTTCCTGGCACATGATGAAATCCGCGAGGACCCGAAAAGACCGATGATGAGGGACGTTCGTGCTACGAGATCCTCGAGAAAGCGGGTCAGCACCTGATTGCCTGCAAATTCCGCCAGTTTGACATGGAACTGACCGGAGAGCCGAATGGCCTCGTGGCGCTTTCCCGCTTCGGCGGCGGCGATCTCCCAGGCGGCGTCACGTTCAAGAATGGCCAGCTGCACTTCGGTGATGCGCTGCACGGCATTCTCCACTACCGTCGGCTCAACCGTCCTGCGCGCCTGAAAGATATCGCGCGCATCCTCCGGCGAAGGACAGGCAACGAAAGCCCCGCGGTTGGAGTGCAATTCCACGATATCCCGCTCCGCGAGCATCAACAGCGCGCGGCGAATGCGCGCGCGGCTGGCTCGGAACGTCTCGCTCAGGGCTATTTCGGAGAGCTTTGTTCCCGCCGGCAATCGGTGCTCCATGACGGCAGAGAAAACCCGCTCGACGATTTCCTGTTCGACAAGACTTGGGACAGCCTTGGGCTTGGTGGCTCCTTTGGCAGAGGCTGGATTGGCGAGCGTTGTCGTATCCATGGGTCGCACTCTTAGGGTGTGGTCCGGCGCGATTTATGCGTGGTAGCGGGACGCTGGTCAACATTGTACCGCTGATTGTCTACAAATCGTGATCAAATTGTTGACAACCGCAAGCAACAGGATTTGACTGCAACAAGCCACGCAACGGTGCGGCAATAAATGCATGTACCGGCGGGCACACAGGGAGAAGAGAGCCATGATCGCCAGACGTTCGACTTTGAAACTCGCCGTCCTCGGCGCTGTTTCCGCTTTTGCGATGCTTGCCGGCCCATCGCTGCCGGCCGATGCCGCGAACAAGGAGCTCAAGATCGGTTTCGTGGGCGTCACCAGCGGTCCCGCCGCTGCCTGGGGCACTTCCAACGTGCGCTCCATGCAGACACGCGCCGCCTGGATCAACGAAACGGGCGGCGTGAAGATCGGCGAGGAAACCTACAACATCGATATCGTCACCTTCGACGACCAGAAGGACCCCAAGCGGGCAATCGCCGGCATGGAGAAGATGGCCCAGGAAGGAATTCACTATGTCGTGGGGCCCAATGTCGACGACGGCGCTGCCGCAGTGCGCCCGGTCGCCGAAGCGAAGGGCATCGTGTATTTCCCGTATGCGTTTCCAAAAGAACTTTATACGAAGCCGGCATCGAATGCGGTGCTGGGGATGATCGCCAGCTACCAGTCCGGTCCCGCCATCTACAAATACCTGATGGAAAACAGGGGCGTGAAGAAGGTCGCCTTCGTCGCCGCCAACGAATCCGATCCGCTCAGCCAGCGCGACAGTGGCGTGGCCGCGGCAAAGGCCCTTGGTCTCGATATAGTAGCGCAGAATGATACCTATCAGAACGACACGCGCGACTTTACTCCCGTGCTGACGCCGATCGTTCAGCTGAAGCCAGACCTGCTTGTGCTCTCCGGCGTGGCGCCGGGCAATGCACCGCTGCTCATTCGGGCGGCCCGCGAGCTTGGCTACGAGGGCCTGATTTCAACCGAAACCGCGCACGACGCCAAGGTGCTGGAAGAAGGCGCCGGCGAGCTCGCCAACGGCTTTATCTCCGTCGGCGGCGCGTCCACGCCCGAGATTGCCTCCGACACGATGAAGGAATTCGTTGACCGCTACACGAAGATGTTCGGCGAATACAACGACGAGTCCAACACCAAGGTCTATGCGCTCGAATACATCCTCGAAACTCTGAAGGCCAATCCGAAAGCCATCGACAACGTCGAGGAATTCAAGGCAACCGTCGATAACTTCTCGGCCCCCAATCCCTACATGAAAGGCGACAGCCAGCTCACCTATGTCGGCATGACGTCATTCGGCCAGAAGCGGCAGGTCGCCGTGCCGATGGTCGTCAACGAATACAAGGATGGGAAATTCGAGACGCTGTTCGTCGGTCAGGTTGACTAGCCCCGTCGCCTCTCGTACGATCCCGAGGACTTGAGTACAGCATTTTCCGGCGAAGTGGCAACACTTCGCCGATAAGAAAATGCGCAGGATCAAATACTTGGAGCATGTTCATATCGGAAAAGTGTGTACACTTTTCCGGAACATGCTCTAGCTCAAGTCCTCGTTTCTTCGGATCATCCTTTTATGGAACAGGTCGTTGCCAACGGCCTCTATCTCGGGGCGCAGTACGCACTGATCGCCCTCGGCCTGACGCTGATCTTCGCACTGATGAATGTTCTGAATTTTGCCCATGGCCAGATGTACGTGCTGGGCGGGTTCGTCACCTATGCGGTTTATGGGCAGCTGGGCCTGCCGTTCTTCGTGGCTCTCCTGGCGTCGGGGGTGACGCTCGCCGTTGTCGGGGCGCTCGTCGAGCGGTTTCTCTTCCGGACGGTCATCCGGCGAAGCGTGCGTGAAGAAAGCACCATGCTCCTTGCCGCCGCCATAGCCTTTCTCTTTGACGCCGTAATTCTCCTGATTTTCGGCGAGAAGCAGCGTGGCGTCCCGAAGATCGTCAAAGGCGTCTTCAATGTCGAAGGCCTGATCATGCCCTACGACCGGATTCTCGTCGGCGGTCTGGCGATCGTCTTCATTGTGGCGTTCATGCTCTACATGCAGCACAGCAAGCCCGGCCGGGCCATGCGCGCCCTGGCCCAGGACAGAACCGCAGCGGAGCTCATGGGTGTCAAGGTAGACCGCTATTCGATGATCGGCTTCGCGCTCGGCGCCACTCTCGCCGGCATCGTCGGCGGCCTGCTGGTGGCGATCACCGGAGTGAACTCCGGTATCGGCGGGCCGATCTCGATCAAGGCCTTCCTGATGGTGATGATCGGTGGCGCAGGCGTCGTCGGCGGCGCGATCGCCGGCGGTTTCATCCTCGGGATGATGGAGTTGGTGGGACTCACCGTGCTGCGCGAGTTTGGCGACGTGACCTATCTCGTCATCTTCGCAGCGCTCATGATTTTTTTGAGCATCCGCCCGCACGGCCTGATGGGCAAGCCCTGGGGATGAACCGGCTTTGACACGCAATTCGAGGATTGCCGCGGTTGTGATTTTTTTCCTCGTGGTATTCGCCGTCGTCCCATGGCTGATCGCTGCAACGGGGCGCACCGACCTCTACTACACTCTGACCTCGGTGGCCCTTCTCAGCATCGCCAGCGCCGGCGTCTGGCTCACCTTCTATATCGGCCGGATCAACATCGGCCAGGGAGCTTACGCACTCATGGGAGGCTACGTTTCAGCGATTCTGGTCGTCAGGTACGGGGTGTCATTCTGGCTGACCTTGCCGATTGCCGGGCTTTTCTGCGCCGCAGCAAGCGTCCTGATCGGATTGCCGATCTTGCGCCTGCGCGGCGTTTATTTCGCCATGGTGACCCTAGTGCTTACGGAAGTCGCGCGGCTTCTGGCCCTGGCGCTGCCCATCACCAACGGAGCCAAGGGCATGGTGAGCATCCCGCCACCGGGCTCCATCGAACTGTTTGGCCTCACGCTCGTACCCGGCTTCGCAACCCTCACCAACCCCAGGCTTGCCTTCTATTACCTGGCGGTCATCCTGCTGGTGCTGTGTTTCGCCGGCCTTTACCGCCTCGTGTATTCGCGCATTGGCCGGCTGTTCCTTTCGCTCCAGCAAAACGAGGAGCTGGCGTCGTCCATCGGCGTGAACATCGCCTACCTGCGGGTGATCGCCTATGCCATCTCGTCCTTCCTCGGCGGCCTGGGAGGGGCGATGTTCGCGGCGATTTCCCAGTCGATCTATCCGTCGAGCTTCACCGTGACGGACTCGGTCAATTTCATGCTGAATTGCTTCCTCGGCGGCCTCGGCTACGTATTCGGGCCCATGCTTGGAACCCTGGTGCTCTATTTCGGCTGGGACCTTCTCTTCCAGACCGGTAAGTTCCAGCTGCTGATCTTCTCCACGATCCTGATCGCCCTGATTCTCATGCTGCCGAACGGCCTTCTCAGTCTTCGTCCCTTTGCCGGGAAGAAGGCCTGAGAGCCATGGACGATCTGCTGCAGGTCTCCGGCCTTACCAAACGCTTCGGCGGTTTGACCGCGGTCAACAAAGTCTCGTTCGCAGTGAAGGAACGCGAAATCCTCTCGGTGATCGGCCCAAACGGAGCCGGAAAATCCACTCTTTTCAAGCTCATCGCCTCATTCCTGAAGCCGACGTCCGGCGAAGTTCGCTACAAGGGTGAACGCATCTCCAGCCTCGCTCCGCACATTGTCGCGCGCAGGGGCATCGTCAGGACTTTTCAGGAAACGATGATCTTCAGGGGCATGACCGTGCGCGAAAACCTGATCATCGCCCATCACCTGCGATCCGAGGCCAATCTGGCGGAGTTTTACTTCGGCTTTCCGGTCGCCCGCCGGGACGAATTGGGCTTTGCAAGATCCGCCGACGAAATTCTCGAGTTCGTGGGCCTTTCCCAACTCGCATCGGCGCTAGCCAGCGAGCTGCCGCACGGCCACCTGCGCGCCCTGGGGGTTGCCATCGGGCTCGCGACGAACCCGGCCGTGCTGCTGCTCGACGAGCCTTTCGCCGGCATGAATCACAATGAGACCATGCGCGCGGTGGAACTGGTGCGCTCGTTGCGCGACCGCGGCGTTACCCTGCTTCTCGTCGAGCACGACATGCTCGCGGTAATGAAGATTTCCGATCGCATCGTCGTTCTGAATTTCGGCGAAAAAATTGCCGAGGGAACGCCGGTGGAAATCCAGGCGAATGAGCGGGTGATCGAGGCCTATCTCGGCATCGAAGACGAGACGATCGGCATGTAGCGATGAGCCCGCTTCTACAATTCATGGGCGTTGAGCTCTACTATGATCGCGTATACGCGCTCAAAGGCGTTTCGCTCGAGCTCAACGCGGGCGAGACGGTCGCCCTGATCGGCGCCAACGGGGCGGGCAAGTCGTCGATTTTGCGCGTCATCACCGGTCTCAGGAGAATCAGGCAGGGCGAAGTCGTCTTCGACGGCAAGCGTATCGATGGCTTGGCTCCGGATGAAATCGTCAGGCTCGGCGTCGTGATGGTGCCGGAGGGCCGCCGCGTATTCCCCTACATGACGGTCAAGGACAATTTGCTGATGGGCGCCTTCACACGCACCGACAAGAGCGGCATCAAAATGTCCCTCGACCAGGTGCTGGACCGCTTCCCGCGGCTGAAGGAACGATATACGCAGGCCGCCGGCACAATGAGCGGCGGCGAGCAGCAGATGCTGGTGATCGGCAGGGCCCTGATGGCGAAGCCGCGCCTGCTGCTGCTCGACGAACCATCGCTCGGCATCGCACCCAAGCTGGTGCAGGACATTGCCCGCTCGATCGTGGCCATAAACCGCGACGAACGAGTGAGTGTGCTTCTCGTCGAGCAGAATTCCCGCCTGGCGCTGCGAATATCCCACCGCACCTATGCCCTGACGACAGGCTCGGTGGCTCTGTCGGGAAATTCCCGGGATCTCCTCAAGGATGAGCGGGTAAAGCATCTCTATCTTGGCGGGGAACTGTGAGCGAGGTGGACCGGCACATGCGAATTCTGGTGATCAATCCCAACACGACTGCTTCCATGACGGCGAAGATCGGCCGGGCCGCCAGCGCGGTAGCGGGCGCAACAACGGATATCGTCGCCGTGAATCCCGAGTCCGGCCCACCCAGCATCGAAGGATATTTCGACGAGGCGTTCTCCGTTCCCGGCCTGATCACCGAGATGCGCAAGGCACCTGCCATGGACGCCTACGTCATTGCGTGTTTTGATGATAGCGGTCTGGATGCCGCCCGCTGCATTACCGAGGCCCCGGTAATCGGCATCGGCGAAGCGGCGTTTCACCTGGCCAGCCTCGTTTCCGGCAAGTTCACCGCCATTACCACCCTCTCGCGGTCGGTCTCGGCAATCGAGCACAATCTGGCCAAATATGGGCTGGCATCCCGTTGTGCGAAAGTGCGCGCCGCCGACGTTCCCGTTCTGGAACTGGAAGTATCCGGATCCCGCGCCCGCAAGAGGATATCCGAAGAGATCGCGAGCGCACTGCGTGAGGATCATGCCGACGCCATCGTTCTGGGCTGTGCCGGCATGGCCGACCTAGCTGCTGAGCTTTCCCTCGAACATGGCGTGCCGGTAATCGATGGCGTTGCCGCGGCAGTGAAACTTGCAGAGAGCCTCGTTGCCCTCAGGCTCAAGACGTCCAAACGGGGCGGGTATGCCACGCCGCTGGCAAAGTCTTTTGCTGGGATTTTTGCTTCCAATTCGCCAGCGAAAGCCTAAGAGCCGGTCCATGATCTATCCGCGCGACATGCTGGGCTACGGACCGCGGCCGCCCGACGCCAGGTGGCCGGACGGTGCGCTGATCGCTGTCCAGTTCGTCGTCAACTACGAGGAAGGCGGCGAAAACAACATCCTTCATGGCGACAAGGGCTCGGAAGCCTTCCTGTCGGAGATCGTGGGCGCTGAACCCTGGCCGGGCCGGCGGCATTGGAACATGGAGTTGGTCTACGAATACGGAGCCCGGGCCGGCTTCTGGCGTCTCCATCGCCTGTTCACAAGCCGCGCGATACCGGTGACGGTCTTCGGGGTCGCCACCGCGCTCGAGCGTTCGCCCGATCAGGTCGCCGCCATGCAGGCCGCACAATGGGAAATCGCCTCGCACGGCCTCAAGTGGATCGAATACAGGGACTTCTCACGCGAGGATGAAAAGGCCCACCTCGACGAGGCGATCCGCATCCACACGAAGGTCACCGGCGAGCGGCCTCTCGGCTGGTATACGGGACGCTGCTCGATGAACACCCTCGACATCGTGACGGAAGCAGGCGGCTTCCTCTACCTTTCGGATTCCTACGCCGACGATCTGCCCTATTGGCGCGCCCATGAGGGCTCAAAACCACAACTGATCATCCCCTATACGCTCGACGCCAACGACATGCGCTTCGCCACCCCCCAGGGCTTCAATTCAGGCGACCAGTTCTTCAGCTATCTGAAGGACTCCTTCGATGTTCTCTACCGCGAAGGGAGCGAAGGCAGCCCGAAGATGATGAGCATCGGCCTCCATTGCCGGCTTGCCGGCCGGCCGGGGCGGGCCGCGTCAGTGGCGCGGTTCGCCGACTACGTCCAGGGACACGACCGCGTGTGGCTGGCGAAACGGGTGGATATCGCCAGGCACTGGATGAGCACACATCCCGCCTGACGGGGCCGGTTTGCCGGCCTTGCCGCAAAGCGCGGTTTCGGTGCTAAACTGCGTACGCGGGGTCGGAATCCACCCTGCTCAATCAACCGGGAGGAAGTGTATGATTTCACTATTACGGCGAATGGCGGGTGCTGCCTTGCTGACATCTGCGCTTGTATTTGCGGCGGCAGGCCCTGTGCCCGCCGCGGTTCCAGAGTCGAGCGACCCGATCAAGATCGCGCTCTTCGACTGGACGAGCGTCAATCTCAACGCCAAGATCCTGGGCACGATACTGGAAAAGCTCGGCTACACGGTCGAGTATCCGACCGCCGATTATCTGTCGAGCCTGACTACCGGCCTTACCAACGGCGACATCACGGTGGCGCTCGAGTACTGGGACACGACCGCCGGCGAGGCCATGAAAGCTTCCGACGCGACCGGGCAGACCGAGCGCCTCGGCGCCCTCGGCCCCAAGGCCAAGGAAGAATGGTGGTATCCGATCTACATGAAGGAGAAGTGCCCGGGCCTTCCCAACTGGGAGGCGCTCAAGGATCCGAAGTGCGCGGAAGCGTTCTCGACGCCTGACACGGCGCCGAAGGGCCGCTATCTCGGCGGTCCGGTAACCTGGGAAGGCTTCGACGACGAGCGCGCCGAATCCCTGGGTCTGCCGTTCGTGGTCGTTCATGCCGGAACGGACGCCGCCATGTTCGCCGAGCTTGAATCGGCTTACCAGCGCAAGGCGCCGATCCTGCTGTGGATCTATTCTCCGCACTGGGCGCCGGCCAAATACGAGGGCGAGTGGATCCAGTTCCCCGAGCACACGCCCGAGTGCTACACCGACCCCAAATGGGGCATCAATCCCGACAAGGCGTATGACTGCGGCAAGCCGCATGGCGAGATCTGGAAATACAGCTGGGCGGGCATGAAGGACAAGTGGCCGGTCGCCTACAAGGTAGCCAAGGCCTACACCATCACCGCCGACGAGCTCAACGCGTTGAGCGGCAAGGTCGATCTCGATGGCAAGACCATCGAGGAAGTGGCGAACGAATGGGTCGCGGCAAACGAGGCGACCTGGCGCGCCTGGGCCCAATAGGCACTATCGATAGCAGGCGGCCGTGGATGAGAGTGCACGGCCGCCTGTGCTTTCAGGCGGGCATCGGAAGGGATCAGTGAAGCACGCGGGCCCATTGGCCGCCGCGGACGAGCGCCCCGTGACCCTGGCCTGCCAGGGAGTGTGGAAGGTCTTCGGCAATCGCGCCGCCGAGTTTCTTCGCGCCCGGGGCGGCAAGGCGAGCGCCCAGGAGCTTTCGGAGGCGGGGCTCATCGGCGCGGTTCGCGACGCATCCCTCGAAGTCAGAAAAGGCGATATCTTCATCGTCATGGGGCTTTCGGGCTCCGGGAAATCCACGCTGCTGCGTTGCCTGTCGCGGCTGATCGAGCCTACCTCCGGCGCGGTCGAGCTGGAGGGCCGTGACCTCCTGAAGCTCGCCGACGCCGAGCTCATCGAAATCAGGCGCCACAAGATGGGCATGGTGTTCCAGCATTTCGCGCTGCTGCCTCACCTCACCGTGCTCGAGAACGTCGCCTTCCCGCTCGCCGTGCAGGGAGTCGACCGGAAAGCGCGCGCCGAGCAGGCCCGCGAAGTGATCGAGCTGGTCGGCCTCAAGGGCCGTGAGCGCCACTATCCGCGCGAGCTTTCGGGCGGCCAGCAGCAGCGCGTGGGCATCGCCCGCAGCCTGGCGGTGAAGCCCGACATCTGGTTTCTGGATGAGCCGTTTTCGGCGCTGGATCCGTTGATCCGCCGCGAGATGCAGGGCGAGCTCATTCGTCTGCAGGGCGTATTGCGCAAGACCATTCTGTTCATCACCCACGATTTCGACGAGGCCATCCGGCTTGCCGACCGCATCGCCATCATGCAGGACGGCGAGATCATCCAGTCCGGGACGCCCGAGGAACTGGTGCTGCATCCCGCCACCAGCTATGTGGCCGAGTTCACCCGCGACGTTCCGCGAGCCAAGGTCATGTCGGCGCGGCCGTCTGGCGCAGCCGCTTACAAAGCCGCTCGAAGCAGCCGGCCGGCAAAGTCAGGCCGCGAATGCCAAGGTCGCCAGCTTCGCAAGTGAATCGTCGCGCGCCCGGAAGCCGTTCCTGGTCGTCGACGGCGCAGGGCCGCACCGTGGGCGTGATCACGCCGGAAGCCGTCATCGATCTTCTGGCCGGAGGCGATCGGGCCTTGCGCCGAATGACCGACATCGCGGCAAGCCACGCTCCGCCGCTGCAGGCGAGAAGCCCCTGGCCGCTTGTCTGGGCGGCAGCGCTCGCGCTTCGCCGTGCTCATGCATCGTCTTCGCCGGCTGGTGGCCGTGGGCCGTTTCCTGGCCTGACGGCGCCGTGATCCCTTTCGCCCGCTGGGTCGGCCAGTTCATGGCGTTCCTGCAGGCGAACCTCACCTGGCTCACCCGCGGCCTGGCGCGGATACTCGATGTCCCGCTCGATGTGGCTTTCGCCGTGCTCGCCCGCAACTACAAGATCGGCAGCGGTGCCGAGGCGATGATCCTGCCGCGGCTGTCGTGGCTTGGCGTATGCGCGGCGGTGGCGATCGCCGGCTATTCGTTCGGGGGCGCGAGGCTCGCCGCACTCGGCGGCGGCTGCCTTCTCTACATCGCTTTGTTCGGCCAGTGGGACAGCGCCATGCTGACCCTGGCGCTCATCATCATCGCCGTGCCGTTCTGCGTCGTCATCGGCCTGCTGATCGGCATCTGGGCGTGGCGCAACCCGAGGGTCGATGCATTTCTCGTCACTCCCGCGCTCGATCTCATGCAGACCATGCCGACTTTCGCCTACCTCATTCCGATGCTGCTGCTGTTCGGCAACAGCCCGGTCTCGGCGATGCTGGCGACCGGCATCTTCGCCACCCCGCCGATGGTGCGCGCCACCACGCTCGCCCTGTCGCGCGTCCCTTCGGAGCTCAACGACTTTGGCGACATGGCCGGCTGTACGCGGCGCCAGAAACTCTGGCGCATTCTCATTCCGTCCAGCCGCCCGACCCTGATGCTCGGCGTCAACCAGGTCATCATGCTCGCCCTCAACATGGTGATCATCGCTTCGATGATCGGCGCCGGCGGCCTCGGCTACGACGTGCTCCTGGCGCTCCGTGCACTGAAGATCGGCCAGGGCATGGAGGCCGGCATCGCCATCGTGGTTCTCGCCATCATGCTCGACCGCCTGAGCCAGGCCGCCGCCCGCCAGACGACGCCTGCCTGGCGGCCGCCCGGTCCCTTCTGGCGCGATCATCCCTACGTGACCCTGGCGCTGGCCATCCTCGCCGCCACCACGCTGCTGAGCCTGTTCATTCCGGCGCTGGGCAAGCTGCCGCGGGAGCTCACCATCTCGACCGCGCCCATGTGGAAGGCGGCCGTGGATTGGGTGAACGTGAACTACTTCGACGCCATCGAAGCGTTCCGCACCACGCTTCTGATCTATGTGCTCAATCCGGTGCGGGCATTTTTCGAGGCGATCCCGTGGCTCGCCGCCGTATTGCTGCTGGCGCTGGCCGGGCTTCCAGCTGTCGGGCCTGAGGCTCGCCCTGCTGGTCGCCGCCCTCACCGCCTTTTGCGCCGCAACCGGCCTTTGGGAAAAGACCATGGCGACCGTCTATCTGTGCGGCGTATCGGCGTTGATCGCCGCCCTGCTCGGCATGCCGCTCGGGCTGCTGGCCTCGCGCAGCGATCGCTTCGAGGCCTTCATCACGCCGATCATCGACACCCTGCAGACGATCCCGTCCTTCTGCTTCATCATCCCGGTGGTGATGCTGTTCCGCGTCGGCGACGTCACCGCCATGATCGCCACCGTGGCGTTCGCCATCGTGCCGGCGATCCGCTACACCAACCACGGCATTCGCCAGGTGGCGCCCTCGCTGATCGAGGCCGCCAAGGTATCGGGCTGCACGCCGAAGCCAGACCTTCTGGCGGGTCGAGCTTCCCATGGCGATGCCCGAGATCATGCTCGGCATCAATCAGACGATCCTGCTTTCTCTGAGCATGATCATCATCTGCGCGATGATCGGCACCCGCGATCTCGGCCAGGAAGTGTTCATCGCGCTCGCCAAGGCCGACGCCGGCCGCGGCATCGTCGCCGGTTTCGCAATCTGCTTCATCGGCATCATCGCCGACCGCCTGCTCGGCGCCTGGACCGCCAAGGCGCGAGCCGGCTGGGGCTGTAGTGTTAGAGAGGATTGATGTCAGCACGGCACCTCATTGCCTCCATTCTGCTAGGCGTGGCTGTGGTCGTGCCCGCCTTAGCCGCGAACGATCGCGATGATTTTAACCAGGGGCCGCTCGACACGAAGCGTTGGGACGCCTGCCAGGCCGATGCGAGATCTGCTGTTTTTCGAAAGCGCGAAGAGTGGCAGGCCCGCCTATCTGGTGAGCCGCATTGACGGCAAGCGCGGGAACGACGAGATCTGCGATCGGGCCCGCGACAACGAACTGCTGGGCGCCAGCTTCATTGCTGCCGTCGAGACCCCAAGCACACAAGAATGTCCGATACCCGAGGAGCGCGACGGAAAAATCGTCAAGCAGCGCAACGAGCTTCGCTTCCTGAATCCCGCCAATTATCATGCCGCCGACCAACCGCACTGGTACAGCATTTCCTTCAGGCTGGAAGGGGCCGACGGAGACGAGATTCCGGATTGCGGTTCCGTGCGCTGGGTCAATGCCCAATGGAAATATACTCGCTACGAGCACGAAACGGATCCCAGTCCGTTCCTCGCCCAGCGCTTCGACAACGGCGTGCTCCATGTGACCGTCGAGGACGGGCCGTGTCGCTGCATGATCGCCAAGGCCGAAGGCGGCGATCCTGACAAGATGGTGCTGGCGAAGATGGTGCCCGGCAAGCTGAACCGCGTCGAACCGTTGCGATGTTATGGCCCGACCGATTGCCCGCCGCGCCTTCGCCTTTGGGCCGCCGGAAAAGCCATCCCGTCATTGCCTGACCCCAAGACCAGATGGGTCAGAATGACCTACCGCGTACAGGCCGATGGGAAAACGGGCACCTCCTTCGACGTTTACGCAAATGGGGAGTTCATTGTTCGCGCCGAAGGTGCAATTTCCGACGGCGCCAACATCGCCAACGAGATCAAGTTCAAGTTCGGCCATTACCGCGACAAGATCCCCATCCGGGCGCACATGCTGGTGAATGACGTCTGCCTGTCGGAGAAGGCCGCCGACTGCGATAAGTCGATATCACCCGTGCCTTGAGGTGCAGCGGCCACTGCTCCGCAATGGCCGGGCTTGGCCAAGTCAAGCCCGGCCATGACGTTCTATATTGCATCCATCGCGCGGTTACGGCCCGCGGCGCTCCAGCTTGCTCATCGGCTCCAGCGTCATGGGCTTGGTGCGCTGACGCTTGACCGTCAGCTTGTTCAAGGCCGACACGTAAGCTTTCGCCGAAGCGACAAGCGTATCGGGGTCGGTGCCCTTGGCGGTCACCGATTTTCCCGCCTCGACATCCTCGAGCCTGACCGACACCTCGGCCTGCGCGTCGGTGCCTTCCGTCACCGCATGCACCTGGAAGAGCGCCAGCTTCGCCTCATGCGGAATGAGCGCCTTGATGGCGTTGAACGTCGCATCGACCGGACCGTTGCCGGTCGCCTGCCGCGTCGCGTGTTGGCCCTGGATGTCGAGGGTCAGCGTCGCCGACTGCGGGCCGGTCGTGCCGGCGATCACCGTGAGCGACAGCACCTTCACCCGGTCATGGGCGATGGCGATCTCGTTGTCGACCAGGGCCTCGATGTCCTCGTCATAGATGTGCTTCTTGCGGTCGGCCAGGCTCTTGAACCGGAAGAAGGCATCTTCGAAGGCGTTGTCGCGCAGGCTGTAGCCGAGCTCTTCGAGCTTGCGCTGAAAGGCATGGCGGCCGGAATGTTTGCCCATCACCAGCGAGGTCTGGCGCACGCCGACGCTTTCCGGCGTCATGATTTCGTAGGTCTGGGCGTTCTTGAGCATGCCGTCCTGATGAATGCCCGCTTCGTGCGCGAAGGCGTTGCGCCCGACGATTGCCTTGTTGTACTGCACCGGAAAGGACGTCACAGCCGAGACGAGCTTCGAGGCCCGGGTCAGCAGCGTGGCGTCGACGCCGGTCCAGTACGGCAGCTTGTCGTTGCGCGTGCGGATCGCCATCACGACCTCCTCCAGCGCCGCGTTGCCGGCCCGCTCGCCGATGCCGTTGATCGTGCATTCGATCTGCCGCGCCCCCGCCCGGACCCCGGCCAGCGAGTTGGCGACCGCCAGGCCGAGGTCGTCGTGGCAGTGGGTGGAGAAGATCACCTTGTCGGCCCCGGGCACACGGGTGCGCAACATCTCGATGAGGTCATGGAATTCATCGGGCAGCGCATAACCTACCGTGTCGGGCACATTGATGGTTGTCGCTCCGGCCTTGATCGCGGCTTCGACGCAGCGGCAGAAGAAATCGGGCTCGGTGCGCGAACCATCCTCAGCGCTCCACTCGACGTTGTCGGTGAAACTGCGGGCTCTGGTCACCGAAGCGATGACGGCGTCGAGGACCGCCGCCGGTTCCATCTGAAGCTTGAACTTCATATGCACGGGGCTGGTCGAGATGAACGTGTGAATACGCCGGCGTGCGGCCGGCTTCAGGGCCTCTCCGGCGCGGTCGATGTCCTTGGCGGAGGCCCGCGCCAGGCCGCATACCACTGACTTCTTGACCCGCCTGGAAATCTCCGACACGGCGTCGAAATCGCCCTGCGAGGCGATCGGGAAGCCGGCTTCGATGATGTCGACTCCCATCTCGTCGAGGAGGTCGGCAACCTGCAGCTTTTCCTCGAGCGTCATGGTAGCGCCGGGGGATTGCTCGCCGTCGCGCAAGGTCGTGTCGAAAATGAAGATGCGGTCCTGCTCGCGGCGGGGCGGCTGGTCGGAGTTTGCCTGTGTAGTCATGGATTGGCCCTTTGTTTCGTGCGGGCCGGATAACTCGACGGCCCTAAGATCTTCTTACCTGGTTGAAATCGGCATCCCCTGACGACCCGTCCGCTAGGGACGGCCGGTCACCAGGGGCTAATAAGAAGAAGGGCTGGAATGGACGACCGGAACGGTCCGCGACCGGCGTTCGCGCCGGTGGACACTTCGGCATGAATGGCAACCATGTGCGCCATGTCGCGTGCAGATCCTCGTTCGGTAGGCCTTGCCACATAAACGAATCCGTTGCCTGAGGCAAGTTTGGCGGTCGGGTCTATTTCACCCCGGTGACCAGGCCCTGGACGAAATAGCGGTTGAGCACGAGGGCGATGACGACGATGGGGATGGTCGAGAAGTGCGCCAGCGCCCCCAGCGTTCCCCACGTGATGTCGGTGGTGCCATAGGCGGTCAGGAGCGCCACCGACAGCGTCTTGGTCTCCGCTCGGGTGAGGAAGGCAGCGAACAGGAAATCATTCCAGCTGAACATGATGCAGAGGAGAGCGCTGGCGACGATGCCCGGCTTGACCAGCGGCAGCGCCACGCGCCAGAAACCGCCGAACAGGCTGCAGCCGTCGCAGAGCGCTGCCTCCTCCATTTCCCTGGGCAACGAGCGGAAGCTCGAGAACATCATCCACACCACGAAGGCGGAATTGAGCGTGGTGTTGAGGAGGATCACCGCCCACCAGGTGCCGAGCAGGCCTACGTCCCGCATCAGGAGATAGAAGGGAATGAGGGTTGCCACCGGAGGCACGGTACGGATGGCGAGAAAGAAGTATGCAACCCCGATTGCCAGACGCGTCTCAGCCCGTGCCAGGGCGTAGCCGGCCGGAATGCCGATCAGGAGCGATAGGGCTGCCGAGCCGAAGCTGATGACGAGACTGCTCTCGATGAGACGGGGCAGATCGAAATAGCGTGCTACGTCGCGGAAATTGTCCAGGGTCGGGACAAACGCGAGACTCGGCGGAATGCTGAAGATGTCCCGCGCCGGTTTGTACGCGGTCGCAATGAGCCACGCGACCGGCAGCAGGAAGATCGCGACGGTGCCGATCAGCAGGACGCGCTCCAGCGCCGGCACGCGATCGGGCGCGAGGCGCCTCATCGCTCGTTCGCCCGCCGGTCGGCGCGTCTTACGAGAACGATGAAGGCCACCGAGAACACGGCGATGCACACGATTGCCGTGTTGGCAATCGCGGAGGCGAAGCCGACGTTGAAAAACTGCAACCCCTGCTTCACCGCGTACACCATCAGCACGTTGGTGGCATCGCCGGGGCCGCCGTTGGTGGTCGAAAAAACGATATCGAACACGCGGAATGCGTCCATGGTCCGCAGCACCAGCGCCAGAAAAATCACCGGCAGCAGCATCGGGGCGATGATGAAGCGCAGACGCTGGACCGGGGTGGCGCCGTCGGCGAATGCCGCCTCGAGCACGTCGGTTGGCAATGCTTTGAGGCCAGCCAGCAGGATCAGCGCCATGAACGGCGTCCACTGCCAGGCATCGACGACGACGAGCGTGCCGAGCGCGGTCGCGGGATCGCCGAGAAAGCCGCGCGGGCTCGACAGTCCCCAGGCGGAAGTGAAGTAGCCGATCATCCCGAAGTCGGGACCCAGCAGGGCCCGGAAGATGAGTCCGACGACGAGCGGCGTCACGGTGACGGGAATGAGCAGAAGGGCGAGGCAGACTCTATGCAAGAGGCTGTCGCGCCACAGCAGCAGTGCAAGGCAGAAGCCGAGCACGAATTCGAGCCCGACCGCGGCGACCGTGAACAGAGCCGTGGTCAGGATGGAACTGCGCGCCGCCGGGTCGGTGAGGAGTTCGCGATAGTTGGCAAGGCCCACGAAGGTGCGGGCGGCGGGCCTCAGGAGACTATAGTCGAAGAAGCTGAAGTAGATGCCCTGGCTGAGCGGCCACACGGTGACGGCCAGCACGTAGGCGACGGCCGGTGCGCCCATCAGCAGCGCAAAGATTTTGCGGCGACCGGTGAACGTTAGCCCGTCGAGGAACGCGACCCGTTGGCGAACCGGCTTCCCGAATCCAGACGATACGGTATTCGCCACAACCATCGTCATGGCCGGGCCTAGACCCGGCCATCCTCTCTTGTCGGTTAGTGACATGCGCTGCGTGTTATCCACGCGGTGCCCGTGCCATTCGCCGTCCACCGCACAGCGTCGCTCAAAGGATGGCCGGGTCAAGCCCGGCCATGACGATTGGATGTACTGAATGTAGTTGCGTCCACTCAAAACAGCTTCGCGGCCCGTTCCTGCGCCTCGTCGAGCGCCTTTTTGGGGTCGCTGTTGCCGACGAGGACCGCGTTGACTGCCGCGCCGAGGATATCCTGTATCTGCGGGTATTGCGGAATGCGCGGGCGATATTCGCCGTCGCCGTTGACGAAGGTCTCATCGATTACCGGCAGGAACGGGTACCTGGCCAGGAGGTCGGCATCGTGCGTCTCGCTGATGCGCAGGTAGCTGCCGGCGCCTCTCAGGTTCATTTCCTTGTGGATCGCCGGGCTGGTGATCCACTTGATGAAAGCCCAGGCGGCTTCCTTCTTGTTCTGATCGATGTCGTTGTTGATGGCGAGCCCCCAGCCGCCGACGCCGTATTTCTTCGCCAGACCCTCGCCGGGCGGAGCGAGAACAATTCCGGCCTTGCCGACCACCTTCGATTGCGCCGGATCGTTGTAGCCGGCAGCGCCGATCGACCAGGTCTGCATGTTCGCCGCCAGCCCCTGGCGGAAGCTTTCCTCGCGCCCGCCCCAGTCATAGTCGGCCGCACCCGGAGGAGCGGCCTTCTCGAACAATTCCTTGTAGGTGGTGAGACTCTTCACGTTGGCGTCCGAATTGAGCGCCGGCCTGCCGTCCTTATCGAGGATGGAGCCGCCCATCTGGGCGTTGTACTGCATCCAGTCCTGGGCGACCGCCGGTCCTTTCTGGCCGTTGGCGACGAAGCCGTATTGGCGCTTGGCGGGGTCGGTCAGCTTGTAGGCGGCGGCGATGAGTTCCTCCATGGTCTGCGGCGGCTTGAGGCCGGCCGCCTGATAGAGATCGGTCCGGTAGGCGAGCACGTTGGCGTAGCCGGCAAACGGGAACGCAACCTGCTTGCCCTGGTAGTTGCCGAGCGCCGACATGAGCACCGGATAGATGTCGTCGACATTGATCTCGGCGGCGTCCCTCTTGATCCACTCGGTGAGGTCGACCGTGTATCCCGCTTCGGCAAACTGTCCGGCCCAGACGATATCCATGGTCGACAGGTCGTAGCCCTTGGTGTGCCCGATGAAGTCGGAGGTGACCTTGGTCAAAAGATCGGGATAGCTGAGGATGTCGACCTTCACGGTGATGCCGGTTTCCTCCTTGAACCTCGGCACGAGATCCGCCATCACGGTGGCGAACTGGTCGTTCTGGGAGGCGAGGTTGAGCATCACTCCGTCATAGGGTTTTTCCGCCGCCCGGGCCGGCGCCGGCGCAATGACCCACACTGCCGCGGCCGCGATGACTGCGAACATTGCTCGCCTGTTCATGACACAACCCTCTGTTGCGAATCGCGATGTTCCGGCGCCGCCGAAACCGTCGACTGGCCCGGTATTGGCATCGGCAAGGATCATATATACGCTCATTGCGCGCGCAATCTGAAATCGTCCGGGTTGCTGCAAGACTGCTGCTCCATGGTCGACCGGGAGTTGTGAAGGTGTCATCCGCAGCGGTGCCGGCACGGCGACAGGAAAGAGACCGCGAGGCCGAGCTCGGCCGGCTGCTTGCGGCGGGGCGCGAATTCAGCGCGGAGTTCCCGGTTTACCTCGCCAACCATCTGCCGATGATCCTCGTCGCACTTCATCGCCTGGGGGCGAGCGACGCGCGGCTCGGCGAATTCTTCGCAAGCTATCGTGACGCCAACGGCCTTGTGCCGATGCCGCCGGCCGTGGCGCCGCTCGAGCGGGCGACCTGGACGTCAGCGCTGGGCGACCGGGCGCGCGAGCGCGACTATCGCGAATTCTTCACCGCCGAGGTCGAGCGCGTCGGCATACGAGCCGGCCATCGCGACGTACCTTCCGACACTCGTGCCGGGGATCGCAGCGAGCGCACTGCACGGCTTCATGCGCCTCGCCTACGGCGTCTTGCGCGGCGACGCTGCCGAAGTCGGCGCCGCCCTCGGCTATTGGTCGGCGACCTATCTGACCCTCGGTCCGGCGACCGGTGCAAAGCCGATCACCGACGAGCCCGCCGAAGTGCTGCTTCGCCTGCGCGACGTCGAGTTGTATCGGAACGTAGAGGTCGAGCTCGACCTGTTGTGGAAATTCATGGCGGCGATGGCGGCCAAGCCCGAGTTCACGCCGGTGATCGATTGGCTGGCGATCGGACCCGGAACGCTCCAACGCGTCGCCTCGTCCTCGCTCGCGCTTTACGCCGGCACCATGGATTTCTGTGCCCTCCATGCCCTCACGGGAGCGCACTGGCTGCGCATTCTCTGGCCGGTGCTCCCCGACCCCGGCCTCGCGCTGCGCCACTTCTGGCAGGCGATCGCGGCGCTCTATCCCAAGATCGGATTTCCCGACCTGCCCTCGGCGGAAATGCTGCAGGCGTGGCGCAAGAGCCCCTGCCCCGACTGGCCCGAGATCAAGGCGGCGGCCACCGGCTCTGACGACGAGCACGATCTGAGCCTCACCTTCTCCGCCTTGGAGGAGTGGAAGGCGTATGGCGATCCGCTCTACCGCTACGTTACCGCCCGGCGCCTCGGGCTCGTTCCGTGACCGACGCTGTTCTCGGCAATGCCGTCCTTCCAGATCAGCGCCGGGTCGATATCGTCATAACAGGCGGCAGAATTTCCGCGCTCGAGCCGGCCGGAACGTTCGCACCGGCACCGACGGTCGACCTTGCCGGAGCGCTGGTCGTTCCGGGTCTGGTCGATGGCCACATTCATCTCGACAAGACGCTGCTTGGCCGTCCGTTCGTTTCCCACCGGCCGGGGTCGGGTGTCGCCGAACGCATCGCCCGCGAGCGCGAGCTCCGCCGCGAGCTTGCCTATCCGGTGGCGGCACGGGCGAAACATCTCATCGCCAGGGTCGTCGCCCACGGCACCACCGCGCTCAGGACCCACGTCGATATCGATAGCGAGGTCGGACTCGATGGCCTTCACGCCCTCCTCGCGATCAGGGACGAGGCTGAGGCATCTCGTCGACATCGAGATCGTCGCTTTCCCGCAAAGCGGCGTGATCTCCGATCCGGGCACCGCCGATCTGCTCGACCAGGCGATCGGCGAAGGCGCCGATCTCGTCGGCGGGCTCGATCCGGCCGGCATCGACGATGATGTGACCGGCCACCTCGATGCCATCTTCGGCATCGCCGAGCGCCGGGGTGTCGGCCTCGACATACACCTCCATGATCCGGGTTCCCTCGGCTGTTTCGAGCTTCGCCAGATCGCGGCGCGCACTCTGGCGGCCGGGCTGGCAGGCCGTGTCGCGGTCAGTCACGCCTTCGCGCTCGGCGCCGTCGACGACGGTGAGTTCGGCCGCACCGCCGAGAGACTGGCGCACGCCGGCGTTGCCATCCTGACCAACGGCCCGGGACCGGTGCCGATGCCGCCGGTCAAACGCCTGATCGCCGCCGGCGTCACTGTCTTTGCCGGTTCCGACAATATCCGCGATGCCTGGTCACCTTACGGCAGCGGCGACATGCTCGAGCGCGCCATGCTGATCGGCTATCGCCAGGGGTTTCTCGCCGATGCCGATCTCGAGCTCGCTTTCGATCTCGCCAGCGGCGCCGCCGCCCGCGTCCTCGGCCTTGCCGGCCACGGCCTCTTTGTCGGCGCCGCCGCGGACCTGGTGGCGATCAAAGCCGGCTCGATCGCCGAAGCGGTCGCCGCCCACCCTCCCCGCGCCGTCGTCATGAAACGCGGTCGCATACTCGCCCGTGACGGCGAGCCGGCGGGAGCCTTACAGGCGTTCGCACCGGTGGAATAAATCCGCTGGTGTGGGCTGTAATGCCAAAGGGGGCAAAGCCAGGAGATGTTTCATGAAAAAGCTGCTGCTTGCTGCCGCATTGACGCTTGTTTTCACCGGCACTGCCCTCGCCAAACAGTGCCCCACTCTCATGCAGAAGATCGACGACGCCATGAAGACGGCGCAGTTGAGCGATGAGGACAAGGCGAAGGTCATGGACCTCTACAACAAGGGCAAGGCCGAGCATGACGGCGGCCAGCACGAGGAGTCCGAAAGACGCTCAACGAAGCCCTCGTGATCCTCGGAATGTAAAGAGCGAGGATCACTGCCGGACCGCAGAAGCCGGCCGGCCATTTCGGTCGGCCCGGTTGGTTCAGCCCCTGAACGCCATCACCGCCAGGGCGATGGCAACGAGCGCCGACAGCCACACGCCGGCGGCGCAAAGCCTGACTTGCGCCAGCAGCGCCCGGTTGCCTGTCCGGGCAAGCTCGCCGCCGATGCGCCGGGCCATTCCATGGCTGGCGGTCAGCGACGACCACGACGGCAAGCTTGGCATAGAACCAGCCTGACCAGACAAGGCCCGGCTCGCTCCATCTCAGCCAGACCAGCGCGAGGCCGGTCAGCCAGATGATCGTGATCACCCCGTCGCCGATCTGCGACACCGTTTTGCGCTGAAGCCCCAGGGCCTTGAACCGTTCGCCCTCCTCGCGCGTGGCAAGTCCGGCGTTGATGAAGTTCGAAAAGCTCATGCCGGTCCCGAGGGCGATGGCCATGAGATGCACGATGAGGAGGGCATTTCTAGACATCGATGGTGCCCTGCATCACCTCAACGGCTTGACCTGCAACCCTCACGGCAGTGATGAGCGAGCCTTGTATGTCCGCCTCGACTGCAAGCTCGCTGGGCCTGCCCATCTCGATGCCCTGCTCCAGCCGCCAGTTATGCGTGCCGTCCCCGAGCTTCTCGGCGGAATGGATTTGCGAGGCAAACGACGCCGCCGCGAAGCCGGTCGCCGGATCTTCCGGTATGCCCTCGGCCGGCGCAAAAAGCCTCACGCGGAAGCCAGCGCCGTTTCTTGCGTACATGTAGGCTGAGAAGGTGTCGCGTTTCGCAAGCGCACGCGCGAAATGCGGCTCGCTCGGCCACGCCTGCTTCAGCGCTTCCAGCGATGCAAGCGGAACGCACAGAAAGCGGCTGGCGGCCGCCAGGATGCCAGGGCGATGGCTGTCGAACCCGACCTGCTGCGGCGCCACGCCGATCGCCGCGGCAAGCTCCACCTCCGCCTTCTCCACTTGCTCGACGGTTGCTACTCGCGGCGCGGTGAACTGGCCGCGCGTCTCATTGCCGGCGCGCGTTACCTTGACCGGCACCAGGCCCACCTTCTCCTCGAGCCTGATCTCCGTTTCGAAGTCCGAGCCCGGCGCGTGCTTGAGCGTGGCGAGCAGCACCGCGCAGCCGATGGTCGGATGTCCGGCAAAGGGCAGCTCACCCTTCGGCATGAAAATTCTGACCTTGGCTGTATTCGCCGGATTGTCCGGCGCCTGAACGAAAATCGTTTCCGACAGGTTGAACTCGGCAGCGATGTCCTGCATCAGCCCGTCGCTCAGGCCGTCGGCGCCGACCACCACGGCGAGCCCGTTGCCGCTGAACCGCTTGCCGGTAAAGACATCAAGGGTGTGAAAGGTGAGCTTCATGTCTGTTCCTGCCGCTCAATGCTCTACCTTGCGGGGAGGATCTTCTTCCTGCTCCTCCGGTCGCCGAGCGAGCGGGCGGTCCGGCGGATCACTTCGTCGGTGTTCTCCAGCAACCGCACCACCGCCCGGCGCGCCGCCGCCGGCTTGCGCGCGGCGATGGCTGCGGCGATCTTCTCATGCAGCATCTGCGGAACCTTCTGCTGCTTCGTCTGGCGGGTGACGTAATCGAAAAGTGCAACCAGGCTCGATTCGATCAGAAAGCCGAACGGCAAAAGAAACTCGTTCCCGGCAGCGATCAGGATCGCCATGTGAAAGCGGATGTCGGCCTCGATCCGCACATCGAGGATCTCCGCCTTGCCCATCTCGGTGCAGGCGGTGGTGATCGCCGTCAATTGCTCGGGAGTGCGATAGCGTGCCGCCAGCGCCGCTGCCTCGGGCTCGATGATGTATCGCATCTCCTGGATCGAACTCGAGAAACTTGCGCTTGGCGGGGATCTTGGAATACCAGGCGAGAATGTCGGGATCGAGAAGGTTCCACCGCTGCCGCGGCTCGACGCGGGTGCCGATTTTGGGCCGTGAGATCACCAGACCCTTCGCCGCCAGGATCTTGATGGATTCGCGCACCACCGACCGGCTGATCTTGAACGTCCGGCACCAGTCGGCTTCATTGGGCAACAGTACGCCCGGCAGGTAGTCGCCCCGCAGGATGCGTGAGCCGATCTCCCGGGCTACGGTGGAGTGACCTTTCCTATGCCCCGGTTTTCCGACCAACTCGCCTGACTGGCTCATGCAGATCCTGATCGCGAACGCTCGCTGCGCCCGGCTTACTCGCTTTGACGGAAGTTGCGTATCCGGTCGAAGAGAACCGCCAGCAGGATCGCGCTGCCGATGAAAGTACCCTGCCAGAAGGCGTTGATTCCCAGCAGGCCAAGGCTGTTGCGTATGATCTCGATCAGCGCGGCCCCGATGAGTGCTCCGGAAGCCGTGCCGACTCCGCCGGAAAGATTGGCTCCGCCAATGACCGCCGCGGCGATGACCTGGAGTTCCATGCCGGCGCCGATATTCGTTGTAACGGCTCCGAGCCAGCCGGTCTGAACGATACCGGCAATGCCGGCGGACAGGGAACAGATCATGTAGACCGCGAGCTTGATCGCACGCACCGGAACGCCGGTCAGGGTTGCTGCGTGCTCGTTGCCGCCGACGGCAAAGACGTGGCGGCCAAATTTGGTCCAGTGCAGGACGAAGCCGGTCAGCAGCGCCAGCACGATCATGTACAGCACGGGGTTGGCGATGCCGAAAACCCAGGCGCCGCCGCCAAGGGCGAGAAGCTTGTCATGATCAGGCCCGAACTGGAACACGACCGTGTTGCCGGAGGCCACCATCGCCAGGCTTCGCGCCACTGAGAACATACCCAGGGTGACCACGAACGGCGGGAACCCGAGATAGGCGATCAGTATGCCGTTGAAGGCTCCAACAAGCAGAGCGGTTCCGATCGCGGCGGCGATGCCGATTTCGATGCCGTAGCCGGCATGCATGACGACCGCGATGACCATGCTGCAAAGGCAGAGCACCGAGCCCACTGAAAGGTCGATACCGCCCGTGATGATCACCAGGGTCATCCCGAGCGCAATGATCGCAACGAAGGTGAAATTCCGGGTGATGTTGTAGACGTTCTTCGGTGTAGCGAACGAATCCGTTGCGAAGGACAGGAAAACGCAGGCCAATATTACTGCGATCAGGACCCAGAATGCCTGGCTTGCCAGTATTGCCGAAATCCACCGCTGTTGCGGTTGTACGCTTGCCTTGTCAAGGGTGATGGCCATCGTCGCCTTCTTGGTTTCCTTCGATATCCGCGAAGCGCGCCATTCATGCCTGCTGGATGGCGCCGGTGATAAGACCCGTGACTTCTTCGGGCGAGCTGGCAGCTATTGCCTTGTCGGCAACCTTTCTGCCTCGCCTGAGCACGACGATGCGGTCGGCCACCGAAAACACATCGGGCATGCGATGGCTGATCAGCACCACTACCATGCCCTGATCGCGCAGCAGCCGGATCAGGGTCAGCACCTCGGCGACCTGGCGCACCGAGATCGCCGCGGTCGGCTCGTCCATCAGCACGATCTTGGCGTTGGCGAGCCGCGTGCGGGCGATCGCCACCGCCTGGCGCTGGCCGCCCGACATTTGCTTGACGAGATCGTGCGGGCGGGTCTCCGACTTGAGCTCGGCGAAGATTTCGCCGGCGCGCCAATACATGGCCGCATATTTGAGAATTTGAATTGGCCCGACCCAGCGCTGAAGTTCGCGGGCAAGAAAGACATTCGCCGCGGCACTCAGATTGTCGCAGAGCGCCAGGTCCTGGTGCACGATTTCGATCCCATGTTTACGCGCTTCCACCGGCCGGTGGAGCACAAGCTCCCTGCCGTCCAGGCTCATTGAACCGTGGCTCGGGCGATAGTTGCCGGCGATCATCTTGACGAGGGTGGACTTGCCCGCGCCGTTATCACCCATCAGGCCGACCACCTGCCCGGCCTCGAGCGATAACGTAACATCGTTGACAGCCTGGATGGCGCCGAAGTGTTTCGAAATATTGTGAAGCTCGAGAACCGCCACCGGATTTTCCTGCCTCCCGCAGGCCAGGCGCGAGAGGGGATTTCGATGTATCCAAACCGCGCAGTGGCGTCAATAAATTGTCGGACAAATCGCCCCTGCCCGCCTGAAATCACTATTGTAGGACAAATTACCGTTGACGAGCGAAGCGCGGCGATATTAGATCATCGGCAAGGGAGTGCGTGCGGATGCTTTTCATCGCAGCGAAAGGCAAGCTCATGGAGCCGCATCTTCCGCAAATAGCGCAATTCGTGAATGCTGATCGACCTGGCCTGGCTATGTGGAGGTTCGCAGAACCGCTCTTCGATCGCCTGGGCTCGGGTTGATACGGTGTGGCGGGCGCGCTCGTGCCCGTCTGTATTCTGTCAAGGGAGGAATGAATGAGAAGACTACTATTGCTTGCCGCCGCCGCTCTGGCACTCGCTGCCGGGCCGGCGCTGGCCAAGAAACAGCTGGTGATTGTCGTGAAAGGCCTCGACAATCCGTTCTTCGAGGCGATCAACCAGGGTTGCCAGAAGTGGAACAAGGAAAACCCCGACTTGGAGTACGAGTGCTTCTATACCGGCCCGGCATCGACCTCCGATGAGGCCGGCGAGGCTCAGATCGTACAGGACATGCTCGGCAAGGCCGACACAGCCGCGATCGCCATCTCGCCGTCGAACGCCAAGCTGATCGCCCAAACCCTCAAGACCGCCAACCCGACGGTACCGGTGATGACCCTTGACGCCGACCTTGCCGCCGAAGACGCGGCTCTGCGCAAGACATATCTCGGCACCGACAACTACCTGATGGGCGTCCGCATCGGCGAATACATCAAGAAGGCGAAGCCGAATGGCGGCACTGTCTGTACCATCCAGGGCAATCCCGGCGCCGACAATATCCTTCGCCGCGCTCAGGGCACGCGCGACGCCCTGTCCGGGCAGAAAGGCCTTGCGGCGCTTGCCGGCGAAGGCGGCTGGACGGAAGTGGCAGGCTGCCCGGTCTTCACCAATGACGATGGCGCCAAGGGCGTTCAGGCGATGACCGACATCCTTGCTGCCAATCCGAAGCTGGATGCGTTCGCTGTCGAAGGCGGCTGGCCGCTCTTCGGCGCACCGCAGCCTTACCGCGACCTGTTCAAGCCGCTCGCGGACCGCATTTCCAGCAACGACTTCGTCATCTCGGCCGCCGACACCATCGGTGACGAAGTGGCGATCGCCAAGGAAGGCCTGGTCACTGCCCTGGTCGGTCAGCGACCATTCGAAATGGGCTACAAGGCTCCTGCGGTCATGCTCGACCTGATCGCCGGCAAGCCGGTCGAAGACCCGGTGTTCACCGGTCTCGATGAATGCACCAAGGACACGGTCGACACCTGCATTCAGAAGTAACTCCAGTATCTGGGGGCGCCCGGCAAGGGCGCCCCCACTGCATTCATGCGCCCGACCCGGATCGGGCGTCTCCTACTCACCACAACCTGAGGAAATCCCATGCATCTCAAGCTTCTCGCCGGTACGGCCATCACCCTCGCGTTTCTTCTCGCTCCGGCTGCGCAAGCGCAGGACAAGAAGACGCTTGCATTCGTTGTCAACGGAGCATCGGACTTTTGGAAGCTCGCCGAAGCGGGCGTCAAAAAGGCGCAAGAAGAACTCCCCGACTATGACCTTCAATTCAAGTATCCCGAGCAGGCCGCCGCCGCCATTCAGCAGCGCCTGATGGATGACCTGGTGGCCGCGGGCGTCGACGCCATCATGGTGAGTGCGGTCGATCCCAAGACCTCGACCGAAGCCTTGAACCGGGTCGGCGGCCAGGTCCCCCTGTTTACCACCGACAGCGACGCGCCCGACTCCAACCGCATCGCCTACATCGGCTCCTCCAACACCGATGCCGGCAAGCAGGCGGGCGAGATCGCACTCAAGGCGCTGCCGGAGGGGGCCAAGTGCATGGGGTTCGTCGGCCTTCCCGGCGCCGACAATGCCCGCGAGCGCATCGAGGGCATGCGGGAGACGATCAAGGGCTCGAAGGTCGAGCTCGTTGACGTGCGCGGCGACGACATCGACCAGACCCGCGCCAAGCGCAATGTCGAGGACACGCTCGCCGCCAACCCGGACATCAATTGCATGGTCGGCTTCTACTCCTACAATCCGCCGCGCATCTACGAAGTGCTGAAGGAGGCCGGCAAGCTTGGGCAGATCACGGTCATCGCCTTCGACGAGGATCCGATCACCCTGGGTGGCGTGCGCGAAGGCACCATCGCCGGTACGGTGGTGCAGCAGCCCTACGAGTGGGGCTATCAGGGCATGAAGCTGATGGCCAAATACCTGGGGGGTGACAAGTCGGTGGTGCCGGCCAACGAGCTCATCATCGTGCCGACCGCGATCATCGACAAGTCCAACGTCGATGCCTTCGAAGCCGAGCTCAAGGCGCGCGTCGGGGGTTGATGCCCGGATCTACCACAACCCCCCTCCTCCTTGTGGTAGGGGTAGGGAGAAGTTCGGCGGTATCGCCGCGGTGACCCCCACCCTTGATCCCTCCCCGACTAGGGGGAGGGAAACAAAGAACCTTTTCTCGAGCTCGAGGGAATCTCCAAGACCTTCCCCGGCGCCGTGGCTCTCGACCGGGTCGACTTCCGGGTGGGACGCGGCGAAGTCATCGGCCTGATCGGCGAAAACGGCGCCGGGAAGTCGACGCTGATGCGGATACTCGGCGGCGTGACCGAGCCCACCGCGGGCACGATCCGGCTTGGCGGCAGCGAGCACAGCGCGCTCACGGTGTCGCAGTCGATCGCCTCCGGCATCGCCTTCGTTCACCAGGAACTCAACCTGTTCGACAATCTCGATGTCGCGGCCAACGTGCTGATGGGTCGCGAGCCCCGCTTCGCCGGGCCGTTGCGCTTGATCGACCGGCCTGCGCTGCGCAGCCGTGTCGGGCCTATTCTTGAACGCTTGGGGGCCGACTTCGGGCCCGATGCGGACATTTCCGCCCTGTCGCTCGCCCAGATGCAGCTCGTGGAAATCGCCAAGGCGCTTTCCCTCGACGCTCGCCTCGTCATCATGGATGAGCCGACTTCCAGCCTGACGCTTTCCGAGACCACGCGTCTTCTGCGCGTCATCGCCGAGCTCAAGGCGAGCGGCGTCAGCGTCATTTTCATTTCCCACCGGCTCAATGAAATCGAGCGCTGCGTGGACCGGGTGGTAGTGCTGCGCGACGGCCGGGTGGTAGGCGAGCTCCACCGCGGAGCCATCACGCCGGACGCCATGATCCGGCTGATGATCGGCCGCGATCTCAAGTCGCTGTATGTCGCGCCTGCCACCCCCGCCGACCGCGTGGTTCTGAGCCTCAATGCGGTTCGTACCCGTGCCCGTCCCGATCGACCTGTGAATCTCTCGGTCCGCCGCGGCGAGATTCTGGGCCTCGCCGGTCTCGTCGGCTCGGGCCGCACCGAGCTCGCCCGTGCCGTCTTCGGGATCGACAAGAAAATCGATGGCACCATCTCGCTCGATGGCAGGGAAGTGTCGATTTCTTCGCCACGCGACGCGATCGCGAGCGGCATCTACCTGGTGCCCGAAGATCGCAAGCGCTCCGGCCTGCTTCTCGATTTCTCCATCGCCGAAAACATCTCGCTCGCCGACCTGACGCGCTATTCCCGCCTGTCTCTCATCGACCGGCCGGCGGAAGTCGCCAGCGCCGACCGACAGAAGCACCGGCTTGATATTCGCTGCCAGGACGTGTTCGATGAAGTGAAATCGCTATCGGGCGGCAATCAGCAAAAGGTCGTCCTCGGACGCTGGCTGTCGATGTCGCCGCGGGCTATCATTTTTGACGAGCCAACGCGCGGCGTCGACGTCGGCGCCAAACACGAGATCTACGGGCTCATGCGTTCTCTTTCCGACAACGGCGCCGCGATCCTGATGATTTCGAGCGACATGGAGGAGGTCATCGGGGTCAGCGACCGCATCGCGGTGATGCACGAAGGCTCGATCAGCGGTTTCCTCGAGCGTCGCGAATTCAGCGAGGCGAATGTGCTGAAGCTTGCGGTCGGCGCCACGGTGCACTGAAACGGCGGCAGCTTTGAAGAAAGATCTGGGCCTGCTCGTTCTCATCCTGGTCGTTGGCTCGGCCGTGGCGCTGATCAATCCGCGGTTCCTTTCGCCCATCAACCTGTCCAACACCGCCAACCTGATCGGATTGTTCGGCTTGTTCTCGCTGGCCCAGGCGTTCGTCATCATCACCGGGGGCATCGAGCTTTCGGTCGGATCGATCATTGCGCTCCTCGGCGTGGTGTTCATCGACCTCATCGCCGGCGTCGGCGTGCATTGGAGCCTGGCGTTCGTGATTGTGCTGGCGCTCGGACTGCTGATGGGCGCAGTGCACGGTTTCCTCGTCACCCGGATGGGCATCCAGCCGTTCGTGGTCACGCTGTGCGGCCTCCTGATCTATCGGGGCATTGCCCGCTACTATACCGATGACGCGACAGCCGGCTTCAAGTTCGGCCAGAGCTTCCCGACGCTCGAATGGCTGACCACCGGGCGGACCCTGGGCGTCCCGCACAGTCTCATTGCATTCGTGATCATAGCGGTCATCCTTGCCGTTGCGCTGCACCGTTCGGTGTTCGGGCGCTACCTCCTCGCCGTCGGCAAGAACGAGGAGGCGGCCCGCTATTCCGGCATCCCGGCGGAACGCGTGATCACTGCCGCATACGTATTGTGCTGCGGCCTGACCGCCTTCGCGGCGATATTCATCGCCATGTACACCCGCTCCATCTCGCCGGCGTCGCACGGCAATTTCTATGAGCTTTATGCGATCGCCGCTGCCGTGCTCGGCGGCTGTTCACTCAGGGGTGGCGAAGGCTCCATCCTGGGTGTCGCGCTCGGGACCATCCTGCTGCAGGTGCTGCAGAACCTGGTCAACCTGCTCGGCATTCCGAGTTCGCTGAATTTCGCCGTCATGGGCGGCGTCATTTTGCTGGGCGTGCTGGCCGACCGCCAGTTTGCGACCTACCGTCGGGCCCAGCTCCAGGGCGTTGCCGAACGAGCCTGGCAAACACCCGAGAAAGCGAAATCGTGAAACACGACATCCTTGAATTGAGGCGTTACAGTGAAAGGGCGCTGTATGGACGGCGCCGTTGTTTCGAATGCCCAGGAGATCGCCGATGACCGTTTGGACGCCTGACGCCAGCTTTTATCCCTCCCCGCGCATGGCCATGAAGGCGCCGGCCGAAAAGCTGGCCTACGTTGCCGCCTTCGATCCCGAGCGCAAAACTCCCGATGCCCTCGCGGTGGTCGACGTCGATCCGGGCTCCAAGAGCTATTCGAAAATCATCGGCACCGTCGCCATGCCGAATGCCGGCGACGAGCTGCATCATTTCGGCTGGAACGCCTGTTCCTCCTGCCTCTGTCCCAATGCTCCCCATCCCCATTCGGAACGGCGCTATCTGATCGTGCCGGGCCTGCGCTCCTCGCGCATCCATATCCTCGACACCAAGCCCGACCCCAAAAGGCCGGGGATCGTCAAGGTCATCGAGCCGCACGAGGTCGCCGAGAAGGCCGGCTACACCCGCCCGCACACCGTGCATTGCGGGCCGGAAGGCATTTACGTCGCCGCCCTGGGCAATGCCGAGGGCAAGGGACCGGGGGGCGTTTTCCTCATGGACCACGAGACCTTCGAGGTGCGCGGCCGCTGGGAAATCGACCGTGGACCGCAGGAGCTCGCCTACGACGCCTGGTGGCACCTGGGTCACGACACCATGGTCACCAGCGAATGGGGCACGCCCGATACCATCGAGAACGGTCTGGTGCCCGAGATACTGCTCGGCGCCAAATACGGCCGGCGCCTGCATTTCTGGGATCTCAACAAGCGCAAACATCTGCAGACGATCGACTTCGGGCCCGAATACCAGCTCGTGTTCGAGCTTCGGCCCGCGCACGACCCGACCAAGGCCTACGGCTTCGTCAACTGCGTCGTTTCCCTCAAGGACCTCTCATCCTCGATCTGGGTCTGGCATCGCGACGGAGCCAAGTGGGCGGTCACCAAGATCATCGACATCCCGGCCGAGGCCGCCGAGCCGGACCTCCTGCCGCCGGTGCTCAAGGGCTTCAAGGCAGTGCCGCCGCTCGTCACCGACATCGATCTGTCGATGGATGACCGGTTCCTGTACGTGTCCTGCTGGGGCACCGGCGATTTTCACCAGTATGACGTCTCCGACCCCTTCAAGCCGAAGCTCACCGGCCGGGTCCGGATCGGCGGCATCGTTTCCCGAGCCGGCCACCCAGCCGACAAGGGACCGCTCAACGGCGGCCCACAGATGGTCGAGGTGAGCCGCGACGGCCGACGCATCTATTTCACCAACTCGCTATACGGCGCCGTCGATCCGCAGTTCTTCCCCGACGGCATCGACGGCTGGATGGTGAAGCTCGACGCCAGGCCGGAAGGCGGCATGGCGTTTGATCCCAAATTCTTCGTCAAATGGCCGAAGCCGCACCGGCCGCACCAGGTGCGGCTTGAAGGCGGGGATTGTTCGTCGGATTCCTACTGCTACCCGTGACGTTCACAATAGTTCCGTCATGGCCGGGCTTGACCCGGCCATCTTCTTCTCACCGATTGAGCGCTTCGCATCTTGGCTCCCGAAAAGGATGGCCGTGTCAAGCACGGCCATGACGGTGTTTTGGAAGTGACCGGCCTCTGGCCCTGGGTGGCGCTCGCCGGGATCGGCGCTTTCCATGGCCTCAATCCCGCCATGGGCTGGCTGTTCGCGGTCGCCCTCGGGCTTCACCGCCATAGCAGAAATGTCGTGTTGGCCTCGCTCGTTCCGCTCGCTCTCGGCCACCTGGCCTCGGCAAGCCTCGTCGCGCTTGCCTTTGTTTCGCTGGGTCTCGTAGCCGACGCGCGGCTGGTGCGCCTTGTCGCGGGCCTGCTGCTCATCGGCTGGGCGATCTATCACTATTTCTATGGCCACCGGCACCGCGTGCGTGTTGGGCTCACGACCGGCATGGCCGGCCTTGCGCTCTGGTCCTTCCTGATGGCGACTGCCCATGGCGCCGGGCTCATGCTGGTGCCGGTGCTCATGCCGCTGTGCCGCGCCGCTGCTGCCGGCGGCGACAGCCCTTTCCCCATCGCCGTAGCAGGCCTCACTGTCCACACCGCGGCGATGCTCGCCGTGACCGGCCTGATCGCCATCGTGGTCTACGAATGGATCGGGCTCGCGTTTCTGCGCCACGCCTGGTTCAACCTCGATCTCGTCTGGTCCTTTGCCCTTTTTGCCGCCGGGCTGGTCGTCCTGTTTGCCTGATCGGGGCACTCCTCTGAAACAAGGTGGCCGGGCAGGACCCGGCCACCGCTGCTGCATTTTTCGATGCGTCCCTATTCGGTCTTGGCGGTGTCCTCCAGGAAGAAGCGGCCCAGCGGGTTCTGGTAGAAACCGCTGACGTTCTTGCGGCAGCCGTTGATGTAGGGGCTGTAGTAGAGATCGATCCAGTGGACATCGTCCTTGGAGATTTTCTGTATCTCCATATAGGCCGCCTCGCGCTTGGCCGGATCGGCTTCGACGCGCGCTTGCGCCACCAGCTCCTTCACCTTGTCGTTCTTGTAGCGGGTCATGTAGTTGTTGTTGGCATCGTGGCCGAGGACGAAGGTCGTTTTCTGGTCGGGATCGATGACGTCGTTGGTCCAGTAGTTGACGGCGGTGTCGTAGTTGCCGTTGACCTCCGTCTGCCAGGTCTGGCTGGCGTCGGTCTTCTGCAGGTTGACGTTGACGCCGACCTTGGCGAGCTGCTGCTGCACCAGGATGCCGATCTGCTCGTCCACCGTGTCGCCGGCCTGGACGATGTGATTGATCGTCAACCCTTCGGCACCCGCATCCTTCAGCAGCTGCTTGGCCTTTTCGGGATCGTATGGCCGCAGCAGGTTGGCGTCGTTGTGATAGAGCGCGCCCGCCGGAATGTAGGAGTTGGCGACCTTGCCGATGCCGAAGGTGACCGTGTTGACGATCGATTGCTTGTCGATGGCGAGATCGAGCGCCTCGCGCACTTCCTTTTTGCCGAGCGCGCCCTTCTCGTGATTGATCAGCAGATGGTCTTCCCGCGTCGACGGATCGAGCGTGATGTTGAGGTTGGCATCCTTCTTGAGTTCCGCCACCTTCGAAAACGGCACGAAGATCGAGCAGTCGATCTCGCCCGCCTGCAGCTTCAGCATGCGGGTATTGTCGTCGACCACCGAAATCCACTCGACGCCGTCGAGCTTCACCCGGTCGGCCTGCCAGAAGTTCGGATTCTTCTTGAGGATGACCCGGTCGCCGCGCTTCCATTCGACCAGGCCGAAGGCGCCGGACGCCAGCGGCTTCTCGGCATAGGCTTCTTCACCCGCCGCCGTCACCGCTTTCTCCGAGAGGATGGAAATACCGGGCATGGCGAGCGTTGCCAGGAATGGCGCCACCGGCTGGTTGAGGGTGACGACCAGCGTCTTGTCGTCCTTGGCTTCGGCGGTCTTGATCACCTTGTAGGTGTCGGACCATAGCGAGCCCGGATTATCCCGGATGCGCAGCAGGCTGAAGGCGGCGTCCCCGGCGGTGATGGGCGAGCCATCCTCGAATTTCGCATCGCGCATCTTGAAGGTGTAGACGAGCCCGTCGGGCGATACCTCCCAGCTTTCGGCGAGGCCTGGCTCGAGCTTGGTTCCCGTCTTGTCCACCCTGACCAGCACGTCGTACACGTTCGAGAACACCCAGAAATCGACGTTTTGCGCGGTCCTGATCGGGTCGAACGTCGTCCCGTCCTCGCGCCGTCCGATGCTCAAGGTTCCTGCTGCCTCGGCAAGGCTCGCCGACAGTGTCAGGGCAGCAAGCGCCAGCGCCGCCGCATGTGCCAAGCAATCTGTTCTTTTCTCATTGTTTCTCTCCCACAGTGTGCAATTGCGTCGTTCAGTCTGTCACCTCGTCATAGAGGAGACAAGCGGCGCGCTGTTGCGCCCGCCCGGCGGAGCGCAGGCGGCGGCCCCGACCGGCATTTCTCCATCACGGCCGGGCAGCGCGGATGGAAGGCGCAACCCCGTGGCAGATCGAGCGGGCTTGGCGGTTCGCCCGCCAGCATGCGCTGCGCCAGCGGCGTGTCGGGATCGACGTCGGGAATGGCGCTGATAAGCGCCTGCGTGTAGGGATGCCGCGGGTTTTCGAACACATCGGCCGTCGCGCCTTCCTCCACGATGCGGCCGAGATACATCACGGCCACCCGGTCGCACAGCCGCCGCACCACGGCGAGGTCGTGCGCGATGAAGATCATGGCCAGGTTCATCCGCTCCCGGAGTTCGATCAGGAGATTGATGATCTGTGCCTGGATCGACACATCGAGCGCCGAGACGCATTCGTCGGCAAGGATGAGCTTCGGTGAAACCGCCAGTGCCCGGGCGATGCTTGCGCGCTGGCACTGACCGCCGGAGAGCGTGGCGGGCCGGCGTTCGGCGTGTTCCGGAGCAAGCCCGACGAGCGAAAGAAGCTCCAGCGTGCGCAGCCGGGCTTCGTGCGCCGGCACCTTGCCGTGAACGCGCAGAACCTCGGCGATGGCTTGACCGATCCGCATGCGCGGGTTGAGGGCGTTGTAGGAATCCTGAAAGATCATCGCCGTCTTGCGGCGCAGCGCGGCGAAGCCGTCGTGATCGATATCCGCTCCTTCGAAACGTATGCTGCCGCCGCTGATCGGGACGAGGCCCAGAACGGCGCGGGCGAGCGTTGTCTTGCCGCAGCCGGATTCGCCGACGAGGCCCAGCGTTTCCCCTGCCCCCAGGCGGAACGAAACGTCGCTGACCGCCCGCACCATGGTCGCCTCGGCAAACGGCCAGGCAAAACCGTGGCCGTGGAATGATACGGCGAGATTTTCCACTTCCAGCAATGGAGGCTCGCTCATCGTTCCCTCCCTTGTGGGGAGGGATAAAGGGTGGGGGTCGCGACAGCGATGCAGTCCTGCCAAACTAGCCACGCACCAGATGGCAGGCGGCAGACCAACCGGCGCGACCTCGACCAGAGGCTGCACGACCTCTCGGTATGGATCGAATGCTTCTTGCGCAACGCAGGATGGATCGCCGCGGTCGACGCCACCAGACCCCCACCCCTGCCCTCCCCACAGGGGAGGGGAAGTAACGGCGTCTCGCTCACGCTTTGCCAAGCTAGCCATGCACCAGATGGCATGCCGCAGACCGCCGCTCGCCGACGTCGACCATCGCCGGCACGATATCGCGGCAAACGTCCATGGCTTTTTCGCAGCGCGGATGGAAGCGGCAGCCGCGCGGATACGATGTCGGCAGCGGCGGCTGGCCGGGAATGCTGGGAAGCAGCCGGCCCGGTATGGCGGCTGACGGCTGACAGGCGATCAGCCTGGCCGTGTAGGGGTGCAGCGGGCGGCGAAGCACGTCGCGTTTGGCGCCCCGCTCGCACAGGCGCCCGGCATACATCACGGCGACCGCATCACAGGTCTGGGCGACGACGCCCAGATCATGGGTGATGAGGATGATCGACAGGCCCCGCTGGTCACGCAGATCGAGAAGCAGACGGAGGATCTGCGCCTGCACCGTCACGTCGAGTGCAGTGGTAGGCTCATCGGCAAGGAGCAGGTCGGGTTGGCAGGCAAGCGCCAGGGCGATCATCGCGCGCTGGCGCATGCCGCCGGAGAATTGATGCGGGAAGTCATCGACCCGGCGCCGGGGATCGGGAATGCCGACCTGGCGCAGCAACTCGATCGCCGCCTGCTTTGCCTCCCGCGCATCGGCGCCGCGATGAAATCGGAGGCTCTCGGCGATCTGGCCGCCGATGGCCATGACCGGGTCGAGGTGGCTCGCCGGGTTCTGAAAGATCATGCCGATGCGCCGGCCCCGCACACGGCGCATCGCATCGGGCTCGAGCGCAAGAAGGTCGGTCCCTTCGAGCCGCACCGATCCGCCGGCGATTCGCAGGCTGGTCGACGGCAGGAGCCGCATGAGGGCGCGGCAGGCGACGGTTTTGCCCGATCCGCTTTCACCGACCAGACCCAGGATCTGGCCGCGGTCGAGCGTGAAGGAAAGGCCCTCGACGATCGTGCGCTCGCGCGCGACGACGGTCAGGCCGTCCACCTCGAGGAGAGAAGCCGTCATTCGCCGACGCCCAGCAATTCGCCAAGCCCGTCGGCAAGCATGCTGAAACCGAAGGCGAGCGCCACGATCGCCAGCCCGGGAAACGCGGTGATCCACCATGCCGTGGTGATGAAATTCTGCCCCTCGGCGACCATGATGCCCCATTCCGCGGTCGGCGGCTGCACGCCCAGGCCGAGGTAGCTGATCGCCGCCCCCGACAGGATCACCAGCACCACATCCGACATCGCGAACACGATCGAGGCGGAGATCGCATTGGGGAGGATGTGGCGGAACATGATCCGGCCCCGGCTGAAGCCGAGGCTCCGGGCGGCAATGACGAAATCGGCGTGCTTCAGAATGAGCGTCTGCGAGCGGATGAGCCGTGCGTAGGAAACCCAGCCGACGAGCGCCATCGCGATGTAGAAGCTCATGAGCCCCGGTCCCAGGATCGCGATGATCGCCAGCATCAGCACCAGAAACGGGAATGCGAGAACCACATCGACGATGCGCATGAACAGCGCATCCACCCAGCCGCCCAGATATCCCGAGACCGACCCGATGATCGTCCCGATGATGAACGGGAAGACGACGCCGATCACCCCCATCTGAAGGTCGATGCGGGTTCCCCAGATGACGCGCGAGAAAACGTCGCGCCCGAAGTTGTCGGTGCCGAAGAGATGCGCCGCACCGGGGGGCTTCAGCGTATTGCTCGTGTCCTGAGCGATCGGATCGTAAGGCGCGAGCCACGGCGCCAGCAGGGCGATCACGAGGGCGGCGGCAACGACGGCGAGCCCCAGCATGAGCGGCGCCGGCAGGCGTCTTTCCCCGGTCGCTGTCGTGGCGGCTGCCGTCATATCTTCACCCGCGGATCGGTGGCGGCGGTGAGAATGTCGGCGAGGAAATTGATGAGGACCGTGGCGCAGGCGAACGCCATCGCCACTCCCTGCACGACCATGTAGTCGCGCGTGAAGATGCCCCGCACCAGCAGCTGACCCATGCCGGGGAGTGAGAACACCGATTCGATCACCACCGAACCGCCGATCAGCCAGCCGATGTTGACCGCGAGCAGATTGATTGCCGGCACCAGCGAGTTCGGCAGCACATGGCGCCAGAACACGAGGCTCTCGGGCAGTCCGCGCGCCCGTGCGGCGGTGGCATGGTCGGAGGAGATTTCCGCCAGCATGCTGGCGCGCAGATTCCGGGTCAGCACCGCGGACATGGCGAGCGCCACCGTGAAGCATGGCAGGATCATGTGGTGCAGCCGGTCGAGCGCGCTGTCGCCATAGCCCGACACCGGAAAGAGGTCGAGCTTCACGCTGAACAGGATCATCAGCATGATGGCGAGCCAGAACGGCGGGAAACCGAGTCCGGCAGTCGAGACCAGGCGGATGAGGTTGTCGGCAAAGCCGCCGCGGTTGCGCGCCGCGATGGCAGCGAGCGGCACGGCGATCGCGATCGCCAGCACGACGCTGCCCAGCACCAGCAACAGCGTCGGCCCGATGCGTTCGCCGATGAGGCGCAGCACATCCGTGCGGTAGAGGATGGAGGTGCCCATCTCGCCCCGGAACAGGTTCTTGATGAAATAGAGGTACTGCGACCCACAGCGGCTCATCGAGCCCGAACTGCGCGCGGATTCGGGCGATCGCCTCGGGCGTCGATTTGGTGCCGAGCAGCACGCGCGCCGGATCGCCGGGGATCGAGCGCACCAGCACGAAGGTGATGATGCTGATGCCGATCAGCACCGGCAGAAGCTGAAACGGCCGCGTGAGGACGAAGCGGTAACGATGCAACCTACGCTTCCCTGTGTTTCCTCAGGAACTTGAGCAGCGCAGGATAGTACAGATGCGGCTCTTCATAGAACGGCATATGGCTGGAGTTCGGGAAGACGTGAAGCTCGGACTGCGGCATGGCGAGTTTCATCCGCATGGCGCAGGCGGGCGTCAGCTCGTCGTGCTGGCCGGTCGTGATCATGACGGGTGCGGTGATGCGGTGGAGGTCGGGAACCCGGTTCCAGTCCTTGAGATTGCCGACGTAGAGGAACTCGTTGGGACCCTGGATCGTCCCTGTACGGCCCCATGTTCCAGTCATCGAGCGAGCGCCTGACGGGCGCCGGCCATTCGGCGAGCCGGCAGACGTGGCGGTAATTGAGGATCGTGACGGCCGCCTGGTATTCCGGATGATCGAGGCTGCCTTCGGCTTCGTGCCGCTGCATCATCGCCACGGTCTCGGAGCCGAGGGCGGCGCGCAGCCGGTCGAGTTCCACTATGAGGTGCGGGATGTCGGCAACGGTATCCTCGAGAATGACGGTTTTAAGCGCCTCCGGATGGGTCAGCGCATATTCGATGCCGAGCCAGCCGCCCCAGCTGTGCCCAAGGAGATGGACCCGCCCGAGCTTGAGCGTCTGACGCACCGTCTCGGTCTCGGCGACATAGCGGGTGATCGTCCACAGGCGATCGTCCGTGGGCCGGTCCGATGCGCCCGTACCGAGCTGATCGAAGGCGACCACCCGATAGCCCTCATCGATCAGGCAGGAATGGGCCTCGCGCAGGTAGTCGCACGGCAGTCCCGGCCCGCCGTTGAGGCAGAACACGGTTTCAGCACCCTTGCCGAAACTATAGGCAACGATCTTGTATCCATCGACCTTGATCTCGATCCGGTCGTCGGCCGCTATCTCCCGCCACATGCGCGTACTCCCTTTTACGACCCGTCATACACTAAGCAGGGACGCGCCACTTCGCCAACACATGTCGAGGATAATCGAAACGACCATACCCCGGGAGCGGACGCCGAGCGGCGTTCGGGCACGCGCCGAGTTAAAGTCAATAGTTACCCAAGCCTGCTTTGCGTAGGCCATTCTTTAGATGTTCGAGGTTAACCGGGTCTCGCCAGTATGTCCGCGCGTCTCCGAGACGTTTGGCGGCTGCATCGAGGTAAATCATGGCTTGATCATGCCGCAGCACGCTCTGCGCCGGGCCGGGTCGAGCCCCGGTCCCGGCGCCACGATTTTCGTAGCATAGACTTCCGCCGGCGTCCTGCCGCCGAGGGATGAGTGCGGACGCCGCTCGTTGAAAAATGCAATCCAACGCCCGATACCGTCTCTGGCCTGGCTGCCGGTTTCGAAGGCATTGAGGTAGACGCACTCGTACTTGAGCGAGCGCCACAGCCGTTCGATGAACACGTTGTCCATCCAGCGGCCTTTGCCGTCCATGGAGATGGCGATGCCGTTGTCCTTCAGCAGGCCGGTGAAGGCAAAGCTGGTGAACTGCGAACCCTGGTCGGTGTTGAAGATGTCCGGCCTGCCGTACCTGGCGATCGCCTCTTCGAGGCGGCCGCGCAGAACTCGACGTCCATGGTGTTCGACAATCGCCAACTCAAGACCTTGCGGCTCGCCCAGTCCATCACCGCGACCAGATAGAGAAAGCCACGTTTCATCGGGATGTAGGTGACATCGGCGCACCACACCCGGTTGGGCCGGTCAATGACCAGGTCCCTGAGCAGGTAGGGATAAATCCTGTGCTCCGGGCAGGGTTTGCTGGTCCAAGGCTTCTGGAAGATGGGCGACCAGCCCCATCTTGTCCATCAGCCGCCGGATGCGCTTGCGGCCCACGCAGTAGCCCTGCCGGCGCAGGTGCCGCGCCATCTGGCGCGCTCCATAGAACGGACACTCCAGGAACATCTCGTCGATCAGCCGCATCAGCGTGAGGTTCAACTCGCTCTCCCCACAGGCCGGCCGGTAGAACGATGACCGCGCCATCGACAGGAGCTCGCATTGCCGCGCGATGGAGAGCCGGGGATGGTTCGTCTCGACCATGGTCTTCCTCCGTTCGTGGCTCAGCGCCCGGAGGCCTTGGACAAAAAATCTCTCTCCACGATGAGTTGGCCGATCTTGGCGTGAAGCTCCTTCACCTCGCCCTCACGGGCATGATCGCGCTCGGCCGCGCCACCGGCGAACGTCGCCGCCATGCCCTCGACCGCCTGCCGCTTCCAGCCGGCGATCATGTTCGGATCGATGCCTTGCCGCATCGCGACCCTCAACACCGTGTGTTCGCCCCGGATCGCCTCCAGCGCGACCTTCGCCTTGACTCAGCCGAATACCGTCGTCCTTCGTCATCGGGGATCGTCCTTCTCACGTCGCAATCGACCTTAACCAGCTTCGCGAAATCCGGGACCAGCTCGGTGATAATGTCCTCGGTGACGCCATCACTGAAGTACTGCTGCTCGGGATCACCGCTCATGTTGTCGAACTGGCAGGCCGCGCGATCGAAGGCTTCGTCCGTTGTTGCCTTGGGTGGCATGCGACCGCGACGTGCAGTGCGACCAGTGACGCGGTAAATGCGCTACTGGCGTGAGCAATGTTCTTCAAGGTTCGCGTGCCGAGATCCTCGAAGTCCGCCGTGACCTTGTTCCTGACGTTGTCGAAGGCCGTTCCGGAGACCAGGACGCCACCCGGTTCCGCAATTCCTTCAAGACGCGCCGCAATGTTGACGCCCATCGCCGTAGAGGTCGCTGCCTTCGACCATGATATCGCCCAGGTTGACGCCGACGCGCAGGACGATGCGGCGATCCTCGGGTTGATCGCGATTGGCCGCGGCCATGCCCCGCTGCAGGTCGACGGCGCACTCGACGGCGTTGACGGCGCTGCCGAATTCCACCAGCACACCATCCCCAGTGACCTTGAACACGCGGCCTTGATGCCTCGCCACCAGCGGCTCCAGCACCTCCTTCCGCCGAGCCTTGAGCAGCGCCAACGTGCCGGACTCGTCCTGCTCCATCAGACGGCTGTAGCCAACGACGTCAGCGGCCAATATTGCGGCGAGGCGGCGGTGGGCACGTTCTTCAGCCATGGGGTGCGAATGTTCTCCAGAGGCCACGGCGTGAGAATTGTATTGGCGCCCCTTCGCAGAGTTCTATCGGGCTGGACTTTAGGAACGGGTCATCCGCTATCCCACCCCTCGGCGTTTCGCCAAAAGGGACCGGAAGCGGACGCACCAGAACTTGGCTGACGCGTTGGCCAGACCTCGCAACCCCTACTTCCGTGGAATGCTGGCAGGCGTGCGATGCATCGCGCTACGGCAGCGGGCGGATGTTCTGGTTCACCCGGAAGAAGTTCTCGGGATCGTACTTCGCCTTGATCTTCTGCAGGCGCCGGTAGTTGGGTCCGTACGCCGCCTCCGTCGGGTTGCCACCCTCATCGTCGCCGAGATAGTTGACGTAGCGGCCGGATGACATGAACGGCTCGAGCGCCTGATAGGAATCGCGAGCCCAGCCGATGCACCGGTCGGTGGTCGTCGGATCCATCCACTCGGACAGCACGACGAGGTTGTAGCCTTCCGTGCGGTGAGGGAACGCGGTATCGCCGACCGCCACTCGGGTCGCGGCCCCGTGGAAATGCTCGAGCAACACCTGGCCCATGGGAGTGGGGCACTTGGCAAAGCATTCGATGATCCCATCGATCGTCTCATCGGTCAGCCAGTCGAGGAAGTTCGACTTCCAGTAGTTGAGCGCTCCCCTGGGATACGCCGCGTCGAGCATGCCGTTGAGCTGACAGTAGGACATGGGGCCGATGTTGTTCATGACCGGCGATCCGAATGCCTTGATGGGCGCAACTGCCTTGATCCCGGCCTCGGGCTCGCCGCAGTGGCACACCACGATTGCCACGAGCTTCGCGCCCGAACCGTCGCCGGCATGGATCAGGCCCGCCACCAGCATGAGTTCGTCGGGCATCGATCGCGTAGCGTCGCGAAAGAACAGCAGCACATCGCGGGCACGATCAAAGGGATAGGCGACGAGACCGCCGGTGATCGTCGGGCCGACCGGATGCAGCCGGTACTCGAGCGCCGCCGCCACGCCGAAATTGCCGCCGCCACCGCGCAAGCCCCAGAACAGATCCGGATTCTCCTCCGCGCTCGCCTTGAGTAGCCGGCCTTCAGCAGTGACGAGATCCACCGATAGGAGGTTGTCGAGTGCCAGCCCGTATTTGCACATCAGCCAGCCGATGCCGCCGCCGAGCGTGAGGCCGGCGATGCCGGTCGAGGACACGACGCCGCCGGTAGTGGCGAGGCCATGAAGCTGCGTCTCGCGATTGAATTCGGCCCACGTAACGCCGCCCTGCGCCCAGGCGGTCCGGGCTTTGGGGTCAACGCGAATGCCCTTCATTGGTGCGAGGTCGATCATCAGTCCGCCATCGACGGTCGCGCGCCCGGCCACGTTGTGGCCGCCGCCGCGCACGGCCACCTGGAGGTTCAGCTTGCGGGCGAGCTTGATGCCGTCGGCGATATCGGCTGCGCCCTTGCAGCGGGCGATCAGCGCTGGACGCCTGTCAACCAGGCCGTTGTGCACCCGTCTTGCCTCCTCGTAGCCGGAGTCTGCAGGCTGGAGCAGCTGGCCTCCGAATATCCCGGTGAGTTCAGTGACCGACTGCGATAGGGACGATATTGACGCCATAGCACGCTCCCCTTGTTGTGATGACTTTCACATGGCGCAACCGCACTTGCAACGCGCAACGCCGCCCTGCCATCGCCATTCCCCAAAACCCTTTCAATCCGACGCTGATACTCGCCGCAATCTTAGGAGTTTATTTGCGGCGATGATTCGGTTAAGATCGAACTATGGCTGACGGCCCGAACATTGCCGAAGTGGCGTCCCTCATCGGCGACCCCGCCCGCGCTAACATGTTGTCCGCCTTGAAGGACGACAACAGCCTGACCGCCACCGAGCTTGCCCATATTGCCGGAGTGGCTCCCAATACGGCGAGTGGTCATCTTGCCAGGTTGGTGGCGGCGAAGATGGTGACAGTGGAACGCGCGGGGCGCCATCGCCACTTCCGCCTTGCCTCAAGGGAGATCGCCGACGTTCTGGAGGCTTTGGAGTCGATCGCAGGCGGCACACCGCCCCGCTGCCGGACACAGGATCGCCGCAACAACTCGCTGCGCGCTGCGCGATCCTGTTATGACCATCTGGCGGGACGCCTGGGGGTGCAACTTACATTGTCGCTGGTGGCTCTTGGCTATCTGGCCGCCACCGGTACCGGCTTTACGCTGCGCAAGAAGGGCAGGTTGGCGTTCGCCGACATGGGGATCAACATGGATGAGTTGCTGACCAGCCGGCGGCCGCTCACCCGGCAGTGCCTGGACTGGAGCGAGCGCCAGCCGCATCTGGGCGGCGCTCTCGGAGCGGGCCTGTTTTCCCGGCTGTGCGATCTCGGCTGGCTCCGGCGGGACGAGCATACGCGGGCCGTCTTCGTCACGCCGCGCGGCAGGCAGGGTTTCAAACAACGCTTCCGGATCGAAGCGTAGTTCAGATCGGCAATCCTGCCTTGCGCAGCCCATCCATCAGATGGGTCAAATCATTGCGGTTCTGGAACGGCCATCGTTCTGAAACATACCGCTGCCAGTCGAGCGGGCCCGTGAGCGTTTTCAATCCGGGAGCCGCCCCGGCTCGCCGGAGGAAGTCGCTGCAGAGACGGCTGGCCTCCGCCTCCTCGCCCATCATCGCACGGCAGGCCGCAAGCAACGCCACGACCATCTCGGTCGGATCGCGGATGCTCGTCAACGTCGCGATCGCATTGCGATAGTCCCTGGCGGTGAATTGCGCCTGCCCGAGGAACCACTCGTATTTCCCGAACGGATTGAGAGCGATCGCTTCGCCGAACGTATTCGACCGATCGCTCAGGATCGCCTTCGAAGAGGACAAGTCGCGACAGGAACGCCAGAACACGCGTATGGTTCGGGTTCAGCCGGCGGGCAATCTCCAGGTGATGACGGGCCTTCGCGAGCTCGCCGTGATACATGTAGCCGACTCCAAAGACCATTTGCGTGCGGCTGTCCTGATCGTCCAGTTCGACGGCCTTTCTCGCGATCGCCAGAAAGGCCGCGCGATCGTCTTCGGGCGAACTGCTCCAGCCGTTGAGCCACGACCCGTAGGCCGCTTCTGACAGTGCGGCATAGGCGGCGGCGTAGTCCGGATCGATGCGCACCGCGGCTTCGAAGTACTCCCGCGCCTTCTGATTGTCCTCGAGCGTCCAGGTGAAGAAATGCTGGCGGCCGCGAAGAAAAAGATCATAGGCCGCAAGACGGTCCGCTGAAACTCGCCTGGCTGCGTTCAAATCTCTCATGCTCCAAGCGCCCGACCAGCGTGGCCACCACCTGCCTGACGACCTCGTCCTGAGCCTGAAATATGTCTTCCAGATCCCGATCATAGCGCTCGGCCCAGATCTGCTTGTCGCTCGCGGCATCGGTAAGCTGGGCGGTGATGCGCACACGCTTGCCCGCTCGGCGTATGCTGCCCGCAACGACGTATTGCGCGCCCAAGCTGCGGCTGACTTCCGAAATCTGGAACCTTCTGCCTTTGAAAGCGAACGAAGAGGTGTGCGAGATCACCAGCAGTTCGCGAAAGCGGGACAATTCAGTAATCAGATCTTCGGTGATGCCATCGGAGAAATATTCCTGCTCCGCTTCACCGCTCATGTTCTCGAACGGAAGCACGGCGATCGACGGTTTGGCCGCGGAAGGACCGGCGTCGCGGCCAGGGTCTTTGACGGCGGCTCCACGCGCGGTTGATTCGATCCGCCAGGCGCGTACCGGGTCGCGAATGTTGTGGGCGCGCTGCTCGCCGAGATCGGTGTATTCGTAAAGAAGTTTGCTTCTGACCTGATCGTGGACGTTTGCCCCGATGCAGACCCCGCCGGGCTGGGCCAGCTTTTCCAGCCGGGCCGCGATATTCACTCCGTCGCCGTGAATTCGTGCCGTCCTCAGCGATAACGTCGCCGAGGTTCACGCCGATGCGGAAAGCCATGCGCCGATCCTCGGGCAGATCGGCGTTGTGGTCCGCCAGCCGCTGCTGCGTCTCCACCGCACACTGCACGGCGTTGACCGCGCTGGCGAACTCGACCAGCAGGCTGTCGCCCGCCGAACCGACGACGCGGCCGCAGAACTCGACAATCTTGGGCTCGATGATTTCGGCCCGCAGCGTTCTGAGCCGCGCAACGGTGCCGGCCTCATCGGCCGCCATCAGCCGCGAATATCCCGCTACGTCGGCGGCGAGGATCGCCGCGAGCCTTCGCTGGCCCCGTTCCAAGGCTGAACCTCCCTCTGCGACCTCATTCTAAGGCATTTTCCGGCGAAGTGGGATCAGGCGTTTTGGTCGCCTGATCCTTAGGACGTCCCGACAAGTTACCGGGCAACCGCCTTCCGGAGCAGCAGCCAGTCGCCGCTGTCCGAAGAACCCGGGAACGGGACGTACGCTCGGCGGGCCCATTCGCCAAAGCCATGGCGCAGGTAGAACCTCAGCGCTCCGGCATTGACTTCCTCGACCATGACCGACATGCGCGAAGCTTCTGCCGCGACTGCCCTTTCTTCGGCTTTCTCGAGCAGCCGCGAACCCAGTCCCCGGCCGCGAAACTCGGGATGAACGCCGAGCACATTCAAATACCACGAGCCCGCTGCGATCGCCTCCAGCTCGAGCAAGGGCACGAAAGCACCGTCGAGATCGCCCGCATCGCCTCTTTCGTAGGGCACCGGGATGAGACGGCCGGCGAGCGCTGCGGCAACGACGCCGTCGATCTCCGCCACCGTCCAGGCCTTATAGTGCAACGGGCTTGCCGCATTGTTGCGGATGCGGCTGCGCCCGACCTCGATCAGCGATTGGCCCGGTTTGCTGAGCCGGCTCCACAGCCAGGCGGCGAGCCCGCGTGACGCGCTGTCGTTCAGGCATGCCAACTCGAGTGCGTCGGTCTCCCGGGCCGGGACGGAACGAAGCTCGGCCATCCATGCGTGCAGGTTCTAGTTCCGCGCCCTGTCGACGAGCTTGTTCTTGGCGATCCACGGCATCATTGCCCTGAGTTTCTGGCCCACCTCCTCGATCGGGTGGGCGTCGTTCATCCGGCGCGTCGCCTTGAAGCGCGGCTGGCCGGCCTTGCATTCGCGGATCCATTCCGAAGTGAAGCGCCCTGACTGGATGTCGGCCAGCACCCGCTTCATCTCCTTGCGCGTTTCTTCCGTGATGATCCGCGGGCCGCTCAGGTATTCACCGAACTCCGCCGTGTTGGAGATCGAATAGTTCATGTTGGCGATGCCGCCCTCATAGATGAGATCGACGATCAGCTTGACCTCGTGCAGGCACTCGAAATAGGCCATCTCGGGGGAGTAGCCCGCCTCGACCAGCGTCTCGTAGCCAGCGCGGATGAGCTCGACGAGGCCGCCGCACAGCACCACCTGCTCGCCGAACAGGTCGGTCTCGCATTCCTCCTTGAAGGTTGTCTCGATGATGCCGGAGCGGCCGCCACCGATGCCGCTCGCATAGGAAAGCGCCAGGTCATGGGCGTTGCCCGATGCATCCTGCTGGATGGCGATGAGGCAGGGCACGCCGCCGCCCTTTTCATATTCACTTCGGACGGTGTGGCCGGGACCCTTGGGGGCCACCATGAGCACGTCGATGGTTTTCCTCGGTTCGATGAGATTGAAATGCACGTTGAGGCCGTGCGCGAAACCGATGGCCGCTCCATCGCGGATGTTGCCGGCTATTTCGTCTTTCCAGATGTCGGCCTGGAGCTCATCGGGGGCGACCATCATCATGAGATCGGCCCACTTGGCGGCTTCCGCCACCGTCAGGACTTTGAGCCCGTCGGCCTCGACTTTCTTTGCGGTGGCGGACGCCGGCTTCAGGGCGATCGTGACACTCCGGGCGCCTGAATCCCTGAGATTGAGGGCATGCGCCCTGCCCTGGCTGCCATAGCCGATGATCGCGACCTTCTTGCCCTTGATGAGATTCACATCGGCGTCGCGGTCGTAGTACACACGCATGGAATTCTCCCTGTTGATGCCGGGCGCGCACCATAAACGCGCATGGTCAAAAGACAAGCAGTCACCGCCTCACGCGGCTTCCCGCGCCGACCACAGGAGGCGAAGTCCGAGCGCGCCCAGGAACAGGCCTGTTGCCCGGTCGATATACCGCTTTGCCGCGAGATAGCGGCGGCGCACCGGGCTCGAGCCGAAGAAAAGAGCGACGGCCGAGTACCACCACACTTCGTTGAAGGTGACGATGGCGATGAGCGCCAGCCCCATCCACAAGGGCACTTCGCGGGGCAGCATGGCGACGAAGATGGAGCCGAAGAACACGGCGACCTTGGGATTGCCGATCTGGGTGAGGAAGCCCGTAAGAAAGGGGACGCCGGCGCGCCCCTCCGCCTGTCCGTTCTCGAGTTTGACCGGCTCCGCGGCATGGCGAAAGATTTGCCAGGCGATCCACAGCAGGAACAGCGCCCCGCCTGTTTTCACCGCCATGTAGAGCCAGTGAAACTGCTGGAAGATGGCGTTCAGGCCGAGGAGTGCTGCGCCCGACCACAGGAGCGTTCCGGCTCCGAGCCCGAGAGCGACTTTCACTCCGGTTGCCGGGGAGCGCAGCGCCGCCGTCTGCGCGGTGATGAGGAAGCTCGGGCCCGGGCTGATGACCGCCAGGAGCTGCACGAGGCCGATGCCGGCAAGGGTAAGGAGTTCGCCTGTCATGCCGAAGCTGCTGCTGCCGGGACTTCCAGAGCGGCGCGGAACAGCCGCACGGTCTGCAGCCATTCCGAAGGTGAAGGCATCGGCGGCGATGGCATGGCCGATCGATACCTCGGCGAGGAACGGAATGGCCGCCGCCAGTTCAGGAAGATTGTCGCGGGTCAGGTCGTGGCCGGCATTTACGCCGAGACCGGCCTGGCGCGCCGCTTCCGCGGCCGCCTTGAGCCTGCCCAGTTCGGCTGCGCGCTCGCGGGCGGTGAGCTTGCTGCCGAAGGGACCGGTGTAGAGCTCGATCCGGTCGGCGCCGACCGCTTTCGCCGGCCGCGCCAGCGCCGGGTCGGCGTCGATGAACAGCGACACCCGGATATGCAAGCTGCTGGAGCCTTGCGATCGTGCGTTTCAGAAGCGCTTCGTCGGCGGCGATGTCCCAGCCGTGGTCGGACGTCGCCTGCCCCGGCTCGTCGGGCACCAGCGTGCATTGCCGAGGCCTCGCTTTCTCGACGAGGCGCAGGAAGTCCTCAGCCGGGTACCCTTCGATGTTGAATTCCTTGTCGGTGCGGCCACGCAGCAGGCGGGCGATATCGTCGACGTCGCCGGGGCGGATGTGACGCTGGTCAGGCCGCGGATGAACGGTGATGCCGTGGGCGCCGGCGTCGAGCGCGATGCGGCACAGGTCCGGTACCGAAGGCCACGGCAGATTGCGCCGGTTCCTGAGCTGGGCGATGGCGTTGACGTTGACGGATAGCCTGGTGGTCACCGGCGATCCATAGCCCGAAACGTCAACCGCTCAAATCTTCATCCCCTCCGGGCCGCGGCTGATGGCGGCGATGCCCGTGCGCGAGACTTCCACCAGTCCCAAAGGCATCATGAGGTTGATGAACTGCTCGATCTTGTCGGTCTTGCCGGTGATCTCGAAGACGAAGGAACCGGTCGTGGCGTCGATCACCCGGGCCCGAAACGCCTCGGCGAGCCGCAGCGCTTCCACCCGCATTTCGCCCTTGCCGGCAACCTTCACCATGGCGAGCTCGCGCTCGATCGCGTTGCCGATGACCGTCAGGTCGGCGACCGAATGCACCGGCACCAGGCGTTCGAGCTGGGCGCGGATTTGTTCGAGAACGGAAGGCGTGCCGGTCGTGACCACGGTGATGCGCGATACGTGCGCCTCGTGGGAGGTTTCCGACACGGTGAGCGACTCGATGTTGTAGCCGCGGCCGGCGAACAGCCCGATGACCCGCGCCAGAACACCGGGCTCGTTGTCGACCAGCACCGTCAGGGTATGGGTTTCGGGCTTCTGTTGCTGGGTCGCCAGGAAGTAGGCCGACGCCGGCTGATGATTGCTGCTGATGTTCATGGCTTTCCCCTCCCCCCGACTTCGAGCAGAGAGTTCCAGGAGTTCCCTCCCGCCTTGCGGGGGAGGGCAAGGGAGGGGGGTTTGATGGAGTCGCCGGTGCGACCCCCACCCTTGGTCCCTCCCCAAAGGGGGAGGGAAAGTTGGCGAACAACTTCATCGTTGTCATCCTTCTAGACGAGCACCCGCCCCTCCTCACTGACCACCTCGCCGATCTCGGCATCCGGCACATCTTCGCCGAGCAGCATTTCGTGATGCGCCTTGCCGGAGGGTATCATCGGGAAGCAGTTGGCGAGTGCGGCAACCCGGCAATCGAACAGCACCGGCCGCTTCACCTTGATCATCTCGCCGATCGCGGAATCGAGATCGGCCGGCTTTGCGCACCGGATGCCAACGCAGCCGTAGGCCTCGGCAAGCTTGACGAAGTCGGGCAGCGAATCCATGTAGCTCTCCGACAGCCGGTTGCCATGCAGCAGCTGCTGCCACTGCCTGACCATTCCCATGTACTGGTTGTTGATGATGAAGATCTTCACCGGCAGCCGGTGCTGCACGGCGGTCGACATCTCCTGCATGGTCATCAGCACCGAGGCATCGCCGGCGATGTCGATCACCAGCGCGTCGGGATGGGCCACCTGCACGCCGACTGCCGCCGGCAGTCCATAGCCCATCGTGCCAAGCCCGCCCGAGGTCATCCATCGGTTCGGCTTCTCGAACTTGTAGAATTGCGCCGCCCACATCTGATGCTGGCCGACCTCGGTGGTGATGTAGACGTCGCGCGCCCGGGTCGCCTCGTAGAGCCGCTCGATCGCGTATTGCGGCATGATGACGTCCTTGTTGTTCCGGTACTTCAGGCAGTCGCGAGCCCGCCATTTCCGGATCGCGCTCCACCACGCCGCGTGCGCCGCCTTGTCGAGGCGCGGCTGGCGGCTTTTCCACACCCGGATCATCGCTTCGAGCACATGGGCGCAATCGCCGATCACCGCCAGGTCGCAGCGGACGGTCTTGTTGATGGATGCCGGATCGATGTCGATGTGGATTTTCTTCGAGCCCGGCGAGAACGCATCGAGCCTGCCGGTGATGCGGTCGTCGAAACGCGCCCCGATATTGATCATCACGTCGCAATCATGCATGGCAAGATTGGCTTCATAGGTTCCGTGCATGCCGAGCATGCCGAGCCATTGTTCGCCCGATGCCGGAAAGGCGCCGAGCCCCATCAGCGTCGAGGTGATCGGAAAGCCGGTGAGCTTCACGAACTCGCGCAACAGCTGCGATGCCCGGACGCCCGAGTTGATCACCCCGCCGCCCGTATAGAAGAGCGGTCGCTTGGCGCCGGCAATCATCTCGACCGCCGCGTGGATCAGTGCCTCGTCGCCCTTGACTCTCGGCCGATAGGTCCGGTGCTGGATGTTGAGCGGGCCGACGTAGCGCCCTTTGGCGAACTGCACGTCCTTCGGGATGTCGACCACGACCGGGCCCGGCCTGCCGCTGGTCGCCACATAGAAGGCCTCGTGCATGATGCGGGCGAGGTCGTTCACGTCCTTGACCAGGTAGTTGTGCTTCGTGCACGGCCGCGTGATGCCGACCGTGTCGCACTCTTGGAAGGCGTCGTTGCCGATCAGGTGGGTCGGTACCTGACCGGTAATGCACACCAGCGGCACCGAATCCATGAGTGCGTCCGTCAGTCCGGTAACCGCGTTGGTGGCGCCCGGACCCGAGGTCACGAGCAGCACGCCGCATTTGCCTGTGGAGCGCGCATAGCCTTCCGCCGCATGCGCCGCGCCCTGTTCATGGCGGACGAGGATGTGCCGGACTTTGTCCTGCTGGAACAGTTCGTCATAGATCGGCAGGACAGCTCCGCCGGGATAGCCGAAAAGATGCTCGACACCCTGATCGGCGAGTGCCCGCAGCACGATTTCCGCCCCGGTAAGTTCCTGCACCATCGTACCTGCTGCCTTTGTCACCTTCCCTCACATCCGGTATGGCGAAGTAGACGCCTCCGGCACTCCGTCGTTCGGGGCTGGGACTACCATACCCAAAAAGTGTACAATTTTCGGAACACGGCTCGCGCAGCATTTTCCGGCGAAGTGGAATTTACTTCGCCGATTAGAAAATGCGCAGGATCAGATACTTGGAGCATGTTCCTATCGGAAAAGTGTGCACACTTTTCCGGAACATGCTCTTAGCCGCTTGCTGCACTGCGGTCAACCTCCGTGACGAATAAAATTAGAAAATTCGCCATTTATTCTTTCCGAAAACTTCTCATGCATCCACTTCCACGCAATCATATTGCGCCGAGCCCAAGTCAGCTGTCGCTTTACGTAGTTTCGCGTGTTGCGCTGCGCAATGGGAACCATTTCTTCGATTGAGCTCCTGCCCTCGATTACCTGGCCCAATTCCACAACACCGATGGCCCGCATCACGGGAAGTGCTGCATCGAGGCCAAGCGCGAGCAGCGCCCGGACCTCATCGAGGGCGCCGGCGGCGAGCATCCGCAGGAACCTTGCGTCGCAGCGTCGATAAAGTTCCTCGCGGGGCGGGGCAACATGTATCCGCAATACGCGCAACCCTGCAAGGACGCTCCGCTGGCCCTCTTCTGCCAGTCGGACAGCGGCCGGCCGGTCGCGTCCAGCACCTCGAGTGCCCGCGCAATACGCTGGCCATCCGACGGCCTGAGCCTGCCTGCCTCGCCTGGGCTCGATCGGGCCAGCTCAGCCATGGAGTGCTTCCGCTCCCGCCTCGCGGAGACGGTGGCGCCAATAATTCCGAACGGCCGCGGGAATTGCAGGCACACGCGCCAGGCCATGTTCAAGCGCGCCGAAGTAAAGTCCCGTTCCGCCGACGACGATGGGCACTTCGCCCGCGGCTTGGCACTCCGCGAGCTTCACGCCGACTTCCTCGATCCATCTGCCCACGGAATAGGCGGTGGCCGCCGGCACATGGCCGTAGAGGTGGTGGGGTGCTGCCTCCTGCGCCTCGCGGCCAGGCCGCGCGGTCACGACCGCCAGCTCGCGATAGACCTGCATGGCATCGGCATTGATGATCGAGGCGGGCTGCAGGCGCGCCAGCTCGAGCGCCAGAGCCGACTTGCCGCTGGCGGTCGGCCCTGCGATAAGCACCACCGGTTTCCTCGCCTCGCGCATTTCCGCACATGGACTATCTTCTCCTGCTGATTGCAAGCGCCGGCACCCGCGCGATCGATGGCGAGCTGCTGGCGGCGGTGCGCCGCGTGCACGCCGTGGAACCGCGGTTCCTGGGCGCCGACGCGTGCGAAATCCTCCTCCCGGCGGATCTCCCGGAACAGCCGGACATCGCTGCCCTTCGTGCCATCGAGGATCGCTGGCGACCGCTCGTTGGTGCGCGGCCGGTCGACATCGCAGTCGTGCCCAATCATCGCCGCCGCAAGCTGCTGCTGCTGGCCGACATGGATTCAACCTTCATTGGCCAGGAGTTGATCGATGAACTGGCCGCGGCGGCGGGGGTCGGCGAGCGGGTGGCGGCGATCACCGCCCGCGCCATGCGCGGCGAGCTC
>CAWADI010000034.1:0-312876 GCA_963780765.1 uncultured Alphaproteobacteria bacterium | reverse complement strand
CGAAACCAACCAGCCTCTTGCCGTCCGGGCCGTGAAGCGTGAAGGAATACCGCAGGCCGTGCGGCCGGATAGCCGTGGGCTTCACCCTGCCGATCGAAAACTTGAGATAGTAGCCATTCTGAAGCCAGTGGCAGCCGCCCATCAAACCCCAGGAGATACTCAAGCGTATGATCCTGGGACACTTTCATATCCTATCCTCACAGGATATGGTAACGGGAGCTAAGTGTCAATCATCCAAGAGGTGGCGGCCGAATGCGCCAGATCGGTGATGCTGTATTCGATCGGCAAGGATTCCGCCATAATACTCCACCCAGGCGCGCAAGGCCTTCTATCCCTCCCCGCTGCCGTTTCAGTTGTCGCCGGCCAAGGATGCGTCCTTGAAATTTTTCCTTGATCGCGAGTACGTTCTCCTCATGAGCAAGATCACCGGCAAGTTCCAGATCACGCTGCCCAAGCGACTGGTTGAACAGTACGGCATCAAGGTCGGCGATGAAGTCGAGTTGACCGCCGCGGCGAGGCGATCGCTCTCGTGGCGGCACGCCCCATTGGCCCGAGCACCAGCCCTGAGCAGCGGGCCCATCATTTCGATCTCGCAACCCGACGGCAGCGCGCACGCGAGCGAACGAGGCCTCTGCCTCCTGCCAGGCGTCGCGGATGGAAACGGGAAGATCTTTACATCCGTGGCCGGACTGATTGACACGAACGTACTCGGTCTATCGCTTCGGGGGGGGAGGGGCTCGAGGTCATTTAGCAAGCCCTGATCGAGTTCGTGGTGCAGTACCCGGCATCGCAGGCAGCACTCTGCTGCCATGAGGGGCGCACCGCGAGGTCGAGGACATGTTGTCAGTTTGTGATATGACGAAGGCACGTTGGAGGGCGCGAGGGCGGCCCTCTATGGCTGTCCTGGTTCGACGCTCATGTGGGCTAGGACGAGCGCGGCCTCGACACGCTTTGGTCGGAAGATTTCGAGCACGGGCGGCTGTACGGCCGTGTCAAGGCGGTCGATCCGTTCGCCCGATTTGGCGCAGAGCGCAAGCCCCGATTGACAGCCCGCAAGCCGCCATAATACCCACCACCTGTTCGACAATTACGAACGGCCTCAGGAATTTCATGCGCGCACCCGCCGCCCAGCGCCAACTCACCCATCTCGAAAGCTCGAAGCCGAGAGCATCCACATCATCCGCGAGGTCGCGGCCGAGTTCGAGCAGCCGGTGATGCTCTACTCCATCGGCAAGGACTCCGCCGTGATGCTGCACCTGGCGCAGAAGGCGTTCCATCCCGCGCCGCTGCCGTTCCCGCTGCTGCATGTCGATACGACCTGGAAGTTCCGGGAGATGATCGAGTTCCGCGATCGCGTACTGTCGCGAGACAGGGCCTCGACCTGAAGGTGTACATCAACCCGGAGGGCGTGCAGCAGAACATCAACCCGTTCGACCACGGCTCGAAGAAGCACACCGACATCATGAAGACGGCGGCGCTGAAGCAGGCGCTGAACCACTACCATTCGACGCGGCGTTCGGCGGCGCCCGCCGCGATGAGGAGAAAGTCGCGGGCCAAGGAGCGCGTTTACAGCTTCCGCGACCGCTGCACCAGTGGGACCCGAAGAACCAGCGGCCGGAGCTCTGGAACCTCTACAACGGCAAGGTGAACAAGGGCGAAAGCATCCGCGTCTTCCCGCTGTGAACTGGACCGAGCTGGACGTCTGGCAATACATCCACCTGGAGAACATCCCGATCGTGCCGCTCTACTTCGCCGACGTCCGCCCGGTCGTCGATCCGCGACGGCACGCTCATCATGGTGGACGACGAGCGGATGCGGCTTCGTGCCCGGGCGAGAAGCCGAGATGCACCGAGTGCGCTTCCGCACGCTGGGCTGCTACCCGCTCACCGGCGCGATCGACAGCAACGCGACGACGCTGCCCGAGATCATCGAGGAGATGCTGCTGGCACGATACTCGGAGCGGCAGGGCCGGGTGATCGATCACGACGAGGCGGCGTCGATGGAGCAGAAGAAGCGGGAGGGATACTTCTGATGTCCCGCTCCCTCGATCTCGCCGCGTTTTTCCCTCTTCCCTTGTGGGGAGGGGGTCGAGGGTGGGGGTCGCGCCGGCGCACGATCTAACCCCCACCCCTTGCCCCCATAGGCGCTAACATAGGTGGGTAGCGTGCGGAATGGCGATGTGATTCAAGATTGCGATGAAGGAACCATCGCTGATTCGCGGCCAGTGGCCGGACCTCTTGAGGTTGCTGCCGCGTGGATTGGATTTGGAGGCGAGCGCGCGAGCCCGCGGTGCTTTCGAGCGCCCGCGGGGCGTGAAGGACGCCGAGACACTGTTGCGTCTGGCGCTCGGCTACGGCGGTTGCGGGATGTCGCTGCGCGAGTGCAGCGGGTGGGCCGCGGCGATGGGGATCGCCAGCCTGTCCAATCCGGCGTTGCTGCATCGGCTCGCCCATGCGGCGGACTGGCTGGGCCAAGACGTCCTGGGAAATCTGCTGGCCGCGCAAGCTCCCATGCCGGCGCGGGCGGGGCGTTGGACGGGCTATCGGTTGCGCGCCATCGACGCCACCTCGATCTGCCCGCCGGGAGCCAAGGGCACCACATGGCGGCTGCACGCCGGCTACGACTTGGCCAGCGGCCAGGTCGATCAGCTCGAGCTGACCGACGAGCATGGCGCCGAAAGCCTGACCCGCTTCCGGTTCGCCGCCAACGACATCGGCTTGGTGGATCGCGGCTACGCCCGCTACCGCGATCTGCGGGAGCTCATGGATGTGGGCGCCCATCCGCTCATGCGAATGGGCTGGAACGCGCTCGCCTTGCGCAAGCCCGACGGCAGGCCATTCGAGATGTTCGCGGCGTTGGCCAGGCTGAAGAAGCGAGAGGGCGAGGTGCGGGTGGCCGTCCAGCCGGGCGCCAAGTTGGCCGCCGCGCCGCCGCTCATCTTGCGGTTGGTCATGCGTCGCAAGACCTCGCAGGAGGCCGAAGAGGCCCAGAAGCGACTGCGCAAGGAGGCCGGCAAACGCGGCAAGAAGCCAGACCCACGCAGCCTCGAGGCGGCGAAATACATTCTCATCCTGACATCGCTGCCTCGCAGGCTCTTCCCGACCCGCGACGTGCTCAGTCTGTATCGCCTGCGCTGGCAGATCGAACTCGCCTTCAAGCGCTTCAAAAGCCTGGCGGGCCTCGACCGGCTGCCGGCCAAGAACCCCGATCTCGCGCGGGCTTGGATTTATGCAAGGCTCATCGCCGCCCTCATGGCCGAACGTCTCGCCGGGAATGTCCCGGACTCTCCCCCCTCTGGATCCCGCAAGGCCGCCGCTACGCATCTCGCGGTGGCGATGCGTCAAGATCTTCCTCGCAAGCGTCCTCGCCGCCATCCGCGGTCCGCTCCCTTGGAGCACTATCCTCAAAACCTTCGGGCGTCTGCGGCGCCTGCTGTGTGAACCTCCGCGCCGCAGACCAGCACAATCGGAGTATTTACGAACATGCCTATGTTAGCGCCTATGCCCCTAGCCCCTCCCCACAAGGGGGAGGGGAAGGCTGTTTCTGATGTCCCGCGCCGCCGACTTCCTCGCCGCCGACGTCGAAGCGTATCTGCTGGCGCAGGAAAGCAAGGATCTCCTGCGCTTCATCACCTGCGGCAGCGTTGACGACGGCAAGTCCACGTTGATCGGCAGGCTGCTCTACGAAGCCAAGCTGCTGTTCGACGACCAGCTCACGGCGTTGGAGCGCGATTCGCGGAAATTCGGCACCCAGGGAGGTGATCTCGACTTCGCGCTGCTGGTTGACGGGCTGGCGGCGGAGCGCGAGCAGGGCATCACCATCGACGTCGCCTATCGCAATTTCACCACCGACAAGCGCAAGTTCATCGTCGCCGACACGCCGGGCCACGAGCAATACACCCGCAACATGGCCACCGGCGCCTCGACGGCCGATCTCGCCGTCATTCTCATCGACGCCCGCAAGGGCGTGCTGACGCAGACGCGAAGGCATTCGTTCATCGTGTCGCTGCTGGGCATCCGCGAGGTCGTGCTGGCGGTGAACAAGATGGATTTGGTCGGCTATGACCGGTCGGTCTTTCAGCGGATCGAAGCCGACTATCGGCAGTTCGCCGGCAACCTCGCGTTCGAGCGCATTTTGTGCATCCCCATCTCTGCCCTCAAGGGCGACAACGTCGTCGAGTCCGGCTCGCAGATGCCCTGGTATCAAGGCCCGACGCTGCTCCGCCATCTGGAGACGGTGGAGATCGGCGAAGACCGATTGGCGAGCCCCTTCCGCATGCCGGTGCAGCTGGTGAGCCGCCCCAACCAGCAGTTCCGCGGCTTTGCCGGAACGCTGGTCGCGGGCGCGCTGCGTCCCGGCGATGCCGTGAAGGTGATGCCGTCGGGCCGGACTTCCCGGGTCGATCGCATCGTCACGATCGACCGCGATCTCCCCGAAGCGGTCGCGGGCCAGGCCGTCACGGTCACCCTGGCCGATGAAATCGACGTCTCCCGCGGCGATGTCCTGTGCGCTCCCGACGCGGCCCTGATGGTCGCCGACCAGTTCGAAGCCCACGTGCTGTGGATGGATGCCTCGCCGATGCTTCCGGGCCGGCCCTATGTCATCAAGCTCGGTGGCAAGGCGATCGGCGGCGCCCTCGAGCATCCGAAATACAAGATCAACGTCAACACCCTCGAGCACACGGCCGCCAAGACGCTCGAGCTCAACGAGATCGGCGTGTGCAATCTCGATCTCGGCCAGCCGGTGCCGTTCGCTCCCTACCGCGAAAGCCGCGATCTCGGCGGCTTCATCGTCATCGACCGGTTCACCAACAACACGGTCGGCATGGGCGTCATCAACTTTGCGCTGAGGCGCGCCACCAACGTCCACTGGCAGGCGGTCGATGTGCACAAGGAAGCGCGCGCCGCCCTCGCCCACCAGAAGCCGTGCGTGTTGTGGTTCACCGGCCTGTCGGGCGCCGGCAAATCGACGATCGCCAACCTGGTCGAGAAGAAGCTGCACGCCAAGGGCCACATGACCTATCTGCTCGACGGCGACAACGTGCGCCACGGCCTCAACAAGGACCTGGGCTTCACCTCCGCCGACCGGGTGGAGAACATCCGCCGCGTCGCCGAGGTATCCAAGCTCATGGTCGATGCCGGGCTGATCGTGCTGGCATCGTTCATCTCCCCCTTCCGCTCCGAACGCCTGATGGCGCGCGAGCAGCTGCAGCAGGGCGAGTTCATCGAGGTCTACGTCGACACGCCGCTCGCGGTCGCGGAAAAGCGCGACACCAAGGGCCTCTACGCCAAGGCCAGGCGCGGCGAGATCAAGAACTTCACCGGCATCGACAGCGCTTACGAGGTCCCCGAGAAGCCGGAAATCACGTCGACACCACGCGGCAATCGGCCGATCTGCTGGCCGAGGAGATCGTCGCCTATCTGCACAAGGCCGGCCGTTTCCTGTCACCGGGAAGCTAAGGTCGAAATTCGCTGGCGCATTTGCTTCCAAGCACAGTCGAAACGAAGCTTGCTGGGCCTTGCCTTTGCGTACCAAATTTGATACATCTCGTGAGAGCTCGTGAAGCGACTTCCCGCCGCCTTCTATGCGTTGCCTTCCGGGCGGAGCCGGTTCGCGAATGGCTCAAGGCGCCTTGGTGATGCCGACCGGAAGATTATCGGCGAGGACATCAAGGACGTGGAGTTCTCCTGGCCGATCGGTATGCCGCTCTGTCGCGCGCTCGGCAACGGTGTTTGGGAAGTTCGCAGCCAGCTGACACACGGGCGCATCGCCCGCGTGCTGTTCTGCGTCAGCGACAACCAGATGGTCCTTCTGCACGCCTTCATCAAAAAGTCGCAGAAGACACCGGGCCGTGAGTTGAATTTGGCCATGAAACGAAAAAGGGAGTTCACATGAAGGTGACGAAAAAGGGTCGCATCGGTTCTTCCTTCGACGACTATTTGAAGGAGGAAGGCGTCTATGAGGAAGTGACTGCGAGCGCCATCAAGCGCGTGATCGCGCGCCAACTGGATGCCCTCATGCGGGACGAGGGCCTTACCAAATCAACGCTCGCCAGGCGCATGAAGACAAGCCGCGCGCAGCTTGACCGGCTTCTCGATCCCGAAAACGAATCCGTGACACTCGGCACGCTCACGCGTGCTGCGAAGGCGGTTGGACGGCACTTGCGGATGGAGTTGGTCTGACGCGCCCAAAGGCTTCGGTTGAGGCATCACCATCGCCAACCTGGTCGAGAAGAAGCTGCACGCCAAAAGGCCGAATGACCTACCTGCTCGACAGCGACAACGTGCGCCACTGCCTAACAAAAGACCTGGGATTTACCTCCGCCGACCAGGTAATAGCGCGGCTAACTGTTGAAAATCAGAGAATGAAGTAATACCTTGCACGAGATAAGCATTACAAAGGGTTCAAATGAGCACGACCGTAACCGCCAAAGGCCAAGTGACCATTCCAAAGCCTGTGCGCGATCTTTTGGGGATCGTGCCGGGTAGCAAGGTCGATTTTCGCCGTGCCGCCGACGGCAGCGTGGTGCTTACACGTGCAGATCGGAAGCGACCGGAGAGTCGCTTCAGCAAACTCAAAGGCCACGCCGGCAGGGGCCTTGATACCGATGCGATCATGGCGCTGACGCGCGGCGAAGCGTGACGCTGGTTGACACCAATGTCCTTCTCGACCTCGTCACCAACGATCGGAATTGGGTGCATTGGTCGATTGCGCAGCTTGAGGCGGCGTTCCTGCTTGGGCCGCTGCTGATCAATGATGCGGTCTATGCCGAACTTGCAGTTCGCTATGATCGCTTTGAGGATCTCGAAGCCTTTCTCGGCGAAGCCCGCCTAGAGGTTGTCCCCATACCGCGGGCGGCGCTTTTCCTGGCCGGCAAGGCGTTCACTCGGTACCGCAAAGCGGGCGGCTCACGCACCGGCGTCCTTCCCGACTTCTTCATCGGGGCGCATGCGGCTGTCAGCGAATTGCCGTTGCTCACCCGCGACGCCAGCCGATACCGAACGTACTTTCCGTCGCTTAGGCTGATCACACCCGAGGCCTGAGCCGCAAGCAGCGCGATGTCAGGCCATCGCGCTGGCCGGCTGACGGAACATGTAGAGCATCTGCTGTTCGCGCATTGGTCAGCGCTAAAACGCAACGCAGATCTTGCCGAAGTGCTTTCGCGACTCCTCGTAGCGAAAGGCATCGGCAAGCGCCTCGATGCCGAACGTGCGGTCGATGACGGGCTTGATCCCCGCAGCGTCGATGGCGCGAACCATGTCCTGCTGCTGGCGGCGGTTGCCGACGATCAGCCCCTGCAGCCGCACCTGCTTGATCATCATCGCGGCCGTCGGCACTTCACCGCTCAATCCGGTGACGGTCCCGATCAGCGAGATATGGCCGCCGATCCGCGCCGCCGCGATCGATTGCGCAAGCGTACCCGGCCCGCCAAGTTCGATGACCTGATCGACACCGCGACCATCGGTCAAACGCCTTACTGCATCCCCCCATTGGGGCTCGGACTTGTAGTTGATGGTGTGATCGGCACCCAGCGCACGAATCCGCTCCAGTTTCTCGTCCGACGACGAGGTCGCGATCACGGTCGCCCCCATCGCCTTGGCGAACTGGACAGCGAAGGTCGAAACCCCGCCGGTGCCGAGCACGAGTATGGTGTCGCCGGCCTTTAGCCCGCCGTCAGCCACCAGCGCTCGCCAGGCCGTAAGTCCGGCAGTCGTAAGCGTCGCCGCCTGCGCGTGGCTGAAGCCGCGCGGCGCGCGCGTGAACCAGCTCGCCGGCCGAACGACGATCTCGCGCGCATAGCCGTCCACGCCGTCGCCCGGCACCGTGGCGAAATCACCGAACGCCGGCGGACCATCCAGCCACAGAGGAAAGAAGCAGGATACGACATGGTCGCCGGCCGCGAACTCGGTGACCCCCTCGCCCACCGCCTCGACCACGCCGGCACCGTCCGCCAACGGAATGCGGCCAACCTTCTTCGGGTCGGTGCCGCTGACGACGCGATAATCGTGGTAGTTGAGAGAGCTCCCGTGCAGTCGGACGCGGATCTCGCCGGCGACGGGATCGTCCGGCTCGCGCATTTCAACAAGTTCGAGACCATCGAGCCCGCCGTGGGCGCCAAGCTTGACGGCTTTCATTTGCGCACCTCACAGCAGCGGCCCCACCAGCGGCGCAAACCGGCCCTCGGCCACCAATGCCCGCACGCTCTCGATATCGCCGCTGAACTCCCGGTCGCGGAGTCGCCTCGCGACACGCGACCGGATGATCCGATGGGCGCTCTTCCAGCGCCTTCGACGACTTGAGCGGCCGGCGGAAATCCAGCCCGTCGGCCGCCGCCAGCAGCTCGATGGCGATGATGCCGCGGGTGTTCGCGTTCATGCGCTGAAGCCGCACCGCGGCGTGCGTCGCCATGCTCACATGGTCCTCCTGGTTTGCCGAGGTCGGAAGGGAATTGACGCTTGCGGGATGGGAAAGCATCTTGTTCTCCGAAGCAAGTGCGGCCGCCGTGACATGGGCGATCATGTAGCCCGAATTGAGCCCCGGCTCGCTGACCAGGAAGGCCGGCAGCTCGCTGATCGTCGTGTCGGTGAGCTCGGCGATCCGCCGCTCGGAAATCGAGCCCATCTCGGCAATCGCCATCGCCATGCTGTCGGCGGCGAAGGCGACGGGCTCGGCATGGAAGTTGCCTCCCGACAGAACTTCGCCGTCGCCCGCGAACACCAGCGGATTGTCGCTGACGCTGTTGGCCTCGATCATCAGCGTGCGCGCGCCTTGCGAGAACACGTCGAGGATCGCGCCCATGACCTGCGGCTGGCAGCGGAAGGAATAGGGATCCTGCACCTTGTCGTCGCCCGTCAGATGCGAGGCCCGGATGGCGCTGCCCGCAAGCAGGCGGCGATAGTGGCCGGCGAGCGCCACCTGGCCCGGCATGCGGGCGGATGGCGTGGATGCGCGGATCGAACGGCGTGTCGCTGCCCTTGATGGCGTCGACCGACATGGCTCCGGCCACCACCGCCGCCTGCATGGTCCGCTCCGCCTCGATCAGCGCATGAAGCGCGATGGCCGTCGAAACCTGCGTCCCGTTCAGGAGCGCCAGCCCTTCCTTGGGGCCAAGCTCCACGGGGCGCAGCTTCGCAAGCTTGAGGGCCGCGGCGCCGCTCATCCGGCGGCCGCCGAGCAGGGCTTCGCCTTCGCCGATCAGCACCTGCGCGAGATGCGCGAGCGGCGCCAGATCGCCCGATGCGCCCACCGAGCCCTGCGCCGGGATGACCGGAGTGATGCCGGCATTGATCAGGCCGGCGAGGAGCGCGGCGGTCGCCGGATGGATGCCCGAATAGCCGCGCGCCAGCGACTTGAGCTTGAGGACCATGATGAGCCGCACGGTGTCCGGCGCCAGCAGCTCTCCCGTTCCCGCTGCATGCGAGCGCACCAGATTGATCTGCAGCTGCATTGAGGTCGCGATCGGCGATGCGCGCCTTGGCGAGCTTGCCGAAGCCGGTGTTGACGCCGTAGATCGCCTCGCCGCGCCTGACGAGCTTGAGCACTGCGGCATGCGAAGCCGCGATGGCTCGCTTCGCATCCCCGCCGAGCGCGCACGCGGCACGGCCCGGCGAGCACGGTGCGCACGTCATCGAGTGTGAGCGTCGGCGTTGCCGATTAGCCAGCGGCCGGGACCTCATTTCCCCTCCCCTCATACCTCCGTCGCGCGCAGCTCGACGCGACGCCTCGCGCGTGATATCATTGCCTCCTCACCTCACGGTCAGTCAGATACACAAGCGTCGTGCGCGGGCGTGGAAGCGCGCATCCTCTCCGACTTGTGGCGAAATGCCGGCGGTCGAGCTCGCGGTGGCGCCACCATGCGACACCCATCAGCGGAATCGCCTCCCCACAAGGATGCGGAAGTGCGAATGACGAGTCGGGCCGAAGTCCGTCAGTTCATCAGCCGCATCATCGCCTTCTCGAAGCGCCGGGCGATGGCGGCCTCGTTGCGGTGCCGCCGGTCCTTGACGAGCTGCTCACCGGCGACGAACACTGTTTCACGCAAGGATTGCCGCCGGAGAATATCCACGAGTCCAGGAGGTCGTCGCCGGCTGCGGCCGATGAGCGCCGGATGCGTCTCATCGAGCACCACGATGTCGGCGCGCATGCCCTCGGCGATCGCTCCCTGCGGCTGGGCGAGCGCGACGCGCGCCTCCCGCCAGCGCCGCATCGTAGAGCCGCCGGCCGGTCGAGCGGTCGGGACCTCCCGCCAGCACATTGCGCGCCCGGTGCTGCAGCCGCTGCGAATATTCGAGCTGGCGGATTTCCTCCGCCGGGCTCATGGAAATGTGGCTGTCGGAACCGAGTCGCAATGGCGCCGCCTGCTCCGAGGAACGGTGCTCCGTTGAAGATGCCGTCGCCGAGGTTCGCCTCGGTGGTGGGACAGAGACCGGCAATGGCGCCGCTCTTCGCCAGCTGCTTCGGTTTCCGTCCCGGTCATGTGGGTGGCGTGGATCAGACACCAGCGCGCCGACAGCTCGAACAGCGACAGCAGAAGCTCGACGGGACGCTTGCCGCACCAGGCGATGCAATCGTCGACTTCCCGGATCTGCTCGGCGACATGGATATGCACCGGCGCGCCGGGGCGCAATCGATCGCTGGCTGCCAGCGACCTCGGCAATCTCTTTTCCGGTCGCGGCGCGCAGGGAATGCGGCGCGATGCCGAGCCGGGCGCGCGGATTCGACCCGACCGCCTTGTCGAGCTGTTCGAGGATGGCGACGAACCGGCCGACGTCGTTGACGAAGCGCCTCTGGCCGGCGGCGGGCTTCTCAGCGCCGAAGCCGCCATGACAGTAGAGCGCCGGCAGCAGGGTGATGGCGATGCCTGCCGTTTCCGCCGCCGCCAGACACCTGAGCGACATCTCCGCCGCCACATCGTAGGGGCGGCCGTCGGGAGCATGGTGCAGGTACTGGAACTCGCCGATCGAGGTGTAGCCCGCCTTGAGCGCTTCCACGTAGAGTTGCGCGGCCACGGCCTCGAGATCGTCGGGATTCATCTTCAGCGCAAAGCCGTACATCGCCTCGCGCCAGCTCCAGAAGCTGTCGGCGCCGGGACCCGACCGCTCGGCAAGGCCGGCCATGGCGCGCTGATGGGCGTGCGAATGGACGTTGGGCATGCCCGGAACCGCCACGCCGCGCACCGCCTCGCCGCTCCGGCCCGGGGCATCGGATTCCACCGCCGCGATCATGCCGTCGCTGCCGACGGTAACGAGGACATTTTCGTGCCAGCCGGACGGGAGCAGCGCGGTCGTGAAGCGGAGCTTGCGTCCGGCCATGGAGGTGCTTTACCCAAAAGGGCATGATGGCCGCAATCGGGAACGGCGCGTTGCTGATCAAAAACGTGCAGCTCGCCGCCATGAACGACGAGGCGCCCTACGGTCTCGTCGATCGCGCCGCGCTGCTGATCGAGCGCGGCCGCATCGGCTGGGCAGGCCCGATGGCGGATCTGCCGCCCGTCAGGCGGGGCACGCGCATCATCGATGGCAAGGGGAGACTTCTGACGCCCGGCCTCATCGACTGTCACACCCACCTCGTCTACGGCGGCAGCCGGGCCGACGAGTTCGAGATGCGCCTCAAGGGAGCAAGCTACGCCGACATCGCCAAATCGGGAGGCGGCATTCTTTCGACGGTCCGGGCGACGCGCGCTGCTTCCGAGAAGGAGCTGGTCGCACAGGCCCTGCCCCGCCTCGATTGCCTGCTGGCCGAGGGCGTGACGACGGTCGAGATAAAGTCAGGCTACGGACTCGATATCGATACCGAGCTTCGCATGCTCAGGGCCGCGCGGACACTGGCGAAGAAACGCTCCGTGGATGTCGTGACCACGTACCTCGGCGCCCACACCGTGCCGTCTGAATACAAGGAGGATCGCGCCGGTTACGTGGCGCTCGTCTGCGGTGAGGCGCTGGCTGCGGTCCACAAGGCAGGGCTCGCCGACGCCGTCGACGCCTTTTGCGAAACCATCGCCTTCACCGTGGAGGAGACGGCGCTTATATTCGACGCTGCCCGTGCGCTGGGACTCGAACTCGAAGCTTCACGCCGAACAGCTTTCCAACCTGGGCGGCGCGAGGCTCGCCGCACGGTACGGCGCCCTCTCCTGCGATCACATCGAATATCTCGATGAAGACGGCGTGGTGGAAATGGCGAGGGCGGGCACGGTCGCCACCCTCCTGCCCGGCGCCTTCTACTACCTGAACGAGCGCCAGGTCCCGCCGGTGGCGGCCCTGCGCCGGCACGCGGTGCCGATGGCCGTGGCGACCGACCTCAATCCGGGCTCTTCGCCGGTCCATTCGCTGCTCACCGCCATGAACATGGCGTGCGTACTCTTCGGCCTGACGCCCGAGGAGGCGCTGCGCGGCGCCACCGTGAACGCCGCCCGCGCCCTCGGACTCAAGGACCGCGGCATGATCGCACCGGGCATGAAGGCCGATGTCGTCCTGTGGAATGTCGAAGCGCCGGGGCATCTCGCCTACCCGCTCGGCTTCAATCCATGCCATGTGATCATCCGTAACGGCAGGGAAGTGGAGGCTTGAGACCGATGAACCGGATGCCGTCGCGCCTCGACAACAGCCGCCGCATCAAGGCCGCCACCGGCACGCATCTGTCGGCCAAGAGCTGGCTGACGGAAGCGCCGTTGCGCATGCTCATGAACAATCTCGATGCCGAAGTCGCCGAGCGGCCCGAAGAGCTGGTGGTCTACGGCGGCATCGGCCGCGCGGCGCGCGACTGGGAGGCGTTCGACCGCATCGTCGCCGCGTTGCGGTCGCTCGGCGATGAGGAAACGCTGCTCGTCCAATCGGGCAAACCGGTGGGAATCTTCGCCACCCATGCCGATGCCCCGCGCGTGCTCATCGCCAATTCGAACCTGGTGCCGGCTTGGGCCACCTGGGACAACTTCAACGCCCTCGATCGCAAAGGCCTGATGATGTACGGCCAGATGACCGCCGGGTCGTGGATCTACATCGGCACCCAGGGCATCGTGCAAGGCACCTATGAAACCTTTGCCGAGATCGGCCGGCAGCACTTCGGCGGCAACCTCAAAGGGAAATGGATCTTGACTGCCGGTCTCGGCGGCATGGGCGGAGCCCAGCCGCTGGCGGCGACGATGGCCGGCGCGTCGCTCATCGCCATCGAATGTCAGCCGTCGCGCATCGACATGCGCTTGCGCACGGGATACCTCGACGCGAACGCCTCGAGCTTTGACGAGGCGCTCGCCATGGTCGAGCGGTCGCATGCGGCCGGAAAACCGATTTCCGTTGCGGTGTGCGGCAACGCCGCCGAGCTCCTGCCCGAGCTTGTCAAGCGCGGCATCAGGCCGGACGTGCGTTACCGACCAGACCTCGGCCCATGATCCGGTGAACGGCTATCTTCCGGCCGGCTGGACGCTCGCCGAGTGGCAGGACAGGCGGCAGACCGATCCCGCGGCGGTAGCCGCAGCGGCCAAAACGTCGATGCGCGTCCACGTCGCCGCGATGCTCGAATGGTTCCGCAAGGGAGTTCCCACCGTCGATTACGGCAACAATATCCGCCAGGTGGCCTTCGACATGGGGCTCAAGGACGCTTTCGCGTTCCCCGGGTTCGTGCCCGCCTACATCCGGCCGCTGTTCTGCCGCGGCATCGGGCCTTTTCGCTGGGCCGCACTTTCGGGCAATCCCGAGGATATCTACCGCACGGACAAACGCGTAAAGGAATTGATTCCGGAAGATTCCCATCTCCACAACTGGCTTGACATGGCGCGCTCGCGGATCAGCTTCCAGGGACTGCCGGCGCGCATCTGCTGGGTAGGCCTCGGCCAGCGTCACCGGCTCGGGCTTGCCTTCAACGACATGGTGCGCACGGGCGAGCTTGAAGCGCCGGTCGTGATCGGGCGCGACCACCTCGATTCCGGGTCGGTCGCATCCCCCAACCGCGAGACGGAGGCGATGCAGGACGGCTCGGATGCGGTGTCGGACTGGCCGCTGCTCAACGCCCTGCTGAATACCGCCTCGGGCGCCACCTGGGTGTCGCTGCACCATGGCGGCGGCGTCGGCATGGGCTACTCCCAGCATGCCGGCATGGTGATCGTCTGCGACGGAAGCGAGGCCGCCGACCGGCGGCTCGCCCGGGTGCTGTGGAACGACCCGGCGAGCGGCGTCATGCGTCATGCCGATGCCGGTTACCGGCTCGCCATCGACTGCGCCCGCGAACAGGGCCTGAAGCTTCCTTCGCTTGGCATTGGAGTTTGAAATGGATCGAGCATCGCAGCGCATTCTCACGTCCGATTGGCTCGTCACCAATCCCAGCCGCTTCCCGCGCCGACGGAATCCAATCGGAGCCTGGATGATGCACCGCCTAGGATCCGCTTGCGCGGGGATGACGATGATGCAACGTGGCCGGGGCGCAGCATGACGGGCCGGGTCAGGGACAAGACGGCAATCGTGACCTCGGCGGGCCAGGGCATCGGCCGCGCGGCCGCCCTGGAGCTGGCACGCCAGGGAGCGAAGGTGTTCGCCACCGACATCAACGAAGTCGCCTTGAAGGCGCTGGCCAAGGAACATGTCGGCATCCAGACCTTCAAGCTCGACGTTCTGCAGAAGAAGGACATCGAAGCTGCCGCACGGCAAACCGGCACCCCCGATATATTGGTGAACTGTTCCGGCTGGGTCCATCACGGCACGATTCTCGACTGTGATGAAGATGCCTGGGACCGTTCCTTCGATCTCAACGTCAAGGCACACTATCGGATGATCCGCGCCTACCTTCCTGCCATGCTGCGCCACGGCGGGGGCGCCATCGTCAACATCGCTTCCGTGGCTTCCTCCATCAAAGGCATTCCCAACCGCTTCGCGTACGGCGCGACCAAAGGGGCGGTCATCGCCTTGACCAAGCACCTCGCCGCGGATTTCGTTGCCAAGGGAATCCGTTGCAATGCCGTCTGCCCCGGCACGGTCGACACGCCGAGCCTGCAGGACCGGATGCGGGCCCAGGGCGACTACGAGAAGTCCCGGGCTGCCTTCATCGCCCGCCAGCCCATCGGCCGCATGTGCCGCGCCCGAGGAAATTGCCCATCTCGTGGTCTACCTGGCGAGCGATGAATCGGCCTTTGTGACCGGTCAATGCTACATCATCGACGGCGGCTTGACGGGCTGACGGGCAGGCGCCGCTGGTTGGCAAAATATCCGCGCCCACTTATTCTGTTGAATAAGTCAGGCGCCGGCTACAGGCAAGGTTCAGGAGGAACACTACTGGGACGGACTGCGAGCCGGGTATCGAGCCCCTCGGGCGAACCCGAGACGGCAGCGCTGACGGTCCCGCCGGCCGCCATCGACATCCGCAACGTCAGCAAGTTTTTCGGCGCCGCTCCCGATTTCATCCGCGCTCTCGACGGCGTGTCGGTGACGATACGCGAGAATGAATTCTTCACCCTTCTCGGACCCTCCGGATGCGGCAAGACGACTCTCCTGCGGCTGATTGCCGGCTTCGACTTTCCGACCGGGGGCGAAATCCTGCTGTACGGTGAAGACATCGCCCCGCTGCCGCCCTTCCGGCGCCCGGTCAACACGGTGTTCCAGAACTACGCTCTCTTTCCGCACATGACGGTGGCGCAGAACATCGGCTTCGGGCTGGAAATGCTCGGCCGGCCCAGGAGCCGAGGTGGACGCCCGCGTCGATGCCATGCTGACGCTCGTGCGCATGGAAGAGCTGAAGCAACGCCGCACCAGCGAAATTTCAGGCGGCCAGCAGCAGCGGGTGGCTCTCGCCCGCGCGCTGGCCCCGCAGCCCAGGGTTCTGCTGCTCGATGAGCCGCTGTCGGCGCTTGACTACAAGCTTCGCAAGGACATGCAGATTGAACTGAAACGCCTGCAGCACGAGACCGGCATCACCTTCATTTTCGTCACCCACGACCAGGAAGAAGCGCTCACCATGTCGGACCGCATCGCGGTGATGTCGAAGGGCAACATCCTGCAGGTCGGGTCGCCTCGCGATATCTATGACCGGCCAGCCGATCGGTTCGTCGCCGATTTCATCGGTGAAACCAATTTTCTCACCGGCCACGTGCAGAGCCGGGCCAACGGCCTAGCCAGGGTGAAGCTGTCTTCCGGCGCCATCATTGCCGCAACGCTGCCCGAAGGGTTCATGCCCACCGGGGAAGTGCACGTGGTCGTCAGGCCCGAGCATGCCGAGGTCGTAGCCGAGGGTAAGGAGGCGGCCCTCAGGGGCACGCTCGAAAATGTCGTCTACTTCGGCACCGACACCCACCTTCATGTTCGCCTCGACGGCGGCGGCGAATTCATCGTGCGCCAGCAGAATGCCCACAACAGCGCGGGCCGCTTCACATCCGGCGAACGGACCGGGATTCGGATCGGCCGCAACTCGGCCCAGGTGTTACGCGATTGAGTGCGGTGACAGGCGCCGCAAGCAGCGGCGGCACGTGCGGAACGGCAGGACCGTTTGAACCGCTGGTATCTCTCCCTTCCTGCCCTCGTCATCGTCATGGCGGCGGCCGTCGGGCCGCTGCTGATCATGGTGTTTTATTCCCTTCTCCAGAAGGGCGCCTACGGCAACGTTATCTGGAGCTTTCTCGCCCGACGGCTGGTTCAATGTGCTGTTCGAGCGGGACATCTTCGACGACACCCTGTCCCTGGCCGACGCCCACGTCTCCATCTTCTGGCGCAGTGCCAAGCTCGCGTGCCCTGACCACGATTCTGACGCTGTGCCTCGGCTTCCCCACCGCCTACTTCATCACCACGCGCCCTGAACGGACGCGCGAAATATGGCTGTTTCTGGTGACCATCCCGTTCTGGACCAATATCCTCATCCGCACCTTCGCGATCCAGGAACTGATCCGCGCCGACGGCACGATCAACAATCTGCTGCAGTGGCTCGGAGTGATCGCCGAGCCCATCCAGATGCTGAACACCGATTTCGCCATCGCCTTCGGCATGGTGTACGTCTTTCTGCCGCTCATGGTATTGCCGATCTTCGCCAGCATGGAGAGGCTCGATTTTCGCATGGTCGAGGCGGGCTACGATCTCTATGCCGGCCGTCTCAACGTGCTGCGCCGTATCATCATACCGCTGGTCAGGCCCGGCATCGTCGCCGGCTCCATCCTGGTGTTCATCTTTGCGCTCGGCGCCTACGTCACCCCGGTGCTGCTGGGCGGCGGCAAGAAGATGATGATCGGCAACCTCATCTCGCTGCAGTTCGGGCAGGGCCGCAACTGGCCGCTGGGTGCTGCCCTGTCGATCACCCTCATGATCATTGTCATGGTTGCCCTCCTCGCCTACGTGCGCAACGCCTCACCAACGCGGGCTCATTAGAAACGAGCGCCATGCCGGCCGCTGCCAGACCCTTTGTCCTGAAAAAAATGCCGGGCTTCACCGGCACCGCCTTCCTCATGTTCGCGATGCTCTATGCGCCGATCGTGCTGCTCATCGTCTTCTCCTTCAACGAGAAGGAATCGGTGGCCTCCTGGGGCGGGTTCTCGCTGCGCTGGTACGAGGCGGCCTGGAACAACCGCGCCATCAAGGAAGCCGCGTGGCGCTCGCTTTGGCTCGCCGGCTTCGCGGCTTCGGCAGCGACCGCGGCGGCAACCCTGGTCGCCCTCGCCACCACCCGGACAAGACCGTTTCGCGGCATGAACGCCATCTACGCCATCATCAACATGCCGCTGATGGTCCCGGAAATCGTGACGGCGGTGGCGCTGCTGATATTTTTCGCCTCGATCAAGGTGGCGACCGGATATACCGGGATGGCCTACGTGATGGCGGCGCACACGGCCTTCTGCATTCCCTTTGCCTACCTGCCGATCCGGGCGCGCCTTGAATCGATGGATTCGACGCTTGAACTGGCTGCCGCCGATCTCTACGCCTCGCCGTTCCAGGCGTTCCGCCGCATCACCATGCCGCTGCTCCGGCCGGGCATCATGGCTGGATTCATGCTGGCGTTTATCATATCCCTGGATGACGTGGTCATCACCGATCACATAAAATCGGCAGGCAAGGAAACCCTGCCCACCTACATGCTGGGCCAGCTGCGTCGCACCATGTCGCCGGAGGTCAATGCCGTATCGGCAATATTCTTCATGCTTTCGGTCTTGCTGGTGACCCTGTTTTTCTTCCTCAACCGGAGAAGCAGGTAAGTCGATCAATCACAAGGGAGAAGCGTCCATGAAAATGAAACTTGCCGCTATGGCTTTCGGTCTCGGCCTGGCGATGACCACGAGCCTCGCCTTCGCCGAAGGCGAGCTGCATATTTTCAACTGGGGTGACTATACCAACCCCGAGCTGATCAAGAAATTCGAAGACCAGTACAAGGTCAAGGTAACAGTCACCGACTACGACTCGAACGATACCGCGCTCGCCAAGATCAGGGCCGGCGGTCACGGTTTCGATATCGTCGTTCCTTCTGCCAGTTTCGTGCCGATCTGGATCCAGGAAGGGCTGATTCTCGAAACCCGCCCCGACCAGATGGAGAACTTCAAGCATGTCGATCCCAAATGGGTCGATGTGGAATTCGATCCGGGCCGCAAGTACACCGTGCCCTGGCAGTGGGGATCGACCGGCATTCTGCTCAACACGAAATTTTACAAGGGCGATCCCAATACCTCGGCGATCTTTCTCGATCCTCCCGAGGAGCTCAAAGGCAAGATCAATGTCGTTCCCGAGATGGTCGACGTGATGAATCTCGCCATCATGTACGTGGGCGGCGAGCCCTGCACCGCCGACAAGGAAGTCCTCAAGAAGGTGCGCGACAAGCTGACCGCCGCCAAGCCCAACTGGGTATCCCTCGACTATGCCAACCTGGAGAAATACGCCAAGGAGGACATCGCGGCCGGTGTCAACTGGAACGGCTGGTCATTCCGGGCCCGCCTCCAGAACCCGTCGCTCGTCTATGGCTACCCGAAGGAAGGCTATCCGCTGTTCATGGACAACGTGGCCGTTCTCAAGGATGCCAAAAACGTCGAGAATGCCAAGCTTTTCCAGAACTTCATCATGGCGCCCGAGAACGCCGCCCTGATTTCGGCTTTCGCGCGCTACGCCAACGGCATCAAGGGCTCGGACGCTTTCCTGCCGGAGGACATGAAGACGGCTCCCGAGATCGCCATCCCGGCGGAGTTCGCCGACAAGGGCAAGTTCAACCTGACCTGCCCGCCGGAAGTCACTGAAATGCACACCAGGATCTGGACCGAACTGCAGAAGTGATCGCCTGAACGGCAAGAGCCCCGACAGCGCACCTGGAGCATGTTCCGGAAAAGTGTACACACTTTTCCGACTGGAACATGCTCCATATGGTGTATGATTTCACTTCGCCGGAAAATGCTGTAGCCGGGCTCGTTTCGTCTTGTCGCCTGCGAGCCAAGCGCGCGAACCGTTGTTCACAAACCGCCAGAATCGCCCCAACATCTGAGCCATGCAAGGCACGGATCTCTGCTACCTCTCCGCCCGCGAGGCGCTTGAGCTGTTCCGCAAGAAGAAGGTGTCGCCGCTCGAGCTGATGCAGGCGCTCATCGACCGTGCCGGGGAGGTGGAGCCCAGGATCAACGCCTTCGCCGACACCTACTTCGATGAAGCTCTCAGCAGGGCCAGGACGGCGAGCGCGCTCTATGCGAAGCGGTCCTCGCGCGTCCGGCCGCTCGAAGGTATTCCGGTGGCCGTCAAGGACGCCCAGCGGGTCGCCGGCAAGCGAACCACCTACGGGTCGCTCATCTTCAAGGACAACGTAAGCGAGCAGTCCGATCCGATGATCGAGCGGCTGGAAGAGGCCGGCGCCATCATCCACGCGCGCACCACCACTCCGGAGTTCTGCCTTTCCGGAGCGTGCCATACCCGCATGTGGGGGATCACGCGCAATCCTTTCAATCTCGAATTCGGTCCGGGAGGATCTTCAGGGGGAAGCGGCGCCGCCCTGGCTGCCGGCACGACTGTGCTGGCGACCGGCACCGACATCGGCGGATCGATACGCATTCCCGCTGCGGCCTGCGGCGTCGTTGGCTACAAGCCGCCGCATGGGCGTAACCCGGACGGACCGCCGGCCTGCTTCGACACCTACAACCATTGCGGGCCCATGGCCCGCAGCACGGTCGATGCGGCGCTGGTCCAGAACATCGTTTCCGGCGTCCACCCGCGCGATCACGATTCGCTGCGCGACCGGGTGGATATTCCGGACGAGCCGGAGCCTGTCAGTGACTTCCGCATCGCCTATTCGCTCGATCTTGGCTACATGAACCTCGACACTGCCGTGGTCAAGAATACGCTGGCCGCCCTCGACGTGTTCCGCGCTCTCGGCTGCAGCGTGGATGAGGTGGAGCTCGGCTGGACCATCCATTGCGAGCGGGCCGCCGCCCATTGGTACAACTCCATGCATTTCGGCAGGCAGACGATCTGGCACGCCCAGCACGACGCGGCGGATATGTGCGACTATTCGGTGAAGTTTGCGAGGAACTGCGAGGCGAACACGACGCTCGACGACATGACGCGCTCATGGGAGCAGCTGCACAGGATGTATGAGACATTCGGGCCGCTCATGGAGAAGTACGATATCTTCATCTGCCCGACCAATGGTTTGCCGGCGGTGGCCGCCGAACACGATCCATGGGATCCGAACTTTCGCATCAACGGCGTAAAGGTCGATCCCGAGAATGGCTGGATTTTGACCTACCAGTTCAACATGCTCCACAACTGTCCGGTGATGGCTGTGCCTTCGGGAAGAGCCAAATCAGGTGTGCCGACCGGGATTCAGCTCATCGGTCGCACCTACGATGATCTGAGCGTGTTCCGCGCCGCGCGTGCCTATGAGCGCGCCGCGCCCCACCTGTTCATCACCGCGCAACAACCACCCGATGTGACAACCTCGCCTACAGGAGGATGCTGGTTGCTTTTACGGAAAGCTGACGGGAAACTCGGCTGAGAGTTGCGACAGCTCGCGCCGGAACGGCAGTTCGTCGCCGCGTTCCGGTTCGTCGAGCTCGCGGCCGAAGCGATGGCCGGCATGGACCGCGTGGGCGATCGTGGCCGGTGCATGGCAGTCGCCGATCGGCTGCGCCGAACGGATGCCTGAGGCTGCCCAGTCATCGCGCCGGTCCTTGAGCGCGAGCCAGAGTTCTTCACGGGGCAGACGCGCCGTGACCAGCATCACCGCGTTCGGCTTCCCGCCGGACCGGCCTGCCCGTGTAAATGCAGCGCGCCTCCACATGATCGGCGGCGATCTGCACGACCGCATGGGCAGAAAGCAGCTCGACCCCCAGCCGGAGAAGCCGCTCCTGGATGAACGCCTGCTCCATCGTGTACCGGGTAAATGCCGAAATGACCGCGGCGGGCGTGATGAGCGTCACCTCGCACCCCGACTGCACCAGAAGTTCCGCCATGACCCCGCCCATGTAGTAGTGGTCGTCGTCATAGATTGCGACGCGGCCTCCGGGCAGCTGCCCCGCCATGGCATCGTCGGGCGTCAGCACCAAGGTCCCCGCCTCGACCGGGATCGGCGCCAGGTGATAGCGCGCCACACCGTCCCGCCTCCACTTCGCTCCGGTAGCAATGGCGACATGCGCGAAGCCGAAGTCCAGGATGTCGCCTGCGCTCAGGGCGCTGCCGCGATAGATTTCGACATTGGCCCGCTGGGACAGCTGATAGGCCCGGTAGTCGGCGACCCGGCCCCATGCGGCGAGCCCGGGAAGCATGCGCTCGCGCGCCACGCGCCCACCCACTTCCTCGGCAGCCTCGGCCAACGCCACCTCGTAGCCCCGCATGGCGGCAACGCGAGCCCCCTCCAGCCCCGCCGGGCCGGCGCCCACGACAAGTACCCGCCCGGCGGAGCCGGCCCTGGCGAACCTTTCCGGGTGCCAGCCGCGGCGCCATTCATCACCGAAGGTGGCGTTCTGCGTACAGCGGCTCGGCGTGATGGTGTAGTCGCCCGCCACGCACATATTGCATCCGATGCACTCGCGAATGTCCTCGATCCGCCCTTCCTCGATTTTCCGCGGCAGGAACGGATCGGCGATCGACGGCCGCGCCGCGCCGATCATATCCAGTATGCCGGTGCGTATCTGCCGCACCATGGCATCGACGGAAGTGAAGCGGCCAACCCCCACCACCGGCCGCGTCGTCAGCTGCTTGAGGCCGCGGACGTACTGTTCCTGGAAACCTTCCTCGGCGAAGCGCGAAGTCGCCGAATCGTGCGGCCAGTTGCCGAGACAGAAGTCCCACAGGTCCGGTTCTTCGGCGAGCAGACCGACGATGTCCCGCATTTCCGCAAGCTCGATGCCTTTTTCACCCACCATCTCGTCAACGGCGATGCGCAGCGGCACGGCGCAGGCATCGCCCACTGCATCCCGGGTGTCGGCAATGAGCTCGCGCAGGAAGCGCACTCGGTTCGCGAGCGATCCGCCATATTCGTCCGTACGCTGATTGGTATATCGGGAAAGGAGATGCTGCGCGATGGTCAGTCCATGACCGGCGTAGACATAGATGAGATCATAGCCTGCCTGCTTGCCCCGTAGCGCCGCCAGCCGGTGCCAGCGACGGATGTTCCGGAAGTCCTCCTTGTCCAGCGCCCGCGCCTGCAGCGGCTCGCTGAAGGCGGTCCGGGTCGCCATGTGCTGCGGCGCCAGCGGCACCTCGCGCGAGGAGTTGTTGGCGCTCGAGACGCCGTTGTGACAGAGCTCGAGCCCGGCAAGCCCGCCATGGGCATGGATGGCAGCGACGATGCGCTCATGCACGGGCATGTCGGCATCGCTCCACAGCCGCAACTCGTTGTAGGGCGACATGTCTGCCGACGGATGGATCTCGGTTTCCTCGGTGCACACCACCGCCCAGCCGCCTTCCGCCTTGATGCCGCGCATGGTGGCGTTGGCGCTTGGGTAGAGGCGGCCCATGCCGTTGCAGTGCGGCACCTGATAGAACCGGTTCCGGGCCGTCTTGGGCCCGATCGTCACCGGCTCGAACAGGATGTCATAACGGGGATCGCGGGCCATCGGCGCCTCGTCAGCCGAGGAAACCTTCGAGAACGTTGACGGTGTTGATGCCGATCGCGTCGATGGCATAGCCGCCTTCCATGACGAACAGGGTCGGGCGCCCGAGGGCGGCGATCCGCGATCCGTAGTCCGTGAAGTCCTTCGACGTGAGCTTGAAGAAGCTGATCGGATCGTCCTTGAAGGTGTCGACGCCGAGCGAAACGATGAGCGCCTCGGGGCCGTACTTGCGGATGCGTTTCAGTCCTTCGCCGAGCGCCTGGCCCCATTTGCCGTACGCCGTTCCGGGCGGCATGGGGTAGTTGACGTTGTAATTTTCGCCTTCGCCTTCGCCGCGCTCATCGGCAAACCCGAGAAAATACGGATAGGCATCCTCCGGCTGACCGTGCAGGGAAACGAACAGCACGTCCTTGCGCCGGTAGAAAATGTCCTGGGTGCCGTTGCCGTGATGGAAGTCGACGTCGAGTATGGCGACCCGCTTGGCTCCCTGGTCGACAAACATCTGGGCCGCGATCGCCGCGTTGTTGAGGAAGCAATAGCCACCGTACATATCGGCGGCGGCATGATGACCGGGCGGCCGGCACAGCGCGAAGGCGGCGGGCTCGCCGCCGCCGATCAGTCGTTGCGCCGTCTGCACCACCGCCGCGCTCGACATCGCCGCCTCCCACGTCCCGGCGGTGACCGCCGTCTCCATGGATAGCGCGAAGTAGCCGGCCCGGCCGTCGATGTTGCGTGGCTCCCGTGGCCGCATCCGGCGCGCCGGATAGCCGGTCGGGATGATTTCGCCGCGATATCCCGCCTTTACCCACGTTTCCCACGCCGTCTCGAGAAACTTCAGCAGCGGCTCCTCGTGCACCCGCTTCGCCGCTGCGCGGCTGAACTTGCCGGGCGTCACGAAATCGGTGAACTTGCGCTGCTTGAGCCTGGCGAGGATGTATTCCACGCGCGACGGCCGCTCGAACGGGGTGACGAACTCGCCGCCATAGAGTTCGCCCTGGGCAAAATGCTTCCGGTGATCTTCGGAGTAGACGACTTTCATGCTGCACCCCTGCCGGCTGCCGACAGGTGTGCCCGCAGCGGTCAGGCTTGACAAGAGCCACCCTGGCAGGTGCGGCGCGAAACAAAAGGCCCGGCGCAAAGCCGGGCCCCGAGCACATTGAACAGGTCTGAGATCAGTTCAGTTCAGTCACGCTGATGGTCACCTTGGCCACGCCGGAGGCGGTGAGGCCTACCTGCCTGGCGGCGCCAAGCGCCAGGTCGATGATACGGCCGCGAATGAATGGTCCCCGGTCATTGATCCGCACTACCACGGCTTTGCCGGTGCGGTTGTTGACGACACGCACCTTGGTGCCGAATGGCAGCGTGCGGTGCGCGGCGGTGAGTCCGTGCGGGTTGAAGGACTCGCCGTTGGCCGTGACCTTGCCGCTCTTGTAATAAGAGGCAAGTCCCGTTTGTGCGGCCACGGAAGAGTGAATGCCTCCAATTGCGCCAACGCCGATCGCGAATGCGCCTGCAAAAACAATCCTGGAAAAAACCAAAGCCATTGATCACCTCTTTCTTGTTTGGCGAGGCGTCTGGCTATGGGCGGCCTGGGGCGGAAATGTGTCTTGTGCGGGGTCAATTTGACACACGCAACCTTCCCTTGCGTCAACTTGTTTGCATAAAAATCAGTATACGGACTAAGTTGTTCCGGCCACTGTCATGCCATCGAGTGCAATCGCCGGGCGGCGGCCACCGATCAGGTCGGCAGTGATGCGCGCCGTCGCATGACTCATCGTCCATCCCATGTGGCCCAACCCGGTGTTGTACCAGAGGTTGCGATGCCGCCCGGCGCCGACAATCGGCGTACCTTCCGGCGTCATCGGTCTGAGGCCAGCCCAGTATTCGGGCCTCGAATAATCGGCGCCATTCGGAAACAAGGCCCGGATGCAGGACAGCATGTGGCGGAAATCGGCGGGCGAGTGCGATCGTCCGTAGCCGGAGAACTCGGCCGTGGCAGTCACCCTGAGGCGATCGCCGAGCGGGCAGTAGGCCATGAGGTTCTGTTCATCAACGCCGCCCAGGGCCGGCGCCTGGTTGCGGCCGGCTACCGGCAGGGTGACCGAATAGCCTTTCACGGGATAGATCGGCAGATCCTGGCCGATCGAGCGGGAAAGGTGCGGGCTGAACACGCCGAGGCACAGCACATAGGCTTCCGCCGTCTCCCGGCCTCGATCGGTTCTGATACCGGACACGCGCTCGCCCTCGGTATCGATGCCCTCGATAGTCACGCCGGGCTTGAACGCAACGCCGCGCGCCGTCAGCCACTTGGCCAGCTCGCGGGCAAACAACCGGCAGTCGCCGCTCTCATCGTCTTCGGCAAACAGCGCGCCGGCAATCAGGTCTTTCGCCTGCCCCAGCGCCGGGTCCTTGGCGATCACTTCGTCGCGATCGAGCACCGCGATGGCGCAGCCGTTGTCCTGGAGGATGGCCGCCTTCGCCACCGCCTTTGCCAGCGCTTCTTCACGGCGATAGAAGTAGATCAGGCCGCCGGTGCGCCGATCGAACCGGAGATCGGCGGCCTGCAGCGTTTCGTGAAAGACGGCGAGCGAATAGTTGCACAGCCGCGCCTTGCGCGCCGTGTTGAGCGCGAGCCGCTCGGCGGTGCATTGCCGCCAGAACCTCCACATCCAGCGCCAGAAATCGGGATCGAGGGTTGGCCGCAGGCGCAGTGCCTGGTCGTTGCGCCACAGGGAACGCACCAGCATTGCCGGCGCTGCCGGCGATGACCACGAATACGAATGGCCGGGCGCAAAGAGACCGGCATTGGCGTAGCTTGAAAACGCCGCCGGTTCCGATTCGCGATCCACCACTACGACTTCATGGCCGTCGCGACTGAGTTGATAGGCCGTCGTGACGCCGGCAATCCCGGCTCCCAGAACCAATACCTTCATCGCCGTTACCATCCTGCCGCGGGGCCTTTGGTAGTTGATCCTGCGCGCCTTGCGCAAGTTGTTGGTCCGGCCGGGCAGTTGCGATAGTGATTGGCGGTGGCCGACCCAAGTCGGATCATGCCCTCCTTGACCCTTGCAATGAGTGGCCAAATGCGTCGAGCCATCGTGATCGATTGCGATCCCGGCCTGGATGATACCGTGGCTTTGGCGCTTGCCGCGGCCTCCCCGGAGCTGGCGATCACTGCGATCACCACGGTGGCCGGCAATTCGACCATCGAACGCACTACCGACAATGCGTTGTCGGCCTGCGCGACCCTCGGTCTGAAGTCGCCGGTTTTTGCCGGCAGCGATCGCCCGCTCAGGGTCAAGGCAAGCTATGCGACCGATGTCTGGGGCGGCGACGGCGATCTCGGTCTGAAGCGGCCGCGGCGTGGGGCCGTCTCCGAATCGGCCTTCGACTATCTCGCGCGCACACTTCGGCAGGCCGCCGATCATTCGGTGTTGTTCTGCCTTCTCGGACCGCTTACCAACCTCGCGCAGCTCCTGCACAAGGAACCCGAGCTGCAGGCGAAGATCGACCGGCTGATGATCATGGGAAGCGCCCTTGGCAAAGGGAACGCAACCGCCGCAGCCGAGTTCAACGTCTGGTTCGACCCCCACGCGGCGCGACAGGTATTCGCCTCACAGATCCCGACCGTCGTTGCGCCCTATGATCTCACCCGGCAGCTCGTGATGGGCAAGCCGCATCTGCGCCGCCTGGCAAGGTCCACGAAGCCCGCCGCCAAACTCGCTGCCAAAATGCTGGCGCTGGCAGGCGCCGAGGGACATCCGGCCGCCATCCATGACGCGGCAGTGATCGGCTGCCTGATCTGGCCGGACCTGTTCTCGATCGAGCGCGGCCGGTTTGTCGTCGAGACCGAAGATGGTCCCGCTCGCGGCCAGACGCATTTCAAAGGCGGCGAAGGTCCTCATATCCTGCTTACCAGCGTCGATGCCGGGAAGCTGCTCGATCTGATGACCGCCCGGCTGACCAGCAAAGCGGAGAGAAAGCGGTGAACGTCGCTGTGTTCGGAAGCATAAACATCGACGTGACCGCGTACTGCGAACGCCTGCCGCGCCCCGGCGAGACGCTGCATGGGCGGCGCTACACGCTGGGCCTCGGCGGCAAGGGCGCCAACCAGGCAGCGGCCGTCGCGCGCCTCGGGGCGCGGACATCGCTGATCGCTCGGGTAGGCAGCGACCCGTTCGGCATCGAGGCGGGACGCCTCCTCGCCGACTACGGTATCGACACGGCGAGCCTTCGCGTCGATGCCGATCACGGCACCGGAGTTGCCATCATCCACGTCGAGCCGTCCGGCGAAAACACCATCACCATCATTGGCGGCACCAACCTGGCGCTCGACGGGAGCGACGTGGAGCGCAGCCAGCCTCTCTTCGATGCCGCAAAAGTCCTGCTGTTGCAGCTCGAGGTGCCGCCGGAGGCGAATTGGCGGGCCGCCGCGCGCGCCCGAGAGGCCGGAGCAACGGTGATCATCGATCCGGCACCGGCGCCCCAGGCGGAGCTGGCGGAAACCATGCTCAAGGCCGCCGACATCGTCACGCCGAATGAAACCGAAACCGAGGCGCTGACCGGCGTCTACCCTCGCGACAGCGGCGCGGCTCTTGCAGCAGCACAACAATTGCACCGCAGGGGTGCTGCGAAGGTTCTGCTCAAACTCGGGGAGAGAGGAGCCCTGGTAAGCTCCCCTGAAACTCACTCCTTCATACCGCCCTTCAGGGTGAAACCCGTTGACACCGTCGCCGCCGGCGATTGCTTCAATGGCGGACTGGCCTTTGCGCTCGCGCGCGGCGAGGGTCTCATGGCGGCGGCTCGCTTCGCTTCCGCCTGCGGCGCCCTGGCAACGACCAAATACGGCGCCGCGGCCGCAGCACCTTCTCTTCACGAGGTCGAAGACATGCTGCGCATCGGTTGAGAATACTACGCCAAATGAGAACCGCTCCCGAAGGGGAGCGGTTTCTCTACGGTTTACAGACTTACGCCCCGCAAGGCTGTGCGAGGCGCTGGACCGAAATCCTCAGATCGCTTCCTTGACTTCCTTGGCGACGCGAAACGCTACTTTCCTTGAAGCCTTGATCTTGATTTGCTCGCCCGTTGCCGGGTTTCGTCCCATGCGCGCCGGACGGTCACGAACCTGCATCACGCCCAGCCCCTTGATGCGCACCTTGTTGCCCTTCTTGAGGTGCTTGACCGTCATGTCGATGAAGTCACTGAATATCTCCGTCACCTGCTTCTTTGTCAGCGAGTGCTTTTCTGCAAGCTCAGCAACCATCTTCGAAAGCTGCACCGTCATCCGGGCCGTATCAGCCATGATTTTCTCCTCGAATATTCGTGCTACCACCCTGCGTCCTCGCTCAGCCGAGAATCCAAAACGCATGATAGCCGGGGGTGGTTTTGCGACCGTTCCAGGCGAAAGTCCAGAGGTTCGCCCCTGTTTGAGGCTCGTGAGAGGCCCAAAAACCACGAAAAAGCACGCCTTCGTCCCACTTTCTCCAGGTGGCGGCGCAGCATGGCGCGTCTGACGTTGGACATCACCGCCCTCGGCCATCGCGGCGACGGCCTCGCGCAGGCGGACGGAAAAACGATCATCGTGCCGTTCACGCTGCCGGGCGAACGCGTGGTGGCTGATGTGAACGATGGCCGCGGAGCTATCGTGGAGATAGCTGTCGCCTCGCCCGATCGCCGCCAGCCGGTGTGCCGCCATTTCGGCGCCTGCGGCGGCTGCAGCGTTCAGCATCTGGCGGCCGGCGCATATCGCGAGTGGAAACTTGCGCTGCTCGGCTCGGCACTCAAGGGCAAAGGCATCACCGGCCATACGCCTGAGCTGCTCGACGCCCATGGCGAAGGTCGCCGGCGCGTCTGTTTTCATGTCCGCCGCAACGGCGACAAGGCGGCAATCGGCTTCATGGCGCCAGGCAGCCATCAGCTCGTCGCCATCGATGCCTGCCCGGTGCTGGCGCCGGCGCTCGCCGCAGCACCCGAAGTAGCGCGGATCATCGCCTCGCAGTTCATTGCCACCGACGCGTCATTTGACGTTCTGCTGACCGCGACGGCGACGGGGCTCGACTGTGACGTGCGCGGGCTCCGCAAGGGCGCTCGTTGGCCCGATGACAAGCTCGCCCGGCTGCTCAACCGGCACGCGGTCGTGCGGCTGTCGATACACGGCGAGCCGCTGCTTGAAACGGGAAAGCCGATGGTCAGGTGCGGCATGGCGATGGTGCCGCTGCCGCCGGGCGGATTCCTCCAGGCGACGGCCGAGGCTGAGCGAATCCTGGCTGAACAGGTCGTTGATCGCACGCGCCAGGCACGCAGCGTCGCCGACCTGTTCTGCGGCATCGGCCCGTTTGCCCTCCGGCTCGCCGAGCACCAGCCGGTGACGGCGGTCGATCTCGATGCGCCTGCCCTTGCCGCGCTCGAATATGCGTTTCGCCACACGCCCAGGCTGAAGCCCGTCATCACCCAAAAGCGCGACCTGCTGCGCGAGCCCCTGACGCCGAGCGAGCTGGCTGCATTCGATGCGGTAGTCCTCGACCCGCCGCGTCAGGGAGCCGAAGGCCAGGCACGGCAGCTGGCGCGATCGCGGGTTGGAACAGTCATTTTGGTGTCGTGTGACGCAGCGAGCTTCGCGCGCGACGCCGCCATTCTGGTCTCCGGCGGCTACCGGTTGACTGACCTCGTCGCCATCGACCAGTTCAAGTGGTCGCCGCATATCGAGATCGTCGCATCGTTTGCCAGGGGTTTGAGCCGCGCGTGATTGGCGCTACAAGCATGTCTCCCGTCCCTCGCCGAAAGGACCAGCATCGGTGCGGCATTGACCATTCCTGACGACAATTCGGCCCAGCTCGCCTCACCATCCTTTCGCCTCCCCATCCTGGATCAGGAGTTTCTTCTTGGAGACTCCACCCGCGGCGTGCGCTTCCTGCTCGAGTACGCCAAGGCCGAGGAGATTCTGCGCGCCTGGAACATCGGCTCGACCATCGTGGTATTCGGCACCGCGCGCATCGAAATAGAAGATACATGGTACGAAACGGCTCGCAGCTTTGCCCGCATTGCCTCCGAGCGTGGCGGCGCCAAGCAGTTGCGGGCCGGCCTTCGCCACAACGTCATCGCCACCGGCGGCGGACCGGGCATCATGGAGGCTGCCAACCGCGGGGCGACCGAGGCCAGCGCCCCGAGCATCGGCTTCAACATCACCTTGCCGCTGGAACAGGAACCCAACGCCTATTCCACGCCCGATCTCACGTTCCGGTTCCACTACTTCGCGATGCGCAAGATGCACCTTGCCATGCGCGCCAGCGCGCTCGTCGTGTTCCCCGGCGGCTTCGGCACGCTCGATGAGCTGTTCGAAATCCTCACCCTCAGGCAGACCGGCAAGATGCCGGCGATCCCGATCACCCTCGTTGATCGCCGGTTCTGGTCCAGCATCATCAACTTCGACGAGCTCGTCAGGCGGGGGATGGTAACCGCCAGCGACCTGGCGCTGTTCGAGTACGCGGACCGGGCCGAGGACATCTGGGCGAGCATCGAATCGAGGACCGGGCAGCTTCTGGCCGGGCCCCGCCTCGCTGAGCCGGCATCGAAATGACGCTTACCCTGCAGTTTCACGGCGCGGCGCGTACGGTGACCGGATCCTGCTATGTCATCGACAATGGGCGGTCGCGGGTCATGTTCGACTGCGGCATGTTCCAGGGTTCGAAAACCGAAAGCTCGCTGAACTACCGTCCCTTCCCGTTCGTTGCCGAAAACATCACGGCGCTGGTCCTCACTCACGCCCACATCGACCACGTGGGACTGGTGCCGAAGCTCGTGAAGGACGGCTTCCGGGGCCGGGTTCACGCCACCGAGCCGACCGTCGATCTGTGCTCCATCATGTTGCCGGACTCCGGCCACATTCAGGAAGCCGAGGTGGACAAGCTCAATGAGCGCAACCGCCGGCGCGGGCTTCCCGAAGTGGTTCCCATCTACACTTTGGCAGATGCTGACAGGGCTTTGCGGCAGTTCGAGCATCATGACTACGGCGAATGGATCATGCCGGCTGAAGGCCTGCGGTTTCGCTTCTGGAACGCCGGCCACCTCATGGGCTCGGCGTCGGTCGAAGTGGAAGCAAGCGCCGCCGGGTCAGCCGCGCCAACGCGGGTTCTGTTCTCCGGCGACATCGGGCCCGCGTTCAAGCTTCTCCAGCCGGACCCGGACGCGCCCTCCGCGCTCGACTACATCGTCTGCGAGTTCGACCTATGGCGCGATCGACCGTCCCGACAAATCCGAGGGCGCCCGGCGCGACCATCTGGCCCGTGAAGTCATCGCGGCCCGTCGACGCGGCGGAGCCTTGCTCATTCCCTCGTTCGCGGTCGAGCGCACCCAGGAGCTGATGACCGACCTGGCCATTCTCATCGACAGCAAGCGTCTGCCGGACATGCCGGTTTTCATCGACTTTCCGCTTGCCTTCAAAGCCACGGGGTTCTTCAACAAATTCGCGGCCCAGCTCGAAAACGGCGATCAGCTGTTGCGGGCATTTGCCTCGCCGCACGTGCGGATGATCGAAAAGGTGGAGGAATCGAAAGCCCTGAACCGGCTGCAAGGCTTTCACATCGTCATCGCCGCCAGCGGCATGTGCGAGGCCGGGCGCATCCGCCATCATCTCAAGAACCGGCTGTGGCAGCCCGCCACCACCGTGCTGCTGGCGGGCTACCAGGCGCAGGGGACGCTCGGGAGGCTGCTTCAGGACGGTGTGCGACGAGTTAAGATCCACGGCGAGGAGATCGACGTGCGCGCCACCATCGAAAAGATTGACGACTACTCCGGGCACGCCGACGGGCCCGAGCTCAAGGCCTGGATGATGGCTCGGCTGCCGCTGCGCGGCGGGGTCTTTCTCACCCACGGCGAGGACGACAACATGGACGGGCTGACCCGCCGCCTGGCGGGCGAAGTCGTGGCAGCCGACCGTATCTTCCGGCCGGCGCTCGATGAGAGGTTCGACATATCCGGCTTGACGCCGGTGCTGCTGCCTGCGGTCAGGACCGAGCGGCCCTTGCCCGAGGCGGTCGGACGTCCGGACTGGCACAACGACCTGGCGAAGCTGACGCTTGACCTCAGCGCGGTCGTAGCCGCGGCCCCTGATGATCGGGCGCGGGCGGAAATCCTCGAAAAGATGCGCCGCACGCTGGAAATCGCCGGCGATTGATCAACCGATTTGTCCGCGGAGTGTCCCCATGACCTTGTCGGTATCCTCTGCTTGCCGCGCTGGCGGCCATCCTGTCGGGCGCGCTGCTGGCTGTTCAGGCGCCCATCAACGCCCAGGCGGGCGCCGCTCTCGGCTCGCCTCTTGCCGCGGCCACCTTGTCGTTCCTCGTCGGCGTCTCGGCGCTGCTCATCGTCACCTTTCTGTTCGCGCGCACCAGATGCACCTCGCCGGACTGCGCTCGGTTCCGCCCTATGTCGTGTTCAGCGGCGGCCTGCTCGGCGCCTGCTACGTAACCGCCGCCATCATACTGGCGCCCCGGCTCGGCGTGGCGGCGCTGGTATCGCTGGCCATCGCCGGACAGCTCGCGGCCGGCCTCGTGCTCGATCACTTCGGGCTGCTGGGCCTCGCCGAGCGCAGCCTGTCGCTCGGACGTGGGCTGGGCGTAGTCCTGGTGTTCGCGGGCGCGCTCATGGTTCGCTATCTCTAATCTGCCTCGGTGGCGCCGTCGCTGAGAAGCAAGTGTGTCATCGAAAGCGATCTCATCCTCACGGCATCCGCCGTCGGCCCTGCCACCACGGCCCGGCACGTTTGACTGCCATCACCGCGAGCAGGATGAAGCCCCAGAAAGCAAGCGTCAGGTGCGGGCTGAGGCCGAGCAGGTTGAACCCGCTTGAGATCGCCTGGAGGATGCAGAGGGCGACGAACAGTCCCGCGATCCTGCCGAAGCCGCCATAAGGGTCGATCCCGCCGAGAATCGCCGCGAGGATCGTGATGAGCAGGTACGACTGCGCGATATCGGCGCCGGCGGCGTTGAATCGTGCCATCATCAGCACCGCCGCGATCCAGCAGAGCACGCTCGACAGGACATATACCCAGATCTGCACGCGCGCCGTATCCACGCCGGAAAACCGCGTGGCTTCGAGGTTCGAGCCAACCATGTGGATGCGGACGCCAAGTGGTGTCCGGGTCAGGAGGACGTGCACTGCGGCGGCGACAAGCACGAGAAGCACGAACGAGATCGGCGCACCGAGCAACGTCTCGTTGGAAACGACGATCAGCGCATCAGGAAATCCGGTGAGTGTGCGGCCGCGCGTGAAGTAGATGCTGAAGCCGTTGATCAGCGTCATCGTGCCGAGGGTGACGAGGATCGGGTGCACCCTGAGGATGGCGACGAGGGCTCCGGTCACCAGTCCGATCGCCACGCACAGCAGGAAGCCCGCGGCGAGCGCTCCCGCGAGCCAAAGGCCGAGGCTCGCCCCGCTCGCTTCGGGCGGCATGACGGCCGTGAGGATCCAGGCCATCAGCAACGCCGCCTGGTTCGCGGTCGCCACTATCGCGAGGTTGATGCCGCCGGAGATCAGCGGAATGGCCATGGCCAGCGACAGGAGCCCAAGCTCCGGCAGCTGGAACATCATCGCCTGGAGGGTGCTCACCTGCAGGAACATCCCCGGCAGCAGGATGGAGAAGAGTATGACGAGGCCGGCGAGCACGAGTAACAGGCCGCCGATATTGCCGGAGGTCGTGCGGATTGCTGCGATCACCCGATCGAGCTGGGCGCCGAGCCGCCGCCCGCCGACGACGTTGCGGTTCGTCTCGCCGACCCGCCGTGCGGCGTCGTCCATCACGCGGGCTCGATGGTCGGGCGGCGGCGCAGGCGCTGCTCGGCAAAGCCGGTGGCGCTGACGGAGACGAGAATGGCGAGCCCGATGACGACGCCGAAGAAGTACGACGACACGCCGAGAAGGTTGAGCCCGTTCTGCAGCATGGCGAGGAGGAGCACGCCAAGCACGACGCCGCCCATGGTACCGATGCCGCCGACGAGGCTTGCCCCCCGAGGATCGCAACCGCGAGCACGCTCAGTTCCTCGCCGACCATCGCCGTTGGTACCACCTGATGGACGCGGTGAGCCTGCACCATCCCGGCGATGCCCGCGAGAAGGCCGAGATAGGCGTACACGAAAACCTGCACGCCGACGATATTGATGCCGATCCGGCTTGCCGCTTCCGGGTTGCCGCCAAGCGCGTAAATCTGGCGCCCGATCCGCAGCCGGCTCATCAGAAGCTGGGTTACCAACACCACTGCAACCATGACGACAATCGGGAAGGTCACTCGGACGATGTCGCCGGCCGCGCTCTCATGGCGGAAGAGCACGACCCGCTCAGTCCACCAGTCGGGCAGGTTGTAGATCTCGGTCCCGTCCGTTAGGTAGATTAGGAGCGCGTAGTAAATGCTCGACGTGGCGATCGTGACGATGATCGACACTACTCGGAGATAGTGGGTGAGGAGCCCGTTAATCGCGCCGAGCACGATACCGACCACGCAGGCAAGCGCGATGGTTGGCAGGACTGGAACGCCGTATTCGATCGCTGCATAGGCGGCTGCGTATTGAGCGACCGACGCCGTCGCAGTGAACGAAATATCGATGCCTCCCGAAACGAGCACCACAAATACGCCTGCGGCGAGGATGGTCGTGACTGCATAAGCCTCGATCAGGTCGAACGGCGTTCGCGAGCGTGAGGAAATAAGGGGAGGCGAAGGAGAAGATCGCCCCGGCGACGATGATCACGGCCGCGAGCGCACTCTCCGTCCGTCCGACGATCGCGCCCGGCAGCCTAGGCATAGACCGCCTCGCGGAGCGTTCGCTCGGCGGCCGTCCCCGGAACGTACTCGCCGGCAATCCTGCCGGCGCGCATATGGAGGACGCGGTCGCAGTTGAAATAGACCTCGTCGATCTCGTCCGAGATGAGAAGGATCGCCATGCCGTCGCGGGCGAGGTCGCGGATGATCTCGTAGATGCCTTGCTTGTTGCGGATGTCGACGCCGACGGTCGGCCCGTCGAGGATCAGCACCTTTGGCCGGGTCGCCAGCCACTTTGCGAGGACGACGCGCTGCTGATTGCCTCCGGATAGTGTTTGCACCGCGGCGCCGATCGCCGGCGTTTTGATGTTCAGCCGTTGAACCCACTCCGCCGCCAATGCTTTGCGCCGTTCCTGTGTAACGAAGCCCGACCGGTTTGCCAGCCGGTCCACCACAGTGAGCGAAACGTTATCGGCGATCGACTGCTTCAGGTTGACGCCAAGTCCGAGCCGGTCCTCGGAGACGTAGGCGATGCCGGCCTGCAATCGATGCGCGGTTCGACGAAAGCTTCGCGGGTTTCCCTTCGAGCAGCACCTCACCGCGATCAAGCCGGCTCATGCCGAAGAGCGCCAACGCAAGTTCCGTCCGGCCTGAGCCAAGGAGCCCGATCAAACCGAGTACCTCGCCGCCGTGCAGCGTGAATGACACGTCCTCAAATTCGCCGGCTCGTTTGGCGCCACGGATTTCGAGCACCGGCCGCCGGTCCGCGAATTGATGATCGGGAATACTGTGCTCGATACGGTTACCGGTCATCAGCTCGGCAAGGCGGTGGTCGTCAACTTCATCGGCCGAGAAGGTGCCGACCTTGCGCCCGTCACGAAGCACCGTGACGCGCTCGGCGATTTCCATCACTTCGGCCAAGCGATGACTGACGAAGACGAGTGCGACGCCAAGCGCCTTCAAGCGCCGGACATGGCGGAGTAGAAGATCCACCTCGTGCCGCGTCAGCGACGAGGTGGGCTCGTCCATCACCAGCAGGCGGGCGTTGACGGCGAGCCCGCGGCAGATGGCGACGAGCTGACGTTGCGCGACCGGCAGCGTCCCCACTCGCGCGTTGAGCGGCAGCGTCGCCTCGATCCGGGCCAAGGCGGCCTTGGCGGTCACGCGCATCGCCCGTCGCGGCGCCGGGCGCATCGCTCCGCCGAGCTCGTTGTCGATCGCGATGTTCTCGAGGACGGTGAGGTTCGGGAAGAGCGACAGGTCCTGGTAGATGACCTGGATGCCCAGCATCTTCGCGTGGTGCGGGCTCAGGCTCTGATGGACGACGCCGTCAACCTTGATCTCGCCGCCGGAATCGGAGGCGTGCACCCCGGCGATGATCTTGATCAGCGTCGACTTGCCGGAACCGTTCTCGCCGACGAGGCAGTGCACTTCGCCCGTATTTACCGTCCAGTCGATTTCCTTGAGCGCAACGGCACCGCCGAAGCGCTTGCCGATGTTCTTGAGCTCGAGAAACGGCCGTGCCGCTGGTAGCGGCGTCTCGCCAGATGTCATCGGTCAATGCTCCGCGCTTAACGGAGCGGGGAGCGGCGCCCCGGCAAGGAGGCAGGCCGGAACGCCGCGCCGCACTGTTCGCTCGAACGGACTATAGCCAAACTTCGGGCGAGCGGTCTCCGGGTCAGATCAGCTTGGCAAGTTCGTCGATCGTGTCCGGCTTGATGTCGAGCATCTTGTTGGCGCGGAGCGTCCGCTCCTCCGGCCCGAGCTGCACTGGTCCGAGGCCGGGAATATCCATGCCGTCCGTCGGCGTGATTCCCTTGGCAAGAATGTTGCCGAGCTGGACCATGGCGTAGCCTGCGTCGATGGGGTTCCAGAGATAACCGCGGGTGATCGCGCCCGACTTCATCAGTTTCTGGCCCTGGCTCGGAATGAACGGACCAACGACGATGACCTTGCCGATCATTTCCCGGTCGGCGACTGCCTGGCCGGCACCGATCGGGCCGTTGGCGCCGAAGATCAGGAAGCCCTTGAGGTCAGGGTTTGCGCGCATGACGTCGATCGCCGTCTTCTGGCTGTCCTCGACGCTGTTCGAGACGCCGTAGCGGTCGCCGATCTGCTGCATCTTCGGATACTTCTCCTTCTGCAGCGCGATCGCGTAGTCGGCCCAGAGGTTGTGTAGCGTTACCGTCAGGCCGCCGACGTAAACGACGTACTTGCCTTCGCCGCCGATCGCTTCCGCGAATGCTTCGAGGTGGGCCTCGCCGAACTGCTTGTCCTGGATCAGCTCGATGTCCCAATCGGCGTTCTTCTGTCCCGGCAGCTCATGGACGATGACATGGATGCCGGCGTCCTGCGCGCGCTTGAAGACGGGCTCGAGCGCCGCGCCGTCGTTCGGGATGACGCCGATCACGTCGACTTTCTTGGCGATCAGGTCTTCCACCGCGCGGACTTGCTGCGCGGCGTCGGCCTCGGTCGGGATGATCATCGTGGCGTTGACGCCGAGTTCCTGGCCGGCCTTGAGCACGCCCTTCTCGACGTTATCGAACCAGGGAATACGGACTTTGCCGACGATTCCGATCTGGTAGGGGTTGTTCGCCGCCACAGCTCGAAGCGACGGCAACGCGCTGAAAGCTCCCAAAGCCGCAGCACTCTTGACCAGAGTACGGCGAGTTACCTGTGTCATTTTCTGACCCTCCCTTGACAGTCTCGCAAAGTGGACAGACCACTCTGGCCGATCATTCCGTCAAGCACGGGTTGAAGTCAAGGGACGGCCAGCCAGCAGCGGCGATGTCGCCGCCCTAGGCGCGGTCAGCCGCGCGCGGCGCGGGTCAGCGCCGAGATTTCCTCCTTCATCGCTCGTCGTGTCGTCTGCTCGATATGGTCGAGGTGTATGCCCATGGCCTTGGCTGCACGGTCGGGATCCTGCGCTGCGATGGCGTCGACGATGCGGATATGGTCGCCGGTGCTTTGCCGGATGAGCGCCAGGCTCATCGTCGCCCGACGGCGGATATCGAGGCCCATGTTATAGAGGCCGTAGGCGATCCGCTCGAGGACGACGTTCCCCGCCGCAGCCGAAAGCCGGGCATGGAAGCGGCTGTCGAGGATGCGGAAGCCGACCGGGTCGCTCTGGATCTTCTCATGCGCCGCGATCATGCCCTTCAGATCGTCGAGGTCGCCCGCTGTAGCCTTGCCCGCCGCCTTGCGCACGATCTCGAGCTCGACAATGCGCCGGCTCTCGAACGCATCGCCGAGGTTGCTCTGCGAGAGCGACAGGAAAAAATCGAGCGGCGCGAGCAACGTGCGCGCTTCAAGGTCGGTGACGTAAGCGCCGCCGCCGTGGCGCGTGTCAACCACGCCGAGGATGGAGAGAGCGCGCAGCGCTTCGCGGAGGCTCGGCCGGCTGATGTCGAGGATGTCGATCAGCTCGCGCTCAGAGGGGAGCCGGTCCCCAGGCCGAAGCATGCCCGTGCGGATCAGGTCGAGAATGCGGTTGACGACGGATTGGGCGACGCCGGCCTTGCTTGCCTGCAATGCGCCCGCAATCGCGTGAAGTTCGACCTTGCCCTTCTTCACCACGCCACCGTTCTCCCCGAGACACCGGGACTATTCTAGCCAAGCCACACGCAAGGCGAAACAACAGTGGATCCAAGCCCGAGGTACGGCTGCAAATCCGGTGACACTGGCCACTCGTTTGAAGCCTCCCCATCTCGGGCGGTTTTAAGGATCGCCGACCTCGTTTCGCCGCGCCATGTCGGCGCCGCGCCGCGTGCAGGTCACCGCCGCCGCCCGGGCAGCAAAACTGAGCAGCGAGTAAAGCTCGTCTTCGCCCAACGCCGCGGCAGACTCGCGTTCGAGTCGCTGCTTTTCACCCAGCCAGGTCAGCAGAGCCGCCTGAAAGGTATCGCCGGCGCCAACCGTATCGACGACGGCAACCGCGCACCCCGGCACGGCGTGCCGGATGCCCCTGGCGGTGATCCCCAGTGCGCCGTCAATGCCCCGCGTGAGGACGACGAGCGACGGTCCCTGCTGCGCCCACTCGGCCGTTACAGCGACCGGATCTGAACCTGGAAACAGGAAGGCGATGTCCTCTTCGCTCACCTTGATCAGGTGGGCGTGGGGAAGAAGTCGTTTCAGGCGCTCGCGCCACACGGCCCGATCGGGCACGATGGAGGGCCGCACATTGGGGTCATAGGAAATGAACCGGCGCCGCGACTGGCTCTCGACCAGCGACTGCAGCGCCGATGCCGTTGGTTCAAGGGCCGTCGAGTAGGAGGCAACATGAATGACGCGGATTGCCGCCGGAAGCTCCCCTGGCAGCTCGCTCTCAAGCAGGGATCGATCGGCAGTTCCCTCGGTGTAGAATGCGTAGGAGGCAACCCCTCCCGGATCCAGTGCCACGATGGCGAGTGTCGTCGGGTTGTCGGCGCGCACCGCCAATGACGTGTCGACGCCCTCGTTCTCCAGATGGGCAATGATCCTGCCGCCGAGCATGTCGCGCGAGATCTTCGTCAGGTAAGACGACTTCCGGCCTAGCCTTGACAGGCCGATGGCAACGTTGAGCGGCGAGCCGCCGACGTGTGCATCGAGCCGCACATGGTTGGCGCTTCCACCACCTTCGGCAAAGATGTCAAACAAGGCGTCGCCGCAGCAAAGGATCATCGCAGCCGGCCACGGTAGCTACTCGAACCCGGCAAGGCCAGCGCCGCCATGTGTGCGAGTTGACATCCCCAGGCCAGTATCGTGAAGTCGATGCAAGCCTGGTCTCCGGCGCCGGAGGGCGCAAGGCGGGACAGGTTGGCTGAGCTTCACCCACATGATCCAGGGAGTGCATCGTATGTTCTCAAGGCTTCTCGCCACCGCAGCCGCGCTGGCGCTGATCACCGGCGCCGCGTTGGCGGCCGACGACAAACCCGCCGTGCTTTTCGACATCGGCGGAAAATTCGACAAGTCCTTCAACGAAGGCATCTACAACGGCGCGGAAAAGTTCAAGACCGAGACCGGCGTCGCCTACGGCGAATTCGAGATCTCAAACGAAGCCCAGCGCGAGCAGGCGCTGCGTAACTTCGCCGATCAGGGCTACAGCCCGATCCTCGCCGCGGGCTTTGCCCAGGCGGCCGCCCTGGAAAAGGTCGCCAAGGAACATCCGGATCAGAAGTTCGCGATCATCGACATGGTGGTCGACCTTCCCAATGTGCAGTCGATCGTCTTCAAGGAAGACGAAGGCTCCTATCTCGTCGGCATGCTTGCCGCCATGGCCTCGAAGTCAGGCAAGGTCGGTTTCGTCGGCGGCATGGATATCCCGCTGATCCGCAAGTTCGCTTGCGGCTACGTGCAGGGTGTGAAGGCCACCAAGCCGGAAGCTACGGTGCTCCAGAACATGACCGGGGACACCGGAGCGGCCTGGAATGACCCGGTGAAGGGCGGCGAACTCACCAAAGCACAGATCGCCCAGGGCGCCGATGTCGTCTACCATGCGGCGGGCGGCACCGGCGTCGGCGTGCTGCAGGCTGCCGCTGATGGCGGCGTGCTTGGCATCGGAGTCGATTTCGAACCAGAACGGTCTGCATCCCGGCAAGGTGCTCACCTCGATGCTGAAGCGCGTCGATGTGGCGACCTACGAGGTCATGAAAACCGGCAAGGACGGCACGTTCAAGCCGGGAATCAAGAACCTTGGCCTCGCCGAGGACGGCGTCGGATATGCCTTGGACGACAACAACAAGGCCCTCATCACCGCCGACATGCAGGCCAAGGTCGATGCGGCCAAGGCCGACATCATCGCCGGCAAGCTTGCAGTGCACGACTACATGTCCGACGAGAAATGCCCTGCGCAGTGACTGACCGAAAAGCGGGCCCCTTCCTCGAGCGCGAACCTCATACAACAAACCGTCATGGCCGGGCTTGACCCGGCCATCCTTTGCTGGACCCATCCCGCTGATGGGTTGATGGCTCTTCTTCTTGGCCAACCTAAAGAAGAGGATGGCCGGGTCGAGCCCGGCCATGACGTGGTTATAGATGGCTGGTGCACGCAGCAATCCGCGTGACGAGATGCGTGAAATCTCTCGGGGTGGTGGGGCGATGATCCCCGCCATTGAACTCATCGGCATCGACAAGCGTTTCGGGTCCGTTCACGCCAACAAGGAAGTGAACCTCACCGTCGCGCAAGGCTCGATTCACGGCGTCATCGGTGAAAACGGCGCCGGCAAATCCACCCTCATGTCGATCCTGTTCGGCTTTTACGCAGCCGACCGGGGAGAGATTCGCATCCGCGGCGAGCCGGTGCGGATCAGGACGCCCGCCGACGCCATCGCCTGCGGTATCGGCATGGTGCACCAGCATTTCATGCTGGTCGAGCCTTTCACGGTGCTGGAGAACGTGGTGCTCGGCTCCGAAGGCGGCGCCCTCATCGGTCCGGCGCTCGACAAGGCCCGCAGCGAACTGGAGCGGCTGGAGCGCGACTACGAGCTCGCGGTCGATCCCGATGCGGTCGTCGGCACCTTGCCGGTGGGATTGCAGCAGCGCGTCGAGATCCTGAAAGCCCTGTTCAAGGGCGCTGAAGTTCTCATCCTCGATGAGCCAACCGGCGTGCTGACACCGTCGGAGGCCGATCATCTGTTTCGCATTCTGGCGCAGCTCAAGAAGCAGGGCAAAACCATCATCTTCATCACTCACAAGCTGCGCGAGATCATGGCCATCACCGACCGCGTTTCCGTCATGCGGCGCGGCGAGCTCGTGGCCACCCGGGAAACGAAGGAATACCGGAGTTGAAGAGCTGGCCGAACTCATGGTCGGGCGCCGCGTGCTTCTCCGCGTGCGCAAGGGCAAGGCCAAGCCCGGCAGAACGGTCCTCAGTGTCGAGCATGTCACGCTGCGCGACCACCAGGGCGTGGTGCGCCTCGACGATGTCTCCTTCACCGTGCGGGCCGGCGAGATCGTCGGCATCGCCGGGGTATCGGGCAACGGGCAGTCTGAGCTTCTCGAGGTCATCGCCGGCATTCGCAAGCCCACGGGCGGCCGGATCATGCTCGAGGATGTCGACATCGGCAGCCGGTCGGATCCGCGTTTCGCCCGTTTGATGAGCATCGCCCATGTTCCCGAGGACCGTCAGCATCGCGGCCTGATCACCTCTTTCGATGCCTCGGAGTCCTCGATTCTGGGCTGGCACTACGAAGAGGAGTGCGGCAGCCCGTTCAATCTCGATCGCGACGCCATCGTTGCCCGTTGCAAGTCGGAAATGAAGGCGTTCGACGTGCGACCCGACGACCCGCTGCTCAAGACCGGCAAATTCTCCGGCGGCAACCAGCAGAAGATCATTCTCGCCCGCGAAATCGAGCGGGATCCCAAGCTTCTCATCGTCGGTCAGCCGACGCGCGGCGTTGATATCGGCGCCATCGAGTTCATCCATGGCCGGCTCATCGCGCTCAGGGACGCCGGCAAGGCAGTACTGCTGGTTTCCGTCGAGCTTGACGAAATCCGATCCCTTGCCGACCGCATCCTCGTCATGTTCGCAGGCAGCATCGCCGGCGAGCGCAAAGCCGGCGCCGATGAGCGGGACATCGGCCTGCTCATGGCGGGAGTGCGGGACGAGGCCGCGTAATGGCATCCCGGCGCGATGAAATCCCGCACTGGGTGGATGTCGCGCTCATTCCGTTGCTCAATCTCGCAGTGGCGCTGCTGATCGCCGGACTGGTGGTGGTCATCATCGGCGAGAGCCCGCTGGACGCCCTCGCCATTCTGGTCCACGGGCGCGGTCGGCAGCCTGAAAGGGTGGGGCTACCTGCTCTACTACGCCACCAATTTCACTTTCACCGGCCTTGCCGTGGCGGTCGCCTTCCATGCCGGGCTCTTCAACATCGGCGGCGAAGGTCAGGTGTACATCGCCGGGCTGGGAGCAGCCATCGTCGGCCTGTCGCTCGGATTTCTTCCGGTCGTCATCTCGGTCCCGCTCGCCATCCTCGCCGCCATGCTGTTTGGCGCCGCGTGGGCCTTCGTTCCCGCCTACCTGCAGGCAAAGCGCGGCAGCCACATCGTCATCACGACCATCATGTTCAATTTCATCGCCGCCAGCCTGATGGTCTACGTCATCAACAACATCTTTCGGCCCGCCGGCCGAATGGCGGTGGAGAGCCGCGGCATCGACGAGGTGTGGATGCCGAGCTTCCGTGAGATCGGCATGTGGCTTGGCGTCAAGCTTCCCAATACGCCGCTCAATGTCACGGTCTTCCTGGCTGCTGCGGCGGCAATCGCAGTCTGGCATCTCCTGTGGCGCACCCGGCTCGGCTACGAGATCCGCGCCGTCGGCGCCAACACGGACGCCGCAGTCTATGGCGGCATCAAACCCGACCGCATCATCATCATCGCCATGCTGATTTCAGGGGCGCTGGCGGGGCTCATGGCGGTGAATGAAATCCTGGGCGTGCAGCACCGCCTGGTGCTGGAGTTCGCCGGCGGCGCGGGATTCGTCGGCATCGCCGTGGCGCTGATGGGCCGCTCCCATCCCGTGGGCGTCGTGCTTTCCGCACTGCTTTTCGGCATGCTCTACCAGGGCGGGGCGGAACTGTCGTTTGCGCGCCCCGCGATCACCCGCGAAATGATCGTGGTGATCCAGGGCCTCGTCATCCTGTTCATGGGCGCCCTTGAACAAACGTTTCGTCCCTACATGTCGCGTTACTTCGTCATGGCAGAGGCCTGATCATGGAGGCTCCTGGGGCTTCTGCCGGAAATCCTGGCATCCGCCATCCGGCTTTCCGTGCCGCTCATTTGTGCCTGTCTCGCCGGCCTGTGGTCGGAGCGATCCGGCATCGTCGACATCGGGCTGGAGGGCAAGTTGCTGGCGGGCGCGTTCGCCGCCGCCGCCGCCGCGCATGCGTTCCAGTCCGCGTGGATGGGTTTGCTCATGGCTCTGATCGTCTCGCTGGCCTTTGCCCTGGTCCATGGCTACGCCTCGATCAACCAGCGCGGCAACCAGGTCGTCTCCGGCGTCGCCGTCAACATGCTTGCCGCAGGCTTGAGCCTCGTGCTCGGCAACAAATGGTTCAGGGAGGGCGGGCGCACTCCGGCGCTCGATCCAGACGAACGCTTCATGCCGATCGCCGTTGCCGGGCGCCGATACGATGGGCGGGTTGCCGCTGCTTGAATCGCTCTATCGGGTCGTCTCCAACCATTCGCTTCTCGCCTACGTGGCTTTCCTGTGTGTTCCGCTCACCGCCTGGGCTCTCGCCAGCACCCGTTTCGGTTTGCGCTTGCGCGCGGTCGGCGAAAACCCGCATGCCGTCGATACGGCGGGCATCTCGGTGGCCGCGCTGCGCTACCGTGCGGTGATCATCTGTGGCCTGCTGTGCGGCCTGGGCGGCACCTATCTGGCAATCTCCCAGTCGGCCGGCTTCATCGCGAATATGTCGGCCGGCAAGGGATTCATCGCCCTGGCCGCGTTGATTTTCGCCAACTGGCGCGCCCTGCCGGCGCTTGGCGCCTGCCTCCTGTTTGGTTTCCTCGACGCGATCGCCATCCGGCTGCAGGGAGTTCAGTTTGCAGGCATCGGCGAAGTGCCCGTCCAGGCCGTGCAGGCCCTTCCCTACGTGTTGACGGTCATCCTGTTGGCGGGCTTCATCGGCAAATCGGTGCCCCCGAAAGCCAGCGGCATTCCCTACGTGAAGGATCTATGACGCGACCGCGATCTCATCGCCGCCGCCGTCGCGGCGCGCCGGCAGGCCTATGCGCCCTATTCCAAGTTTCTCGTCGGCGCCGCGGTTCGCGACGAGCACGGCCGGGTTCACGGCGGCTGCAACGTGGAGAATGCGGCCTATCCCGAAGGCCTATGCGCCGAAGCCGCCGCTCTCGCCGTCATGGTGCTGGCCGGCGGGCGGCGCTGCGTTGCGGCAGCGGTGGCCGGATCCGGCGAGGGTCTGGTTACGCCGTGCGGCGGTTGCCGGCAGAAGTTGTCCGAGTTCGGTTCCGCTTCGATGCCGATCCACATCTGCACCGAGAACGGAGACGTGCGCCGCACCTTGACCCTCGGCGAGTTGCTGCCGTTCTCCTTCGGACCATCGCACCTGAACGCGGATGGCTGACGTGAACAAGGCCGTTGCGTATCTCAGAAAAAAGCTCGGGCCGAGCTCGCCGCCGGGCGTCGCCATCGTGACGGGCTCGAGCCTGGGCGCGGTGGCAGACAGCGTACGCGATCCCACGGTGGTTCCCTATGCCCGAATTCCGGGCTTTCCCAGGCCCACGGTTTCCGGCCACGCGGGCTCGCTTGCTGCCGGCACCCTCGGCGCAAATCGCGTTATCGTCATGAACGGCCGTGTCCATCCCTACGAGACAGGCAACGCAGCAGCGATGCGTCCGGTCATCGAAACGCTCTGCGGCCTCGGAACGCGAACGATCATTCTTCTCAATGCGGCGGGTTCGCTCGATCCGGCGGTAGGCCCCGGCCGCCTGATGCTGATCACCGACCACATCAATTTTTCCGGGCTCAATCCTCTGATCGGCGAACCCGGAGACGAACGCTTCGTTCCGCTCAACCAGCGCTTATGACCGAGGCCTTGCCGAAAGCATTCGTCGTGCCGCCCGCGCCGAGGCCATCGATCTCGCGGAAGGCACCTATATCTGGTTTTCCGGACCAAGCTTCGAAACGCCGGCGGAAATCCGCGCTGCCCGGCTGCTCGGCGCCGACGCTGTCGGCATGTCGACGGTGCCCGAAGTCATCCTGGCGCGCCGCTTCGGCATGCGGGTCGCCGCGATCTCCGCCATCACCAACTTTGCCGCCGGCCTCCATGGCGCTTCGCCGAGCCATGCCGAAACCCGGCGCGAAGGCGAAAGAGCCGCCGGCGACATGACACGCCTTCTCCTTTCACTTCTCGATGAGCCGATCCATGTCTGACCGGACGCAGATTGCACGCCGCGCTCTGGGACTTCTCGACCTTACGAACCTGGACGATAACTGCGATGAGAAGGCCATCGACGATCTTGCGGCGCGCGCGGTCACTCCCCACGGCCAGGTGGCCGCGCTGTGCATCTATCCCCGCTGGGTCGGCCGGGCCCTCGACAAGCGGCCGTCGCCCCGCATCCGGATCGCAACGGTTGCCAACTTCCCGTCAGGATCGAGCGCCATCGATGCTGCCGTGCGCATGACCGAGGGCGCGCTGGCGGCCGGCGCCGATGAGATCGACGTCGTGCTTCCGTGGCGCGCGCTCCTCGCTGGCGACCTCAAGACCCCTTCCGAGCTTGTCCGGCGCTGCAAGGCCGCGGTGACCGGGGAGCGTATTCTGAAGGTGATCCTGGAGACGGGAGAACTTCAAAGCGACGCGGCCATTACCACCGCCTCGCGCCTGGCGCTCGATGAGGGTGCCGACTTTCTGAAGACCTCCACCGGAAAAGTCCGCGTCAACGCCACCCTGGGCGCCGCCCAGATCATGCTCGAGGCGATCCGGGAATGCGGCCGGCCGGCCGGCTTCAAGGCGGCGGGCGGCATTCGAGTGACGGATGAGGCGCAAGGCCTATCTCGACCTCGCAGCGACCATCATGGGCGAGGAATGGATCTCCGCCGCCACCTTCAGGTTCGGCGCCAGCAGTCTTCTCACCGATCTGCTCGCAGTCGCTGGACGGCGGAGCCGGCACCCGCCACGCCCTCGCCGTACTGACTGCTGCCCCAGGAAATCATCCGCAAGAAGCGCGACGGCGGCAGGCTCAGCCGCGACGAGATCCGCTACATCATCGCGGGCTTGTCCGAAAATCGGCTCACCGACGGCCAGGCGGCGGCCTTCGCCATGGCGGTATTCTTTCACGGCATGGCGCTCGATGAGCGCGTCGAGCTGACCCTGGCGATGCGCGATTCGGGCCGGGTCATGTCATGGCCGAAAGACGAATTCCCGGGCCCGATCGTCGACAAGCACTCGACCGGAGGCGTCGGCGACAACGTCTCGCTCATGCTGGCGCCCATGCTCGCTGCCGCCGGCGCCTTCGTCCCGATGATTTCCGGTCGCGGCCTCGGTCATACCGGCGGCACTCTCGACAAGCTCGAGGCCATTCCGGGCTACCGCACCGAGCCGGATTTCGCACTGTTTCGCAAGACGGTGCAGCAGATCGGCTGCGCCATCATCGGGCAGACACCCGAGCTGGCCCCGGCCGACAAGCGCCTCTATGCCATCCGCGACGTTACCGCCACGGTTGAATCGATACCCCTGATCGTAGCCTCGATCCTCTCCAAGAAGCTGGCGGCGGGTCTCGAATACCTTGTGCTCGACGTCAAGACCGGGTCAGGCGCATTCATGAGCGCCGAGGAAGATGCCCGCGAGCTCGCCAGCGCCCTCACCGAAGTCGCCAACGGCGCCGGGTTGAAGACCACCGCGTTGCTGACCGACATGCATGAGCCTCTCGCCAGCTGCGCCGGCAATGCCATCGAGGTCCGCCATGCCGTCGATTACCTCAAGGGCGAGCGGGATGCCCGCCTGCATGAGGTGACGCTGGCGCTGGGCTCGGAGCTCCTCGTTCGCTCGGCTTTGCGTCCTCGATCGAAAAGGCACGGCATGTCCTGAACAGAACCCTCGAGTCGGGCAAAGCCGCCGAGCACTTCGCTCGCATGGTTGCGGCCCTGGGAGGACCGTCGGAACTTGTCGATCGTCCCGATGTGCATCTTGCCAAAGCGCCGGTCGTTAAGGCCGGTCGCCGCTTTGCAGGGCGGCATGATCGCGGAGATCGACACGCGGGTGCTGGGGCTTGCCGTCATCACGCTCGGCGGAGGACGGCGCAATCCCGCCGATGCGATCGACCACGCGGTGGGGCTGGCAAGCCTTGCCCGCCGCGGCGCGCGGGTGGAGAAAGGCGCGCCGCTCGCCCTGGTGCATGCGCGTGATGAGTTCCGCCGCGCAGGCAGCTGCGGCGATGGTCGCGAGCGCCTACAGGTTCGGGGCCGCGCCGCCACCGGCTGCTCCCGTGCGCGCCCGGATCGGCTGAGGCACTTTCATGCGGCGCGTATTCCTCATGGTCCTCGATTCCTTCGGCGTCGGCGGCGCTCCCGATGCCGGTGCCTTCGGCGACCAGGGGTCAGACACGCTTGGCCATATCGCGGCCGCCTGCGCTGGAGGACGCGGCGACAAACCGGGGGTCCGGTCGGGCCCGCTTCGGCTTCCTCGTCTGTCCGCGCTCGGGCTGCCGCTCGCCGCCAATGCGGCGGTCGGGCAACTGCCACAGGGTCTGGCTGTCCCGGACGACATAGCCGGGCAGTGGGGCATCGCCGTCGAGACCTCGCGCGGCAAGGATACGCCTTCCGGGCATTGGGAAATCGCCGGCCAGCCGGTTACCTTTGACTGGGGCTATTTCCCCCGAACCATACCCTGCCTTCCCCGCGCGCTCCGGGAAGCACTCGTTGCCGAGGGCGGGCTTTCCGGGGATCCTCGGCGACCGGCATGCCTCCGGCACCGCCATCATCGCCGAGCTCGGTCTCGAGCACATGGCGACCGGCAAGCCCATCGTCTACACCTCGGCCGACTCGGTGCTGCAGATCGCCGCCCACGAGGAGACCTTTGGCCTCGGCCGCCTGCTCGACCTCTGCCGGATCGCCCGCCGACTCGTCGATGATCTTGTTATCGGCCGCGTCATCGCCAGGCCGTTCATCGGCGATGGTCCGCAGACGTTTCGGCGCACCGGCAATCGGCGCGATTTCGCCATGCCGCCGCATGGCGAAACGCTATTGGACCGCCTGACCGCGCGCGGGACGCGAAGTCATTTCCATCGGCAAGATCGCCGACATCTTCGCCGGCCGCGGCACCGGCACCGTCGTCAAGGCATCAGGCCACGACGCGCTCTTCGACCACACGATCGAAGCGGTCGAGCCGGCTCGCCGCAGGCGGACTCGCCTTCGTCAATTTCGTCGATTTCGATTCCCTCTATGGCCACCGGCGCGACGTGGCGGGTTATGCCGCAGCGCTCGAAGCATTTCGACCGGCGGCTGCCCGAGGTGTTGGCGCGCCTGCGCCCGGCGATCGTTGCCATCCTCACCGCCGACCACGGCTGCGATCCGACCTGGGCCGGCAGCGATCATACCCGCGAATGCGTGCCGGTGCTGGCATACGGGCCGAACCTGAAGCCGGGGCCCATCGGCAGGCGCTCGAGCTTCGCCGACATCGGCCAGACGGTGGCCTCCCTGCTGGAAGTCGGCCCGCTCGCCCATGGAACCGCCTGGCCAGTCTGACAAGGCGCGTCACCGACTCATCGCTCTCCGGGGACGGTCGTCTTCGGGTGCGCGTTGGGATTGTTGGGATGTTCGAGCCAGGTCATCCCGCTGCCCACCTTACGGCCCGTGCGCTTGTCGATCTCCCCCACCCCGAGTGTCTCGAGGGTGATGCAGTTTTCCACCGGGCAGACGACGACACACAGGTTGCAGCCGACGCACTCCTCGTCGATGACCTCGAACTTGCGCTCCCCGTTCACCATGTGGGTGATCGCCTGGTGCGAGGTGTCCTCACAGGCGATGTGGCAGCGGCCGCACTTGATGCACAGGTCCTGGTCGATCCGCGCCTTGACCACGTAGTCGAGATTGAGGTACTGCCAGTCGGTGGCGCGCGGCACCGCCCGGCCTGAGAACTCCGCGGTCGTCCGGTAGCTCTTTTCATCCATCCAGTTCGACAGGCCCGAGATCATCTCCTCGACGATCTTGAACCCGTACACCATCGCGGCTGTGCATACCTGCACATTGCCGGCCCCGAGCGCCATGAACTCCGCCGCGTCGCGCCAGGTTTCGATGCCGCCGATGGCGGATATCGGATAGTTGCGCGTGGCCGGGGCGCGGGCGATCTCCGATACCATGCTGAGCGCGATCGGCTTGACCGCCCTGACCGCAATAGCCGCCATGGGTCGCATAGCCGTCGGTATGCGGCCATGGCGCCATCAGGTCGAGATCGACCGCCATGATCGAGTTGATGGTGTTGATCAGCGATACCGCATCAGCCCCGCCCCGCTTCGCCGCCTCGGCGGGCTTGCGGACGTCGGTGATGTTGGGCGTAAGCTTCACGATCACCGGCATGCGGGTGTGCGCCTTGCACCAGCGCGCGACCATTTCCACGTATTCCGGAACCTGGCCCACCGCCGATCCCATGCCGCGCTCCGACATGCCGTGCGGACAGCCGAAATTGAGCTCTACGCCGTCCGCATCCGTTTCCTCCACCTGCGCGAGGATCGCTTCCCAGTTCCTTTCCTCGCACGGCACCATGAGGGAAACGACGAGCGCCCGATCGGGCCAGTTGCGTTTGACTTCCTTGATTTCCCGCAAGTTCACCGCCAGCGGCCGGTCGGTGATGAGCTCGATGTTGTTGAAGCCGATGACCTTGCGGTCCGAGGAGTGAATGGCGCCGTAGCGCGGGCCGTTGACGTTGACGATCGGCGGATCTTCCCCCAGCGTCTTCCATACGACACCGCCCCAGCCCGCCCTGAAGGCACGTTCCACGTTGTATTGCTTGTCGGTCGGCGGCGCCGACGCGAGCCAGAACGGATTGGGGGAGGTGATGCCGCAGAACACCGTCTTGAGATTGGCCATGGTGTCTACTCCTGGGTGGCGCTTCTGATGCTGCCAGGCATATCTTTGACTCGCGCGCGATGAATTGCCGGCGCGGAGATAGCGGTCGATCGACAGGGCCGCGCGCTTTCCTGCTTCTACCGCAGCAACCGTGAGGTCCTCGCCGCCCGCCACGCAGTCGCCGCCGGCCCAAACGCCCGCAACCGAGGTGCGCCCTTCATCATCGGCCCGGATGCGGCCCTTCTCAAGGGCCAGTCGCCCGATCCCTGCCATGAGGTCTTCGACGACGAGCACCTGGCCGACGGCTTTGAACAGCTGGTCGCAGGGCAGCCTGAGGGTTTCGCCGGTGCCTTCCAGCTTGCCGCGCACGACGCGCGTATATTCCAGCTCGACGCCGGTCAGTCTACCGTTTGCCGCCAGGAGCTTTTTTGGCCGCAGCCAGTGGCGGATGAGCACGCCGTCGGTTTGCGCCAGCTCCTGCTCGTAGCTGCTTGCCTTCATGTCCCCGGGCCCGCGGCGATACACGATGGTGACCTCCTCCGCGCCCAGGCGCTTGGTCTGGCTGGCGATGTCGATGGCCGTCATGCCGCCGCCGATCACCACGATCCGCCGCCCGACCGGCAGCTTCGCGAGGTCAGGCGCCTGGCGCAGCTTGGCGATGTAGTCGATGGCATTCATGACCCCGGTCACGTCCTCTTTGATGCCGAGATCGTTTACCGCCCCAAGCCCGATGCCGAGAAAAATCGCGTCGTGCTGCTGGCGAAGCCTGCCGAGCTTCAGCTGGCGGCCGAGCCGCTTGCCGTACTCGACGCTGATTCCGCCGACGCCCAGGATGTATTCCACTTCCCGTTGCGCAAAATCGTCGACCGTCTTGTAGGCGGCGATACCGAACTCGTTGAGACCGCCGGGCTTCCTCCTCGCCTCGAACACCGTGACTTCATGGCCGAGCGTCGCCAGCTTGTGGGCACAGGCCAAGCCCCGCCGGGCCGGCGCCGATCGACCGCCACCCGGCGGCCCGTCGCCTCGCCGCGGCGAAAGATCTGCCGCCCGGACCGAAACAGATGATCGGTCGCATAGCGCTGCAACCGGCCGATCTCGATGGGTTTTCCCTCGGCAACCTCACGCACGCAAACTTCCTCGCACAGCGTTTCGGTCGGGCACACTCTTGCGCACATGCCGCCCATGATGTTCGCGTCGAGTATGGTCTTGGCCGCGCCCTGGGGATTGCCGGCCGCGATCTCGCGAATGAACAGCGGAATATCGATGGCCGTGGGGCAGGCCTTGACGCACGGCGCGTCATAGCAAAACAGGCAACGCTCGGCGGCGACCCGGGCGTCGTTGGCGTCGAGCGGCGGCGCCAGATCGGCGAAGTTCCTGCGGTAGGATTCCCGGGGCAGCCGGCCGGCTGCGATGTCCGGCAACCTTGCCATTCGCCTGTCTCCTTGCGTCGATTTCTGATTTTGACCATTTGATCAAAGACGTTGCCGCCTGTCAACGGATTGCCCCAGCACATCCTGAGGCCGAAGACGAGCCGGCGTTTTATTCTGTATACGGACTATGTATCCCGAGTTCCCGCTACTCGAAACATGAGGACCGGTTAGCTAACGCACCACGAAGGGATCCTCGTTGACGGCGCTGGCGTCTCCCCATACGCTACGCCACGCCGTGAACGAGCAACATCGTCCGGCCTGCTCAGGGAGGATAAGGTTCATGAATATTGCTGCAAGAATGCGGAGTTGCGTGAGTTTCGGAGCTGTCGTTGCCACATGCGTCGCTTGTGCCTCGGCCGCCTGGTCGGCGGGACCCGAAGTGGTGGCTGGTCCAAGCGCTGAGCCCGACTGCTTCGTGCCGTGGACCGAAAGCACGAAGTTCTTCAAGTTTCCCGCCAAGCAGGGCCCGTACCGGATCGCGCTGGCCAACGGCTATATCGCCAACACCTGGCGCATCCAGATGATCAAGACTGCGAAAGCCTATGCGAGCCAGCCGGAGGTTGCCGCCAAACTCAAGGAGTTCAAGGTCGTATCAACGGGCGAAGACGTTGCCGCACAGATCTCGGCGATCAACAACTTCATCAACTCCGGCTACGACGCCGTGGTCGTGAATGCCCAGAATCCCAAGGCGTTCGCACCCGTCATCAAGCGCGCCAAGGACGCCGGAGTGGTGCTCGTGGCGTTCGACAACATCCTCGACACCGAAGACGCAGTCAACGTCAACGTCGACCAGAAAGGCCTCGGTGTCCTGTGGGCCAACTGGCTCATCAAGCATGTTCCCAACGGCGGCAAGCTTCTGGAAGTGCGCGGCGTGGAAGGAACCTCGGTCGACCGCGACCGCCACGACGGCATCCACGAGACCCTCGCGGCTTCGGGAAAGAAGTGGGAGGTCGTCGAAGTCGTCGGCAAGTGGGATGATCCGACGGCTCAGAAGGTCACCGCCGACGCGATTGCCGTGCAGAAGCAGTTCGACGGCATTACCGCCCAGGGCGGCGACACCGGGGTTGTCCAGGCAATGATCGATGCCAAGCACCCGTTCGTGCCGTTCGGCGGCGAAACCGAAAACGGCTTCCGCAAGTTCTGCGCCAAACACTCCGCCGATGGCCTCAAGTGTTCATCGGCGGGCACCGGACCGGCCCAGGTCGCCGTTGCGGTGAAGACCGCCATCGCCGCTCTGGAGGGTCAGGTCATTCCGCAGTCGGTGAAGCTGCCGCTGGCGATCGTGGAAGACCCGAATTTCAAGGAGAACGAGGACTTCTATCCCGACCAGTCCGACAACTTCTTCGTCGGCAACGCGTTTCCCACCTGCGGCATCAATTTCACCGCCCAGGAGATCATGGGACAGTCCGAAGAGAACCAGTAAGAGCTGATTTCCTGACGGGGTTCGATGCCGCCGGAGCAATCCGGCGGCATTTTCTGACAGCAGAATTTCCCTCCCCCTTGTGGGGAGGGACTAAGGGTGGGGGTCGCGAGGTCCCGCCATTCCAGGTGCGACAAGATATTGCGAGACTTTCCGACCCCCACCCCTAACCCCTCCCCACAAGGGGGAGGGGAACCAGCACCATTGTTCCGCATGGAAGGGGTTTCCAAGCGCTACGGCGGCGTGCGGGCGCTGGAAAAAGCCGAGCTGAACGTCGCCGCCGGCCGTATTCACGCCATCCTGGGAGAGAACGGCGCCGGCAAATCGACTCTCATCAAGATCATGGCGGGAGTCGTGGCTCCCGACGAAGGCAAGCTTCACCTAGAAGGTCGGGAAGTGAGCTTTCCCTCCCCGGCCGCCGCCAACCGGGAAGGAATTGCCTGCGTCTTTCAGGAGCTGTCGCTCATCCCGCATCTGCCGGTGGCCGACAACATCGTCATCAGCAATCCGCCCTCCCGGCTGGGGCTGATCGACCGGCGCAAGCAGCGGAGCATCGCCGAAGAAGCGCTCGCCCGCGCCGGCGCGGAGGACATCCACCCGCTGGCCCAAGTCAAGGACCTGCCGCTGTCGCGGCGGCAGATGGTCGAGATCGCCAAGGCGCTCGCCCGCAGCCCCCGCATTCTCATTCTCGACGAGGCCACCTCGGCGTTGACCGAAGCCGACGTTCTGAAGGTTTTCGCAGTGCTCCGGCGGCTGCGGCAGGAAGGACTGGCGCTCCTCTACATTTCGCACCGCATGCACGAAATCGCCGAGATCGCCGACGACTGCACGGTGTTCCGCAACGGGCGCAACGTCGCCACCTACCTTGCCGGCGCCAAATCCGACAATGAAGTCGTGCAGCTGATGATCGGCCGCGAATACAGCCATGTTTTTCCGCCCAAACGGCAAAGCATTCCCGACAGCGGTCCGCCGGCGCTGGAGGTCCGCGACCTCTCCTGGAACAACCGGCTGCGAAACATCTCCTTCGCCGTTCGCAAAGGCGAGGTCGTGGGCCTCGGCGGGCTGGACGGCCAGGGCCAGCGGGAGCTTCTGCTGGCGCTCTTCGGTGTACTGCGCAGCGTCACCGGTCAGATACTGATCGACGGCAAAGCCGTATCCCTCAAGAGCCCCCGCCAGGCCAAAAGCCCCAGGGTCGGCATGGCGCTGATCCCGGAAGACCGCAAGACCGAGGGCTTGATGCTGCCGATGTCGGTTCGTGACAACCTGGCGTTCGCGGCCCTCGACCGGCTGTCGAAAGGCGGGATCATCGACCGGGCGGCCGAGGCGAAGGCGATCGGCGAGATGATCGATCTCCTGGGCGTGCGCACCGCGGGAACGGACATCCCCGTCGCCTCGCTCTCCGGCGGCAACCAGCAGAAGGTCGTTATCGCCAAATGGCTGATGGTTTCGCCGCGCATTGTTCTTCTCAATGACCCTACCCGGGGCATCGACGTCGGCACCAAGCAGGAAATGTACCAGCTGCTGCGCAAGCTGGCCGAGGGCGGCGCGGCGATCCTTTTCTATTCCACCGACTATGACGAGTTGATCGGCTGCTGCGATCACGTGGTCGTGCTCTACGACGGCGCCGTCAAGCGCCGGCTGGCCGGCGAGGAGATCAACGAACGCGAGCTGATTGCGAGTTCCCTCGCCCTGCAATCCGAGTCGGCGGGCCGCCCTGCCGCCGATGTTCGGACGGCGCGCTCATGAAGGACTGGCGGTACCTCCTCACCGAGCACCGCGGCACGCTGCTGGCGCTGGCAATCTTCGCGCTCATGTTCGCGATCTATGTCGCCAACCATCCGGCCGGATTCACCGCCAACGTGGTGACCACTGCTTCCAACAAGGGCGTGCTGCTCGCCTTCGTCGCCATCGCCCAGACCCTGGTGGTCATCACCGCCGGCATCGACTTGTCCGTCGGCATGATCTTCGTGCTCACCAACTGTCTTGCTTCCTGGCTTTGCTACGGCTCGCCGCTCGAGACCGCGTTCGGTGTTGCCGCCGTGCTGGCAACCGGCCTTGCGTGCGGCGCCATTAACGGCCTGGTGGTGATCTATGGCCGCCTGCAACCGATCGTAGCGACGATCGCCACCGGCGCCGTCTACTTCGGAATAGCACTCGCGCTGCGGCCGGTGCCGGGCGGCGAGGTCAATACCGCTCTCGCCGACGCGCTGACCGGTCAGCTGTTGGGATTTTTTCCCTCCAGTCTCGTGGTCCTGCTCGTTGTCGTGCTGGTAATCTGGTTGCCTTTCAGCCGGTCGGCGATTGGCCGCGCCGCCTATGCCACCGGCTCCTCCGAAACGGCAGCCTACATGTCGGGGCTGCCGATCCGCAGGGCGCGCTTCGCTGCCTACACCGCTGGCCGGCCTGCTCGCCGCCATTGGCGGGCTGTTCCTGACCTTCTTCACCTATTCCGGTGAAGCTTCCGCAGCCAACGGCAATACCTACACGCTCTATTCGATTGCCGCCGTGGTGCTCGGCGGCGTGTCGCTGTTTGGCGGCACGGGGAGCGCCATCGGCGCCATCTTCGGCGCGCTCGCCTTCCGCACCATCGGCGACCTGCTGTTCGTTTTCGATCTCGAGCCCCTGTGGCAGCCGCTGTTCCAGGGCCTGGTGCTCCTGGCCGCCGTCTGCTTCGGCTCGTTGCGATTGATCAACGTCCGCAACCGTCTTGACTACTTCGGCTAATCCATGACCACCCAGGAAATCCAGGAACGCAAGAACCCGTTTGCCCCGCTGCTGCGCTGGATCGACCCCGCCGTGGCCATCGCCTTCGGCTGCATTTTTGCGCTCTTGCTGCTCGGCAGTCTCTATTCGTCGAGCTTCCTGTCTCCCGAGTACCTGCTGCAGCAGCTCAAGGTCGCCTCCTTTTTGGGTGTGATCGCCACCGGCATGATGTTCGTGATCCTGCTCGGCCAGATCGACCTCTCTGTGCCCTGGGTGGTCGCCGTCGGCGGAATGATGTCGACCGCCATGGCGGCCTACGGCGCGGCTTGGCGAAGCCCTTGCCATCCCGTTCGGCGTGCTGTGCGGACTGATCATCGGATTGGCCAACGGTTTTGGTGTGGCGTATCTGCGCATTCCCTCGATGATTGTGACGCTCGCCACCAACGCCGTCGCCCAGGGGCTGATGGTGGTGCACACGGGCGGCTTTTCGCCCCAGGAACTCGGCCTCATCGGCCATGCGCTACCTGGCGACCGGCTTCATCCTCCCGGATATTCCCAACGCTGTGCTGGTCTGGGTCGCCGTCGGCGCGGTGGCGGTATTCGTGCTCACCCGCACCACCTTCGGCAGAGCCGTCTATGGCATCGGCAACCAGGAGCGCGCCGCCTATCTCTCCGGCGTCGACACCCAGCGCATCGTGATGTGCGTATTCGCCCTTTCCGGCGCGCTCAGCGCCTTCGGCGGCGTGCTGCTCGCCGGCTATGCCAGCAAGGCGGCGCAGGCCATGGGCGATCCCTATCTGCTGCCGTCGATCGCCGCAGTAGTGCTCGGCGGCACCTCGATCCTCGGCGGCCGCGGCACCTATCTCGGCACCGTCGCCGGCGTCATCCTGATCACGCTCCTGCAATCGATCCTGTCCGTCATGCAGATCGACGAGTCGGGTCGGCAGATCATCTATGGCGTGGTGATCGTGCTCATGCTGCTGCTCTACGGACGTGAACGCCTGGTTCGCTGAATTGGTTATCGGTCCAAGATTTAACCGAAACGAGTCCTGATGATTAGACTGAGCGGGGTTGCGCCACTTGCCAACACATGTGGGATAGCCCAACAGACGCTATAAGCGGACGTCCGGCATGCTACGTGACGTGCTTGCCCAGAAGCAGAAGTCCCGGCACAGCGCTTCCTCCATCACCTTCCTCGGCGCGGGCAAGTTGGGGATGATCTGGGCGGGGGGCGGATACTAAGAGAGCTTCCCACCTCATTCGGCGGCATGATTTAGGCAGCCTTGAACCCATCAGCGGCTTGCCCACGATCGAAAATGCGGCGGTCATAGTCATCAGCCAAGGCGCGCAGTGCGGCCCCGCCATCGCCCGCAAAAGAGGGGCCGTGCATCAGCGCGAGCGTGCGCGGCGCGAGCTTGGAAAGGCCACGGATCGTCGCGCCCATGCCGGGGTTGAGGCAGGAATACTTGAACATATCCTCCGCGGCGATCGCCGGTCCGACGACATCGCCCTCCGTCAGCGCCGGGCCGTTGCCGAGCTGGGTGAACAGATCGCCGCACATGAGGGTTCGCGTCGACTCCTCGTACAGCACGCCGGCGTCCCAGCCATGCGGGACATGCGGCGTGTCGATGTAGCGCACCCGTTTGCCGCCGCCGAGGTCGATGGTTTCGCCGTCCGTGAGCACGCGCGGTGCGCGGTCCGCCATGTCGTTCAGCGACACCATGCAGCCGGTGTGGCCGTGCGCGAGCTGGGCCTGCGGGGCAACCGCCAGCCATTCGTTCATTGCCCCGCATTCGTCGGCCTCGAAGTGGCCGAAGGCAATCCAACGCAAACGTTCAGGTGGAATGAGCCGACTGACGGCCGAACGGGTGAGCGGGAACATCTTCCGCAGACCGGTGTGGAACAGCAGGGGTTCATCGCCAAGAACGAGGAACTGGTTGAAGGTGAATCCGGCTGGCGGGGCGATGTCCGGCACAAATGTCGACAGCCGATAGATGCCGTCGGTGATTTCGCTGACCTTGGTCTCCATTGACTTCTCCACACGATCATAGGGTTGGGTCCCCATCGGGCTGCTCACCACGGCGATGGACTTTGGCGACATTTAATAGTACATATGTGTGTAGTGAAAATTGGAAGGCTTGTCAATATGGATGCACATGCCCGTGCAATGAAAACCCGCGTGACCCGGACCTACACGCTCAAGCGCCGCGCCGAGCAGCAAGCGGCGACCCGACGACGCATCGTCGAAGCCGCTGTCGATTTGCACAGCCGCATCGGCCCGGCCCTAACCACGATCAGCATGGTGGCCGAGCAGGCCGGTGTTCAGCGGCATACGCTCTACGCGCACTTTCCTGACGAGCGGAGCCTTCTACTCGCCTGTTCGGGGCTTGCCATGGAGCGCGATCCTCTCACCCGGTGCAGAAGCATGGCGTGCAATCGAGGATCGGCGTGAGCGGCTGCGCGTCGGCCTTCTTGCGGTTTACGGGTGGTATGAGCGCAACGCCCAGCTGGCCGCGTGCGTGCTGCGCGACGCCGAATATCATCCGCTCACGAGAGAAATCACCGAAATGCGCCTCGGACCGTATATGACGGCCTACCGGGACGTGCTCGGCGCCAGGCTGACCACGAAGCAGCGCGCGGTCTTGCGGTTGGCGCTCAGCTTCTTCACCTGGCGGACGCTAGTGCGTGAGAGCGGCCTGAAGCAGGGCGCCGCCGTCGAAGCAATGGTTCAAGCCATTGATTGCGCAAAATGAAGCTTGAAAATCAATGCCACTGTTGCCGCGACCTATCGGACAGGCAACGCTCGGCCGCAAGAGACCGGAAGCGGACGTCCGCAAAGCTTGACCGACGCGTTAGCCAAGCCTGACAACTCTGCAGTAACCAGCGGGCACGGGCTGGTCCTGCCCGATGTTCTGACACCTGTCGTTATTAAGTGCGGTCCGCGTTTCTTGCGGCCTGGTCACTTGGAGGACTGGCCCAAGCCGTTCGCGATCATCGCGTTCCAGTCCGCAAAATACGTCCCGAGGCCCGCCACCCCCAGGGGCTCCGTCTCTTTGAGGAGCGATTGAAAAGGCTCCCGCTTGCCGAGCGCCTCGAAAGCCAGGGCGGCGGCGCCCAGCGCGGTGCCTTCCGCGGTCTCCGAGCGCAGCACCCGCTGGTCGGGACGCAGCGCGGCAACGAGACCGACCAGGGCCGGATTTCTTGCCAATCCGCCGTCGATGACGATGTCGTTCTGCGATCCGAGCAGATCGAGCACAAACGCAATCATCATCGCGACATACAGTGTGGCGAGCGCGGCCCGCTCCTCTTCCGTCTCGGCATCAGGCCCGGCAAAACGGCCGCGGCGGCGCAGAAAGGGGCCCGCGCGGGCAAATGAAGGAAGCGCGAACTGCCTGCGTTGGATTGTACCCTCGCAGCGCCGTGGCCGAGACCGGCACGCGCGCATTCTGCGAAATCACCTCGTATTCCCTGCCGCCCATGAAGCGGGCGGTCGCGATCGGCTGGCCGTTGACCGTGACGTTTGCCAGCATGTCACGGTCCGGATCGAGCGTCTCCAGAGGACAATCAGCGTTAAAGACGATCACCCAGGTGCCGGTGGAAACGAGCGTGAAGTGCTGCAGGCCGAGGCTTCGATAGTAGTAGAGGGCGGCGTTGCTGTCGTGAACGCCGTTGTGCACGGCAATCGAGCGTGGCCGACAAGGGTTTCCCCGATGATGTCGCCCGCTCGCCGGAAGGGCGGAAACTTGTTGCGCCAGCCCTGCCGGTCGGCGAGCGAGCTGAAGTCGCGCTCGAGCGGCCGCCACAGGTGTGAATGACAGCCGAAATAGCTGACCTCCGAGACCTTCGCTCCGGCAAGGCGCCAACCCCAGAATTGCGGGTAGCCCAGGATGGCGTCGACCCGCCGCATCGCCGCCGGATCGAGGCGCTCCCGCCAGAAGATGTGCCGCGAGAAGTTCAGACCCTGCGGCAGATCGGGGGAAAACGTCTCGTTGAAGGGCGGAACCAGTGGGCGGAACGCCCGATCGACATCCTCCGGAACCTCCTGTTCGTAGTCGATGATCCCGGCTGCCAGATGCTCTCCTTCGATCAAGGCGAAACAGCAGCCGTGTGTGCTGACCATCAGTCCGGAGACATTCTGTTCGCTGACGGCGCGTCCAAGCGCCGCATTGAGCCACTGCCACACCCCTTCGTGATCGAGCAGGCGAACGCCATCGACTACGCGCACTCCGGGGGTGGTCCGCTCCTCTGCAACGATCGCGCCGGTCGCCGCCGAAACGGTCAGCAGTTTGGCGTTGGTCTTGCCGAGATCGAAGACGGCCAGCAGATCGGTTTTCATGCGCGCTCGGCCGGATTGAGTGCCCTGGCGACGATCACCCTATCCCGGCATCGCTTTTTTTGTCATCAATACTTGGGTGTCTCTCCCCATCGAGCTTCGCGGTATCTCCAAGTCGTTCGCCGGCATCCATGCGCTGAAGGATGTATCCTTTGACGTGCGCCGGGGCGAGGTTCATGCGCTGCTTGGCGAGAACGGGGCCGGCAAGTCCACCCTGATCAAGGTGATGGCGGGGCTTTATCAGCCTGATGAAGGAGAAATTCTGGTCGGCGGAACGACGATCAGGTTCGCCTCCGCCCGGGAGGCCCATGCGGCAGGCATCTCGACGGTTCATCAGGAATTGCTGCTCTGCCCGGAGCTTACCGTCGCCGAGAACATCTTTCTCGGCCAGGCGCCGAAGACCGATTGGGGCATCCTGGACTGGGCCGAAGATGCGCCGAGCGGGCCCGTGGGCTGCTCGACTCCCTCGACAGCCGCGAACTCGACGTTGATGAAAAGGTGGGGCGGCTTTCCGTCGCCAACCGGCAGCGCGTCGAGATTGCCCGGGCTCTTTCGCAGGATGCACGCGTCGTCATCATGGACGAGCCGACCGCAGCGCTTGCCGAAGCCGACGTCAACAGGCTCATGGAGATCGTTCGCAGCCTGAGGGCTCGGGGAGTCGCGCGTCGTCTACGTCAGCCACCGCCTCGCCGAGATTTTCGCCCTTGCCGACCGCGCCACCGTGCTTCGCGACGGTGCCTATGTCGGGACCAAAGACATCGGCGAGGTCGACGAAAGCCGCCTCGTATCGATGATGGTGGGGCGTTCGGTCGACCGGCTCTATCCGAAGAAGATGGGGACCAACGGCGACATCGCTCTCGAGTTGCGCGGCGTCTCGTACCGATCGGTGGTCCGGGAGGTATCGCTGTCTCTCAGGCGCGGCGAGATCGTGGGGCTCGCCGGTCTCGTCGGATCGGGTCGAACGGATCTTGCCCTGACGCTCTTCGGGGTTACGCCCGCTACGGCCGGCGAAATCCTGATCGACGGGAAACCCGTCAGGATCGGTGGCCCCGACTCCGCGAGGGATTTCGGCATTGCACTCATCCCCGAAGACCGCGGCCAGCAGGGACTGATCCGCTCCTACACGGTTGCCGAAAACGTGGCGCTCGTGCTTCTCAAACGCCTGGTACGCGGTTTCATCATCGACATGGCGCGCGTCGCAGAGGAAACGCGCAGCGCCATCCGCCGCTTCGGCATTCGCACCCGTGGATCCGAACAGATCGTGCGTCGAGCTGTCGGGCGGCAATCAGCAGAAGGTCGTGCTGGGCAAGTGGCTGGCGACCAACCCGCGCATCCTGGTCATGGACGAGCCGACCCGCGGCATCGATGTGCCGCCAAGGCGGAAATCCACCTGCTGATGCGCAAGCTGGCTGCCGAGGGAATGGCGATCCTGATGATCTCCAGTGAGTTGCCGGAAGTTCTCGGCATGAGCGACCGGGTGCTGGTCATGAGCAGCGGCCGCATCGTCGCCGAATTCGGCAAGGACGAAGCAACGCCCGAAGCCGTCGGCGCCGCCATGACTCATGCGGTTGGCAGGAGGCAAGCCGCGTGAGCGTCGCGGCAGCGACAGCGCCCGTCGGCCGCTCCGCCTTCCAGCGCTTCCTCGGCAGCTACGGCCAGGAGCTTGTGGTTCTTTTCTCGATCATCGCGCTGTTCGCGGTGGTCGGCGCCGCCAACCCGCGCTTCCTGTCCGATACCAACATCAACTCCATATTCGCCGGCAATGCCTACATCGCCGTGGCGGCAATCGGCATGTCGATGGTGATCATCTCGGGCCACATCGATGTGTCGGTCGGCTCGCTCATCGGCGTCATCGCCACGATCGCCGGCACGCTCGCGGTTTCGGGCTATCCGGTGTGGATTGCCTGGTTTGCGCCCATCCTGTTCGCCGTCGCCGTCAATGCGGCGGTGGGCGCGCTCGTTGCCTACACGCACATTCCTTCCATCGTCGTTACCCTTGGCATGCTGTCGATCCTCAAGGGCGGACTCATCAGCGCAACCGGCGGCGCCTGGATCACCGACATGCCGGGCGAGTTCATGATCGCCCAGATGCGCCTTTTCGGCATTCCCTCGCCGGTCTACTTCATGATCGTGCTGACCATCCTCGCCGCCCTGTTCATGCGCTATACGGATTTCGGCCGCGCCGTCTATGCCGTGGGCGGCAACCTCGAGGCGGCCCGCGCCGCCGGGATCGATCCCCGAGCGCACCGTGGTCTGGCGTCTTCGCCCTGCATGGATTTTTTGCCGGCATCGCCGGCATCCTGTTCGCCACGCAGTTGCAGGTCATCCAGTCCACCGTTCCTCCGAACCTCGAGCTCACCGTCATTACCGCCTCGGTCATCGGCGGCGTGTCCATCCTCGGCGGCACGGGAACGGTGATCGGCTCCACGCTTGCCGCCGTTCTTTTTGCCTGCATCGGATCGGCGCTGATCTTCCTCAATGTCTCCGCCTACTGGCTGCGGGCGGTGCTGGGTCTTTTGATCCTGGCGACCGTGCTGGCCGACATGGCGCGCCGCCGGAGGTCCCGGTGACCGCCGCAAAAGTCCTGCGCCACGAGACCGTTCTGGCAGCACTGACCGTTGGCGCCCTGATCGTGCTCGCCTTCCTGTCCGACAAGTTCTTTACTGCAGAAAACCTGCTGAACCAGGGCCGCCTCATGTCGGAAGTGGGTCTGGTGGCGCTGGCCATGACCTTTGTCATCGTCACGGGCGGCATTGACCTGTCGGTCGGATCGATTCTGGGCCTTGCGGCCATCCTGCTCGGCGTGTTCTGGAAGGACGCTGGGCTCCCCTTGCCGCTTGCCATCGCCGGCGCGCTGGCATGCGGAACATTGGCTGGGTTCGGCAATGGGCTCATCATCACGCGCTTCAATGTGCCCCCACTGATCGCCACTCTGGCTACGCTCGCCCTCTATCGCGGCCTCGCCGAGGGCATCAGCGAAGCCCGCTCGGTACGCGGGTATCCGGAATGGTTCTTCTTTTTCGGCCAGGGCGAAGTGCTCGGCGTGCCACTCCAGCTTTGGCTGCTCGGCACCCTGGCGCTCGCCGCGGCCGTTGTGCTTGGCATGACGCCGTTCGGCCGCGCCACCTACGCCATCGGCGCCAACGAGACCGTCGCCCGCTTCTCCGGCATCCGCGTGAATGCCACGAAGCTGTGGATCTATTCCGCGGCGGGCTTCCTGTCGGCGCTGGCGGCCGTCGTCTTCGTGTCGCGGGTGACGACCACCCGATCCGACATGGGAACGGGGCTCGAGCTTGACGTGATCACGGGCGTCGTCCTTGGCGGCACCAGCATATTCGGCGGCCGCGGCACCATCATCGGAACGGCGCTCGGGCTCATTCTGATCCAGGCCTTGAAGAACGGCCTTGCGCTCTCCGGCGTCAAGGGCGATGGAACGATCGTAGTCATCGGCGTCGTGCTGATCGCGGCCATTCTGGTCAGCGCCTCCTTCGAATGGAACAGGGGCGGCTGAGTAACCGCAAACATGTCCTGCACCCATCCGCCAATGGAGCAGGACAAGAAACGGAGCGTTAGTCATGAGAATACTGGCTTTGAGTATTGTTCTCAGCCTCGGCCTTACGAGCGGCACGGCACTGGCCGCCTCAGCCTGGACCGGCGGCGACGACCTGCCGACCAATCCGCTGGCCTGCGATGGCACGCCCGGGACCATGGCCGCCAAACCCTACGACGGCGGCGAGCCCGACGGGCGCCCCTGACCGGGCGGGCAAGAAGATCACCGTGGTCGACATTCCGAAACTGATCGGCATCGGCTACTTCAACGCTACCTCGAAAGGCATTGCCGATGCCGCCGCCGAGCTCGGCAACGTCGATGCCAAGACGGACGGTCCGACCAAGGCCAACATCGACGAGCAGATCACCTTCATCGACAACCACATCACCTCGCGGCGTCGACGGCATCCTGTTCGCCGCCAACGACCCGGTCGCCATCGCCCCGGTGCTGAAGAAGGCCTTGTCAAAGGGCATCAACGTCGTGGGCTACGACGCCAACTCGACGCCCGACGCCCGTCAGTGGTTTGTCAACCAGGCCGAGTTCAATGGCATTGCCAAGTCGTTGCTCGACAACATGGCCAAGGAGATCGGCGAGGAAGGCGCTTTTGCCATCGTGACCTCGACGTTCACAACGCCCAACCAGGCGCGCTGGATCGCCGAGATGGCGGCCTATGCCGCCGCGTGCCATCCCAAGATGAAGTGGCTCGAGACGGTTGAAGCGCAGGAAGACAACAACCTGTCCTTCAATCAGGCGACCACGCTCATCAACAAGCATGGCGATGAGCTCAAGGGCATTTTCGGCATGACATCGGTCGCCACCCCGGCTTCTGCCGAGGCGGTTACCCAGGCCAGCAAGTGCGGAACGATCGCGGTCGTTGGTCTTGCCACGCCGAACGCCATGAAGCCCTACGTTGAAAAGGACTGCGTGAAATCGGTGGTATTGTGGAACCCCGTCGATCTCGGCTACGCCGCGCTGCAGGTGCTTCGCGCCGTGGTCGACGGCGCGCTGAAGGGGGGCGCGACCTCGGTGAAGGCCGGCAAGCTCGGCGACCTGCAGGTCGTCAACGGCTCGGAAATCCTGCTTGGCCCGCCCTTCGTCTTCACCAAGGAGAACATCGGCCAGTTCGATTTCTAACGATCTAGCATCTGAGAGAGCGCGCGCGCCGGTCGGAGGCGATTGGCGCGCCGCTTTACGAGCGTGCAATGACGGATGCGAGCGATGGTGCGAGTTCCTGTGGGAGGACAAGGCCGCCCCGCCTCGATGAACCCGGCCTCCTTCTCTATCGTTCAAACCTGCTCGGCGCCGACGTGCGCATTACCAACTTCGGCGGCGGCAACACCTCGGCGAAGGTCGAGATGGCCGACCCGCTCACCCGCCAGCCGGTCCGCGTGCTGTGGGTGAAGGGCTCAGGCGGCGATCTCGGCTCGATGAAGCTCGATGGCTTCGCCACCCTCTATCTCGACAAGCTCGAGTTCCTGAAGGTCTCTACCGGACCCTCGACCAGGAAGACGAGATGGTTCACAACCTGAACCACTGCATTTTCGGTTCGAACCCGCGCCCGCCGTCGATCGACACCTGCCTGCACGGCTATGTGCCCTTCAGGCACGTCGACCATGTCCATGCCGACGCAGTCATTTCCATCGCGGCATCGCGGGACGCCGAGCGACTCACCGCGGAGATTTATGGCGGGGAGATCGGTTACCTGCCCTGGCAGCGGCCGGGCATCGACCTCGGTATCAAGCTCGGCCGGATGGCCGAGGGCAATCCGGGCTACGTCGGTGTCGTGCTTGGCAGCCACGGCCTCTTCACCTGGGCCGATGAAGCGAGATCGTGCTACGAAACGACGCTGCGTATCGTCAACAAGGCTGCCGCCTGGCTTGAAGCGAACCGCCGGAAGCCTGCGTTCGGAGGCGCCGCGGTCGATCTCTCGACCAGCAAGGACGCGAAGCCGCGGCGTTGCGCCTCATGCCCGCAATCCGCGGCCGCATCGCGCAGCATGAACCCAAGGTCGGCCATTTTGTGGCTACGCCTGATGTCCTGGAGTTCGTAAACTCGCAGCAGCTTGCGGAACTGGCGCCGCTCGGCACTTCCTGCCCCGACCATTTCCTGCGCACCAAGATCCGCCCCTGATCGTTCCCTTCGATGCCGACGCAAAGGCTCTCGACCGGCTGATCGAGGGCTTATCGCGCCGAATACGCAGCCTACTACGAGCGCTGCAAGCGTCCGAACTCGCCTGCCATGCGTGATGCCAATGCGGTGATCTACCTGATCCCGAGAGTGGGCATGCTCGCCTTCGCCAAGGACAAGGCCTCAGCGCGCATCGCCGCCGAATTCTATGTCAACGCCATCAACGTGATGCGCGGCGCTGCCGGCGTCTCGAGTCTATCAGGGTCTGCCGGAGCAGGAAGCCTTCGACATCGAATACTGGTTGCTCGAGGAGGCAAAGCTAAAGCGCTTGCCCAAGGGCAAGGCGCTCGCCGGCCGGGTGGCGCTGGTGACCGGGGGAGCGGGCGGCATCGGTTCCGCCATCGCCACGCGGTTGCTCATGGAAGGCGCCTGCGTGGCGCTCGCCGACATCGACCGCGCCTCACTGGATGAGACAGTCGCCGGCCTCGCGGCGTCCTACGGCAAGGACAATGTATTCGGCGTTCAGGTGGACGTGACAAGCGAGAGCGCAGTCGTGAATGCGGTGAATGACGTTGTCCGGTCGTTCGGCGGCCTCGACATCGTCGTCAACAATGCCGGCATCACGCTCGCCGCAACCGTTGAGGACACGACGCTCGAGCTCTGGAACAGGAACATGTCGGTTCTCGGAACGGGCTACTTTCTTGTCGCCCGCGAAGGCTACCGCCTGCTGAAGCGGCAGGGGCTGGGCGGCTCGATCATCTTTATCGGCTCGAAGAACGCCGTCGCGGCGTCGCCGGGCGCCTCCGCCTATTGCGCCGCGAAGGCCGCCGAAATCCATCTCGCGCGCTGCATGGCGCTGGAAGGCGCCCCGTTCGGAATTCGCGCCAACGTCGTCAACCCCGATGCGGTCCTGCGCGGTTCCAAGATTTGGCGTGGCCCCTGGCGCCAGCAGCGCGCCGCTGCTTTGCACATCGGCGAGAACGAACTCGAGGAGCACTACCGCAAGCGGTCGCTGCTGCAGCGGTCCGTCTACCCGGAGGACGTGGCGGAAGCCGTGTATTTCTTCGCTTCCGACGTCTCGTCGAAGTCGACCGGCAACTTCCTCAACGTCGACGCCGGCAACGCGGTCGCCTTCGCGAGGTAGCGCCTTGCCGTTCGCCATATCAACCGATCTCATCGCCGGCGAAAACGGCAAGCACGAAGGCGGCCTCGCGCAGGAATATGCAGCGCTGGCCACTCAACTCGCTCGTCGCGGCGTGGACATCGAAAAGATGACCCGGCGCGCCATGGACTATGCAGTTGCGGTTCCCACATGGGGGGTCGGCACGGGCGGTACGCGGTTTGCCCGCTTCCCGGGACCCGGCGAGCCACGCAATATCTTCGAAAAGCTCGACGACTGCGGCATCATTCACCAGCTGTCGCGGGCGACACCCAAGGTCTCGCCCCACTTTCCGTGGGACAAAGTGACGGACTACTCCGCCCTACGCCAGGCGGCTGCCGCGAACGACCTTGGTTTCGATGCCATCAACTCCAACACTTTTCAGGATCAAAAGGACCAGAAACTTTCCTACAAGTTCGGCTCGCTCACCCATGCCGACCGGGCGGTGCGCCGGCAGGCGATAGAGCACAACATCGAATGCATCGAGATCGGCCGCCAGCTTGGCTCGACGGCGCTGACGGTGTGGATTGCCGACGGATCGAACTTTCCCGGCCAATGCAATCTGAACGCCGCGTTCGAGCGCTATCTGGAGTCCCTGCGGGAAGTCTACCGGTGCATTGCCGGACGACTGGCTCGTATTCATCGAACACAAGCCTTATGAGCCCGCGTTCTACTCGACCGTCATTTCAGACTGGGGCTCGAGCTTCATGGCGGCAACCGAGCTCGGACCAAAGGCGAAGTGCCTGGTGGATCTCGGCCATCACGGGCCCGGCACCAACGTCGAGCAGATCGTCGCTCGCCTGATCCGCGCCCGGAAGCTCGCCGGTTTCCATTTCAACGACTCGAAATACGGCGATGACGATCTCGATTCGGGATCCATCGATCCGTTTCGCCTGTTTCTGGTCTTCAATGAGCTGGTGGATGCCGAAATGCGCAAGGCGCCGGGCTTCGCGCCTGCCTATATGATCGACCAGTCGCACAACGTTACCGACCCCATTGAAAGTCTGATCGGCTCGGCGATCGAAATCGTCCGCGCCCACGTCCTGGCCTCGCTGATCGACCGCCAGATGCTCGCCGCCGCGCAGGACGAGGGCGACGTGATGCTGGCGCGTCAGATCGTCAAGCAGGCCTTCACCACCGATGTTTCACCCATTCTTGCCGAGGCGCGGCGCCGCAAGGGCGGCGCCATCGATCCGTTGGCCGCCTATCGGCGGTCCGGCTATCGCAATGCCAGGGCGGCCGAGCGCCCGGCGACCGGCGTGGGCTCGCTAGCGGGGCCATCGTCTGAATCCCTTGCAGACGAGCTAGACGTAGTGGTTGAGGATATTCTCCAGCGCCTCCTGCCGGCCGGATTTCGGTTCGGGCTCGATGCCGTTCTTCTCGACATGTTGCGCGATCTCGGCGAGTGAAAGTTTCCCTGCCAGCATTTGCCTGGCGTGCGCCGAGTCCCATTTGGCATAGCGCTCGGCCAGCGGCCTATCGAGTGCCTGGTCCTCAATCATCTGTATCGCCGCGAGCAGTGCCCGGGCGCACGCATCCATGCTTCCCACGTGGGCGTAGAGGAGATCGTCGGGAGCGATCGACTGCCGCCTGATCTTGGCGTCGAAGTTGAGGCCGCCGGTGGTGAAACCGCCGCCTTGCAGCACGTGATAGAAGGCCAGGCTCAACTCCGGCACGTTGATGGCGAACTGGTCGGTGTCCCAGCCCGATTGATAGTCGCCGCGGTTGATATCGAGGGAGCCGAAGATGCCGAGGGCGTTGGCGAGCGCGATCTCGTGTTCGAAACTGTGGCCGGCAAGTATCGCGTGGTTCTGCTCGATGTTGACTTTGATCTCGCCTTCCAGCCCATGCGCTTTGAGGAAGCCATAAACCGTCGCCACGTCGAAGTCATACTGGTGTTTGGTCGGCTCCTGGGGTTTGGGCTCGATGTAGATACCGCCCTTGAATCCGATCGCGTGCTTGTATTCGACGACCAGATTGAGAAACCGGCCAAGCTGGTTCAATTCGCGCTTGATATCGGTGTTGAGCAGGGTTTCGTAGCCTTCCCGTCCGCCCCACAGCACGTAGCCCTCCCCCTTGAGCGCCTTGGTGACGTCCATGGCGCACTTCACCTGGGCGGCGGCATAGGCGAACACATCCGGATCGGGATTGGTGGCCGCGCCCGACATGTAGCGCCGGTTGGAGAACATGTTGGCGGTGCCCCACAGGAGACCTACGCCGGTCGCCGCCATCTGCTTTTCGATGAGCCGGGCGATCTCCCACAGATTACGGTTGGATTGGGCGAGCGTTTCGCCCTCCGGAGCGATGTCGCGATCGTGAAAGGTGAAGAACGGCACGCCGAGCAGGCGGAACATCTCGAACGCCACATCGACCTTGCGCCTGGCATGCGCCATGGCATCACCCGGCCGATGCCAGTCGCGCAGAAAAGTCTCGCCGCCGAACGGGTCGGTGCCGGTCCAGCAGAAGGAGTGCCAGTAGCACGCGGCGAACCGGAGATGCTGGGCGAGCGTCTTGCCCATGACTTTTCGCTTGGCATCGTAGTGTCTGAACGCCAGCCCGTTGCGGCTTTCCGGGCCCTCGTAGCGAATGGGATCGGTGATCGAGAAAAATTCAGTCATGGCTGCATGACCTCTTTCGATGCGGGATAGAGCCGGGTGTACCGGCGGTAAGCGGCTTCATAGGGACCGGTGGCGTTTTCAGCCGGCGCGACGCTCGCCGACATGGCCGGCGGCCGGAGCACCGCATCCGGTTTTGCGCCGGTCGACGCGATGATCGCCAGGCGGGCCGCACCGAACGCCGCCCCGAGCTCCCCTCCGGCCGGCACGTCGATGGGGATGCCGAGCACGGTTGCTATGATCTTCAGCCACAGACGCGAGCGCGATCCGCCGCCGACCGCCGTCGCCCGTTCGATGCGTGTGCCGGCGGCCTGCAGCGCCTCGAGGCAGTCGCGAAACGCAAACGCGACGCCGTCCAGCACGGCGTGCACGAGGTCGTTGCGGTCGCTCTCGTGGCCGAGGCCGAAAAACACTCCGCGCGCGCCGGCATCATTGACTGGAGTGCGTTCCCCCGACAGGTACGGCAGGAACAGAACAGGCGACGGCGCCTTAAGCGACGTCCCCAGCGCCCTGGTCAGGGCCGGCGCCGGCCGCCCCAGAATGCCTGCCATCCATTCGAGGCTCGCCGTCGCCGACAGGATGACGCCCATCTGGTGCCAGGTTCCGGGGATGGCATGACAAAATGCATGCACGGCGTTGTCGGTGTTGGGCGAGAAGCCCGCGTTGGAGACGAACAGCACTCCGGAGGTGCCGAGCGACACGAATGCCTGCCCCGGCGCAACGGCGCCGATGCCGCAGGCCGCCGCTGCATTGTCGCCACCCCCGCCCGCCACCACGGGCCGGCGCGCCATTCCCCATTTGCGCTGCAACTCCTGCGACAAGGCACCGGTTGCCTCGGTGCCTTCGTAGAGCTTCGGCATGTGGTCGATATCGAGATCGGTAGCGGCGAGCAGAGCCTGCGACCACTGCCGCCGGCCAACGTCGAGCCACAGGGTTCCCGCCGAGTCCGACATGTCGCTGGCATGGTCGCCGGTCAGACGCAGCCGGACATAGTCCTTGGGCAGCAGCACCTTCGCCACCCGGGCGAAGTTTTCCGGTTCGTGCTTGGCAACCCACCGTAGTTTCGGCGCCGTGAACCCGGGCATGGCGATGTTGCCGGCGATGGCGCGCAGCCGCGGCTCCCTTTCTTCCAGCTCGGCACATTCGGCGGCCGACCGCCCGTCGTTCCACAGAATGGCCGGCCGGATGGGCTTGTCCGACGCGTCGAGCAGCGTCGCTCCGTGCATCTGGCCCGAAAGGCCGATGCCTTCCACCCCGGCAAGCCTTCTGCCCGCCTTCCGCTTCAGCGCGGCGACTGCGCGTTCGGTCGCCCGCCACCAGTCCGCCGGATTCTGCTCCGACCAGCCCGGGTGGGGCCGGCTGACCGCAAGCGGCTGGACGGCGCTCGCCAGCAATCTCTGGCGCTCGTCGATGAGCACCGCCTTCACCGATGACGTGCCGACGTCGATGCCGAGATAGCAACTCACGACTTCAGTCCGAATGTCAGCTGATGGGAGCGGTGCATGCCTCTGCACATTCGTGGCATGCGCCGGAGGGTGGCGCAACTCGATTTGGCGCAACTCTTCCTATATAAGACGGCCCGTTCGAACGAAGAGAAAACCGGGAGTGCAGGGATTTGTTGCTGGCCTTTTTCAAATGGCTGGAATCGCTGAAGCCGCCGTTTCCGCCGGAAAAGCCGGAGATGCCGCCGGCGACCATCACGGGCTTCCTCTGGCACTATTCCCGTCCCTTCTGGCCGCTCTTGGCAGCGAGCGCGCTGCTGTCAACGACCATCGCCATCATCGAAGTTTCCCTGTTCGGGTTCATGGGCAGGCTCGTGGACTGGCTCAACCAGTCCGACCGCGCGGACTTCTGGAGCGAGCACGGAACCCTGCTGACCTGGATGGGGGCCCTGGTTCTGATCCTGCTGCCGCTGCTCAAGCTCGTTCTACGAATCGGTGAGCCATACCGCCCTGCTCGGCAACTTCGCCATGCGCACCCGCTGGCAGGCGCACCGCTACGTGTTGCGTCAGAGCGTCGAGTTCTTCCAGAACGACTTCGCAGGGCGCATCGCCACCAAGGTGATGCAGACCGCGCTTGCGGTGCGCGACGTCGTGATGACGGCGCTGGAAGTGCTGCTCTACGTGTTCGCCTATTTCAGCGGTGCGGTCATTCTGTTCGCCTCGAGCGATCTGCGCCTTTCGTTTCCGCTGCTCGTCTGGCTCGCCGCGTATATTGCGGCGCTCTATTACTTCATTCCCAAGATCAAGCGGCTCTCGGCCATCCAGGCCGACGCCCGCTCCATGGTGACCGGCCGCATCGTCGACGCCTACACCAACATCACCACCGTCAAGATGTTCGCCCACGCCGAGCGCGAGGACGGCTACGCCAGGGATGGCATGGCCATCTTCATGGACACCGTCTACGCCCAGATGCGCATGGTGACCCGGCTGACGATCGTTCTCAATACCATGAACAGCACGCTGCTGTTCTCCGTGGCCGCCCTGTCGATCTGGCTGTGGCATGCCGGCGCGGTCACCACCGGCGCCATCGCGCTCTGCGTCGGGCTGGTGATGCGCCTTTCGGGCATGGCGCATTGGATCCTGTGGGAAATCTCGAGCGTGTTCGAGAACATCGGTGTCGTTCAGGACGGCATCGAGACGGTGGCCCGCGAGCGCGAGGTTTCCGATTCCCCGAAGCGCCCGCCTTCTGCAGGTGCCGCGCGGCGAAATCCGTTACGAGAAGATTTGTTTCAACTACGGCAAGCACCGCAGCGAAGAAGGCCGTGGCGTCATCGACGGCCTTTCGCTGCACATCAAGGCGGGAGAAAAGGTCGGCATCGTCGGCCGCTCCGGTGCCGGCAAATCGACGCTTAGCGAGCCTGCTTCTCCGCTTCTACGATCTCGAGGGCGGCCGGATCCTGATCGACGGCCAGGACATATCAGATGTCGCCCAGGAGAGTCTCAGGAGCCAGATCGGCATGGTGACCCAGGACACCTCGCTGCTCCACCGCTCGGTGATCGACAACATTCTCTACGGCAAGCCGGAAGCGACGCGCGAGGAGGCCATTGCGGCCGCGCGCAAAGCGCACGCGCACGAGTTCATCACCGGGCTCGAGGACATGAACGGCCGCCGGGGCTATGAAGCCCATGTCGGCGAGCGCGGGGTCAAGCTGTCCGGCGGTCAGCGCCAGCGCGTCGCCATCGCGCGCGTGCTCTTGAAGAACGCCCCGATCCTTGTGCTCGACGAAGCCACCAGTGCACTGGATTCCGAGATCGAGCAGGCGATCCAGGAAAGCCTCTATGATCTCATGGAAGGCAAGACCGTCATCGCCATCGCCCATCGGCTCTCCACCATCGCTGCCATGGACCGTCTGGTGATCATGGATGAGGGACGGGTGATCGAAGAGGGCACTCACCACGAGCTCCTGCACCGCGGCGGCCTCTATGCCGACCTGTGGACCCGTCAATCGGGTGGTTTCCTGGCACTGCGCACGGCGGCGGAGTAGCCAGAGTGGCTGAGTGCGACGAGACCATCGCGCCGGGCGGCTCATGGAGCGGGATCGTACGGCGCGGTCACATCCTGACCATCACCGACCTCGAAGGAAAACAGGGCGTCGATTTCCTCTGTTATGCCGAGGAAAATCCCGAAGAGCGCTACCACGCGGCGAATACCCTGAAGAAGGCCGGAACCTTTCGGTTGACGACCGGCCACATGCTTTACTCGGACATTGCCCGACCGATGATGATCATCGTTGAAGATACCTGCGGCTGGAACGATACCATCGCCGGGTGCTGCAGTGTTCCAGGCAATCGCATGCTTTACGGAGCCGAGAGCACGGCGGGATGTCGCGAGAACCTTCCTGAAGGAGCGTGCCCGCCACAACGCTCGGCGGGCCGGACATTGTTCGCGAACCTGAGCTTCGTCATGCCGACGTCCCTAGCGCCCGCAGCGCTTCCTGCGGGTTGCTCGCGTACTCATCGCCAGCTGCTCGCACGTTCCCGCAACCATCGCGCGCTCTATGGATGTCGACGCACCAATCTCGCGCGGTCGCGGCGAGCTTCCTGAAGGAGCTTGCCCGCCACAATCTCGGCCGGCGGGACATTGTTGCGAACCTGAACTTCTTCTGCCGCGTCCCGGTGCTCGCGGAAAACGCGCTTGATGCGCATACCTTTGTCGAGGCGCCCAGCAAGCCGGGCGACCGGATCGTCCTGCGCGCCGAAATGGACGTCCTGGCGCTGGTTTCCAATTGCCCGCAGATCAACAACCCGTGCAGCGGCGGCAGGCCTACGCCCATTCGGGTGACTGTTGCTTGGGCTTCCGAATAACCGGCATCCCGGCCTGCCGCGCGGCCATACTCAGGCGGCCGCCACCGTCCGCTGCCGCTGCTCGCCGAGTCCGGTGATGCTGAGCTTCATTGTTTGCCCCGGTTTCAGATAGATCGGCTGTGGTTTCTGGCCGAGGCCGACGCCGGCGGGAGTGCCCGTCGAAATGATGTCGCCGGGCTGCAGGCTCATGAACTGCGAAATGTAATGCACCAGGTGGGCGACGCCGAAGATCATGGTGGCGGTGGAACCGTTCTGGTAGCGATGTCCGTCAACCTCCAGCCACATCGCCAGCGACTGCGGATCGGGCACCTCATCGCGCGTCACCAGCCACGGGCCGATGGGACCGAACGTGTCGGCCGACTTGCCCTTGACCCATTGGCCGCCGCGCTCCATCTGGAAGGCCCGCTCCGACAGATCGTTGACGAGACAGAAGCCGGCCACGTGGTCGAGCGCCTGTGCCTCGCGCACGTAGCGCGCCTCGCTGCCGATCACGACGCCGAGCTCGACTTCCCAGTCGGTCTTGAGCGAACCGCGGGGAATGATCACGTCGTCGTTTGGCCCCGTGATGGCGCTTGTCGCCTTCATGAACAGCACCGGTTCCTTGGGCGGCTGGGCGCCGGACTCGCGCGCATGGTCGGCATAGTTGAGACCGACGCAGACGAACTTGCCCACCTTGCCGACGCAGGGACCGAGCCGGGTCGCGGCATCGACTTTGGGCAGTTTCGAAGGATCGAGCCGGCGAAGTTTCGCGAGGCCGTCAGGCGTAAGCGCTGCATGGTCGATGTCGTCGACAACGTCCGACAAATCCCGAACCGCTCCATCCTTGTCGACAAGGCCAGGCTTCTCCTGACCCTTGGAGCCAAATCGCACCAGCTTCATTTCCCCTCCATCGTCAGCCAGCGCGGAAGCCCGAGTCCCGCCTTTATGCGGCACTTATTGGAGGAATCAAGCGGATTGCCGCGCATCACCTCTTTAACCCTCGCCCCGCGCGAGCGGGGAGAGGGAGGGGCCCATCGCGAAGCGATGGGAGGGTGAGGGGAATTGCGGTGAGACCGGTCGCGATCGCTTTTCTGCACTTGCGGACATCGGAAACGCCGAAGCTGCGGAGATGCTTGCCCCTCACCCTGCCCTCTCCCCGCAATAGCGGGGCGAGGGTTTTCTTAGTGGGACAGGAACAGCGGAATGCTCATGTGGTGAAGCGCGTAGCGCGTGGCCCCGCCGAGCACGAACTCCCGGAGCCTCGTGTGGCCATAGGCGCCCATGACGATGAGCCCCGCATTGAGGTCGTGGGCCCTGGCCGCCAGCGCCTGACCCGCGCCGGCCCCGCCGCCCGGAATGGATTCCGCCGTTACCTTGACGCCGTGACGGCGCAGCATCTGCGCCATGTCCGCGCCCGGTGCGTCAACCGCATCCTGCTGCTTGGGCGGATCGACCCAGACGAGCCGGACATCCTGCGCCTTGCCGAGCAGCGGCACTGCCTCACGAATGGCTCGTCCCGCCTCCTTGCTGCCGTCATAGCCGCAAACGATCCGCTCGAAATTAACCGCCACCGTGCTCTTGTGCGGCAGAACGAGAATAGGACAGCCGGAATGGAGAATCAGAATTCTCTATGAAATCCAGTTCGACGCCATCCTTGCCGTCGCGATTGATCTCGCTGGCGATCACCAGGTCGGCTGCACGCGCCGCCTCCCCGACGCTTTCCGAGATGATCGGGGCGACGGACCGCACTTCCAGCCATTGCGAGGCGAGGCCCGCGCGCGTAACTGCCTCGTCGAACTTCGCCCGCACCGATTGCGCGCGTTCCTCGAAATGGCGGGTGAGGCCATCATAGACCTCGGGGATCACATAGGGACCGACGGCCGGGTAGACGGCCGGTGACGGGACCACATAGAGACCCGTGACATGCGCGCCTTGATCGCGTGCCACGACGCACGCAGCTTCGAGAACCATGTCGAGCCGGTCAAGCTCATTCAGTGAAACGAGGAGCGTTTTATATGCCATCTACATCACCGCGCCGACCTGCCAGGGCACGAATTCATTGTCGCCGTAGCCGAGCAGCTCCGACTTGGACCGTTCGCCGGACGCCACCCTGAGCATGTGGTCGAAGATTTCCTGCCCCTTTTTCTCGATCGGCACGCCGTCGAGGATATCGCCGCAGTTGATGTCCATGTCATCGATCATGCGCCGGTAGACGTCGGAGTTGGTAGCCAACTTGATCGACGGCGTCGGCTTGCAGCCGTAGGCGGAACCGCGGCCCGTGGTGAAGCACAGGATGTTGGCGCCGCCGGCCACCTGGCCCGTGGCCGATACCGGGTCGTACCCGGGGGTATCCATGAACACGAAACCCTTTGCCGTCACGGGCTCGGCATAGCGATAGACGGCGCGCAAGGTGGTGGTTCCGCCCTTGGCGGCCGCTCCCAGCGATTTTTCCAGGATGGTGGTAAGGCCGCCGAGCTTGTTGCCCGGCGAAGGGTTGTTGTTCATCTCCATCAGGTTGCGGCTGGCGTAGTCCTCCCACCACTTGATGATCTCGACCAGCTTTTCGCCCACCTCGCGCGTTGCCGCCCGGCGGGTAAGCAGATGCTCCGCGCCGTAGATCTCCGGCGTCTCCGAGAGGATGGCCGTGCCGCCGTGGCGCACGAGGATGTCGACCGCGGCCCCGAGCGCCGGGTTGGCGGTGATTCCGGAATAGCCGTCGGAGCCGCCGCACTGCAGCGCCAGCACGAGTTCGGACGCAGGCGCGGAACTCCCGGCGAACCGCATTGACCGTGGGCAGCATGGCCTTCACCTGCTCGACGCCCGCGGCGACCGTCTTTCGGGTGCCGCCGGTCTCCTGGATCGTCATTGTACGGAACGTTTCCAACTCCTCGACGCCGTAGACTTCCTTGAAGCGCGGAATCTGGAAGCCCTCGCAGCCCAGCCCGACCATGACGATGCCGCCCATGTTGGGATTGGTGGCGTAGCCCCAGCTCGTGCGCTTCAGGATATCGAAGATCGCGCCGCGATAGTCGATCACGCAGCCGTTGTCCTGGATGAGCGCCACCACGCCGTCAACATTGGGATAGCCGGCGAGAATGCCGGAACGGTTGACTTCCTGGGCGATGAAGCTCGCCACTGTCGCCGAGCAGTTCACGCTCGTCATGATGCCGATATAGTTGCGGGTGCCGACTTTGCCGTTGGCCCGCCGGTAGCCCTGAAAGACGGCCCGCTTCCCGGCCGGCAGGATGTCTTCGCTGTGCGCGTCTGCCGCAAAGGCATAGTCGCGGGCGAATTCCGCCATGCCGGTATTGTGCTCATGGACCCATTCACCGGCGGCGATGCCCGATTTTGCATTGCCGATGATCTGTCCGAACTTGACGATCGCCGCCCCCTGCGCGATGGGCCGGCGTCGCCATCTTGTGGCCCTTGGGAATTCGCGACAGGGCAACGGTACCGCCCGCGGCAACGCCCTTTTCGATGGTATCGACCGCGACGACGACGTTGTCTCGATCATCAAGCCTGACGACGCGCGGCGTCGAGCCTGTCGTTGCGACGGGGATGTTCATGGGCACACCAGGATTGACCTTGCGGCGGCTGTTTGGCTAGAGAAGGTTCCGGAAAAGTGTACACACTTTTCCGATAAGAACCTGCTCCAGCTCATGTTTGGAGCACGTTAGCATGGGGACGCGTGGCGCATGAAGGAGAACCTGTTCAAGGCGCCCTCCGGCGCCGCCATTGCGTTCACGCAGCTCGGCTTCGGCACCGCGCCCCTCGGCAATCTCTTCCGGGCAGTCAGCGAAAAGCAGGCGGAGGCCACCCTCGAGGCGGCGTGGGCTGCCGGCGTCCGCTACTACGATACCGCGCCGCTCTACGGTCTCGGGCTCGCCGAAACCCGGCTCAACCACTTTCTCCGCGGCAAGCCGCGCCAGTCCTACGTCGTCTCGACCAAGGTCGGCAGGCTGTTGGCCGTCTGCCCGCCGGATGAGCGCACCGGCATCGGCAAGTTCTTCGACACGCCCTCCCGGCGCGAAGTCTATGACTACGGCTACGACGGCGTCATGCGCTCGCTCGAGCACTCGCTGGAGCGGCTGGGGCTGGACCACGTCGAAATCCTGTTCGTCCACGATATCGACGTCTTCAATCACCAGACCGTGGCGGCGCGCGATGCCCACGTCGAGACCCTGATGCAGGGCGGCTATCGGGCGCTGGTCAAGCTGCGCGACGAGGGCGTGATCAAGGCTTTCGGGGCCGGCGTCAACGAATGGGAGGTGGCAGAAATTCTGGCCCGGCGCGGCGACTTCGACATGTTCCTCCTGGCCGGCCGCTACACGCTGCTCGAGCAGGAAGCGCTCAGGAGTTTTCTGCCGCTGTGCGAAAGCCGCGGCATCGGCATCGTATTGGGGGGACCTTTCAATTCCGGCATCCTTGCCACCGGGCCCGTTCCCGGCGCCTGCTACAACTACGATCCCGCGCCACGCGGCCGTGCTCGACCGTGTCGCAGCAATCCAGCGCCTTTGCGAAGCCGGCGGTGTCCGGCTCATCGAAGCCGCGCTGCACTTTCCGCTGCTCCACCCTTCCGTCGTCTCGATGATCCCGGGCGCCAAAAGCCCCGAGGAAGTGGCCGGCACCGGGCGCGCGCTCACGAAGGCAATTCCGGCGAAGCTGTGGCAGGATTTGAAAACCGAAGGCTTGCTGCACAGCGACGCCCCCGTCGGGCATTGAGTGCTGCCCCATGCTCGCCCGCTTTCGCCGGAAAGGGCGCTAGGTTCCGCTGTCGTGTCTCCTTACCTGGACTTGATCACCCTCGATCCGCACTTCGTAGACGCGGACCGCATCGTCGGTCACTCCATCGATGACCTCCCCCGTTCGCACATTGAATCGGCTGTTGTGCCACGGGCAGGTGACGATCTCACCCTCGAGGTCGCCTTCTCCGAGCGGACCTTCTTCATGCGGACATTGGTTGTTGAATGCGCAGAACCGGCCAGCAACGTTCGCAATAACCACCTCGGTGCCGCCGAGTTCAACCACTTTCATTTCACCTGGAGACAACTCCGAGGTTCTCAAGGCAGTCAGAAATTCGCTCATCTGGAGTTCCTATGGTGAGTAATCCGGTAAGCTGCCCTCCGCAGCCGACGCGGCCATATCGAAGGGCTTGGGCCGCCGCGGCCGGTGGAGTAACGATACCAGATCACGGTCTCCACTTCAGCGCCCATGAGCGAAGGTTCCAGGCCCGGCATCGGCAATGCCGCACATGTCACTGAAAACGACTTCGAGCGCCACCTTTCGCTCCTGGCGGCTCATGTTCATCCGCTTGAGGGTCTATTTGGGCCCGATTCGCTTTCATGGACGGGTGAACCGCGAGGCGGTGGTGTTTCTCGGTGCGGGGCGGGCCTTGCTGCTGCAGCTCGCCCATCCGTGGATCGCGGCCGCCATCGCCGATCACTCGTGTGCGCTCGACGCCCCGCTGAAAAGATTTCACCAGACCTTCAGCATCTCGTACAGCATGTTGTTTGGCACCGTCAGTCAGGCATTGACAGCGGCCCGCCGCCTGCATCGCCGTCATGCGATGATCCGTGGCAGTCTCGCCGAAGCCGCCGGGCCTTTTCCCGCCGGTTCTCCCTACTGGGCCAACGAGCCCACCGCGCTGCAGTGGGTCCACGCGACGCTGACGGAGACCGCGCTCGTCGCACACGATCTGGCGCTGCCGCAGCTTACGCCTGAGGCGCGGGAGCGCTACTACGGCGAGAGCCGGCGCTTCGCGGCGCTGTTCGGTCTTACTGCCGGTTCGCTGCCGGCGGACTGGAACGCCTTCATGGCCTACAACGAATTCATGTGGCAGTCGGATGTGTTGACGGTAACACCTGTGGCCCGCATGATTGCCGAGAAAATATTCGCCGAGACCGGCTCATGGCTGCGCCCGCCGGCCTGGTATCGCGCCGTGACGGCGCAACTGCTGCCGCCGCGGCTGCGCGAAGGCTTCGGGTTACCATACGGGAGAAACGAGCAGCGAATGGCCGAAGGGGCTCTTGGCTGGATCAGGCGAATTCATCCCATGCTCCCCTATCATCTGCGTTACGTCGGCCCCTATCAGGAAGCGCAGGCCCGACTCTCCGGGCGGTCGCGGCCGAGCCCGATCACCCAGGGCATTAACCTGCTCTGGATCGGAAAGCGATGGCTGGCATGATCGGACTCCGCGTCTATCCATCCTACTACGACGCGTGACCGCTGCCGCAGCCGGGCCAAAGTTCCGTGCAATCGTTCCGGTCCGAGCATATTCTCACCGGGCGGGTGAGCGGTTCGATGTCCGAGTGAAGCGCGAGGCATGTCGGCCCGCCCGCTGGCTGGTAAGAGTGGCCCAGCGCACATGCCTGCGATAGCTGCCGGCGTAACATCCGGCCTCACCCGCCGCTGGCGAAGTCAATGATTAGTGCCAACGCACGGGTCAACTGAGCCTCAATTTCCAGAGCACGACATTCGAGCGCCGCCATGGCCGATGGGTACGCGCCCAAGTTTCCCCATTCGGTTTAACTCAATTCCACCAGCTTTTATGGGCGCGTTTCGGGTGACGCAGCACGCCGTCGCCATCCCTTGGCGGCTCGATCTCGAGAAGATATCGGTGCTCGGGGCTCATCCGATCGTAGAGCTCCCGCGTCAGGTGATCGAGCTGGACGAGTTGCTGCGGCAGATCGCGGCGTGTGTAGGAAAGGTGGATCAGCCGCCGCGGCGCATCGCTGTTCTTGCGCGTCCCGCTGTGCCAGCCCGACGAGTTGAGGATCACCGCAGCGCCGGCCGGCGCCGTCACCATCACTTCGCCCGGATAGGGAGCATTCGAGATCCGCAGGCACGCGCGCCTGGTCTTCGGGCGACAGCGGCGCCGGTTCCCAGTCGCCCTGGTTCACCACCGGCACGTTGATGGGCGCCCAGCGGTGCGAGCCGGGGATCACCCGTGTCGGACCGTTGTCGAGGGTCATGTCGTCGAACAGGATCATGGCGTTCACCAGCCACCAGTCGTCGGCGAATTTCTTCGGCACGTCGACATGAAGCTGCTGGTGGCCGAAGCCCTTCACGGGGTCGCGGATGTTGGCGCCGTGCACCTTGATCTCGCCCAGGACGTAGTGCGCCGCCGCGAGCGCCGGCCCGATCTCGAGCAGCGGATCGAACACCGCCGACTTGTTGAAGATGTTCGACAGCCGGCGGGCCCCGGGCTCGACGTGGACTTCCTGGCCGCCGGTAGTCTTCTCGGCATCATGGAGACGCTCGAACTCCTCGGCCATCTGCCGCGCCTGGGCCTCCGAAATCACGTCTTCGACGATGATGAAGCCGACCTCATCGAGCTCGCGCTTGTGGGCCGGCGACAGATCGCTCATGACGCCGAGGGCGCGCAGCGCCTGCTTGGTGTACATTGCCAGCTCCCTTTTTCGACAAGCCAGACTAACACCTGGGTAACCAGCAGCAATCCGATCTGCCAGTTTTCACGAGCCTACAGGGCCGCGCACAAGGGTCGATTTGGACAGATTCTATTGTCAATGTCTGACCCAGGGTACAGTCTCGACACGACCGGAGGCATTGCCGATGCCGGGCAGGATCCTATTGGCTCTGTTGGTTGTCGCAGGCGCCCTCGCCGCTTCAGCGCCGGCAGTCGTTGCACAATCCACCCAGACGTTCGTGGCCCCCAAAGTCAAGGGCGTTCGCCTCGACTGGTGCCGGAACTGGGCGCAGAACTGCGGCGCTCCAGCCGCCCAATTGTTCTGCCGGGAGGCGGGGTTCGGCAAGGCTCAAAGCTGGCGCATCGACGAAAACGTCGGCGCGCGCGGCATCTCCACTCTGGTCTTCGGCGACGGCAGGCTCTGCAAGGAACCCTATTGCTCCGGATTCCGCGTGATCGTCTGCGCCGGGGAGGCGGCTCAGCGGACTGCTCCGCCGACCGCCACAAAGCCGTCGGACCGGCCGGTGTCAATGAAACCGATATCGCCAGTGCGCCCCGTCAGCGCGCCGATGGCCATCGTCAGTCTCACCCCGAATTCGACGCGCTATGATCGGCCACAGATCAACAGGGTGCTGCTCGACTGGTGCCGGCATTGGGGGCGCGACTGCGGCAAGCCGGCCGCCGATCTGTTCTGCCGCGAACAGAAATTCGCCAGGGCGGGAGGTTTCCGCATCGACCCGTCGGCGGGGGCACGCGGACTGGAGACGGTCGTCCTCGGCGACGGGCGCATCTGCAAGGACCGGCGCTGCAAGGCGTTCCAGTCCATCACCTGCGTGCGGGACGCTCCGCCTGCCCAGACCGCCGAACCGTCGACGCCGCAACCACCTGAACAGGCTGCCTCCGCCGGCGTGCCGAAAGAACCTGACAAAACCGCCCCTCCGCCGGCGCTTCAGACCGCCATGCTGCCGCCCAAAGCCGAGCTGCAGCGGACGGCCGAGATCGCGCGCAGGTCGTGGACCTTCACGAGCCTCGCCAGCTTCAAGCCGCTGCCGGCAGCGGCGGTGCGAGCCAACTGGGTCAAGGCGATCAGGGCACTCGACACCTATCCGCCGGGAGCGGCACTCTACAAGTGCGGCAGCGGAGACTGCTCGGTCTCCTCGGCAGCCGACTTCGAAGTCGATCCGGCTTCCAGTTCCAAGGAAGTCTTCCTCAGCTTCAGCGTGCTCAAGGTGCCCCATGCGGAGGGCGGCTGGTGGCAGGTGAGCTACCTGCCGTTTCCCGGCTTCGCCAATGCCACCGTCGGCGACCGCAATCCGCCGGGGCTGGTGGCGTCGGGTCGCCAAGACTACCGCGAGGGCGGGTTCCTTTTCGATGCCGGCGAGGCAGCCAAGAAGCTGCCCGGCGGGGCGAAGGACGCCATCTTCCATGTCCGGGTCCTGCCGGTGGCCGGCAGCGGCACCGGCGACATCGTCGGTCAGCCATCCAACGTGATGAGGGTCTTCTATGGGGCTCGCCTGCCGCCGCAAGAGCCCTACAAGATCTATGCCAAGTCTGAAGTGCCCTGGCAGTGCGCCGGTCATTCGCCTGGTGGGCGTCCATTTCGAGCCGTACAAGTCGGTGGATCGGTGGCCGCCGGGCTGCCAGACCCGGGAAGAAAAGTACGGAGAGGACGAGAGCTTCCGGGAGGAGCTCGGCGACTTCTTCACCGGCGTTTGGGACTGGGCCAGCAGCACCTACCAGTGGGCACAATCGCAAGTCATCGAGCTGGCGAGGACGCTCACGTTCAACCTGATTCCGAAAGAGACCTTCGTCGTTGCTCTCGACGTGGCCCTCACCAGTATGGGCATTCCGCCGGATATCCCGAACCTCGATCAACTCATGCGGGAAGGCGCCGACGGCCTCGCCAAGGAACTGGCGAAGTCGGCGGTATCGCAGATACCGGCGGCCGAGCTTGCCGCCAACGTCGGCAATCTTGCCGCCGATGTCACCGTCGGCGCGGCAGCGAACATGGCCGAGGTCGAGTTGCGCGGGCGACTCGAACTCGAAATTGAGACGCGCTCGCGCGATGCGATCCTGGCAGCTGCCGCCGAAATGGAGAAGCAGCTGGCTCAAAGCGGCAAGGGCAAGCTGTGCGCCGGCGAGAATTTTCATCCGGTGTTCAAGGTTACCGTGGCGAATGCCGGCGACCGGGACTACGAAGATGTCCGGATCGAGGCCGCGGCAGGGCCCGTCTATCGCGGCGGATCGTGGACGGTGAGCCTGCGCCGCGGCGAGCGAACGACCCTCGTCGGAACCGGCCAGCCCATCCTTGCGAACGGCCCCTACTCCTACCCGCTGCTGACCGCGAAGCAGCGGTTCGATGAGGACATGAAGCGCTGGTGGACCGAGACCCTGCCCCGGAAGCCTGCGCACATCTCAATCGACGCAACCGGGCCTCTCTCCTGTCTCGGCGGCGATCCTTCCAGCCAATTCTGCGATCGCACCATGGTGAGCCTGCACCGCTCTCCCCCGCAGATGGTGACCGAGCCTTATCGCTACGGGCAATGACGGGCCAATGGTCGTCGGTCCGACGCCGATTTGTGCAACCGCAGGCGGCTCGTGCTAGAAATCCGGCATGAAGGTCGACGGCAAACCCTATCGCACCATCTGGCTCAGGAACGACGGCTGGTCGGTCGGGATCATCGACCAGACGAAATTCCCGCATCGCTTCGAGACCGTGGTGCTGGAAACCCTCGCCGATGCCGTTCGCGCAATCCGCGATATGCAGGTGAGGGGCGCGCCGCTGATCGGCGCCACCGCCGCCTATGGTGTCTGCCTGGCGCTGCGCCGGGACGCTTCCGATGCTGCTCTGGCCACGGCGTATCAGGCCCTGCTCGCAGCGCGCCCGACCGCGATCAATCTGCGCTGGGCGCTCGACCGCGTGGCTGGAGACCTGAAGCCGCTTCCGGAACGGCGGCGCCCCGCGCGCGCCTACGAGCTGGCCCGGGACATCTGCGATGAGGACGTGGAGATCAACCGGGCCATCGGCCGCCACGGCCTGCCGATCCTCGAAGAGATCGCCAGGCGCAAGGGATCGCAGGCACCCGTCAATGTATTGACCCACTGCAACGCCGGCTGGCTCGCCACAGTTGACTGGGGCACCGCGACCGCGCCGATGTACATGGCCCACGACCAGGGCCTGCCGCTGCACGTGTGGGTGGATGAAACCCGGCCGCGCAACCAGGGGGCCGCGCTGACGGCCTGGGAGCTGGGCAAGCAAGGCGTTTCCCATACCGTGATCGCCGACAACACCGGCGGCCATCTCATGCAGCGCGGCCTTGTCGATGTCGTCATCGTCGGCACCGACCGCACGACTGCCGGCGGCGACGTCTGCAACAAGATCGGCACGTATCTGAAGGCGCTCGCCGCCCACGACAACGGCGTGCCGTTCTATGTGGCGCTGCCGTCGCCGAGTATCGATTTTTCCGCTCCACGACGGTCTGAAAGACATTCCCATCGAGCAGCGCTCGGGGAGGAGGTGGCGAACATTACCGGCCGCACCGCTGACGGCCGCATCGAAACCGTCGCCATCGTGGCGCCGGGCTCCGCGGTCGCCAACTACGCCTTCGACGTGACGCCCGCCAGATACGTGACCGGGCTCATCACCGAGCGCGGGGTGATTGCCGCCAACGCCGAAGCGATCGCTGCCGCGTTTCCCGAGCGATCCGTCGTCAGCCGAGGTCGGGTGTCGCGCGGTGCATGAGCCACGCCGCGCTCGCTTTCCTGCCGTGTGACTGTACATTGTAATGACAAGCGTTAGATGAGTTTCACTCTCCGGCTGTGAAACTGGACATGAAACCGTTCCGAATTGTATTAGCCCATGACGAAAGCGCCGATATTTGGTACGTCCACGACTCCGATGTGCCTGGTCTCCACATTGAAGCTAAGTCCTTTGAAGCGCTAAAGGCGCGCCTCGGCCAAGCCGCGGCTGACCTGCTTAACAGCCAACTGATAATTGAGGGTTGCGAAGCTGTGTATCGTGCGGATCTGCCTTTGGAAGTGATTCAGCACGCCAGCAATGACCGACTACGCCCCTAAGGTCAGACAACTTCTTTCCAAAGCAGGATGCCACTTCTATCGCCACGGAAAGACGACCACGACATTTGTACTCACCGATAACAAAGCGCACCTTCACGGTCAACGGCAAGATCAAGTCTCGTCACACCGCGTACGGCACGCTCAAGGATGCTCGGGTAAAGAAGAAGTTCTAGCGTCTATTTTAAGCTAAACGATGACGGCGTCGCGCGGTGCATGAGCCGCGCCGCCGTGGTCACGGCGCGCACGGTCCTGAAGGATGCCGTATTGACCATCAGCTCGCGGGCAAGCCTCAGGCTGCGCGCCTCGCACCGCGCCCGCATGTCCTGCGTCCTTGATCCACTCGAAGTCGATGTTGTGGGCGAGCCCGAGGATGCGGCGGATCATTTTCGCCGCGGCGAACCCCAGGCTGTCCTCGAACAGCCGGTCCATGTAGGCTTCGCGCTCGAGATCGAGCCTTTGGCTGCCGCGCTCATCGGCGAACAGGGCCTTGGGATAGCCGTCGCCGGTGGGATTGTGCCGCCATAGCTCGAGAAACTTGGCGCGGAAACCGGTCCACACCTCCTCCACGGTATCGAGAATCCACTCGCGGTAGGGATCGCGGGCGCGCGGCTTTTCCTCATGCCCTTCCTGGGAGAAGTAGCTCATGAGCAGGTTGGCGAGAATCGCTCCGACATCGAACCCCATGGGACCCACGAACGCGAACTCGGGATCGATGACCCGCGTGTCTTGGCCTGCGTGACCATCACCGAGCCCGTGTGCAGGTCGCCGTGGATGAGCGCCTCGGCCGAGCCGAGGAACTTGAGCTTGAGGCGCGAGATGGCGATCTTCAGATCGCCGTCGGCCCGGATCGCGGCCGCCAGCGGCGTCGAGCTGCGGCGTCGTCCAGCGGTTCCGGTCGGCCGTCATGTAGGGCTCGGTGAAGATCAGGTCTTCGGTGATCTTGCACAAGTGCGGTGTTGCCGGCGAAATCGGCGATCAGTGTTTTCCTGGCGTCGGCCGGCATGGCCAGATCGCTGGTGAAATAGAGCGTTCGCGCCATGAAGGTGGTGATGTCGTTGGCGAAGCGCGGATAGGACGTCGCGGCGATCATGCCGCGGCGCATGATGATGTGCGGCTCGAGCAGCTCCATCACGATGAGCGCCAGCGTCTCGTCGTAGTGAATGATTTTGGGAACCAGGCCCGGCGCGTGTCGGGCCTCGAGCCGCAGCGCCATGTGCTCGTAGTGGGCCCGCGACAGCGGCAGCGGCCAGCTCTTGCCAACGAGCCTCACATAGGGAAGCGCCTGCTTGACGGCGACCCCGGCTTTCGCCGCTCCTGACCTTGAAGACGAGATTGAGATTGCCGTCGCCGACTTCCTCGATGCGCCAGTTGGCCGGCTCGCCGCCGAGTTGCTGCGCCACCGGAGCAACGCCTGCCAGATAGCCCCGGAGCGTCTCGGCCGAATGCGCCTGGTATCCTTTGGGCGTTTTCATGTCGCCGGCCACGACGCGAATGCTCCCGTCACGATTGCTTGAACGGGGCCGCGTCCAGAAATCGCCGCAAGACGTTTCCGGTGATCCGCGACACGTTGTTGTCATAGCCGTTGTGCGACAGCGACCCGCACCAGGAAATGGACGAGACCGAGAACAACGCTCCTCCCGACGGCAGCTCCGCGAAAGCGAGATCGGCGCGCACCCGGTCGTTCTGATCGCCGCCCAGGTTCACCGGCACGACGCCGAATTCCTCGTTGACCAGCATGACCAGGGGAGAATGGTTTTCCGATGAGGCGAGTCGCAAGCGTGTTGGGCGGCGAACCGAGCCTGGTGCTGATGCAGTCGAGCTCGAGCCCCGCAGCGCCGCCGCCGATCAGCCCGAAGTCGCCGATCTTCTCGCCCTCGACGCCCTCGAATATGAAGCGGGCGCGCGGATTGTCGGCATCGGGCGCCCGGCGGAAATAGCTGCACACGTCGAAGCCCTGGGCGATGAAGCCGACCCCGCACATGACGTTCGGCGGCCGGCCGATCCGCCGCCACAGCCCGCCGAGCTCGCCCGTGAAGGCATGATGGTATTCGCCCGGCTCCGCCGCCCAGGTCCTGATCCCGTCTTCGGCGCGCCGCACTTCGATGACGCCCGGAAGCTCCTTGTGAAAGGCGACCCGCCAGTACCAGCCGTTGGCGCCGAGATACATGAGCCTGCCGCCGCGATCGAGCCACGTTTTCATGGCGTCCCACATCGCGGTTGAATGGTATTCGGGGTGGGTGCCGGTCAGCACGACGCGATAGTCCTTCAGGAGCTTGTAGCCGTCGTAGTGCAGGTCCTCATCGGTGACGACGTCGTATTCCACGCCCTGATGCTCCAGCCAGTCGAGGAGATGGGTATCGGCGTTGTATTGCCACAGGCCCGAGCCGTGCGCGCCGAGCCAGGAATGGTAGCGCGGGGAGAAGTTCAGGACCGGCCGCAGCCGGCTCGACATGCACACGCCCGAGCCGTCGAGGTGGCTGTCGTAGAGCGAGCCGCCGAGCTCCGGATGAGCGTACATGTAGAGATCGGCGTGACCGAACTGAAGCAGCCGGCCGATCGTGCGTTCGGCCTCGCGCGCCGTGATGTGCTCGGCGTGATTGGCGTAGGCCATGTAGGCGCAGGTCGGAGCCAGAAACGACCGCCTTCGGCGCGTTGCGCCGGCGGCCGGAGTTGCGCGGCGGCCGGACGAAGAAGGGCAGATAGTCCTCGCGCGTGGCGGTTTCGTCGCTGGGCCCGCTCCTCACATGGAGCGCATAGGCGCCGCTTCGCAATTGCGCCGGGATCGCCATCTCGACGGACGTTTCCCATCCCGCGTCATACAGATCGTCATGATGGAAATGGATCGCGCCATAGTGTTCGGGCTTGAGCGTCCAGCGGTGCTCCTCGCCGGTCCAGTTCCAGCCCTTCATGGCGCGCGCCGGCAGGTTCACGAGCCTGCCGTGGCGCTTGTCCGGCCCCATGTCGAGCACTCGGGTGGACGCCACGTCCCTGGAAAAATCCCAGCGCGCGATGATGTTCTGTTGCCTTGGCCGACGAGCTTCGGGCTGTCGACCTTGCCGTCGAAGTGCTCGCCTACCGTGCCGCCGGCTGCGGACAGCCGGCGATATGGAAGCCCCTTGCCTTGCCCGGCAGGACTTCGAGACTGCCGGCGGCGGCGCCGGCATCCTCCGTCATGGCCTGGGCGACGACGGGATGCTGTTCGATCTCGAACCGGCGCGTCTTGACATCGACCCTGACCCGGATCGCGTACCAGGTGCGCGAGAGCATCCGGCAGTCGAGCGCATGCCGGCCCGTCTTGCCGGAGCCGTCGCCGACGATGAGCGTCAGCGCTCCTTGATCGACGGCGATCTTGAAGCCTGCGTTGCTTTTCGGCGTCCCATTGTGCCGCGACGACCTGCATCGGGCGGGCGGGCAGGGTGGGCCACAGGTAGGCGGTGAAGGAAAAGCCTTCCGCAAGCGCCGGCACGCCCCGCGCCACCATGCAGGAGCCGGCATCGATCGATTGCCGGCGCCCCGGATAGCGGCCGTTGGCCGGATGGTCGATGGCTGCGAATTTCAGGCCCGGCCCGGCCGGATTGCAGTCGCCATGAATGACGCGGACCAGGCTTGCATCGAACGCATCGCCTTCCTCCAGCGACACCATGAAGCGGATCGTTTCGCCCGGCGCGACACTGTAGCGGTCGGGATAGCCGACGATCTTCAGCATCCGGAAACTTCCCCGAGCGCCAGGGCAGGTTGATGCTCTCGCCCGTGTGCGCCCGCCAGCGGCGCCGGAATGCCTCCCATTCGGCCTCTTCCAGGCTCGTGAAGACGGGCTCGGTTTCCACTTGCAACGGCTCGCGAGCGATCGGCCGGCATTTCGCCGAGCACCCACTCGGCGAACGGACGCCGGCAGACCAGGATCACCTGCCGGCCCGTCGCATCGAAGCGCAGCGTATTGAGCACCCGCTGCAGCCCGGGGCTGTGATGGCCGATGGGCGCGCGGCGGAATTCCTCGATGTGCACGCGGTCTTTGTCGGGATCGATCCGGTAACCCATTTCGTTTCCGCCTCTTTGCATGATCATCGCTGCCGCGCGGCCGAGGTCAAGGGAATGGTGGGCAAGAAAGCGATTGCGGAAAGGCGGGTGCCATGCAAACTCCCTGCGCATAGCAGGCACAGCAGAAAACGTCTGAGGGAGGCTCTGGCTTGTCGGCCGATGGAACCGGCGCAGCGGTGATTGTCCGCGGCGAGCCGTCCACCTATCCGCAATGGTTCAAGGCAGGCCGGAGCGCCCGGCCGCTGATCGTTTCGCGCTGGGTGCCGTTCCTGCTGGTCGGCATTCCGGTGCTGACGCTGGTGCTCATCGTCGTCTATCCGACGATCTGGATGTGGTACCACTCGTTCCGCGACACCAACATCAACGGCCTGTTCTCCGGCAACCACCAGTTTATCGGGCTCGAGAACTACCGGACGGTTCTGGCGTCCGATCGTTTTCAGGAGTCGCTCTGGCACCTCGTGCTGTACCTTGCGTTCGGCGCCTGCCTGCAGGTGCTGCTGGCGACCGTGCTCGCGCTCACCCTCTATGAATATGTGAAATCGAACGCGCTCAGGACCGTGATCCTGGTGCTGCTCGTCGTTGCCGATGATGCTGCCGCCGTCGATCGTCGGCGTGCTGTGGCGGTTCCTGTTCACGCCCTCGAACGGCGCCATCAACAATGCGCTGCTCGGGCTCGGCCTGATCTCCGAGCACATCGAGTGGTTCAATGCCGGGACCTCGCTGTGGGCGATCATCATCGCCGACACCTGGAACTGGACCGCCCTGCCGCTGCTGATCATCTATTCCGGCCGCGTCTCGCTGCCGCCGGCCGTCTATGAAGCGGCGCGCGTCGACGGCGCCTCGCAGTGGAAGGTCGTCCGCCGCATTACCCTGCCGATGCTCAAGGAAGTCATCGCCATCGCGCTCATCCTGCGCTTCACCGACGCCTTCAAGTTCGTCGATCTGGTGTTCGTGATGACCTCCGGCGGACCTGCGCAGTCTTCCGAGCTTCCCTCCTACATCGCCTTTCAGCGCGGCATTCGCGAATTCGCCGTCGGCGAGGCGGCCGCCTACGCCATCATCATCTTCGTCATCGCCGCCGTCATCGTCACGCTTTTCCTCAAATACATGAAGCGCGTGATGAAGGCGCAGGGAATCGCCTGATGGCCGCGACCTACGAAACGGTCGGGCAGGTCCGACGACCGCTGGGGGTTTCTCAGATGGTTCTTTCTGGTCTTCCTCGGACTGTGGATTCTGTTCACGGCGTTTCCGCTCTATTACATGGTCATCACCTCGTTCAAGGACGCCGCCGAAACCAACCTCACGGTGCCGACATTCTGGCCGCGCGTCTGGCATCCGGAAAACTTCTCGGCCGTGTTCGCCGAAGCTTCCAATTTCAAGGCCCTCGTCGACTCCTTCATCATCGCCACCTGCAACATGGCGCTGTCGCTGGTGCTTGGCACTCTTGCGGGCTACGCCTTCGCGCGCTTTCCGCGCCAGGCGGGCGGTGAAAACGTCGCTTTCTGGATGCTGTCAAATCGCATGTTCCCGCCGGTCGCGGTGCTGATTCCGATCTATTTCCTGTTCGACACCATGCCGTGGGGGACCGATTCCATCCTGTCGCTGGTGATCCTCTACCTGATCTTCAATCTGCCGCTCGCCACCTGGCTGATGATGGTGTTTTTTCGCGACGCGCCGCGCGAGCTCGAAGAAGCCGCCTATCTCGACGGCTGGTCGCCGCTGCAGGCATTTTTTCGCATCACCCTGCCGCTCGTGCTTCCGGGCATGATCTCGGTCGGGCTGCTGTGCTGGATCTTCGCCTGGAACGAATATCTGTTCGCCAACCTGTTCGTGGGCACGAACGTCAAGACCTATACCATCGTCATCCCGACCTTCACCGCCGGCTCGCAGACGTTGTGGAACCTTCAGATGGCCTTCTCGCTGCTGGCCATGATCCCGCCGGTGACGATGTTCATCCTGCTGCGCCGCTACATGGTACGCGGCCTGTCGCTCGGCGTGGTGAAGGGCTGACATGGCGCGGCTGGAAGTCGAAGGGCTGTGCAAGGGCTGGGATTTTCCGGTCATCGACCGGCTTTCCTTCCACGTCGAGGAAGGTGAATTCTTCGTCGTCGTCGGCCCATCGGGCATCGGCAAGACGACGCTGCTGCGCCTCATCTCCGGGCTGGAAACCGCCGATGCCGGCCGAATACTCGTCGGCGGCAAGGATCAGACGCGCCTGCCTCCCTACCGGCGGCGCATCGCCATGACGTTCGAGTCCTACGCCCTCTATCCCCATCTTTCCGTCTATCACAACATCGCCAGCCCGCTGAAAGCGCGCCGCATGGATGCCGCGGCAATCGACAGGAAGGTGCGGGACGTGGCAGCGCTGCTGCGCATCGAGGCGCTGCTCGACAGCCGGCCGGGAGAAATTTCGGGCGGCCAGAAGCAGCGAACCGCACTCGGCCGAACTCTTGTTGCCGACCCCGAGGTGTTTCTGCTCGATGAGCCGATCAGCCACCTCGATGCCAGGATCCGGCACGAGCTTCGCTCTCAGTTCCACACCCTCGAAGACCTGCGCAAGGTCGCGACCGTCTATGTCACCCACGACTACGCCGAGGCCCTTTCCCTGGGTGACCGCATCGGTGTCATGGGCAACGGCGGCAGACTCGCCCAGACGGGCACCGCGCATGAGCTGTTCGAGCATCCGGCGAGCCTGTTCGTAGCCGAGCATCTGGGTCAGCCGACGATCAATTCCGTCCCATCGCTTCTCATTCAGAGGGGCGACCGGCTGGCGGTCAGGGCCGACCAAGGGCAGCTTCGAGATCGCCATCCCGAAACCCCAGGCGGCGCGGCTCAAAGCCGCCAGCAGCTCCAAGGTGATCCTCGGTCTGCAGGCCGCAGCACCTGCGCCCCGCCGATGAGCTGGCCGGCGGCAAACGGCTGCCCGCCAGGGTCGATCTCTTCGAAGCGCTGGGGTCAACCGGCATCATGATCGCCGATGTCGGCGGGACGCGCCTGACCGCGCTGACCAGCCCCGAGCGCCGCTTCCGCCCGGGCGATGAGGTGATGCTGAGTCTCGATGCCGCTGCTCTCTACTACTTCGAGCCGGCGACGGGTCTGAACCTCATGGCCGCCACGCCATGACCAGCGTCTCGCTGCGCAAGGCTCAACAAGATCTACCGCACCGGCGCCCGGCGCGTGCACGCGGTGCAGGATCTCGATCTCGAGGTCGCAGACGGCGAATTCGTCGCCCTGCTCGGCCCCTCCGGCTGCGGCAAGACTTCGACCCTGCGCATGATCGTGGGGCTCGAGTCGATTACCTCGGGAGACATCTACTTCGGTTCGAGGCGCGTCAATGATCTCGATCCCCAGACCCGCAACGTGGCGATGGCTTTCGAAAGTTATGCGCTCTATCCGAACTTCACCGTCGAGGAGAATCTGGCATTTCCGCTCGAAGTGCGCGGTTTTGACCTGGCCGAGCGGCGCAAGCGGGCGCGCGAAGTCGCCGAGATGCTGCGCATCGCTCCGCTTCTGAACGAAAAGCCGCCCTCGCTGTCGGGCGGCCAGCAGCAGCGCGTGTCGCTCGGCCGCGCCCTCATCCGCGACCCGGCGGTGTTCATTCTCGACGAGGTGATGAGCCATCTCGATGCCCATCTCAAGTTCCAGATGCTCTTTGATCTGAAGCGGCTGCACCGCGCGCTGAAGCGCACCATGATCTATGTCACCCACGACCAGGTCGAGGCGCTCGCCCTGGCCGACCGGGTGGCGGTGATGTCGGAAGCGCGGCTACAGCAGGTCGGCACCCGCAATGAACTCTATAACCAGCCGGCCAACGTGTTCGTCGCCGACTTCATCGGCGAGCCGCCGACGAACCTTTTCGAAGCAACGCCCGCCGTGAAGGACGGGCGGGCTTTCATGCACATCGCCGGTTCCGACGCCACCTTCGAGATTTCTCCCCGGCGGGCGCGCGCGCTCTCTGGTCTTGCCCGGGAGACCTACATCCTTGGCATCCGCCCGCAGAACCTGGTGCTCGCCAACGGCTCGGCGGGCTTCGCCGCCGAGGTTGTGCTCAACGAGTATCTGGGTGAGCGCTCCATTCTCACGGTGCACAGCGGTCAGGCGACTTTCCGTGCTCTCGTTCCCCCCGACACCGCAGCGAAAAGAGGCGACGTTGTGCGGCTCACCGTTGACCCGCGGGATGTGATGGTTTTTGATGCGCAGTCCAAGGCGCTGGTTGCCTGAAACGGCGCCCACGGCAAGGGCAGGTACAACAGCAAAATCGTGAGTGGAGGAAGCAGATGGGTATCTTCAGCGGAACGACGCGGCGGAAGTTTCTGAAGGGCGCGGCGGCCGGCGCAGCGGCGGTTGCGACCACCAGGTCGGGACTTGTCGTGCCGGCCTGGGCGGCGGAAAAGGTCCCGCCCGGCAAGAAGCTCTTCAAGGACGTCAAGCTGAAGTACTTCCAGGACTCGAACTGGCTGCACGCGCCCCTATGGCTGTCGCCGCATCTCGAGAAGGAGGCCGGCGTCGGCATCGACAGCCGCGAGCAGTATGACGGCGGCGATGCAGTCGCGAAGATCCTGCCCCAGCTTCTGTCCAAGCAGCCGCGTTTCGACTGGGTGCAGTATCCGTCGCTGTTCTTCGGCGCCTTTGCCGAAACCGGGCAGCTCGAGCCGCTCGACGATTACTTCGCCAAATATGAAGGCACCCAGGAGTATCTCGACTGGGTGATGCCGGCCTACCGCGAGTTCTACACCAAGTGGGCGGGCAAGACCTATGGGGTGATGCTCGACGGCGACATTCACGTGCTCCACTACCGCAAGAGCTACTTCGAGGACAAAGCGCTGCAGGACAAGTTCTCCAAGCGCTTCCAGCAGAATCTCGAGGCGCCAAAAAGCTGGAACGATTTCCTCAAGGTCGCCCAGTTCATGACCGAGGAGTTGAAGAGCCAGGGCGTCTACGGCACCTCGATGGTGGTGAACCCGCCGAACTTCGGCTGGGGATTCTGGATGGACATCGCCGCTTCCGCCGGCGTCAACTACTTTGACGAAGGCATGAACCCGACGATCAACCAGGGCAAGGCCGCCGAAGCGCTCGACATGTACAAGGAGATCGTCAAGTTCGGGCCTCCGGGTGCGGAAGCCATGGACATCGGCACGACCATTCAGCGCTGGGTGGCTGGCTCCGACGTGATGAGCGTGTGGTGGATCGACTTGTCCGAGTTCACCGTCCAGCAGCAGGGTCCCGAGAAAGCCGAGGATCAGCGCGCCACCATCGTCCCCGGCTGGAAGAACGACGACGGCACGCTTACCAACCGTGCCATCTCGCTGTGGTGCCGCACTGCCTCGATTCCGAAGAACGCGCCGCAGGACGTCAAGGATGCGGCGTTCTACTTCATCTACCGCATGTCGCATCCCGACTATTCGGATCGCATCACGGCAGATGCATTTTGCGGCACCGACCCCTTCGGCAAGTCGCACTACACGGACGCCGCCGCCAAGATGTATCTCGAGGCCAACCCGCAACGCGGCACCAACGACCTGTGGACCACCAACGACGGCATCTACAAGACGTTCGAGACGGCGCGCGCCCATCTCGATGCCGGCTTGGCCAATGTCGAAGTCGGCTATCCGCAGTTCTTCTGGGAAGGCGCTCCGGAATATGCCGACGCGCTCGGCCGCAACATCTCGAAATCGATCTCCGGCGAGCTGACATCGCAGCAGGCGCTCGACGCGGCGGCCGAGGAATGGGTGAAGATCGTGCAGAAGCTGGGCATCGACAAGCAGAAGGCGCAATACAAGAACTTCATCGATGGCGCGCGGTCGCTGGGCTACAAGATCTGACCTACTTCCCGTTCTTCGTCATGGCCGGGCTTGACCCGGCCATCCTTTTCGGGAACGCAGGCGTTGAAAGCCAGCGGTCGCCTATAACGAACGGGCGAAGATGGCCGGGTCAAGCCCGGCCATGACGGCGTTTGTGAAGACTCCGAGTACAGACGAATTATGAAGTGACTGGCCATGGCCTGTGTGATCGGCATTGACGGCGGCACGGAGAGCTTGCGGGCCTTCGTGTTCGACCTCGAGGGCCGCCCGCTCGGTTCATCGGCAACCGCCTACCGTACCGATTTCCCCCAGCCCGGCTGGGCCGAGCAAAATCCGCAGGACTGGTGGTTGGCCGCCGGCGCTTCCGTCAATGGCGCCTTGGCGAAGGCCGGGATCGACGCCGGTGATATCCTGGCGATTTCCGTCGACACGACCTGTTGCTCGGTAGTGGCGCTCGACCGCGAAGGAGCGCCCCTGCGTCCGGCCATGATCTGGATGGACGTGCGCTCGGCTGCGGAAAGCGAACGCGTTGCAGCGACCGGCGATCCCTTTCTGCGCGTCAACGGCAACGGCTCGGGACCTGTCTCGGCCGAGTGGATGATTCCAAAATCACTTTGGCTGAAGACCCACCAGCCGGATCTGTTCGGCCGCGCTGCGTGGGTCGGCGAGTATCAGGACTATCTCAATTTTCGCCTGACCGGACGATGGGTGGGGGCGCTGAGCAACATGGCGGTGCGCTGGCACTACCAGAGCGATCACGGAGGCCGGCCGTCTTCCCTGCTGAAGTCACTGGGGCTTGCGGAGCTGGAGCAGAAGTGGCCGCACGAGGTTCTCCCAAGCGGCGCCGTCATCGGTGGCCTGACGGCGGAGGCAGCCGCTCACCTCGGATTGAAAGCCGGCACTCCCGTGGTCCAGGGCGGATCAGATGCCTTCATCGGCATGATCGGGCTCGGCGTCACGAAGCCTGATGAAATGGCCCTGATCACCGGCTCCTCCCACCTTCACCTCGGGATCGCCCGCAAGCCCGTGCACAAGGCGGGCGTATGGGGCACCTACATGGACGCCGTATACCCGGGCAAGCCGATCATCGAAGGCGGTCAGACCTCCACGGGATCGGTCATTGCCTGGTTCAAGCGGCATTTCGCTCCCGAGGTGAGCTTCGATGTGCTCAATGAGGAGGCCGCCCGGTTGCCGCCCGGCAGCGAAGGACTGGTGGCGCTCGACCATTTCCAGGGCAACCGCACGCCCTACACCGATGCCCAATCACGCGGCGCCATCACCGGCCTGACCCTGAAACATACCCCTGCCCATGTTTTCCGCGCCATCATCGAATCGATCTGCCTCGGCACCCGGCTGATCCTCGACAACTTCGGCGATGCATTCGCCGCCCGGCGCATCGTCGTAGCCGGCGGCGCTACCAACTCGCCACTGTGGCTCCAGATCCATGCCGATACGATCGGTGCGCCGCTCGAGCTCACCGAGGTTGCCGACGCGCCCGCCCTTGGCTGCGCCATCCTGGCCGCCCATGGCGCGGGCAGGTTTGCGACGATCGAGGACGGTTGCCGCACCATGGTGCGCACGAAGTCGGTGATTTCTCCCGACCCGGCCATGACGCGCGCCTATGAGCGCGATGTCTATCCTGCGTACAAAGGCCTCTACGGCGCGCTGAAATCAGTCCGAGCGGGCCATTGACCGGCAACGGACGGACAGCCGATCTGGTCATAGTCAATGCCGACATCCATACCATGGATGCGGCAAGGCCGCGGGCACGCGCCCTGGCCGCCGCTCGCGGCCGCATTCTCGCGCTGGGCGAAGACGACCAGATGCGGTCTCTCGCCGGAACGGACGCCAGGGTCGATCGACGCCGGCGGCCGGCTCGTGCTGCCGGGCTTTCAGGATACGCACATTCATCTTCAGGATAGCGGCACCGACTTCGCTCATAGCGCCAATCTCGAAAGCGCCCGGTCGATCGCCGATCTCCAGCGCCTCCTGGCCGACTTCGCGGCATCGCGGCCTGCCGGCTCGTGGGTCAATGGTGTCGGATGGTATTCGGGGATTTTTGGCGAGCACAACCTCAACCGCGAAGTGCTGGATGCCGCCGTTGCCGACCGGCCCGTGTACATCTCTGCCTCGGATGGGCACAGTGCAGCGCTGAACTCCAGTGCCTGCCGCCTGCTCGGGCTTGACTCCGAAACGCCAGACCCCACCAACGGCCGCTTTGCCCGCGACGCCCATGGAGCGCCGACGGGAGTTGTCCATGAGACGGCAATCGACTGGGTGCGCGAGCGCATGCCTGCGCTTACGGATGCCGATTTCATCGCCGGAGTTCGATATGCGCAGCGGGAGTGCAATCGCCACGGCATCACCGGTGTCGTGGATGCGCTGGTCGAAGAGCGCCATATGCAGATTTATCGACTTCTTGAGGAGGAGGAAGCTCTCACAGTGCGGATCGCCGCCACCGCCAAGGTCTACCCCGAGGAGACGGTCGATGGCGCACTCGCCCGCCTGACTTCGCTCAGGGACCGGTTCCGGTCACCGATGCTCTATGTCCACTCGGCCAAGTTCTTCCTCGACGGCGTCCTCGAGAACCGCACCGCGGCGATGATCGATCCTTATAGCGATGCCGCCGGGGGCAACGCCCCTCTCATGTTCGAGGAAGGTCACCTGAGAGACCTGTTCATTGCCTTCGACAAGGCGAGGTTTCAGATTCATGCCCATGTGATCGGCGACAAGGCCGTGCGCGCAGCCCTCGATGGCCTGGAAGCCGCGCGGCGGGCCAACGGATTGTGGCCGAGCCTGCACCAGCTGGCCCATGTGCAGCTCGTCGACCCCGCCGATATTCCGCGCTTCCGCAAGCTCGGCGCGGTCGCCAACATCCAGCCCCTGTGGGCGAGGCTTGAGCCTTCGATCACCGAGGTCGCCATGCCCATGGCCGGCACGGAGCGCAGCCGCTGGCTCTATCCCTTCCGCTCGTTGCAGGAGGCAGGCGCAATGCTGGCGGTCAGCAGCGATTGGGGCGTTTCGACGCTCAATCCCTTCGCCATCATGCACACCGCGGTCACCCGCCGCCCGGCCCATCGGGAGTCGAACTACCCGGCCTTCCTTCCCGAAGAGTGCCTGGATGTCGGCACCGTCGTTCGCGGTTATACGGTCGATGCCGCGGCCTCGGCGTGGCGCAGCGCCGATACCGGTTCGCTTGCTCCGGGCAAGCTCGCCGACCTCATCATCCTCGATCGCGATGTCTTTTCCATTGCTCCAGACAGCATCCAGGATACCCAGGTCCTGCTGACCCTGCTGGGCGGCCGCGAAGTCCACCGCGCGCCGGAGTTTGCCGGCTGACGGACGTTAATGGCCGGTGAGGCGGGCCAGAGCGAGCCGCAAATTTCCCTTGCTCTGCGCAAGCAGTGTGCGTGCGTGCGCCAGCCCGCGGGCGCCGGCGCAGATGAGCGCGGCAGGCGCAACTTCGCCATGGCTTTCATCGAGCGCCTGCTCGGCGCGCTTTTCGTCGACCCTGGCGATGCGCGAGACCATCGCACGGGCGCGCGCCTTCAGCTTCGCATTGTCGGCCCTGAGATTGATCATCATGCCGTCGAATACGGCTCCGAGCCGGATATTGACGAGCGTCGAGAGCAGGCCAAGGGCGCATTTTTGCGCGGTTCCTGCCCCCAGCCGCGTCGATCCCGCAATAACCTCCGGGCCCGATTCGAGCAGGATGGAATAGCTTGCCGCCTCCAGCAGCGGAGAATTGCGATTGTTGGCGATGCCGATGACGCAGGCGCCGTTGGCCTTGGCGGCCCTGGCGGCGGCAAGCGTGTAGGGCGTGGAACCGCTGGCGCTCACGGCAATGACCACGTCTTGAGCCCCGAGTTTTTGCGCCTCGACGGCCCTGACCGCCGCATCCTCGTCGTCTTCCGCACTGCCGCGGCCTGTGAGCAGCGCCTCCGGCCCTCCGGCGATCAGATAGACCAGCCGCTCCGGGGCAAAACCGAATGTCGCCGGCAGCTCGGATCCGTCCTGGGCGGCGATGCGAATGGAGCTTCCGGCCCCTGCGTAAGCCAGCCGTCCGCCGCCTAGCAGCCGGTCGGTGACGGCACGGGCGGCAGCGGCGAGCGCCGGGCGGGCCCGCCTCACCGACTTCGATCGCCTGGGCCTGTCCTTCTGCAAGGACATCCAGGATTTGGTCATCTTCCCAGGTGTCCAGCTTCGCGAAACGATCGCTGGTCTCTTCCGTCTGCCGCATGAATCAAGCCCTTTCGGCTCCGAATCGAAGCCAATACCAGAGCACTACCACCTGCCCGAATATATCTGGAGCAAGCAGGTCGGCGAGTCGTGAGGCCGCTCTTCCTCGCGCTTATCCTATTGTTCAAACACGATATAGTTTCGCTTTCAAGTGGACTCATAGTGGACTCTTCGTGGCCAGTTCCCGCCTTCCCGAAAGGTATTATCATGGTACTATCAGCCGTTGGAGGCGATCTGTGCCCGAAATCGTTTTCCTCGGCATCGACGGTGGCGGAACGAGGTGCCGGGGGCACATCCGGGATGGCGACGGCGACGGCGCCATCATGATGGCCCACCGCGCTGCAGGACGCAGGGCTACATCGTGAGCAGCGGTGGTGTTCGACCGCAGCCGCTTCCGGTCCGGCAGCGATTCCCCCCTCTATCTCCGGCTGAAGAGGCTCGTAACCGATGCGATCGACCAGGGGCTGCTGGCTGAGACGGAGACCATCCCGGGGGAGCGCGACGTCGCCCGGATGCTGGGCATTTCCCGGGTGACGGTGCGCAAGGCCTTCGCCGATCTGGTGACCGAGGGCGTGCTGGTTCAGCGCCAGGGTGCGGGCACCTTCGTCGCCCGTCACCCGCCCCGGTACGAGATGCCGATGTCGCGGCTGATGAGTTTTTCCGAAGACATGCGACTGCGCGGCATCGCCACCGATTCCCAATGGCTCGACCGGTCCGAGGGTCTCCCCACGCCGGAAGAAGCCATGGTTCTTGCCCTTTCGCCGGGTGAACGGGTGTGCCGGATGCATCGCTTGCGGCGCGGCGACGGAATGCCGTTGGCGATCGAGCTTGCCGTTGTGCCGAGCCAGTTCCTGCCCGATCCGATGTCGGTGGCTCATTCGCTCTACGCAGCGCTCGAGTCTAGAGGCTTCCGGCCGGTTCGCGCTCTCCAGCGTCTTCACGCCGTGGCGCTGTCGGGCGCCAACGCCCTCAACCTTGCCGTGGAGGACGGCAGCCCGGCGCTGTTTGTGCAGCGCGTATCCTTCCTCCCCGACGCCAGGGTGGTGGAGTTCACCCGTTCCCACTATCGCGGCGACAGGTATGACTTCGTCGCCGAACTCCTCGTTGCCGAAAGGTGACAGACAGCCGATGAGCAGGTTTGCGCTCACCGGCGCCCGAGTTTTCGACGGTTCCGCCATCCACCTCGACGCCGCGGTCGTCATTGACGGCGCACACATCGAGGCGGTTGTTCCGGTGCGCGAGCTCGGTCCTTCGATCCGCATCCAGGAGCTTCACGGCGGGCTGCTTGCGCCGGGCTTCATCGATGCCCAGGTGAACGGCGGCGGCGGCACCCTCTTCAACGAAGTACCGACGCCCGAGGGCGCCCGCCGTATCGCCGGGGCGCACCGCCGCTTCGGAACGACAGGCCTCCTGCCAACAGTGATCACCGACGAAGAAATGGTCCTCAAAGCCGCCGTCGAAGCGGTCACCGTAGCCCGCCTCGAGCACACTCCCGGCATTCTCGGGATTCATATCGAGGGCCCGTTCATCGACCCGAAGCGGCGGGGTGCCCACGATGCAAGGTTTATCCGCACCATCGCCGCAAGTGATGTCGAATGGCTGTCGAAGCTCGACTGCGGCACGGTTCTGGTGACTATTGCTCCCGCGGCTGCACCGAATGCGGCGATCAGCAGGCTCACCCACGCCGGTGTCATCGTGAACCTCGGGCATTCCGACGCAACTGCGGTCGAAGCAACGGCGGCAATCCGGGCAGGCGCCCGCGGCTTCACCCATCTCTTCAACGCCATGAGCCAGTTGGACGGGCGCGCGCCGGGCATGGTCGGAGCCTCGCTTGCCGACCCGGACTGCTATTGCAGCATCATTGCCGACGGCCATCATGTCGATGCGCTCGCCCTGAAGGTCGCCCTTGCCGCCAAGCCGAGCGGCAAGGTGTTCCTGGTCACCGATGCCATGCCTTCGGCTGCCGGCGGTCCTTTGAGCTTCCGGCTGCAGAACCGTCCCGTGCATCTGAAGGAAGGCCGCCTTACCCTCGATGACGGCACCCTCGCCGGCTCCAATCTCACCATGGACGAGGCGGTGCGCTATTGTTGGCGGCATCTCGGCATTGCGCTGGAGGAAGCCCTGCGCATGGCGTCACTTTATCCGGCTGCTTTTCTGCGGCTGGATCACAAGCTTGGGCGCATCGCCAAGAGATATTTTGCCGATCTGGTCCACCTCGACGACGACCTCGCGGTCAGCGCAACCTGGATTGCTGGTAGGACTTTAGCCGAAGTGACCCACTACGGCGGCAATGACGTAGACGTTCCGGACGATCCGCAGACCTCTGGCATCCTGTAGCGGCTACGATTTGACCCTACACTTGAAGGTCGTGCCCTGCGGCCAGTGCACCAGCGCCTCATCGCCCTTCGACCAAAAAAGCAGGCCGAATTCTCCCTGATATTGGGCACCGGACCCGGCCGGCACCAGCATGACCGTCTGTACTTCCTCGCCGCGAACCAGGTTGGCGCTCGGCCAGCCTCCGAACCAATAGGGGGCTCAATCCTCCTCCAGGAACCGGCAGTGCACCCAGCCTTCGATGTTCTCACGGTTCGTCAATGAGCTCGATCAGCTGATCTCCCTCATTGACCTGCTCGCCTTCGCGGATCTTCAGCTTCGGCGACGCGCCCGGCCTGCGGGGCGCGGATGACGTGCTCCATCTTCATGGCCTCGAGCACCAGCAGCGGTGCGTTGGCATCGACCTTGTCGTGCTGTTTGACATGCACGAGCATGACCCGCCCCGGCATTGGCGCGAGAACGCGGCCGCTCGATCCCGGCACGCGCATCGCGTCGGCGACCGGATCCTTGAGTCTGAACCGCCGTGTGGCGCCATCGGCGAAAAGGGTCAGAACTCCCTGCGACAGGTGGCTGGCGGCCGTGAAGGGCTCGCCGTCCAGCCTGCCCGTCAGCGTGCCATCGTCGTCGAGCGTCGCGACGATGGTCTTGCCGGCCGCCGAGAATCGCATCTCGCCCCCCGCCTGAGGGAGATGGCCGAGGGTCACAGCTGCAGCGGTTTCTGAGCCAGCAGCGGCAAACTCGATGGTCGACTGGTGCAGGGCGTTGAGTCTCCAGCCGTCGCTTCGCGACCATGGACCGGCGCGGTCCTTGTCGGCTCTGCTCCCGGCGCGTCTGCGGCGCGCCTCAGCGGCGAGGATGGCAACGCCGGCAAACAGCAGCTCGCGCCCGCCGGACTTTCCGGGCGGATGGAGAAGCTCGCTTTCATGCCGGGAGATGAATTCCGTATCGATTTCGCCGGCAACGAATTTCTCGTGCCGCACAAGCCTCGATAGAAACGATGCGTTTGTTGCAACGCCGGCAATCTGCGTTTGCCTGAGCGCCTCCGCGAGTCGGCCCACCGCAGCGCCGCGGTCAGGTCCCCAGGCGATCAGCTTGGCGATGAGGGGGTCGTAATACGGAGTTATCGCATCTCCCTCGACGATACCGCTGTCGATCCGCACCTCTCCGACCTCAATCGGAAACCGGAGCCGTTCGATGCGGCCGGTCTGCGGCAGGAAGCCCCGCTCGGGATCTTCGGCATAAAGCCGCGCTTCGACGGCATGGCCCTGTCATGGCGATTTCCGACTGCAGCATCGGCAGGTTCTCGCCCGCCGCCACACGCAACTGCCATTCCACCAGATCGAGCCCGGTGATCATCTCCGTCACCGGATGTTCAACCTGCAGCCGCGTGTTCATTTCCATGAAATAGAACGAACCCTCCCGGTCGAGCATGAACTCGATCGTTCCCGCCCCGACATAGTGAACTGCCTGCGCTGCCGCGACCGCCGCCTTGCCCATCGCCGCGCGCGTGGCCGGCGGCAGTCCGGGCGCCGGGGCCTCCTCGAGGACCTTCTGGTGCCGCCGCTGGATCGAGCAGTCGCGCTCGAACAATGACACCGTGTTGCCGTGACGGTCGGCGAACACCTGGATTTCCACGTGCCGGGGCCGTTGCAGATACTTTTCGAGAAGCAGCCGGCCGTCGCCGAATGCGGCCATCGCCTCGCGTCTGGCGGAGGCCACGGCCGCATCGAATTCGCCCGGCTTCGCGGCCACCTTCATGCCCTTGCCGCCGCCGCCCGCCGAAGCCTTGATCAGCACCGGATACCCGATCCGCTTGGCTTCAGCCCTGAGCGACACCGTCGTTCTGGTCCGCGCCATGGTATCCCGGCACGACCGGCACGCCGGCGGCCGCCATCAGGGCCTTGGCTTCACTCTTGTCGCCCATGGCACGGATGGCCGAGGCGGGCGGGCCGACGAAGACCAGTCCGGCCTTGCTGCACGCATCCGCGAACCCGGCGTTTTCGGAAAGGAACCCGTAACCCGGATGCACCGCCTCCGCCCCTGATGCCAGCGGCCGCCCCGATCACCGCATCGACATTGAGGTAGCTGTCGCGGGCCGGAGCCGGGCCCAGGCGCACGGCGGCATCGGCCTCGCGCACGTGCAGGGCGAGCGCATCGACGTCGGAATAAACGGCGATGGTGCGAATGCCCATGCGCTTTGCCGTGCGCACGACCCGGCAGGCGATTTCGCCGCGATTGGCGATGAGCAGCGAGCGAAACATTCCGCCGCCGCTCACATGCGGAACACGCCGAATTCCGTGTCGCCGATGGGCGCATTGAGCGCCGCCGACAGGCTCAGCGCGACCACGGTTCGCGTCTGCCCGGGGTCGATGATGCCGTCATCCCACAGCCTCGCCGTTGCGTAATAGGGATGTCCCTGGCGCTCGTATTGCTCGCGGATGGGCAACATGAACGCCTCTTCGTCCTTCGCACTCCAGCTTTCGCCGCGCCCTTCCATGGCCTCGCGCCTGACCGTCGCCAGCACGTTTGCCGCCTGTTCGCCGCCCATGACGCTGATGCGCGCGTTCGGCCACATCCACAGAAAGCGCGGCGAATAGGCTCTTCCGCACATGCCGTAGTTGCCGGCACCGAAGCTGCCGCCGATGATGACGGTGATCTTCGGCACCTGGGCGCAGGCGACCGCGGTAACGAGCTTGGCGCCGTCCTTGGCGATGCCTTCGCTCTCATATTTCCGCCCCACCATGAAGCCCGAGATGTTCTGCAGGAACAGCAGCGGGATTTTCTGCTTGCAGGCGAGCTCGATGAAATGCGCGCCCTTCAGCGCCGAGGCGCTGAACAGGATGCCGTTGTTGGCGAGAATGCCGACGGGATAGCCCCAGATGCGGGCGAAGCCGCACACCAGCGTCGTTCCGTAGAGCGCCTTGAACTCGGTGAACTCGCTTCTGTCGACGATGCGCGCGATGACTTCGCGCACGTCATAGGGCTCGCGCGTCGAGGAAGGCACGATGCCGTAGATGTCGAGCGGATCGAACAGCGGGTCCGCGGGCTCCTCGATGCGCAGCTGCGGGTCCTTGCGATAGTTGAGCGCGGCGCACGATGTCGCGCGCCATGTCGAGCGCATGTTCGTCGTTGAGCGCGTAGTAGTCGGTGACCCCCGAGGTGCGGCTGTGGACATCGGCGCCGCCGAGCTCCTCCGCACTCACCACCTCGCCCGTCGCCGCCTTCACGAGCGGCGGCCCGCCGAGGAAGATCGTGCCCTGGTTCCTGACGATGATGCTCTGGTCCGCCATCGCCGGAACGTAGGCGCCGCCTGCCGTGCACGACCCCATCACCACGGCGATCTGGTGGATGCCCCTTGCCGACATCGTCGCCTGGTTGAAGAAGATGCGGCCGAAGTGGTCGCGGTCGGGAAACACCTCGTCCTGGTTGGGCAGGTTGGCGCCGCCGGAATCGACGAGGTAGATGCACGGCAGCCGGTTCTCGAGCGCGATCTCCTGGGCTCTGAGGTGCTTCTTCACCGTGAGCGGATAGTAGGTGCCGCCTTTCACCGTCGCGTCATTGCAGACGATGACGCACTCGCGCCCGGCAACCGGCCCCACGCCGGCGATCAGCCCGGCGGACGGCACCTCGTCGCGTACATGCCGTTGGCCGCGAGTTGCCCAATTTCGAGGAACGGCGCGCCGGAGTCGATGAGCCGGTTCACCCGGTCGCGGGGAAGCAGCTTGCCGCGCCCGCGATGGCGCTCGCGCTGAGCGGCCGGTCCGCCGGCCGCCACAGTTGCGGCCCTGGCCTTGAGATCGTCGACGAGCTTGCTGCATGTGCGCCCGGTTGCGCGCGAACGGCTCCGACTTCACATCGAGAGATGAACTGAGAACCGGCATGAGCGCCTAGTTGGTCTTCTCGAACAGCTCGCGGCCGATCAGCATGCGGCGGATCTCGCTGGTGCCGGCGCCGATTTCATAGAGCTTGGCGTCGCGCAGCAGGCGGCCGGTGGGATAGTCGTTGATGTAGCCGTTGCCGCCCAGGATCTGGATGGCATCGAGCGCCATCTGCGTCGCCTTTTCGGCGGCGAACAATATCGCTCCGGCGGCGTCTTCCCGGGTCGTGCGCTCGCGGTCGCAGGCCTTCGCCACCTCGTACACGTAGGCGCGCGCCGCGTTCATCGTCACGTACATGTCGGCGATCTTTCCCTGGATGAGCTGGAAAGTGCCGATCGGCTGGCCGAACTGGCGCCGCTCGTGCACGTAGGGCATGACCGCATCCATGCAGGCGCGCATGATGCCGAGCGGCCCGGCGGCGAGCACGGCCCGTTCATAGTCGAGCCCCGACATGAGCACGCCGGCGCCCTTGCCCACTCCGCCAAGCACATTGTCCGCCGGCACCTCGCACTCGGTGAACACCAGCTCGCAGGTGTCGGAGCCGCGCATCCCGAGCTTGTCCAGCTTCTGGGCGGTCGAGAATCCCTTGAACCCTTTTTCGATGATGAAGGCGGTGATGCCGCGGGCGCCGGCATCGGGATCGGTCTTGGCGTAGACCACCAGCGTGTCGGCGCCGGGACCGTTGGTGATCCACATCTTGCTGCCGTTCAGGACATAGCGGTCGGCCTTCTTCTCCGCGCGGGTGCGCATGGAGACGACATCGGATCCCGACCCCGGTTCCGACATCGCGAGCGCTCCGAGGTGCGCTCCCGAGATGAGCTTGGGCAGGTATTTGCGCTTCTGCGCTTCGCTGCCGTTGCGGCGGATCTGGTTCACGCACAGGTTGGAGTGGGCGCCGTAAGACAGGGCGACCGAGGCAGAGGCGCGGCTCAACTCCTCCATCGCCACGCAGTGCTCGAGGTAGCCCAGCCCTGCGCCGCCGTACTCTTCCTCGACGGTGATGCCGAGCAGGCCGAGCTCGCCGAGTTTCGGCCACAGCTCGCGCGGGAACTCGTTCAGCCGGTCGATGTCGGCGGCCCGCGGGGCGATTTCCTTCGCCGCGAAGGCCGAAACCGTCTCGCGGATCATCGCCGCCGTATCGCCGAGGTCGAAAACGAAATCCGGGTGAACGGTTGGCCAGCATGGCCGGACTATAGCCGGTTGGCGCAGAACCGGAACCCCGTCTACTATTCCGCGCTGCGCAACCGGAGGGAGCATGGCCATGGCGGCTGGCAGCAGCCGAGGCAGGACCAAAAGGCAAGGTCGTCATCATCAACATCGGCCTGCTGCTGACCGGTGACGTCGACGCGGCCGCTGAGCGACGCCGACACCATCGTCGCCGTCGACGGCCGCATCACCGAGGTCGGCAAGAGCAAGGACTGCGACACCGAAGCGGCCGACACGCTCATCGACGCCAAGGGCACCGCCGTCTCGCCCGGGCTGATCGACAGTCATGTCCATCCCGTGTTCGGCGACTGGACGCCGCGCCAGAGTCAGCTGGGCTGGATCGACAGCTTTCTGAACGGCGGCGTCACCTGCATGGTTTCTGCAGGCGAGGTTCATCTGCCGGGCCGGCCCAAGGACGTCGTCGGCGTCAAGGCGCTCGCCATCACCGCCCAGCGGTCGTTCGCCGCTTTCCGGCCCGGCGGCGTGAAAGTCATGGCCGGCGCGCCGGTGCTCGAGAAAGGCATGGTCGAGCAGGACTTCAAGGATCTGGCCGATGCCGGCGTCACGCTCCTGGGCGAGGTGGGGCTCGGCGGCGTGAAGGCCGGCTATGAAGCCAAGGAGATGGTGGCCTGGGCCCGCAAGCACGGCATCCAGAGCACCATCCACACCGGCGGGCCGTCGATTCCGGGCTCGGGCCTGATCGACAAGGACACCGTTCTCGAGGCCGACGCCGACGTCATCGGCCACATCAACGGCGGCCACTACGGCGCTGCCCGAACAGCATGTGTGCGAGCTGTGCGAGGTTTCGAGCCGCGCCATCGAGCTCGTGCACAACGGCAACGAGCGCATCGCCATTGCCGCGCTCAAGACGGCGCTGGCGACCCGCAACCTGCATCGCGTGATCCTGGGAACCGACAGCCCGGCCGGCTCCGGCGTTCAGCCGCTCGGCATCCTGCGCATGATCGCGCTCCTGTCGGGCCTCGGCGGGCTTGCGCCCGAGCTGGCGATCGCCTGTGCCACCGGCAACACGGCGAAGATCAGGAAGCTCGATTGCGGGCTCGTCGAGAAGGGCAAGCCCTGCGACCTGGTGTTCATGGACCGGCCGCAGCACTCGGCCGGCAAGGACCTGCTGCAGGCGATCGCCATCGGCGATCTGCCGGGCATCGGCATGGTGATGATCGACGGCTTGGTGCGCATTGGACGCAGCCGCAACACGCCCCCCGCCGAACGGGTTCCCGAGATTGTGAAATAGGGCGGGGTTTGCGCACAATACGATGTGACACAGGCAAGCATGTCGCTGCGCTATAACCTCATTCTTGTCCACCACGATAATATGAACCCGGCGGATTTTGTCAGGATCGGTGAGCAGGTCAGGGCGCAGGCCCCGGACATCATGGTCTATCTAACGCCCCAGTCGGGTTTACGCAGTTACCATGTCTCCAGGCGGCCAACACTGATCTTTTGCCCGCGGAGGCTTCGGCGGAAAAAATTCCCTCCTGGCAAGATCTACTGCGGACGCCGGATACCGAAAACCGAGCAGCTGCGGATATTGGCGCGCCACGGTCTTCCAGTCCCGCGCTGGACGACGATCAAACCTGGATTCACTTGCACCCGTGCGGAGTGGGGGGCCATCGTAGTCGTGAAGCCCTCGTCCTACGACGCCTCCTATAGTCGCGGCGTGGTGGCCAGTCGGCCCGAGGACGTAACCTTTCATCCGCCGGCCAGCTTTCCGGAGGAGCACCCCGGCCGTCACGGCCCCATGCTCATTCAACAGTTCATAGACACCGGGCTGAATCCGACCCAAATCCGCGTCCTCACGCTGTTTGGTGAACCCCTGTACGCCGAAGAGATCCGGACCGAAGAGCCGCAACCGATGCCACAACCGCTTACCGCTGAGAGCGTCGCGGCCTGGGTAATTACACCCATCACAGTGACGCGCGCTCGCTCGTTCGTCTACGACAACGACGTATTCCGGCTGGCGCGCCGGACCTACGGCGCTTTTCCGGATGTTCCGCTGCAGGGGTGCGATATCGTCCGCGAGAAAGCAACCGGACGGTTGTTCATCCTGGAAATCAATGCTGGCGGCAACACCTGGCACTTCTCCTCGAAGTGGGGCCAATTTCAGCGCATCGAGGGCCGGCGACGCGAGGAGCAGTTTGATGCATTTCAGGTAGCGGCAAAGGTTTTGGTCGAGCGAACGCGCAACGAGGCCTGCTGAGCACTTCGGCGGGGCAAGTCACGGTCGCACGAGTTCGGCACTGACGCAGGATTCGGGGGTTTGGCGATCGCATCGATGAGCGTGCTTGCGGACGAAACAAGAGTCATTCTCCGGCATGCACGACTTCGAGGTTCGGGAGGCCCCAGCACTGATGCCCCATGTCTTGGGCCATAATGCCGAACCCTTCCGTTTCGATTTCACCCAACCCCCAGACGGGATGCGCCGGCCGAATCCGCTGACTTTGCACTCCATAGGGAAATGGCGGAAATATTAACCCGTCCCGGTGGAGATCGGCACGTACGAGCAGAACGGTCCCGCCGACTGCGTCGAGGCGAACTGGGCGTGCCGCGCCACGAAAATGCGCCATGGTTTTTGCCCCGCGATCGCTCCATGCGTTCAGGTCGAAGGTTTCGCCGCCGGGTTCTTTCACGCAGTGTGGATGAACAATATCCAGCTTGGCTCCTAACAGTAGCTCAATGAGATCAAACGGGTATTTCACCACGTCGACATCCAGCCAAAGTACCCAGTCTTCCTCGTCGAGAGTCCGGAAGAGCAACTGGTTGCGCGAGCGTGCCAGCACATTCCGCCTTGCTGGTTGATATGCGGCGGCCCAGCGCGGCGTGTCCGGCGGCATGTGGAAGCCGTAGTCGCGCTTCAAAATGGTAACGCTTCGACAGCGCCGTTCGAGGCGCGACCGCAATTCTCTGATCAGGCTCCAGCTGGCGTCTCTGCTGTCTCCTTCCAATATTCCGAGAGACAGTTTCTCCCGCGGATACGCCAGTCGTTCCAGATTGCCGACGTAATTATCGAGGAACCTCGCGCCGTCCTTCACCGGTGTAAGAATCAGAACCTTCGGCTTCGAAACAGTTGACACGCCGGTTCCCTCGAGGACTTCAAGCAGCGCGGTTGACCTTCGCTCCGCTAGCTTGACTATACTGTAAGGACCATGGACCGCGAAACCATCCAACAGATCTCGGACCGGCTTTCGAAACGCCGCAACGCCCTGCTGGCTTTTGACCGCGACTTGTTCGCGAACAAAGGCATCGTAATCTGCGCCGGTGGGCCACGGATGTTCACCAATGCCTACGTTCTCATTCATGTGCTGCGGCATCACCTGGGATGCTTGTTGCCGATCGAAGTGTGGCACCTGGGCCCCATGGAAATGTCTCCAAGAATGTCGGGCCTGCTGAATGAACTTCGGGCCCATCCGGTCGATGCTCATGCGGTCATGGCCAGGCGGCCGCCTCGACTCCTGAACGCGTGGCAGCTCAAGCCGTATGCCATCATGTGGTCGCGGTTCGAAGAGGTTCTCTATCTGGATGCCGATCAGATTCCGGTCCGCGATCCGGCTGAAGTTTTTTCGTGGCCGCAGTTTCGCGCAACCGGCATGGTTCTTTGGCCGGACATCATCGATATTCCCGTCGCCAATCAGATCTGGGAGGTGTGCGGCCTGCCGCCACGCCGCATGATCAGTATCGAAAGCGGTCAGCTTCTCTTCGACAAGCACAAGGTGTGGAGAAGTCTCGACATGACCCTGGCGCTCAACGAGGAGGCCTATCATCTCTACCAGGCGATCTATGGCGATAAGGACACTTATCTTCTTGCCGCCATGATGTGCGGCCAGGAATTTTCCATGGTGCCGTTCCGCCCGAGAACGGATGTTCCCTGGTGTTTTTACCAGACGGATTTTTCCGGAATCGTGCTCTTTCAACACCGCAGCGGAGCAAAATGGAGATTCACCGGGGAGCAGCGACGGCTGCCGCAGTTCCAGCATGTCGAGGCGTGCGAGTCGGCCTTGGCGGAGTTACGCAGGAAGTGGAATGGACGGGTCTTTAGCGTGCCCTCGGTCAAGCGGACGAAAGATGACGAAGGGTCACAGCAGCTTATTGGCAAAACATTTCGTCTGGTGCGGCCAGGCATGGAAGAAGTCGTGCTTGGATTTCTCCCTGACGGCGAGGTTGCGACCGAAACCGACACTGATCCGATGAACTGGTACTGTGACAGTTCGAAGGAGCCAGCCGCCGTCATTCTTTGTTGCGGGTCCGAGGCAGATTATCATTTCAGCCGCAGCGACGGCGATGTATGGCGGGCCGGCTCCATTCTGCTGCTGCCGAACGAAGTGCCCGGCCGGCAAAGCTGCCGTTACCTGGTGCGTGAATTGCTCGCCGCCGCGGGCTACCCCAGCTCCGCCGCGCTTTCCAATCTGGCCGAACTGGAGGCTGGGCTTCTGCTCCTGAGCCGCCGGCATGCCGGAGTGAAGGAGGAGTTGTTGTCGGTGCTCGCAGAACAGGCGCCCGGTCAAGTGGCGGACATTCTCGAAAAGCTCGTCCCGTCGCTCGGTGCATCCGGCGAACCATGCACCGTGAAGGTTCGTCAGTCATCTGCGACGGTAATAGAGGACCACTATACGAGCTCAACTGCGAAATGACGCCACCCCGAGCTCTCATGATCGCTCCGGCGGTGCCGTCCCGAACCGGCAACGGACTGTCGATGCGGCTCGGACTGTTTCTCGAGGCTCTGACGCGGGTCGCCCGTACGGATCTCGTTGTGGTTCCCGTAGCCGGGGCAGCCGGGGACGGTGTTCCCTGGCTGGCGGAAGAGTGCATCAGGTTCCACTGCGTGGAGCTGCAGCCTGATAGCGAACTTTCCCTCCTCCTGCGGATCGTCGAGGAGCAGGCCCGCCTGCAAAAATTCATAGGCTATGGCAAGCCGGTGAGGGCCGGGCAACTGTCGACTACAGGCTGGCGAGAGCTCGCGCACCGTCTCTCCGGCGAACAATACGACATCGTTCACGTTTCGCGCTCCTACTTGCTGGATGCACTCAAGTATATTCGCGGCCGCACCGCCACCACGGTCGATCTCGACGAAGACGATTTGCGTTCATTTGCGAGCTTGCAGCGGCTTGAAGCGAGGCGTGGAAATCGTTTGGCGGCGGCCTGGTATGCACAGGAGGGGAAAGCCTGCGACCAGATGGTCGCCAGGGCGATTGCTGCTGTGGATTTAGCCTTTGCGGCGGGCATCCACGAGGTAAGAGCGCTGCATCGCCGCCACCCCCGGCTACGCATTGAACTCCAACCGAACGCAGTCGAGGTCCCACGGCTCCGCCGCAAGCGGCATTTGCGATCGCTGCTCTTCATCGGAACCCTGTCGTACATGCCCAATTGCGAAGGACTCCTGTGGTTTTTCGATCGCGTTTTGCCGCGCATTCGCGCGCGGATCTGCTGTCAGATCGTGATCGTTGGACACGGCGCGCCTTGCGCACTTCGAAACGCGGTGCTCAGATCGGGCGCGCTGCTGGAAGAGGACGTTGGCGACCTCGGCCCCTTTTACCGCGGCGCCGCCGCGGCGATCGCTCCTATGAGAGGTGGAGGAGGAACCCGTATCAAGCTCCTGGAGGCCGCGTCATATGGCGTACCTTCCATAGCCACTTCCATTGCTGCCGCAGGTTTGTACACTGCTGCTCGCCCATGGGGATGGATCGCCAACTCGCCGCAACAATTTGCCGAAGCCTGCATCAAGGCTCTTGCGAATCCCCGAGCAGCGGCCGGTCGGGGAGCCGCAGGACGCAGGCAGGTGGCACGACGTTTTGCCCGCCCCAAGATTGTGCAGCGGCTTGCCGGCCGCTTCAAGGAGGTAATAGGTGGAAGGACAAAGTCGCGACGCAATTCTCCTCGCGGATCAGCGCTTTCGGCGCGGAGAGAGCCTTGAGATAAGCGAAGTTCCTGACGGATACATGGTCATCAACGCGAACACCCGGCGTGTCCATTACCTGAACACGCTTGCCGCTGTCATATTGGAGCTGTGCGACGGGGTGCACACCGTATCGAGTATAGCGGGCATCCTGAGAGACGAATTCGATCTGGCCCAGGCGCCGGATGCCCCCGTAGCGTCTTGCCTTTCCACGCTTCGGAGCGAAGGGCTGATCGTCGATTGCGACCGCTGGCAACTCAGACAATCAAGCGCGAAGTCCTGATCGATTCGGCCGGTTGGCCGGAATTCGCGTTCCTGTCCTGCCGAACCGAACGAACGCGGGCGTCGGCCGAAGCGCGGGTTGAAATCCGACCCGAAGGGAAGTTCCTGTCGGCTCTTTGGCATGGAGTAACGCCGGCGTTTCTTTCGCGAACGGCTTCGGCGCGCGACCTGGTATTCCAAATTGATCGCGAGATTGACGAATTATCCGTCGCGGATGCGGCTCCTGGAACGTTGCTGTCGGCAAGCCTGCTGCAGTGGCTTGGGAGGCGCCTGCTGTTGCTTGGGTCAACTCGGGCCCGCACTGCATTGTTGATTGCGCTTTTCCAGCAGGGCGCCGCTATCGAGGGCGACTGGCTTTGCCGGGTGACGGTTGAGGGGCTGGAAGCCCTGCCACGAAGTATTCGATGGGACGATAGCCTTGGCCGCCACTATCCCGACCTCCAGGGCGCGGTGGCGCAGTTGCCGCGCGAGCAGCTAGCGTTCGGAAGCCTTGCCTTCACTGCATGGTGTCCTGAAAGGCCGGATTGTCGTTGGATCTGCCGGCGCGGTGCCGTTGACGGAATTACGGTCGTTCAAGAGATGCCCAGTTGTCACACCATGTCGCGAATTCTGCCGGCGGATTTCCTGTGGGGCTATCTAATGCTGGCGAGGCGAACGGCGTGCAGCGACATGAGATCGATAGCGATGCTAAGGGAGCTGGCCGCGACCGCCACCGCGATCCGCTTGAGCGTCGGCAATTTGGCCCCTGCCGTGGCATGTATCGGCGAATTTCTGGAGAGGCTCGAGCGCTCCGCTTCATCCTGACGCCGATTGCTTCCCCCAGCCTGCTGTGCTACCGCTGAATTCTCATCTCGGGGAGCAATACCATGCGATCTGATTCGGCAAACAGCCTGGACCCGGCGGTTGCAAGGGAGACGCTCGTCGCCCGGCTCCTGCGTCGGGCCACCTTCGAGGAACCGCGGGTGGTGTCCTTCGATATCGATTCCCTGGCGCCAAAGGCCTCGATGGCCTTTGCCGGCAACACCTACGCCTGAGTCGTTTACCCGATCCAAGCGAGAGTGAGGTTCTTTCCGGTATTAGAGTTCAATGAAGCCCGGCCCTCGCCGTTCGCGCGAAAACAGCCGGCCGACAGTTTCGGCTGCCCTCATCGTGCGCGACGAAGAGGCGTTCCTTGACGGCTGCCTCTCATCACTGAATGGGCATGTGGATCAGGTCGTCATTGTCGACACCGGATCGCTCGATGCCTCGCCTGCAATCGCCCGCCGCCACGGGGTCGAGCCCATTCATCACAAGTGGACCGGCGACTTTTCCACGGCCCGCAATAAAGCCCTCGATTCCGCGACTGGAGATTGGATACTTTACATCGACGCCGACGAACGGCTCGACGTTCCTGCCAGAGCAGCATTGACCTCCTCACTGCACGAGCGCGCGGCCGCCGCATGCGTTCAGTTTATGCCCAGGAAGGGCTTCACGCGATATCGCGAGCCGCGGCTGTTTCTGAACCGGCCCGACGTTCGCTTCCGGGGCCGCATACATGAGACAGTCATGTGCGACATCAATCGACTTTGCGACCAACATGAATTTTCGATCCTCAATACCGGCATCAAGCTGGATCATCTTGGCTACGACGGCGCTCAACATCACAAATACACCCGGAATCTGCCGCTGCTCGAAGCCGAGATGATCACGCAGCCGGATCGCGTCTACTACTATTATCATCTTGCCGAGACTTATGCGGCGCTCGGACGAACCGGCGAGGCGGTGCAGGTGGCGGGCATGGGACTTGAAATCGCACGATCGCACGATCGCGAGAAGAACCGCGCCGACGCCAGCCTCATTTACCAGTTGCTTGGACGCCTCAGCCCGTCAGGCCAGGCGGCCCTTGAGTTGCTCGAAGAAGGGTTGTCGCATTACCCTTGCGATCATGCATTGCGTTTTCAGTTGGCCCAGCAGCTGGCAGATTTGAGCTGTCACGCCGAGGCCCTCTCGCATCTCGAGGTGCTGCGAGCCGTCGATCCGGATCTGCTGGTTGACGGCCTTCTGGCTTTCGACCGCAGGATCTTCGGCACGTTTGCCTGGCATTTGACCGCCAGATGTTGGTTGGCAACGGGTAAAAAGGCGGAAGCCATGTCGGCGTTTCGAGTGGCTGCGGAGCATTACTCCTCGGGGGACCAGGCGGACACAGCGTGAGGTCGCCCTTCTCTACCGCAGACCGTCTTCGCCCTTGATCTCGTGCTTGGCCAGGCCGCCGATGCGGGCGAGCGGCCGGCCGCTGTCGGTCACGGCGATCACCACCACGATCTCGCGCTCGCGCGGCGCGTCCGGGACGCGCACCTCCATGGCGTCGAAGTGTGACCGCACGTAGGCTGCGTCCTTGTGGCCGAGCGGCACGTCGATCGGCGTGCCGGGTCCGCCCATCTTCTTGGCCGACGGGATCAGTGCCGCGCCTTTGCTCAGCACCCTGCGCACCGGCGTGCCCATCTTCGGATGCAGGATCGCCGCCGCATGCTCGAGCTCGCCTCCTTCGCCGACGATGGCCGCCTTGCCGTAGCTCTCCGCGCGTCCACCCTCGATGCCGAGTGCCGCCACGCACTTCTCCGTGAGCAGCCCGCCGAGCTCCTCACCGATCGTCATCAACTCCGAAAGATCCTCCTGAAAGCGGCCGGCGAGCGGGTTCTCGATCACCGCCAGCGCCGCGGCGCGCCGCGTGACGGGAGAGATTTCCTTGCCCATCTCGCGATGAACCTCATCGACGACGGTAATGAGTTTGCGCACCTTCGCTTTCATCGGAGCCCATCCCTGCCGACGATCTCTTCGGCCTTCAATCCGCCGACCCGCGCATGCACGCGCGGCCCCGTCGTCATTACCAGCGCCAGCACCAGTTCATCGCGCGCCGGGGCACCGGGCACGCCCACTTCCATGCTGTCGAAGTGCGAGCGCACGTAGGAAGCGTTCACGTGCGTGACGGGAACGTCGAGCCGCGCACCGGGCCCGCCGACCTTCTTGGTCAACGGCACGATCGCCCTCGCGCCTCCGAGAACTTCACGCATCCCGTAGCCGCCGGGCGCGTGCCACAGGGCGCCGTGCTCGATCTCCCCGCCCGTCCCCACGATGGCGCCCTTGCCGAAGCCTTCGATCTCGGATGCCTCGCCGCCAAGCGACGACAGGAGATGTCTGCGCCATTTCGATGCCGAAGGGCTTCAACTCCTCCATCATCGGCAGAATGTCAGGCACATAGCGCCCGGCATAGGGATTCCTCAGCACCGCGCAGATCGAGGCCCGCCGCAGCGGCGGGGCGGCAGGCGGTCCGAACTCATGCCGGATCTCCTCGACCGTCACGCACATCCGCCGGAGTTCGATCAGTGCCATGTTTGCATCGTCTGCAGCCTGCGCCGGCGAGCCGACCACGCGATGTTGTCCCTGGAGAATCGACACGGCGCCGCAGATCAGGCCGCGCGCCAGGAAAGCTTTCGCTTCCGCTTCACCTTTGGCGAGCGCATCCGCGGCGACCGCCGGCGGCAGCGGCCCGACGTCAATCGTGACTTCGAGATCGCCGAGGTCGCTGTCGTCCTTGACCGATCGCGCAGGAGCGCGGCGCACCGCCGGATGGTCGGCGTCGACTGCGTTGGCGATCATGGTCGCCGCCGCATCGGCTGCCGCGGCGGTTGGCGCGAGCACGGTAACGGCATCGGCGATGCCGCGGCTCTGGCTCCTGCCGCGCCAGCCCGAAGTGGCTATTCCGCACACTCCATCGCCGTCGGTGATGCGGAACGTGCCGGCAATCCTCGGCTGGTCCGAGCGCGCCACTACGCCCGCCACCGCGCTTTCTCCTTCCGCCAGATGAATGGCGATGTCGCCGCCGTTGTTGACGAAGAGCCGGCGCAACGGGGCGGCCGCGCGCATGACCGTGGCGATTTCATCGGCGACGCTTCCGGCAACCGCCGCCATGGGCGTGATGAATCGGGCACGATAGGGCCAGCAGGCTTCCGCCATGCGCTGCGCCACGGGTCCATCGAAGGCTCGGCATGGTTTCGCCGATCGGCGAACGCAGTGCCGGAAGCTCTTCGACGAGCCGCGGCAGGACACCCGGGAAGGTCTGCCGCGCTGCTTCGCAGGCACGTTCTACGCTATCCCGCTCACCCTCGGCGGTAATGACGAGATCGATCGGCCCGTGCTGCAGGTGCAGCCGGTTGCCCGGCAGAACTGCTGCCTGCGGAGCGTGCATGTCACGCTTTCCCGTGCAGCGGCCAGGGATTCTGCGGTGGCCATGCTTCTTCTCGCCGGTGCTTCACCTGCGCAAGCTCATCAACGGCTCGCACATATTCGATGTGGCCGCCGAGCGCGGCATAGTCCTCGCGCCGCATGGTGAACTCGAGCGGCGCCACCAGCGCCGGCGTCGGCACATAGCCGAAGGAATGTTTCGGGAGCCGGGTGACGTCGACCATGAAGGTGATGCCGCCCCCGGGATAGATGTAGACCGGCGCGCCCGCCGCAGGTGACGCGCGTGATCGCCTGACGCACCGAGCGCGTGAGGCTCACCGGGTTTTCCGTCACTCCGGAGCGCAGCGAGCCTCCCGCCCCGGCCATGAACAGCACCGTGCAGAGCGCCGGCTCGCAGTTCTCCCCGATGCGTTCGACCACCTTGCGCACCGCTTCCGGCATTTCTTTTTTGACCGGCTTCAGATCCGCATCGAGTTCGAGCCAGACACTGTGGTCGCCGGTCGTCGACACCATGAGCAGGCGCAGGCCCGGCCAAGCCGTCTCGGGATCGATTTTCCGGATGATGTCGAGGGGGTTGGTGATGTCGGTGCCGCCCCAGCCCGATCCCGGATTGGCGACCTGGAAATAGCGTCCCGGGGTCGACTTTCGCCCGCGCACGCGAATGCCGGCAGGCTTCATGTCGAGGCAGCGCCCGGCCTGATGTTCGGTCAGGACTCCGGTGATGTGATCATCGACGACGATCACCTCATCGGCGTGCCCGTGCCACTGTCTGGCGAACATGCCGATGGTGGCCGAGCCGCAGCCCACCCGCATTTGCTCCTCCGTAACCCCTTCGACGATGGGCGCCTGACCGGCCTGCACGGTGACCGCAGCACCGCCATCGATGTTGAGCCGGACGGCCTCCGCATTGCACAGCGCCAGCATCGTGTCGCAGGTGACCACACCTTCCTTCTTCGAGCCGCCGGTCAGGTGCCTGACCCCGCCGAGCGACAGCATCTGCGAGCCGTACTCCGCGGTCGTGACGTGGCCGACCTGCTCACCGTTGGCGCACACCGCCGCCTGTTCGGGCCCGAGATGGCGGTCGGTGTCGATCTTCACCTTCACGCCGCAATAGCTGAAGATGCCCTCGGTGACGACCGTCACCATGTCCACGCCTTCGATCTCGCTCGAGACGATGAACGGCGCCGGCTTGTAGTCGGGGTAAGTTGTGCCGGCCCCGATGCCGGTGACGAAAACCTCCCCCGGCCGCACCGGATTGCCGCTCCAGTCGGCGCCCTCGAAGGCAACGACCGCCCCCTCCTTCTCGATCGTTCGGGCAAGCAGCACGAGCGGATCGGTGCGCACGAGGTTGCCGTCGACGTTGGCATAGCGGTCGCAGGCGCCGGACTTGCCCGGCCGGATGCGGCACAGGACCGGGCAGGCGTCGCAGCGCACGATGCCGCCCTCCTCGCGGGCCCCGAAGACCTCCGTCATGTCGTGCGAGGGTTCGCTCATCGGGCTGCGCGTGACTTGAGCGCGGCCAGTACACGGTCGGGCGTGGCCGGCAGGCGGGTGATGCGGACCCCCGTCGCGTTGTCGATCGCGCTCAGGATCGCCGGCGCCGTCGCGATCAGCGCCGGCTCGCCGACGCCCTTGGCGCCCGAGGGCCCGAGCGGCTCGCGGTCCTCGATCAGGATCGTCTCGATCACCGGCATGTCGCCGAACGTAGGAATGAGATAGTCGTGCAGGTTTTCGGTGCGCCCCGGCACATACTCCTCCATGAGCGCGAAACCCAGCCCCTGCGCGATGCCGCCGTGGATCTGCCCTTCCACCAGCATCGGATTGATGGCCTTGCCCACGTCGTGGGCGGCGACGATCCGCGTAACTTTGACGGTGCCGAGTCCGACATCGACGGCGACCTCCGCCATCTGTGCGGCGAAACCGTAGGTGGCGTAGGGAACCCCCTGCCCGTCGGCATCGAGTGCCGTCGTCGGGGGATCGAAACTGCCGCGGCCGGACAGCACATCGCCGAAATTGTCGGCGGGCAGGTCCGCGAGCCGGAGCACTTTGGCGCCCGCCGCAACCTGGCCCTCGCCGAGCTCGATGCGGGCATCGGCGGCAGCCCCCGCCCGTTTCAAGATCGCGGTCCTGAGCGCCAGCGCCGCGCGCTCTGCCGCCTTTCCGGATATGAACGTCTGCCGCGAGGCGGAAGACTTGCCCGCGTCTTCGGTCAGGTCGGTGTCGCCCATGACGAAATCGATCGCTTCCGGCCCCACACCCAGCGCATCGGCGGCGATCTGCACCATGATGGTGTTGGAGCCTTGTCCGATATCGACCGCCCCGTTGTAGAGCACCACGCGGCCCGTGGGCTTCAGACCCATCCGCATGGTCGATGGATTCGCCATCGAGGTGTTGCCGATGCCGTAATACATGCAGGCAACGCCCGCGCCGCGCCGTACCCTGGAGCCCGTTGCGTTCGCCTCGCGCGCGCACGCCAGGGCCTGCTGCCAGTGCGGCCGCACGGCCTCGAGGCATTGGACGAGACCGGCGCTTGCTTCGAGCCTGTGGCCGGTGGCGGTTTCATCCCCAGCCTTCAGCGCGTTGCGGTGCCGGAACTCGAGCCGGTCGATGCCGGCCCTGTCGGCCAGCATGTCGATCAGCGCCTCATGGGCGATCGCGGCCTGCGGCACGCCGAACCCGCGAAACGCGCCCGCCGGCGGGTCGTTGGTATGGATGGCGCGGGTGAGCGCCCGCACGTGCGGCACGACATAGGGTCCCGTTGCATGCACCGGTACGCGATTGGCGACGGTCGGCCCCCAGCTGGCGTAGGCGCCGGTATTGAAGTCGCCGGAAAAATCGAAGGTCAGAAGCCTGCCGTCCGCGGTGGCGCTTGCCGCGGCCCGGATGCGCGCCGGATGCCGCTTGGTGGTCGACGCCATGGATTCCGGGCGGGTGTAGATCATGCGCACCGGCCGCCTGAGCTTCATGGCCGCCAGCCCGAGAAGCGGCTGGACCGAAATGTCGAGCTTGCCGCCGAAGCCGCCGCCGGTCGCGGTGGGAATGATGCGGACCGACGACTTGCTGATCCCCAGCACATTCGCCACCTCGTCGCGGTCCATGTAGGGCGTCTGGGTGCAGGCGGCGATCTCGATCCGGTCGCCGACCATCCGGGCGTAGCCCGCCTCAGGCTCGATGTAGGCGTGCTCGACGAACGCAGTTTCGATCTCCACTGCGGCCGTGATCGGAACCCGTGTTGGCTTCCACGTCTCCCTTCACCACCCTGCCGCGCACCAGGACGTTGTCCTTCAACTCTTCGTGGAGCGCCGGTGCCCTGCCCGCTGCAGCGGCTGCAAAGCTCACGGCCTCGAGCGGCTGCCAGGTAATCGGAACATCGTGCTCCTTGATACGCTCGACGGCGTCCCGCTCGCCGACCAGCGCCAGGACCGCTTCGCCGCGGAACCTGCACCTTCTCTTCGGCCAGCACCGGCTGATCCTTGCCGTCGGGATAGATGCCGAAACGGTTGACCGGCACGTCGCGGAACGTCAGCACGGCCGCCAATCCATGCTCGATGCGAAAGGCCTCGAGATCGCCGAGCCGGAAGCGGGCCCGCGCGTGGGGTGAGCGGATCGCGCGCAGCCACAACGAACCCTCGGGTGCCGCATCGGCGCCGAATACTTCCGAGCCGTCGAGCCTGGCGATGCCATCGACCTTAGCCAGCCGGGCGCCGACCGCTGGTCCGCGTGACGGTTCGCTGATCGAAGTCATTCCATCGGCATCCAGAACCGCATCGACGATCTTTCGATAGCCGGTGCAGCGGCACAGCACTCCGCCCAGGGCGTCTTCGACTTGCTCTGCCGATGGCCGCGGACTGCGTGCCAGCAGATCGGCCGCCGCCATCAGCATGCCGGGTGTGCAGATGCCGCATTGGGCCGCGCCGTGCCGGTGCATCGACGCCTGCAATGCCGATAATTTCCCGTTTTCGGCCAGCCCTTCGACGGTGACGATGGCGCGGCCCGATGCCTGGGCCAGCGGAACGAGGCAGGCGCACACCTGCATCCCGTCGAGGAGCACCGTGCAGGCCCCGCAGTCGCCGGCGTTGCAGCCGATCTTGGTGCCGGTGAGCCCCAGGTCGTCGCGCAGCACGTCGGCCAGCCGCTTGACCGGCGGCGCATCGACGACGACCGCTTTCCGGTTCACGACGAGGCGGTGCAGCGTTCGGGCGGGCGCGTTGATGTTCATGGGCGCGCCGTCAGTTCCGAGATCGCCCGGCGCACCAGCTCGAGGGACGCATCGCGCCGGTATTGCGCGGTGGCGCGGATGTCATCGATGGGATCGAGCTCGCTGAGGTGTTCGGGCTCGACCAGATCGGCCAGGGTGGAACGGATCGGCTTGCCGCGCAGCTCCGCCTCCAGGTTCGCAAGCCGTCGCGCCGTAACGCTTGCCGAGCCGACCGCGATGCGGGCGCGCGCGACGCTGCCGTCCTGGGCAGGTTCGAGGCAGGCGGCGACCATCACGATCGAGATGACCAGATAGCGCCGGCTGCCGAGCTTCAGGAACGTGGAGCAGGCATCGGGGTCCGCCTTCGGAATCAGCACTGCCGTGACGATTTCATCGGCCCGCCGGGCGGTGCGGCGATTGCCGGTAAGAAAATCCTGCACCGCGAGCCGGCGGGTACCGGTCGTCGATTGAAGCTCCACTTCGGCGTCGAGTGCCATGAAAACGGGAGCGCCGTCGGCGGCCGGTGAAGCGTTGCACAGGTTCCCGGCGATGGTCCCGGTGTTCTGGATCTGAACTCCGCCAACTTCGCGCGCCGCGAGCTTCAAAGCGTCGAACATCGGTGGCAGGGGTGCGGCGATGACGTTGCTCCAGGTCACGAGCGCCCCGAGCCTCCAGTAGCTGGCAAGCTCGTCAATTCCCGCCAGTTCATGGATCGCCGTGATATCGAGCACGTCATCGTCGATGGCGCAGCCGACCCGGGCCGGATAGAAATCGGTGCCGCCGGCGAGGATGGTGAGTGGCCGCTTCTGAATTGCGGCAAGCGCTGCGGAAAGACGGGCCGGTCGCAAATACAGGGGCGCGGCCCGTTGCGAGGCCGCCTGGATGGGCATGGAGATGTTTCACTGCCGAAGCAGCGCCATGTCAAGGCGCAGCAGGGCAGAAACGTAAAGAGGCTGGACCGCCAAACCGCGCTCGCTCATTCTTCGCTGATGACGACGCCTTTCACGACCTGGGCCGACGCGGCGCCCGAGCTCATCGACGTGGCCATGGGCCGAAGCCCCGCCGCCACGGTCATCCGCAACGGCCGCTGGGTGAACGTGCACTCGGGCGAGGTCGTGCCGGGAACCGATGTCGCCATCGTCGCCGGCCGCTTCGCCTGGGTGGGCCCCGACGCCCGCCATGCCGTCGGTGAGGATACGACGGTTATCGACGCCGCCGGCCGCTTTCTGGTGCCGGGCCTCTGCGATGCGCACATGCACGTCGAGAGCGGCATGGTGACGGTAACCGAGTTCGCCCGCGCCGTGGTGCCCCATGGCACCACCACCATGTTCATCGATCCGCACGAGATCGCCAACGTGCTGGGGCTCATGGGCGTCCGCCTCATGCACGACGAGGCGGCGGGGCTGCCCATCAACGTGTTCGTTCAGATGCCGAGTTGCGTGCCGAGCGCGCCCGGGCTCGAGAACGGCGGCGCCGTCCTGGGCCCTGACGATGTGCAGGCCGCCATGGGCTGGCCCGAACATCATCGGGCTCGGCGAGATGATGAACTTTCCCGGCGTCGCCGCCGGGGACGCGAAGATGCTGGGCGAGATCGCCGCCACCCAGAGGGCGGGCAAGACCGTCGGCGGCCACTACGCCTCGCCCGATCTCGGCCGAGCCGTTCCACGCGTACGCGGCGGCCGGGCCCGCCGATGATCATGAAGGAACGAGGCTCGAGGACTGCATCGCCCGGGTTCGCCAGGGCATGCGCGCCATGCTGCGGCTCGGCTCGGCGTGGTACGACGTGGCGAACGGGGTGAAGGCGGTAACCGAACACGGGCATCGACCCGCGGTACATTTGTCTGTGCACGGACGACAGCCATTCCGGCACGCTCGTCCACGACGGCCACATGGACCGGGTGGTTCGCCATGCCATCGCCGAAGGCGTGCCACCTGTGACCGCCATCCAGATGGCCACGCTCAACACCGCCGAGCACTTCGGCCTGGCGCGTGAGCTTGGCTCGATCACCCCCGGCCGGCGCGCCGATCTGTTGATCACCTCCGATCTGGCAGCGCTGCCCGTCGAGCAGGTCATCGCCCGCGGGCAGGTGATGGCTGAAAACGGCAAGCTGCTGGCCGATATGGGTACCTTCGCCTATCCCGCCAGCACCCGCGGCACGGTGCGTATCGGCAGGAAACTCGATGTCTCGGATTTCGACATCGCGGCACCCCCGGGCGCCAACTCCGTCACCGCGCGCGTTATCGGCGTGATCGAGAACCAGGCGCCCACCCGGGCGTTTCACCGCCAGCTGCAGGTCTCAGGCGGTATCGTGGCGATGGACCGGGCGAACGACGTTTGCCAGATCGCCGTCATCGAGCGCCACCGCGCGACGGGCAACATCGCCCAGGGTTTCGTTTCGGGCTTCGGCTATCGGACCGATTGCGCGGTCGCCAGCACGGTCGCCCATGATTGTCACAACCTGATCGTCGTCGGCACCGACAAGGCCGACATGGCGGCAGCGGCCAACCGGCTCGCCGAAGTGGGCGGCGGCGTGGTGGTGATGCAGCCGCGGCAAGGAACTGGCGCTCGTCGAACTGCCGATCGCGGGGCTGATGTCCGACGAGCCGGCGGAGATCGTGGCCGACAAGGCGCAGAAGATGGTGGAGGCGATGCGGGCGTGCGGGTGTGAGCTCAACAACGCCTTCATGCAGCATTCGCTGCTGGCGCTGGTGGTCATCCCGGAACTTCGGATTTCCGACCTCGGGCTCATCGACGCGACCCGCTTCGCGAAGACCGGGCTCTTCGTCAGCGCGACGTGATTTCTGTTGGCGCAACCAAGGGTAGTTTGAGTTGCCTAAATTAGGCAAAAATAGGCGACCAAATACAACCCTGCCGAGTACCTGTGTGCTAGGTTCGCTTTCTGTTCTCATCCACAGCGCGCGTAGTACAAATAGCCGAGAGCGGCAAGTCCCGCATCGGCGTTATTGACCATCGGTTCAGGTTTGATGACGGGGCTAATCTCTCCTGGCGCGCTGCAAAGGGCTTGGTCTGTGTAAACGACCTTCATGCACGACGGTGCTTGGCAAACACCGCTTCAACCTGCCGCTCCGTCGCAAACCGCCCCTCGCGGGCCGCTTCGACGCCCGGTCGATCCCGCCAACTCCTCGGGTGTTGCGTGATACGCACTCCCTTGCAGCGCTGCATCGATTTCCAGCGCGATTTCGGCGAGTTCCTCCTGCGCCTCCTTCGGCCAGTTCTCGACCCGCTTCAAAACATCCTTGAGCGCCTTCGCTGCCATAAGAGCAGTTGGCGGGTCGCGTAGACCTTGCCACATGCGTCGCGCGCGCTGGTGGCCGAACTTGCCGAGCGCGGTCTCAAGGTTGATTACCGGACGGTGTGGAGTTTCGTCCATGCCGAGAAGCTGAGCTTCAAAAAAAACCGTGGTGGCTGGCGAACGCGACCGCCCCGACGTGGCGCGGCGGCGGGCGCAGTGGGCCATGTATCAGGACAAGATCGAACCTGAGCGTCTGGTGTTCATCGACGAGACCTGGACCAAGACCAACATGCGCCGCTGCGCCGCTGGGCATCTTCGGCTTGCTACTCAAGGCCAATGTCCCGTACGGTCACTGGAAGACAACGACGTTCCTAGCGGCGCTGCGCCACGACCAGATTGACGCCCCGTGGCTTCTGGATGGCCCGATCGACGGCGCGAGCTTTCGCACCTATGTCGAGGAGGTCCTGCTCCCCACACTTCCTCCCGGCGATATCGTCATCATGGACAATCTGGGCAGCCACAAGGGCAAAGCCGTTCGCCGGCTCATCCGCTCGGCCGGCGCTTTGGCGGGGATGTGCGCGGATCTGGCCATGGTCTGGGCCCGGCCATGACGTTGGTCCCGTTTTCTAAGTGTCAGTGGCAGGCCTGCGCCTGCGGCGGCGGCACGTCGAGGGCCGGATTGCGGTCGAAGAAGCCCGACGGCATCCAGTGAAATCCGGCCTGCACCATCGGCTGCACCGGCCAGTCCTCGGGCCGCGGCAGGTGATGGTAGTTGAGCGTATACCAGACGACCACGTTTTCGTTTTCGAGCCGCCGGTCGGCCGCCGTCCACTTCGCGATGCCGTCGCCGCCCTGGTGCTGGTTCGGAAACCAGCCGGCCGGATAGAGCTCGGAAGGCGCGTACCGGGTCGCCCAGAAATGCCGGAACATGAACTGCGCCCGGCGCGCCACCGGCGCCTCCGGATGAAGGAAGGGCAGCGCGTTGACGCCCGGCACGAGCTGGTAGCCGACCGGTTCGCCGAACCGGTTGCGGACGTTCGGATTGATGACCTTCCAGGCGCGCGCGGTTTCCGGATTGAGGTTGCGCTGGGCGGCCAGCTCGCTTTCGAGCGCGGTGGTGACGGTGCGGATCGCATTGCCGTGAGGGTTGTCGGGTCCCACCGGCACCGGCTCGGAATTGATTTCCCGCACCGCATTGCGCTCGCCGTCGACGGCCATGTCGAAGCGGAACGAGAAGACATGCTGATGGACGCTGCCCTCGATGCACTCCGCCATGGCCCCGCCCCACTCCGAGCAGGGCCCCTGGGCATGTCCGTTGGGAAGGGGAATGCCGGTTGCCTTGACTTCGACGCCGATCGTTCCGTCCTGATGGAAGTACCAGAAGAGCCCGTAGACATAGTTGCCGATGGTCGCGAAGGCCGACACCACGAGGCGGCGGGCGCGGGCGCGGATGGCGTCGTCCGGACGGCCCCATTCGCCGAACTTCCACAATAGCCCCGATGTCTTCCTCGTGCATGCAGATGGCGTTGCGGATCGGCGCCGGCGCCCCGTGCCAGTCATGGGCGGTTACGTCGAAATAGTGGATGTGGCCCAGGCAGTCGCAGCCGAGGCTCAACGAATCGAGCAGCGAGCCGATGCCGTATTCGCCGACGTCGAAGGCGTTGCGGCGGAAGCTGCCGCGCCGCGGGTCGCCGTAGGGCACGACCATTTCGGCGAGCGAGGCACGGCGCATGATCGGGCGCAGCCGGTCGCCGTCGTGATAGCCGATGTCATGGAGGATCAGCCCCTCGCGGACATTGAAGCCGACGCGAAACTGCCACTTCTGCCAGCGTACCAGATGGCCTTCGACAGTGAAGCTCGCGCCCTCGGGCTGCCGCACCTCGAGCGGCTTGAGGTCGGTCCTCAGTCCCTTCGCGAGACGGATCGGGCCGGAATCGGGCGGCAGGGGAACGACCCCGAAGTCGTCCACGCGCAGCACCCGGCGCCGCCTCAGATCGATGACCGGATGCAGGTTGGCGATCGGGCGGGCATAAGGGTTGTCGCCGGCTTCGTTGGCCACCCAGCACTGGCCGTAGGCTATTCTTTCGCCCTCCTCGCCGGCGAGGCCGAAGTGGCCGGCCGCCCACGGCTCGACGAGAACCTTTTCGAAATCCGTGATGCCCCGCTTGCGGCAGGCCTCCTGGAAAGCCGGGTCAGCCTTGGCGATGCGGCCGCCTTCGACAAATTCATCCATGACGATGCGCGCCTGGACCCCGGGAACGTGTCGCCAGCGGACGAGTTTGCCCTGCGCAAGATCGACCAGCCCGGCGAACGTGCGGTTGCTCGAAGGCTCGTAGCAGCACGACATAGGCGCGCCGGCTCTCCGGCTCATCGGCCAGCAGCCGGTCCCTTTCCTCCTCATCGAGGGAAATCGTCTCGAACCACGCGCCGTCGTCGAGCCCGCCCCCGGCTTTGACTGCCGCGGCCGCGATGGTGATTTCGTCGGCGGTCAGGGGATCGCACGCGTGCCGCGCGTGTGCGCTGTCGCGGGGCCCGCGCTCGCGTCGCCGGCTCCGGCCGGTTCATGAAGCCCGCTTCCATTTGATCGAGCAGCCCATCGAGGCGATCTGGCCCGAGGGTGCAGCACCCGTTGCGGCGATGGTGCGCATGGCCTCCACGAGATCGCGCCGCGTGCCCTTGGGAACGGGGCCCGTGCGTCCTTCATCGAGCCTGCCGCGGTACTGGAGCTTGCGCGCCTCGTCGAAGCCGAAGAAGTCGGGCGTGCACACGGCGCCATAGGCGCGCGCCACTTTCTGGCTTTCGTCATGCAGATAGGGAAACGGCAGATCGTGCTCCCTGGCAAAGCCCTTCATGTTGGCGAACAAGTCTTCCGGGTAGGCCTTTGCGTCGTTCGAGCAGATTGCCGCAACGCCGATGCCTTCCTTCATCAGCACCCGCGCATCGGCGGCAAGCCTGTCGATGACCGCCTTCACATAGGGGCAGTGATTGCAGATGAAGGCGATGACGGTGCCTTTCTCACCGGCCACATCGGCGAGCGAATAGGTCTTCCCGTCGGTTGCCGGGCAGGCGAAAGTCGGTTGCCGGTGTGCCGAGATCGGCCGGCGGGGGCGTTTCTGCCATCGTGCTTGCTCTCCTGAGTGGTTGGCCAGCGCCAAACAACCGCGAATCCATAGCGATTTCAAGGCGTGGCGTGTGCGAAATCCCACATCCCCATCGAGCCTGGCTGCCTAGCCTCCCGCAAGCTTTCGCGTTCAACACGCAGGGAGGAGCATATGGCTACTCAGGATTACTGGAGCGCCGTCGAGGAAAAGGGCCTCCGCCGGAACGAGATCACCTGCGCATGGTTTCTCGTTCTGGCCGCCGTGATCATTCTGCAGATCATCACCAGCCTGGCCTCGACGCCAGACTGCCCGGCAGGGAACAAGGCGGTTGTTGCCGAGACAGGCGAGCCGGGCGACCGCACCGGCACGGGAGAACCCAGCCGTACTGGCCGTTGCCGACCAGCAGGCCTGTGGGCCTCGTTGAGGCCGCGCCGGCCTTAGCAGATCACTTAACACTGTCATCTCAAGGAGAGGAGTCTGATCGTGACTTATTTGCCTGTTCTACAAAATTGTCCGATGCCTGCACGCGCGGCATCGATGGTCCGCCAAGGAGGGCTAAGGATTGAATTTGGGGGGAGCCTGATGACTGCGAGTGCAACCCGTATTTTTTCGCTGCGGCCAATGGGATTGAGTGATCTCGATGCCATCGCCGGCTGGTTCGAGAACCTCGAAGATCTGGCGCTCTTCGACCGCAACGCGCCGGTGCCCATGGGGCTGGAAGCGCTTCGCGAATACTGGAAGGCAGATTTTGCGCCGGGTCCGCCGCCGCAAAAGTCCTACTGGTACATGGCGCGCGGGGCAGGCGGCGAACCGGCGGCTATTGGCGGTCTCCAGTCCATCAACTACCTCCATGGTGATGCTGTTCTGCCGGTCTTCGTCGCCAAGCCAGTGCGCAGGCGCGGGCTCGGACTGCGCATGACCTGCCTGCTTCTCGATCTCGCCTTCGACCGCCTGCGGCTGAGCCGCGTGACCACCTACTGTCGCGAAGACAACACGATATCGGCCCGCATGATACGCAAGGTCGGCTTCCAGGAGGAGGGGCGCCTGCGCAAAGCCTGGCACTGCAACGGCAGCCATCTCGATACGGTCGTCGCCGGGATACTGCGCGACGAGTGGCTGAGCCGCCGCGACGAACTTCGTCGTGAACTCGACCCGGCGACGGTTTTGACATTCGGCGCCAATGCGGGAGATCGCCATGCCTGGCCCGCACATGGGGATCCGAGCCCGACGCGGCAGCAGTAAGCCGCTGTCGCTAAGACCTTTCGCCAGAGAACACCGCCGGATGGCGAGTTTCATCGTCGCAACAGAGAAGACCTCCCCTCAATGGCCTGTTCCATGTCAATATGAAGGTGCTCTTGCATGTCTGCGAACAGCCGCCAGCGATGTCTTCGGCACATACAACAAACGAAAATGCCGGTCCGAAGCGCCGATTGGGCGCCATTCTTTTCGCCGACATAGCCGGCTACACGCGGTTGATGGGTGACGACGAGGTCGGCACCTGGCTTGCCGCCAGACCCGTTATCAGGGACCTCAACGAGCTCGCCCTTGCCCACCACGGCAGGGTGCTGCAGGTGCGGGGTGACGGTCTGTTCCTGATCTTCGACAGCGCCTTCAACGCCGTGCGCTTCGCCATGGAATTGCAGCGCCGGATGAGAACACTAAACGAGAGCCTCCCACAGGATCGCCAGTTGTGGTTTCGGGTCGGCATCAATCTCGGCGAAATCCTGGTGGACGAGAAGTTTGCCGACGACGTGGGCGGCAGAAGCGTCAACGTAGCCTCACGCCTCGAGACGCTGGCGCGTCCCGGCCACGTCTGTATTTCCGCAGCCGTCTACGAGCAGGTCCGCAACGAGCTCACCTTCGGTTATGAATATCTCGGCGCCAAACAGCTGAAGAACGTGCGTGATCCGGTCGACGTGTTCCAGGTGCACGAGAATCCGCGAGCGCCGCGATGACCGCGGGCTTGCGATGGCCGCAACACAACGGTGGGGCGTCCGATCGCCAGATCAAGGACCTTTCGGTCGTGGTCCTGCCGTTTCGTTTCCAGGGCGGCGACCAGGCGGAAAGCTGGCTCGCCGACGGGCTGACCGAGGATATCACCACCAGCCTGTCGCGGTTTCACGACTTCTTCGTGATCGCTCGAATGTCGGCCTACGCCTTCGCCGCACGGATGACCACGCCGGCGGCTGCAGCGCACGAACTCGGTGTTCGTTATGTCGTCACCGGTTCAGTGCGCAAGGCGGGTTCGCGCATCCGCATAACAATCGAGCTCCTTGAGGCCGAGCGGGGCCGCAGCGTCTGGGGTGAGCACTACGACCGGGCACTGGAAGAAATTTTCGCTCTTCAGGATGAAATCACCAGGCTCATCGTGTCGGCGGCCGCCGTGCAAATCGAGGCCTCCGAGCGCAACCGCACCCGACAGCTGGCCCCGGCGAGCCTCAGCGCCTATGGTTTCGTGCTGCAGGGCCAGCAGCACATCTTCCGCTATACGCGCAACGAGAACCGGGAGGCACGCCTGCTCTACGAGGCGGCACTCGAGGTCGATCCGCGGTACGCAAGGGCGATGGCAGCCAAGTCGCGAACCCTGAACATCGACTGGCGCTACAGCTGGACCGATCCGCAGGAGCGCGCGCTCGACAAGGCACTTGAGCTTGCGCTTCACGCGGTCACTACCGATCCCACTGACGCCCGCGGCTACGGAGAGCTGGGCTTCGCCCATCTTTATCGCAAGGAGTACGACGCATCGATCGGCGCCTATGAACGCGCACTCGCTCTCAATCCCAACGACGCCGATCTCATGTCTGACATGGCCGACTCACTCGCCCACTCGCGTCGCAACGAGGAGGCGATCACGTTACTGAAGAATGCCATGCGGCTCAATCCGTTCTACCCCGACCAGTATCTGTGGCATCTGGGCGGCGCCTATTTCAATCTCAAGCAATACGACGAAGCGATCCACACCATCAGCGGCATGCAGAACCCCACCGAGGGCCGCCGCCTGCTGGCGGCGAGCTACGGTCACCTGGGGCGACTAGCGGAAGCCAAGGCGCAGGCTGCCAGGGTCCTGGAAGCGCACCCGGAATTCAGCGTCAACCAATGGGCCACGGCGATGCCCGACAAATATGCCGAGGACACGACCCACCTGGCTGAGGGGTTGCGCAAGGCGGGGCTGTAGACCGGGTGAGCAGGGACTCCCGTTTTCAACCGGATTACGGCGTCGTGACGCCGCGTTCCGCCGGCAGCGCCACCTTCCTGCGCGCGCGGCGGCACGAGCTTTCATCCGAGATCGACATCGCTCTCGCCGGCGTGCCCTTCGACGTCGGTGTCAACTATCCCAAGCGGCGTGAGGCAGGGTCCGGCCGCGGTGCGCGAGGCTTCACGCCTCATCCGCCGCATCCATCCGGTTTCCGGAATTGCGCCCTACGATGTCTGCAATGTGGCCGACATCGGCGATGCGCCGATCAACCCGCTCGACTTCAACAAGTCGCTGGCCATGATCGAGGAGTTCTTCGCCGGCATCCACAAGAGCCGGCGCCGTCGCCATTGCGGTCGGCGGCGACCACACGATATCGCTGCCGATCCTGCGGGCGATCGCACGCGAGGAGCCGGTTGGCCTGGTGCAGATCGACAGCCACACCGACACGCTCGAAATGCTTTCCGGGGCCAAGTTCAATCATGCCACCGTCTTCCGCCGCGCCGTCGAGGAACACCTGATCGATCCGAAGCGGGTCGTGCAGATCGGCCTGCGCGGCAGCCTGGTTCTCACCCAATGAAATCAAGTGGGGCGAGGACCGGGGTTTCACCTGCATCACCATCGATCAGTTCGATGCCATGGGCAGGGATGCAGCAATCGGCGAAATGCTGCGCGCGATCGGAACCGGCTCCCACCTATGTCACCATCGATATCGACGGCATCGATCCGGCCTGGGCGCCCGGCACCGGCGTGCCCGAGATCGGTGGCCTGTCGCCGCGCGATGTTCAACTCATCGTGCGCGCGCTGCGCGGCAAGCACCTGGTCGGCGGGGACATCTGCGAGGTGACGCCCGGCCTCGACCCGACCGGCATCACCGCGGTCACCGCCGCCAACCTGATGTGGGAGATGCTGTGTGTGTTCGCCGAAGAGCCGAGCGAAGCTTCCGTCCTCGTAGTTCAGTCGCTCCACCCGCCGGAAAGACGCGCACCCGAAACCCGCGCACCGAAACCCGCGCGCCGCTTACCCGCGCGCCGGATACGCGCGGCACCGCTCATTCCCGGCCCTCCACCGCTGAAGAAGATATCCAACAAGACCTGTTCGAACATTCCAGTCTCGACATCCATACGAATGGTGTAGTCAGCCTTGTCATAGGACCAGACCCGGATATTGTCCGAGAAATCGAAATCGGCGGCTCCAATACCCGATGTTGAGGGCTCTGCGGGCGCCCTGGCCAGATCCCGGAATATTTTGGTTCCCTGCCTAACATCGGTGAAATCAAACCCTTCGCCATGCACCAGGAAGAGCACTGGGCGTGGCAGGTCGTAGTAAGTTCCCTCGAAGCTGAAGCCATAGATGCGTGCCAAGATGGGAACAAAATCGTCGTCTAGTTGTTGCTCAATCTCGCTTGGTAGGCCGCCCCGCTGCTGTCTCTGAAATGGACTGTGCCTACGGTCAAGTTCGAGATAATTTGGTCCGCCATAGGTAGTCGGCGAAGTGAAGATGAAGGTGCTCTTGGCGTATGTCCCTCCTCTAACAAAGATGACCTCATTATTGTTAGCCGGCTGGTTCGCAGCCAATTCGACCTTGAGGTCCTTATCAAGCTTGTAGAGGCCGTTCTCAGTGGCGTGTTGTTTGGGCCGCCAAAATACTCTTGTCCCTCTGCGCAATCGAACTCCCTGGTTGGGGGTCAACAAAGCACTGCCCACAGTCACATTTGATGACTTGAAAGCGGATATCCACCGTATGCTTTGCATTCAATCTTGAGTCAGCGTTCGTAACTGGCTCCACGATCTCGAGGTCCTCAACTTTCCTGCCGAACAGCAATACGTTTGAGGGACTGAGCAGTGTTTCTGTCATGGGAGTTCCCCGTCGCTAGCGGTCGCCGACCGTGGCGTACGGAGCGGACAGCAAACCGGACTTTCACTCACAAACCTACGCCAAGCACTAAACATCAAATTTATTCCTCAACCGCGCGCCGGCACCAGCGAGCGAACCGAACCGATATGACTGTCCCTGCCGAACGGAACAAGCTGCGGCCCGACGCGCACGTAGCCGATGTCGCGCATCTCGAAGTTCCCCTTGATCAATCTTTGATACTGTCCACCGGTGGTCTCGCGGTCCACCGCTTCGAACATCTCCGCCACGTCGACATAGTCGAGATAGTGGGCGTCGAGCCGCTTCCAGGTGTCGGCGAGATAGCTGCCGAGGGTATCGCGGGCGAGCAGCAGCGTCTCCTTGAAGCCGTCCGGATTGCGCTTGAACGCCCGGTCGAAGTGGCGCCTGCATGACCGGCGCATAGCTGGGCGTCGCCATGAGCCGGTCCGAAAGGTCCTCGACCTCCGGCGAGATGAGCCCTCGCTCCAGCAGCAGCTCGTGGAACAGATCGACGAAGATATCGAAGAAGGCGCCGGTCAGCGGCTGGGAAAGCAGATGCTCCTTGGTCCAGCCGCGCGGCGAAGCGCGACAGGCGAACATCGTTGGCGGCGATGCGAATCTGCTTGCTCGCCGACAGCTCGGCCATGCGGCTGAGCGTGTTGAACGTGTAGAGGTTGCCGCGCGTGCGCAGCAGCAGATCGTCGACCAGCGAATTGAAATGCAGCGAAGCGACGAGCGCCACCAAGTCGGCAGCCGAACTCGTGGAAGCCGAAATACTCGCCGGTTGCCGATGTGGGATCAGGAATGCCGACCTCGCCATAGATGATGGCGTGTCCCACCTCGTGGGCGATGACGTCGAAGTTGAGACTGAAGGGCTGATAGGCGCCGCTGCTCCGGTCGACCGCCGACCTCGATGAAGCCGAAACCCGAATAGGCGTTGTCGAGCGAGGGAAGGATCGTCAGCTCCAGCCGGTCGTAGCGCGGAGAGAAGTGCCAATGGATGGGCCGGCCGAAGTAGCCCTCCCACACGTCGAGCACGAAACGCACCGTCCCGTAGAGGTGCGCCATCTCGAACTGCGGCGTGCCGGGCAAGAGATAGTCGAAATTGCCCTCCGCATCCGGCTCCGCCGGGCGGCAGGATGTCGCCGTTCCAAGGCGGCAGGAACGCATCGCTCCTGCCCGGTCGGATCGGCGATGCCGTACGGCCGAGTCTTGCCGACCGGATAGACGGTGTACATGCGCTGCGTCCGACGGGCCCGGCCCGACGCTGCCGGCGGGCGGCGAAACGAACACGGTCTCCGGCTTCCTCGAAACTCTCGACGAAGCTCGGCTGCGGATAAAGCTTGAAGCGAGTGCCCGTCATGGACCCGGCGCGCGATCAGCGGTCTGATTGCCGCCCCAGCCTCGCCTTCCGTCTTGCGAGTATAGGTACTCCGCCGCCAGAAGGCGATAGAACGCCTCGCGGGTGGTGAATCCGAGCCGCTCGACGAATTGATCGAGGTCGTCCGGGATGGCTCGCCGCTGCCTCTGGCCGAAAAACCAGTCGAGAAGCAACCGGCGGCGAGACGGCTTCGGCAAGGCGGCCATCGGCCAATTGGCCCGACTTTCAAGGATATGGCGCTTGGCGCTGGGCACGCCTGGCCGCCGCGGCATAAGCGCCGTTGAGCCTGCAGGATCGCCAGCATGTGGCGGTCGACAGCGCCCGGCGGCAGCCGCGATGCGGCATCGATGCGCGCCGTTTCGTCCATCAGTGTTTCAAGTTCATCCGCGTCGAGGCCGTTCTGTTTGGCCCATTCGTCGAGATCGGCCTTGCGCATGAGGCCGAGACGCTTGCGCACGAGAGCCAGCTGCTCGAGCTTCTGCCGGCGATCCGCCGAAACGCCGCCGCCGGTCGGCCTCGCGCAACAGCACCGCCCGCTGCAGCGCTTCCGCCCGGACTGCGGCATAGCGGTCCGGATCAAGCCGCAACTCATCGAGAACACGCGCCTGCGAAACGCTGCTCTGGATCCGGTGAGCTCCCCTGACGGTCCACTCGTCGATGGCCCGCTCCCACAGGATCCGTCCACTCGAAGCGGAACTCGGGACGCGGCATGCGTCTCCCTGATTCTCGACAAACGCCGCGACCGACTCGATCACCTCCGCCGCATCGAGCCGCTTCTGGTCGACGCGGCCGGAGCGGAGCCAGTCTGTGAATTATTTCCAGATCTGGACGGTCCACTCGGCAGCAGCGATGACGCTCTCCCAGGTCCGTTCCCGGTAGTGCTGAAGCTTCGCAGCAGCAACGATCGCATCCGCCGTCGCCTGATCGACGGCGCCCGCTTGCGCCGCGGCCTCGCAGGTTGCGCGCACATTGACCATGGGCTCGCTGAGCGCCAGGAAGCCGCCTTCCTCGGGCCCGTGGATCAGCGCAACCTCGTCGTCGTCCTCGAGAACGCCGTCGCGGTACCACTCGTAGATGCGTCCGACGCCGGTCATCCCGAAGCTGTCGAGCTCCGCCGCCCGCAGCGCCCCCATGCTGGCGCCGCCAAAGACGCGCACACCCTGCGACAGCGCCCACAGGATCTCCTTGTGCCAGACCGAAGGCACGCCGTCGAAATAGCCGTCGATGATGCCGATGGCCCGGGGACGTGCCAGCGTCGCCCGGAACACGTCGCCCTGCTTTGCCGGCCCTCGAAAGGCAAGAGATGGCGGCGTCGGGATGTCGAGACCGTGGACCGATGGACCGGCAAAGATGACGGCGGTCACGCGCTGCCCCGCGATGCCGCCAGCGCCCGCGGCCCCGGCACGAACGTGTCGTCGTCATGGGGCGCTTCGAGGCCGGGGATGACGACGCGAACCACCGAAAGGTTGGGCACGCCGCTCGAGAGATCGACGCAACCGATTTCATCGATGCCGGCGCGGTCGAGGCGTTCGATCAGCCAGTCGAGGTCCTCGCGAAACGTCTCGGTCACCTGCGAAGGTGCGGCGGTGAACATGCGTCAGCGGCGCCGCCATCCTCAGCAGCGCCTTGGCTTCCCGCGCTTTCCTGGCGCGCGCCTTCGGCGCGTGAACTCTTCGAACTTCAGGTCATCGCGCGCGCCGGTGATGTAGTTCATGCGCGTCTGCACCGCCTCGGTGAGCGCCCGCGCCAGCGCCACCGCCCGGTCGGGATGGGCTCCGGAACCCAGACCCATGTGACCCTGGGGATCGGCGCCGTCGGTGATCAGGCAATGAAAGGTGGCGACTCCGATATCCGATGTCGCATCCCATACGACGACATCCAGTCCGGCCTGCTCGAGACGGTTCGAGAATATCGTTGCCGATATCACTGTCGATCGTCGCCCGGTCGACCATGGTGGCGGCGCGCACATCTTCGGGAAGATGATGCCACACGGTGATGGCGTCGCGCTCGATCACCTCGCAGATTGCGTGGCAGATCGCCTCGAGGAGATGGTTGCCCGATGCAAGGCCGTTGGTGCTGGCCGGGAAAGCAGCCGTGGCCCGGCGGAACCGGGTGGGTGTAATCGGCATGCACCATCTCGTGCGGGATGAAGACCGGCTTGCCGGACACGAGGTCGATGCCCTCGATCCAGTGCATGCGCAGTCCCTCGGAATAGCGGCTGTTCACTACCCGCGGCAGCCGCTCAAGGTCGATCACCGTGCCGCAGCGGCCAATCTCGCCTGGCGTCGCGAAGATCATGGGGCGCAGGATGTTTTCCGCATGCCACAGCTCGATCGCCTCCATCATCGCAGAAGCCTTGGCGGCCTCGAGGCTCGTGCCCTTTCCCTGCGACACCGCCACCGAGCGGCTGTTGGGCCGCGTGGCGAGCACCACGGGAAGTCCGATGCGGTCGAGCCCGGTGACGTTGGCGACCCGGGTGATGCCGAATTGCTGCCTGATCGGCAGGATCTGCGCGAGGGTCTCGGCCGGTGCCCGGGTGCGGTGCGATCCCTCGAGCAAACGCTTATGCCCGGCGTCGATTCCGCTGAGCATCATGTGATCCTGCCGCCACACATGTTATTCGCCCGAGTACTCCTCTACGAGCTTCCTAGCCCGGCGATATCCCGCACCCGCAACAGGCGCCCCTCCTTGGCGATAAACCCTTTCTCCTCGAGCCAGCCCAGCTCCGCGGGTGACCGCTTCGCGGTGGGTGCTGATGCGGCTGGCGATCTCCGAATGCGTCGGAGCCGGCGACAGGATCGCCTCGTTGCCGGCCGCTACGGCAGCGGCGAGCCGCAGCAATTCGGTCTGTACCCGGTTGCGCACCGCCAGCGTGCTGAACTCGAACACCCGCGCGGTCAGGCTTCTCACCTGCCCCGTCAGGTGCTTCATCACCGCCATCATGAACGCCGGATGCTCGCCGAGCGCCCTCAAGAACGCCTGGCGCGGCATGATTGCCGCGGTGCACGCCTCGACGCATTCGACGCTCGCCGAGCGTGTTTCGCCGTCGATGGCCGACAATTCCCCGAAGATGGCGCCGGGCACGATGTCGCGAAAACTCACCTGGCGGCCGCCGGGCGAATAGATGCTCACCCGCGCCAATCCCGTCAGCAGAAACAGCACGTCGAATGACTGGTCCTTGTGGCCGATCAGCAGCTCGCGCGCCTGGAATTTTCGCCGGTGGCATGCATCGCTCAGCGAGCGGAATGCCGCCTCGTCAAGCTCGCTGAAGAACGCGACCTTCCGAAGGGGGTCGTGCCCGGTATCGCTCACGCAAACCGCTCCCGCCTCTCATTGAGGTTGCGTCTGCGTGCCTACGTTCCGCGCCATGGATCGTTTGGCCATCGCCTCGTACGCTTCCTCGGAACCGTCATGAAACGTGCCGAACCATTTGTCGAGCGGGATCGCGCCATCGGCGTAGTTCACCCGAAAATATTTGTGATGGAGGTAGTGGGCGTAGCTCTCCGTGTCGATGGTGCCCTCCCGGCCGACCACCACCCTGTCGAATCCCGCATGGCCCTGCATGGGCGAAAGCCCGGCGTGGACCAGATGGAAGAGAGCATGGACGGGATGCGAGGGAACGATCCAGTGAATGAGAACGCCGGAGAAATAGAGGAGATGTTCGCCCGGATGCATGGCGAGACCTGACCACGGGCCGGGATTTACGTTGTAGTGGTGAAGCTTGTGCACGGTCCGGTAGAGCGGCGGCCAATGAATAAGCCGGTGCACCAGATAGAAGTGGACCTCGCGAATGAGCGGGATGAGCAGCATCAGCGCCGCGAAATAGACGGGATGCGTTTCCCAGCTCACGAACGGGATGTAGCCGTTGGCGAAAGCCCACAGTGTGATCACCTCGTAGGCAGTCCAGATCGGCACGCCGCTGGCAATCGTCCAGATGACATTGTCGGCGGTCTGGTTGCGAAAGAGGAACGATGAATTGTCCGTATCCGGCCATCTGGGGTTGTACTTGAACAGGTTTCCCTGGGCCTTTCGGACATAGAGCCACAGGTGGGGAAGCCCATACACCAGGATGGCCAGGAGCAGGTTGCGCGCGAACAGAAAGCCGACCCAGCCGGCCTCGAACGTCTTCATGGTTTCAAGCGGAGGCGTCACATAGACCCACAGGACCACGGCCAGGGCTGCGTAAGCGGTGTTCCACGGAAGGAGGTAGCCGGGATATCCGAACAGCCACTTCAGGAAACCGAACGGCTGCGCCGGCCACACGAATACCGGCGGATACGCGATCGCCTTGAACGGCTTCCAGTTGCCTCTCCCGTCGCGCTTGCCGTATCTCGCATCATCCATCGTGAGTTGTCTCCGAACCTCGAGCGAAGGGCCTATAAAGTCCTCTTCGCCTGACGCCTTGTCACGCCAAAAATCGGATATGAGATGGCTGTCAGCTTGACTGCGCTCATCTTTGGAAGCTTAACTCACGACTTGGATCGTTCCAACCAGTGAGTTCGGATGCCGAGATTGCGCGTGGGATTGGTCGGGGCGGGTCTCGTGGGACAGGCCGAACACGCATTCTATCTCTGGCAGGAACGCGATCGCTTCGACTTCGTCGGGCTGGCCGACGCCTCGCCTTCGGTTCGCGCCGGCCTGCGCGCCCGTTACGATCTTCAGGAGTTGCACGAAGACATCGACGGCCTTCTTTCCTGCGCGCTGGATGCCGTGGTCATTGCCGCCCCCGATCCCTTCCATCCGGAGCTTGCGGTCAAGGCGCTCGAGGCCGGAGCGCACGTGCTGTGCGAAAAGCCGCTCGCACTCACTCCCGGCGGCTGCGACGAAATCGCCGCGGCGCGCGATCGCTCCGGCCGGGTCGCCCAGGTCGCCTACATGAAGCGCCACGACCCCTCCTACCGCCGTGCTCTCGACCTCCTGCCCGACCACATCGAGGACGTGCGGCTCATTTCGGTCGAGGTGAATGACCCCGACCACGCGCCGTTCGTGGCGCATCTGCCGATGACCTGGCCCGACGATCTTCCCCGATCACTCAAAGAAACAGCGGTCCGGCAGGCGAGTGAGCAGCTTCATGCGGCAAGCGGCCGGGCGCTGGACGGAGCCGGCATGCGCGCGTTGGGCGGCGGCTTCCTTTCCGCACTCGTGCATGATGTTGCAGTCGTGCACGGGATGCTCGCCCATCTCGGCTGCCGAATTGCCCGCCGACCGCCGACAGCGGAACCCTGTTCGATGACGGGCGCGGCGTCGAGCTCGGCTTCGCGCTGCCCGGCGGCGGCCGCGTCCGCATGTGCCACCTCAACCTCACCGGCGTGCCCGACTACAGCGAGCGCATCACGGTCTATTGCACCGACCGGATCATCGAGCTTCTCTTCCCGTCTCCCTATCTGCGCCACCTGCCGACCCGCCTGACGGTACGGCGAGGCAGCGGCGGCTCGGCGCTCGAGACCGCAACGCATCGGGCGAGCTACGAAGAGGCCTTCTGCGAGCAGCTGCGGGCCTTCCATGCCGCCGCCTGCGGGACGCGCAAGGTCGAGACCACGGTCGAGCAGGCGCGCCGCGACGTCGAGCTTCTGATCTCGGCGTTCGGGAGGGCCGCCGCATGAGGGCGGGCGTTTACTCCGAACTCGCTGCCCAATCTCGGCCGCCGTGAGCTTTTCGCATGGTGCGCCGAGCGTGGGATAAAGGACATCGAGCTGGGGGTGGGTGCGTGGGGCCCCTGGCCGCGGCCGCACCTGGATCTCGCCACCATCGGCGAGGCGAAGGAGCGTGACCGTCTGGCGGGCGAACTGCGCGACCACGGCCTGGCGCTTTCCGCCGTCAACGCGGCCGGCAACGTTCTGCATCCCGACCCGGCCAGACGGGCCGATGCCCAGGCGCGCTTCTGGGCGGCTGTCGAGCTTGCCGTCGCGCTGGATGTCCGCCGCGTCATCACCATGAGCGGCTGCCCGGCAGGCGCCGGCGGCGGCTCACTCGGCGTTTTTCCGTGCTGGGCCACTTCGTGCGACGATGAAAAGCTGTTCGCCTGGCAGATCGAGCATGAGCTCGGCCCTTTCTGGCGCGCGAGCAAGCGACCGCCTCGCCAGGGAAGCTCCGGGGGTGATGATCTGCCTCGAGCTTCACCCGGGCGTGTCGATCTTCAGCGCCGCGGGCTTCAAGGCGCTCGAGCCCCACGTCGGGCCGAACATCGGCCTCAACTTCGACCCCAGCCACTTCTGGTGGCAGGGCATCGACCCCCTGACCGTGATCGAAGCCCTGGGCCCGCGCATCGGCCATGCCCACGGCAAGGACACGCTTCTCTATCCCGAGCGCATCCGCCGCAACGGTGTCCTGCATTTCGCTCCACCCGCCGATCCGCAGCAGGCGCCCTGGCATTTCGCACCGGTAGGCGAAGGTCACGATGATGCCGCCTGGGCGGCGCTGTTCGCCGCCCTGCGCGCCGCGGGCTATGACGGCGTGATTTCGGTCGAGCATGAAGATCCGCGCTATGACGGCGTGGAAGGCACAACCCGATCGCTGGCCGGGATCAACCGGGCCCTGCAACTTTTGGGTAGCGCCCGATGATCACCCTGATCGATGTGGCGAAGCGGGCCGGAGTTTCGAAGTCGACCGCCTCCAACGTCGTGCGCGGCGCGAGCCTGGTGGCCGAGGCTACGCGCGTGCGCGTCGAGCGTGCCATCGCCGAAACGGGCTATCACCCCAACGTCATCGCCCGCTCGCTGAAAGCGCGCACGTCGACCGCCATCGGCATCATCGTTCCCGATCTCACCAATCCCTTCTATGCCGAGCTCACGGTCGGCGTCGAGCGCGCCGCCAATCGCCTGGGGTATGCCGTGCTCGCCGCCAACACGGAGTGCGTGCCCGAGACGGAGAACGACGCCGGCCGGGCGCTGATCGAGCGGCGCGTCGACGGCGTCATCATCGGCGGCATCTCGCTGGGCTCGGCCCTGCCGAGGCTGCTGCTCGACCGCGATATCCCGGTTGTGCTGGCTTCCTTGGGCGAGCCATTCGATGCGCGCCTTGGCGTGATCGATCACGATGAAGTCATCCGCCATGGAGGCCATCGTCGAGCACCTGTGCGGCCTGGGTCACCGGCGCCTGGCTTTCCTGACGCACGGGTTGCGCGAGCATTCGGGCGAACGCCGGCGAATCGGATTTGAACAGGCGGTTCGGCGGCGTGGTCTCACGCCCATGAGCTCTGAAGACGGCGCAACTGCCCTCGTCGCCCACAACGACATGCAGGCCGTCGCCACCATCGATCGGCTGGAGCGCTCCGGCCTGCGGGTGCCGCAGGACGTTTCGGTGGTGGGTTATGACGATGTGCCGATCGCCGGACACAGCCGCATCCGGCTGACGACCGTGCGCTCCGATGCCGCCCAGATGGGCGGGCGCGCCGTCGAGCTTCTGGTGAACGCCGCCCGCGAAAACCGGCACGTGAGCCACCGCGAGCTGCAGAGCAATCCGCTGGTAGTCCGCTCGACGACCGGGAGGCCGCCACGGTGAGCGCGGTGCGCTACGAGGCGGTCGAGAAGCGCTTCGATCCCGTGATCGCCCTGCGCGCCCTCGACCTGCACGTGCCCGACCACGCCTTTCTGGCTTTGCTCGGGCCCTCGGGCTGCGGCAAGACGACGGCGTTGCGCATATTGGCCGGGCTCGAAGAGCCGAGCATGGGCCGCGTTCTGATCGGCGAGCGCGACGTAACCCGGCTGCAGCCGCGTGACCGCGATGTGGCCATGGTTTTCCAGAGCTATGCGCTCTACCCGCACATGTCGGTGGCCGACAACATCGCCTACCCGCTGCGCATCCGCAAAGTGGCCGCCGCCGAGCTGACGCGCAAGATCGCTCAGGTCACCCAGGCGCTCGAGATCGATCATCTGCTCGATCGCTATCCTCGCCAGCTGTCCGGCGGCCAGCGCCAGCGCATCGCTCTTGCCCGGGCCATCGTTCGCGACCCCGCTGCCTTCCTGATGGACGAGCCGCTTTCGAACCTCGATGCGCGCCTGCGGCTCTCCATGCGCGGCGAGATCAAGCGGCTGTGTCACAGCCTGGGGGCCACTACGCTCTACGTCACCCACGACCAGGCCGAAGCCCTCACCATGGCCGACCTCATCGCCGTGCTGCGCGACGGCGAATTGCAGCAGGTCGCCCCGCCGGACGAGATCTACGACCGTCCCGCCAATCGCTTCGTGGCGCTGTTTGTCGGCAGCCCGGCGATGAATCTGCTGAGCGCCGCCGTTGACGAAGGCGGGTTGCATGTGGGCGGCTGCACCTTGCCGCTCGGTGCGGCCCGTCGAGAGGCCTGTCTCGCCAATGGAGCGTGCGAAGCGGGCATCCGTCCCGAAGACGTTCGATTGGCGGGCAATGGCGGGCCCGATGTGTTGCAGGGCGACATCTACGTCGTCGAGCCCATGGGCAACGAGACCCTGGTCCAGATCCGGCTGGGCGACGAACGCCTTACCATGCGCGCCGGCCGCCGATACAGCGCACCGGTGGGCAGCACCGTAAGCGTGACCTTCGATCCGGAGGATGCCTGCTTTTTCGACAAGGATGGTTTGACAGTGGTGCATCGCGCACCGAACAAGGGAGGAAAGCAATGACCAATGACCGATTCTTTCAGCGGAAGCTCGACCGCCGCCGGCTGATCAAGGAGGGGGTAGCCGTGACGCTCGGCGCCGGCCTGTTGCCGGGCCTCGGCAGCGCTCCTGCTGCCGCCCAGGCCGGCGGCAAGGTCATCATCGGCGCCTTTGCCGACGGCGGCCTGACGCCGTTCAAGGACAAGATCATACCGCTCGCCAAGACCGAAGGCGGGTTCGACGTCGAGTTTCTCGAAGATGAATACGGCGTCACTCTGGAGAAGTGGTTTGCCGACGCACAGAACGCGGCCGGCCAATACGACATGTACCTGCTCGACGATCCGTGGGTGCCGCAGTTCGGAGCCGCCGACGTGCTCGAAGATCTGGGCGCCGGCGGCATCGATAGGGGCGACGCCGACTGGATCGGTTCGATGATCGACATGGGCTTCTGGCCGCCGCGCCAGGGGCCGCGAGTGAAGGGCTTCGTCGATGCCGCTCCCAAGCTCATCTGCGTGCCGTTCGTAGGCGACCTCCAGACGCTCACCTACCGCAATGACGTCTACAAGGACGGAGCGCCCGCGACCTGGGATGACCTGATCGCCAAGGGCAAGGAAGGCGTGGCCGCCGGAACCATCAAATATCCGGTCGTGTTCCGGGGCGTTTCCGGCAACCCGATCGTGACCAGCTGGTACCCGGTGTTCCTGTCGTTCGGCGGCCAGTTCTTCGACGACAAGTGGAACGTGACGTTCAATTCCGATGCCGGAAAAGCCTCGGCCGAGTTCTTCGTGGGCACCATGAAGGCCAACGCGCCGGAAGGCGTGGTGGAGTTCGATTCCGATCAGGAAGGTGCGGCCATTCTGGGCGGGGAAGCGGGCGCCATCATCCAGTACTCCGGCAATGCGCTCAAGGCCGACGACCCGAAACAGTCGAAGGTAGCGGGCAAGCTCGACTTCGGCGTGGTCCCCAAGCAGGAGAAGGCGATCTCCCAGATGGGCATCTTCATCGCCGGCGTGCCCAAGTCGGCTCCCAACAAGGCGAGCACTCTGGCCTTCCTCAAGTGGTACACCAGCTCCGCAACCCAGGCCAAGCTCGCCCAGGCGGGATCCATTCCCGTCAAGCGCAGCGCCTTCGCGGTGCCGGATCCCGGCAACCGGCTGATCCCGGTCGCCCTGAAGCAGCTCGACGCCGGCTCGTTGCCGCGGCCGCGCACACCCGACTGGGCGAAGATCGAGGAGCTGCTCGGCATCGAGCTGAACAAGGCGCTGCAGGCGGGCTCCGGCGGCGGAGCGGCGCTCGACGCAGCCGCCGGCCAGGTGACCGACTACCTGAAGCAGGCGGGCTACTACGAGTGAATGCACAAGTCTCGTCATGGCCGGGCTTGACCCGGCCATCCTTTGCGGATGATCGACAGCTTCACGATGTTTCGCGCAATTTCGATGGCTGCAGGAAGTTCCATCCGCAGCAAGAAGATGGCCGGGTCTAGCCCGGCCATGACGGTTGGTTGAGCGTCGCCGGCCGGGAACGGCTTCTGGGGGCAGGGTTCGATCGAGCCCTGCCCTACCTGCTCCTCGCACCGAGTGTTCTGATTGCGCTGATCGTGCTCGTCTACCCTCTGTGGGACGGCCTGCGCGCCAGCACCCGGTTCTATCGCTACGGCAAGCCGCTGCGCGAGGTCGGCCTCGAAAACTATCTTGCCCTATGGCGGGACGACCAGTTTCTCAATTCGCTCTGGGTCACGCTTCGCTTCGTGACACTCTCCGTTGCGGTCGAAACGGTGCTTGGTCTGGCGCTTGCCCTTTTCTGCCTGCGTGAGTTTCGGGGTATTCGCCTGCTGCGCACCGTGCTGATCGTGCCCATGGTGATCACACCGGTCGTGGTCGCCATCGTCTTTCGCCTGATCTACGCCAGCGATGCCGGCATGCTGACGGCGTTGTCCGAAGCGTTGGGCGGCGGGGCGGTTCAAATCCTGGGCCACCCCATTCGCGCTTTCATCGGGCTCGTCGCGCTCGACGTCTGGGAATGGACGCCGCTCATGTTCCTGATCCTGCTCGCCGGGCTGCAGTCCCTGCCAACCGAACCCTTCGAGGCGGCCAGGGTCGACGGCGCGGGGGCCTGGCGCCTGTTCTGGGACCTGACCCTGCCGATGATCCGGCCGGTGCTCGCCATCGCCATCGTGCTCAGGACCATCGACGCCTTCGGCACCTTCGATCAGGTGTTCGTGCTGACCCGCGGCGGGCCGGGCGAGGCGACCAGGCTGCTGTCGATCTACGGCTATGAGGCCGCATTCAAGTTTCAGCAGACCGGCTACGCCGCTGCCCTGTTCGTGACCATGGGACTTCTGGTGCTCGCGCTGGCGCTTGCCGCCGTGCGGCTGTTGCGCAGGATCGAACCGCAGATGAAACGCACCGTTCGCGGCGGTGTCGTGGCGCTGGTGCTGGCGCATCGTACTCGTGCCGATCTACTGGATGGCGGCAGCGTCGCTCAAATCCAACAAGGAGATCACCCAGGACTCCACTTTCTTCCCGCACGATCCCTCGTTCGACAACTACTTTCGTCTGTTCGCGCAGAAGGAATTCGGCAACTACCTGCTGAACTCGCTCGCCGTCACCTCCGCTTCAGTGGCGCTCGCCCTCGTGGCCGGCTCGCTTGGCGCCTATGCCATCGCCCGCTTTCATCTGCGCTTCCGGCTCGAGCGCAAGGTTGGCCTTTCGCTCCTGACGCTGCGCATCGTGCCGCCGGTTGTCATCCTGATCCCGGTCTATCTGCTGATGCTCAAGCTTCGGCTGCTCGACACCTGGCTCGGGCTCATCATCACCTATACCGCCCTCAACATCACCTTCTGCGTATGGATGATGGAGAGTTTTTTCCGCGAGATTCCTCCGGACCTGGAGGAAGCGGCCATGGTCGATGGCGATTCACGGCTCACCGCGTTCCGCCGCATCACCCTTCCGCTGGCTGCTCCCGGTCTTGCCGCAACGGCGATCTTCGCCGTCATCGTGACCTTCAACGAGTTCCTGTTCGCGCTCGCGCTGACCGCAACACCCAACGCCATGACCATGCCCAGAGGCACCGCCACGCTCATCGGCCGCATCGACACCGACTGGGCCTCCATGTCGGCGGCGGGCGTCCTGGGTGCGCTGCCGATCGTAGTGTTCGCCCTTCTAGTGCAGCGTCACCTGGTCCGCGGCCTCACCCTCGGCGCCGTGAAATAGCTGCGCACCGAACGTCAGCCCGTCTCAACCAGCGCAAATGCATCCGCATACCGGGAGGCCAGCAACTTCGCATCTTGCGCCATCGCCCGGCGAAGATGTTCGGGCTCGAGCAGTTCCGCGTCGGGTCCCAACCAGCGCACCAGCGGCAGGATGGCGCGTGGATCCACCTCGGGCACCGACATGACGGTGAAGCCCGCTTCGCCATCGGCATAGCGGGCGTGGCGGTAATACCAGTCGCGCTTCAGCGTCTCGGCAAGATTCGCGGTGAGGCGGATGCGGGTGACGGAGCGTTCGTCCTCCGCGAACCAGCGCTCGAAAGCGGCCGCCAGCCAGGCCCGCCCCAGATAGCGCCGGACGTCGAAGCTGCGGTCAGGTCGAAAAGCGAATCCCGTGACGGTGATCTCGTGAACCTTGTCGGCCCGCCAGATGCGTTCCTCGTCATAGTCCAGCGAACGGCCCACCAGGTACCAGCGGTCGCGATCGAACAGGATGCCTTGCGGTTCGATGTCGTGTTCGCGCAACGTCTGGCGGTACGGGTTTTCGTAAGTGAGACGTACCCGGCGCGCCCTGAGAATGCCTTCCATGAAGCCGTTGACGGCAGGCCCGCCGCCGAGGGGAGCCGACACCTGCTTCTCCCAATGAAAGACGTCCTCCGGCACCGCCTCGACTGCCACGATGCGGCTTCCTTCCTTCAGCAGCGAGCGGGCAGGTCCCGGCAGCGACGCCAGGAGTTTTTTCTCGGCAGTTTCAAGGGCGGGCTCGAGCGGCGTCGCCTTGAGACCCCGCACTACCGCCAGCGCCACCAGCAGGGCGGCGGTCTCCGCCCGTGTAAGGCCGACCGGAGGCTGGAGATACCCCTCCGCCAGTCTGTAGCCTCCCTGCGCACCCAGTTCCGACTCTACGGGAACTCCCAGCCGCAGCAGGCGGTCGATGTCGCGGTAGATGGTCCGGAGCGATACTTCAAAGCGCCGTGCGAGTTCCGGGGCTGCCACCGCGCGCGTTCCGGATAGCGCTAAAACAAGCCCCAGCGCGCGGTCGATCGTATTCACGCAAAGGTCTCAAAATATTCCGTCGAAGGCCGATTGAATGCTGACATGCTGTTGTCAGCATTGATAGTCCATATTCCGGGTCAAGGCAAAGAGGAGATTTGACCATGACCCGCACCGGAATTCACCATGTTGCGCTCGCCGTGAGCGCCGGCTTTTCCAGGCTTCTCGCCGCCATTTACGCCTGGCGCATCGAGCGGCTCAATCGCCGCGCCCTGGAAGGCCTCTCGGATGCGCAGCTGAAGGACATCGGCTTCCGCCGTATCCCGGCCGACCCCCCGTATTATGATCTCTGGTGACCGGGGGACTGTGTATCAGCCGTTGATGTCGAGCCCCAGCGCCATCCGCCCCGCGAACAGCAGTTGCGGCTTTTCCTGGAGCGGATGGTAGCGGGCAGCCTGGATGTCGCGGAACAGCATCTCAATGCCGCGGCTGCGGAAATACGATGATCCGCCCACAACCTCCATGGCCTTTTCAACCGTCCGGATCGCGTGGCGGGCAGCGAGCGTTCGCGCCATGAAGAGCGCGTTGGTCGTCTCCGGGCCAAGCTCCTTGTTCTGGGCAGTCTGCATCATGCTGGCAACCGCCAGACGCGCCGCCATCAGCTCGTTCTCGAGCTCGCCCACCAGATACTGCGCGCCGGCGTCGGTGCGCTTGCGCCGTGCTTCTTCAACGGCCCTGTCGCGCGCGCTTTCTGCAATTCCCAGGTAGACCGAATACACAAGCGGAAAGGCGATGGTGGGGACGACATGCATGATCGGCGACCATACGCCCTGCGGGCGGCGCACCCCCACCGCTGCCGCCGGCACAAAGACGTTTTCGAGGATCACATCGTTCGAGCCGGTGGCGCGCATCCCAAGCGTGCGCCAGTTGTCGAGCACCTTCACACCCGGCGCATTGAACGGCACCGCGATGTGCAGCACGGTCGGCCCTTCTATTGCCTCCTCGAGCACAGCGGTGGTCATGAACAGCTCTCCCGCCGGTGAGCCGCTGGCAAAGATCTTTCGGCCGCTCACCCGGTAGCCGCCCTCCACCGGCTCAGCCTTGCCGGAGCCGTTGAGCCAGTCCGATCCGCCGCTGCTGATGAGCACGAGCTGTTCTGCCGCCACCCGCCTGAGCAGCGGTTCGACTTTTGCCCCCTCGTTGCGCCAGCGCCAGACCGGTATCGCCACCTGATGGGTGTGCATTGACAGCGCCAGAGCGGTCGAAGCGCAGTGGCGACCCAGCGTTCGCAGCATCTCGCAGAGTTCCGCATGGGAGGCGCCGCCACCGCCCATTTCGCCCGGCACGCCGGCAGAGAAGACCCGGTGCTGCTTGAGTTCCGCATAGTTGTCGGCAACAAACGTGTCGTTCGCATCGTGCTCGCCGGCGCGTTCAGCGAACCGTTTGCCGAGCCGCTCGGCGAGTGCCGGCCAGTCCGGTGGTGTGTGCAGCACCGCTTTTGCTGAATTCGTCATCTCGTGTTCCTCCGTGCCTGCTCATCGCGATGATCACCTAGAATCGGACTTGAAGAAGGCGCGATCTAGGACAAAATTTGTACTGGCCCGCGCATGCCGGAACGCCCTATTGTCCGGCCGCAATGCAAGGGTACGGACAGTTCTGCCCGGTCGCCAAGGCCGCCGAAGTCTTCGCCGAACGCTGGACGCCGCTCGTGCTGCGCGAGCTGGTGTGCGGCAGCCACCGCTTCAACGATCTCCATCGCGGCGTACCGCTGATGTCGCGCTCTCTCCTCGCCCAAAGGCTGCGCCGCCTCGAAGCGGCCGGCATCGTGGAGCGGAGGCCAAGCACCGCCGGACCGGGCGCGGACTATTATCTGACGGCGGCAGGTGAAGAGTTCGGACCGGCAATCGAGGCGCTGGGCCGCTGGGGCCAGCGCTGGAGCCGCCGCTTCGATGCCGCAGACCTCGATCCCGCCCTGCTCGTCTGGGACATGCAACGCAACCTCAATCGCGAATCGCTGCCGTCGCGACGGGTAGTCATGAAGATGGATTTCCGCGGCGTGCTGCCGCGCCACCGCGCCTACTGCCGCTGGTGGCTGATCATCGATCCTGAAGCGGTTAACGTCTGCCTGAAGGACCCGGGCTTCGAGGTCGAGTTGTTCGTCGCGGCAGAACTGGCTGCCCTCACCAAGGTGTGGATGGGCGACCTCAGCCTGAAGGACACGCTGCGTTCCGGCGCGGTCGCCATTGAGGGACCGCCGCAACTGGTTCGGACGCTCCCGAGCCTGTTGGGACTTAGCCCTTTTGCCGGGGTCGAACGTCCCGGTTCTTCTCACTGACTTTTTTGCAGCGTGCACTTCGCGCGCGTGTGCAGGATTCGCTGGGAGAAACTGGTTCGATTGGTCGAGGTTCCCGCGGCGGGATCGCGGCATTCATTTCATGAGGCCTGCGGCGCGCAGGGCCCTGGCAATGATAGCGCCGATTTCCACGCGCTGCGGTGAAGGCGGCGCGGGAGCTGCAGACATTGTTTCGACTCCGGCGGCGGTGTCCATCGAGGGCGCTCGCTCGAGAGGCCCCGTCAGCCCCCAGGCAAGGGCAGATTGATAGGTGGATGAAATTCCGACATCCAGCATGAACGGGCCGGCATGACCTTTGACCGGGGCACCGCTGCCGGCATCGAGCGGTGCTCCATGACCCATGCCCGCGACCAGGTTCTTTTCGATCTTCGGCACCCCGTCCGGTCCGCGCCATATCTGGCGCGTCAGCCGTCCCGAAGTTTCGATGGTAGCCACGGCGCCATCCAGCCCGTGGACATTCTGCCATTGCTTCACGAGTTCATCGGCGTTCAGCGGGAGGACGGTCTTGTCGGCCGTCCCCTGCCAGATCGAAACAACCGGCCAGGGTCCGTCATGGGAAGAAGCGGAACGCACGAGATCGCCCCATTGCTGCGCAGTGCGCCGGCGACCCTTGTACATGGCTTCGAACGCTTCCTGCACGCTGCCTGCCGTACGATAGGGCAGGCCGGCGATGATGGTGGCCCCGGAAAATACCTCGGGGTAGGTCGCGAGCATTGCTGCCGCCATTGCGCCACCTGCCGATAGCCCGGTGATGAAGATGCGCCGGCGATCGACACGGCCGTCGGCAGCCAGGCGCTCGATCATCTGGCGGATCGACTGAGCCTCGCCGTTGTCGCGCGCCGTGTCCGCGGGCTGGAACCAGTTGAAACATCTCTTGGGATTGTTGGCCGGGGATTGTTCAGGGTAGAGCACTGCAAAACCGCAGCGGTCGGCGAGTTCGCTCCAACCGCTCGCAAGGTCATAGACCACGGCCGTCTGAGTGCAGCCATGCAGCACGACGACCAGCGGCGCCGGGCCGGCAAGTCGGGCAGGCACATGTGAAAGCATTGTAAGCGCACCCGGATTCGACCCGAAGGCGACAGTTCTTCCGAGGTGCGGAGAAGGCTCCGCCGGAATATGTTTTGTTCGTTGGCTTCGGAACCGGTACAGCTGCTGGTGGATTGTGTTCGTGAGGCTTGTCATCAGGCGCCCGCCTTTCGTTGGACCTGACTTTAGACATGGATATTGCGTTGCACAATACAATGTTGCAGCGCAGCTTCGATTGACCCGGGCGTGATACCTGAGCACCTTGTGTCAGCAAACAGCGGAGGCGAAAATGGCCATTGTTCTCATCGGAGCGCTGCTGGTCATATGCGGAATCCTGTACATGGTCGCCAAGGTGCTTGGACAGGGAAGGCTGAGTGGTACGAGCCGACGGAGCACAATGGTCGAGAGCACTACGCTGGAGCCCAGAACACGCGGCACTGCATTCGATCTCAGATCGAACTGGATTGGACTCGTTCTGGTTGCGCTGGGCGCGATACTGTTGTTTGCTGGAGGTGTGTTCACGGGAGCAGGCTGACAGGCGCGCGCGAGGCCCGCTCACCACGAAAGTGGTCGCTTTCAGCCACAGAATGGCCGTACCCTCGGCATTGATTTTGATGCCTCCAGCAAGGTTTGAGTAGGAGTGGGATCGGTGATGCTGCGTGTCCTCGCGGCTGCACTCGTTGTGTTCGTGGGTTTTTGGGCTGCGGCCGCGCATGTCGGTGCCGTTGAGCCCGTCGCTTCCGAGCGGGTCATGGCGTGGATCAAAACCTATCGATCCAAGCCCGAGCGCAAGCTCCTTCCCGAGGCCGTCCTGGCACTTGGTAACAGCGGTGCCTTTCAGGAGCCCGACGCCGCCGGTGTGTTCGTCGGCTTCATGGCCGGAGTCATCGGTTCCAATCCCGATCAAGCGGAAAAGCTGGTGAAGAAAATGTTCGCGCTCAAGCCCGAAGACAACTGGGCGGTGGTGCGCGCCGTGGCATATTCCGGTTTGCCGGAGTGGCGTGAAGTGCTCGTAAAGACATCAGACCTCGCACCCAATCGGCAGGCAATGATCGACGCCTACCTGGGCGGCAAGCTCGCCACGCTGGATGATTTCACGATCCCGGAAAAGCCATCTGCGTGGGCACGCATGCGGGGCGCCTTCACTAGCGACGAAGAGGCCAAACGAACACCCCTCGAGCCCAGCCCGGTCGTCATGGACACGTTCTGGGGCTACTACTATGCAACCGGTTCGATCATGCCGCTGTCGCGTATCGTCTCCCTGTTGCCGTGGTCGCAAAACTATGACGAAGTCGACAAGCTGACCCTCGGAAGCACGGCGAAGTATTCGCTGGCCACCTCAAGCTCGCGTGATGCGGACCTTCTCGCCGCCCTCAAGGAAGTGCGCAACCATCAGCCGCCGGAGGTTGTGCCGATCCTCGACGAGGTGATCTTCGCCGCCGAGACTGCGGAAATGGGCAAGATCAAAAACGAGGCGATGTCGGCGCTGAACGAACTTCGCCAGAAGGGTCCCGCCTACAAGCGCAAGATCGCCTGGTGGGGCAAGGCCGGCGAGGGCGCCATCTCGTTGGGCTGCATCGGCGCGGCGGTTGCCGGCATGGTGGCAGTGGGACTGCCGTGCGTGGTCGGCGGCGCGACCTACTCCGCGGCGATGCGTTACATGACGCGCCCGTAGGTCAGGTTCGTCCCGAGCGCCTGGACACTTTTCCGGAACATGCTTTGTCAGGAAGCAGAAGCGGTTGCTCCATGCTCCTGCGTCGCAAGGTCGAATTTCTGGGCGTCCACAGGCGTTACCGCGCGCAGGTCCGCCTCCTCGAAGTCCATCCCGCCGAGCACGACACGGGCAGCCACGCCGATGTTGTGAATGATGTCGCTGATCTCGCCTTCGCTGTGCTTTGGATGGGTCGCCACCATCACTGTCCGGTTCAGGATGTCGAGGGATTTGGCGCACATGTCGCGTGAGTAGCTCCTTCGGCACGGTGCGTTGGCCGGCATGTTGAACGGATTCATCGCCGGATGCGCCGCACCGGCGCCGACCAGCACCTGATCCCATTCGGTGTACGTGTGGCGGCCGGTTTTGCCGGCGATCACGCTCGGGCATAGCTTGGCGAAGTGTTGCGCCGCATCGGCCGACGGCAGGGTGTACATGACCTGTGTCGCGCAGTCGTCCTCCGGACTGTTCATCGGCGCAGCTCGGAGGCCGAGGTTGTCGAGGCTTGCGGTGGCTTTCAGGATGGCGCGTTTCTCCGCGCGCATCGCCGTGATCATCCCGTCAATGCGATCGAGCTGCACGTTCAGCATGGCGCCCATGAGCTCGGATGCCCGGGCACCGTTGGCTGCGAACGGTTTGTTCGCCTCGTCGCGGCCGTTCCAGTAGTAGTGGCAGGGATCGATGGCGCCGCGAACGCGACTGGCGAGCTGGTCGTCGTTGACCGAGACGCCGCCACCTTCGCCGCTGCTCATGTTCTTGTAGTAATTGAAGCTGAAGGCGCCGATGTGCCCGATCGAGCCGAACTTGCGGCCCTTGTAGCCCCCACCCACCCCCTGGCAGGCGTCCTCGATGACGATCAGCCGGCGCCGCGTGGCGATCTCCATAATGGCGTCGAGGTTGCAGGCCGCGCCCCACATGTGGACGGGCACCACGGCACGGGTATGTGGACCGATTGCCTGCTCAACCGCCGCCGGGTCGATGGTAACGCTTTCATCGATGTCAACGATCACCGGGATCGCTCCTGTGGCCAGCACCGAGGTAGCGGTGGCGAGGTACGTGTGCGCGGGGATCAGCACCTCATCGCCGGGCCCCAGGCCAACCGCCGCCATGGCTGCGGCAAGCGCATTGCTGCCGCTCGCTGCCAGGGCAAAATGTTTGACTCCGAGGTAGGCGGCATAACGCTTCTCGAAACGGTCGCACTCCTGCCCGATGCCATAGCGAAACAGGGCGTTGGTCCGGATGACCCGGGCGATCGCCTCGATTTCTTCCTCGCCGGCAATGTACATGGGCAGTTCTCCTTGTCTCCAGGGCCTACAGCATTTTCCGGCGAAGTGGAATCACTTCGCCAATAAGAAAATGCGCAGCATCAAATACTTGGAGCATGTTCTTGTCGGAAAAGTGTGCACACTTTTCCGGACCATGCTCTTGAGTGACTTTGGCGCAACAGCGGCGGGTAATCCACAGGAACCGCCAAAAAGCCGATCCAGCAGAGCGAATCCTGTATTATATCATGCGCGGGGCGCGGCTCTGGGAGTTCCAGCGTCGCCAGTATTCGGATTTTCGACCCATCGAGAAAGAGGGAGCCGGCTCAATGAGGTTCGTCGTATTGCTCTTTGTTGCATTTGCCATCGCGTTTTCAGTGCCCGCCGATCCGGTCGCCGCCTCCATCTACGACACCAATGTGGTCGAAGGGCTGAGCCTGAAGGGCGCCCAGAGGCGCGACATGCAGAAGCTCATCAGCCAGAGTCGGAGTCGGCGCAACGCCATCTTCAAGGAGTTTGGCATTGATCCCAACGCCAAACCGGATATGGCCAAGCTGCAAAAAGCGCAGTCGAAGCTGAGGGCGCTTGCCGCCCGCGAGAAGGCAGCGGCGAAGAAGATCCTCAGCGCCGAGCAGTTCAGGGCCTACGAAAAAATCCAGCTGGAGACCCGAGAGCGAATCATCAACGCTCTCAACTAGACCCTCTTCCGGAAAAGTGTGCACACTTTTCCGACGAGAACATGCTCCAAGTATTTGATGCTGCGCATTTTCTTATCGGCGAAGTGATTCTACTTCGCCGGAAAATGCTGTAGCTATTGCACCCTGACGGACACACGCCGGCCACCACCGAGGGCGCCGCTCGTCGAGATTTGATTCGCAGGAACTCCCAGCCGTCTCAGCTCTCGCGCAACGGCGAGCGCCCTTGCCCGGGACATCTGAGCGATCGAGAACTCCATCTGATCGGCTGAGATGCCGAGACCCTCAAGTTCCTCTGCGACTGCCTCCTTGCGTGCCTGGAACAGGAGCTTCTGCACCCGCCTTTGCTCCTTGTTGCCGGAATAACCTGTGATCCTGACCCGGCACCCGGTGCCTTTCAAGGATCTGGCGACAGCAGCCAGTTGCCTGGCGGCGCCCCTCGGAAGCTCCGCGCGGTTTTTCTGGTAGCCGGTGATTTCAAGGCCACCGACTATTCCGCAATCCGACCCCCCGGCGATCCTGACCTTTGCCCGTTTCTGCGGAACGACTTGTGCAGTCTCCGGCAGCGGTTGTTTCGATTTCTTCGACCTGTCCTTGGTTTTGAGCCGCACGGTGTTGGCTGAGGCGTCCTCGGTCGGGAGCCCGGCCGCCGCTGTTTTCTTCCGCTCCTCCTCGGCAGCCGCGAGTCGCGCAGCTTCTGCCTTTTGGAGTTTCTTTTTCTCGACTGCGAGACGAATCAATTCCGCCTTTTTGCGCTCCGCAATGCGTGCTGCTTTCGCCTTCTGACGCTCTTCTTCCACGATCCGGACGGCTTCTGCCTGCTTGCGTTTCTCTTCCGCGATCCGCCTCGCCTCTACTTTCTGGCGCTTCTCTTCCGCGATGCGCGCCGCTTCCGCTTTCTTGCGCCCCTCCTCCGCGATCCGTGCCGCCTCCGCCTTCTTGCGCTCCTCTTCGGCGATCCGTGCCGCTTCCGCCTTCTTGCGCTCCTCTTCCGCGATCCGTGCCGCTTCCGCCTTCTGGCGCTCCTCTTCCGCGATCCGTGCCGCTTCCGCCTTCTTGCGCTCCTCCTCCGCGATCCGAGCCGCCTCGGCCTGCTGGCGCTGCTCTTCCGCGATCCGTGCCGCTTCCGCCTTCTGGCGCTCCTCTTCCGCGATCCGTGCCGCTTCCGCCTTCTGGCGCTCCTCTTCGGCGATCCGTGCCGCTTCCGCCTTCTTGCGCTCCTCTTCCGCGATCCGAGCCGCCTCGGCCTTCTGGCGTTCCTCTTCCGCGATCCGTGCCGCTTCCGCCTTCTGGCGCTCCTCTTCCGCGATCCGTGCCGCTTCCGCCTTCTGGCGTTCCTCTTCCGCGATCCGTGCCGCTTCGGCCTTCTGGCGCTCCTCTTCCGCGATCCGTGCCGCTTCCGCCTTCTGGCGTTCCTCTTCGGCGATCCGTGCCGCTTCCGCCTTCAGGCGTTCCTCTTCGGCGATCCGTGCCGCTTCCGCCTTCTTGCGCTCCTCCTCCGCGATCCGAGCCGCCTCGGCCTGCTGGCGCTGCTCTTCGGCGATCCGTGCCGCTTCCGCCTTCAGGCGTTCCTCTTCGGCGATCCGTGCCGCTTCCGCCTTCTGGCGCTCCTCTTCGGCGATCCGTGCCGCTTCCGCCTTCTGGCGCTCCTCTTCGGCGATCCGTGCCGCTTCCGCCTTCTGGCGTTCCTCCTCGGCGATCCGTGCCGCTTCCGCCCTCTGGCGCTCCTCTTCGGCGATCCGGGCCGCCTCGGCCTGCCTGACGCTCCTCTTCCGCGATCCGGGCCGCCTCGGCCTTCTGGCGTTCCTCTTCGGCGATCCGTGCCGCTTCGGCCTTCTTACGCTCCTCTTCCGCGATCGGGGCCGCCTCGGCCTTCTTATGCTCCTCCTTCCGCGATGCGCGCCGCTTCGGCCCTCTGGCGCTCCTCTTCGGCGATCCGTGCCGCGTCGGCCTTCTTACGCTGCTCTTCCGCGATCCGTGCTGCTTCGGCTTTCTGGCGTTCCTCTTCGGCGATCCGTGCTGCCTCGGCCCTCTGACGTTCCTCTTCCGCGATCCGTGCCGCTTCGGCCTTCTGGCGTTCCTCTTCCGCGATCCGTGCCGCCTCGGCCCTCTGGCGTTCCTCTTCGGCGATCCGTGCCGCCTCGGCCTTCTGGCGCTCCTCTTCCGCGATCCGTGCCGCCTCGGCCTTCTGGCGCTCCTCTTCCGCGATCCGTGCCGCCTCGGCCTTCTGGCGCTCCTCTTCCGCGATCCGTGCTGCCTCAGCCCTCTGGCGCTCCTCTTCCGCGATCCGTGCCGCCTCAGCCCTCTGGCGCTCCTCTTCCGCGATGCGAGCCGCCTCGACCCTCTGGCGTTCCTCTTCGGCGATCCGCGCCGCCTCGGCCCTCTGGCGTTCCTCTTCGGCGATCCGTGCCGCCTCGGCCCTCTGGCGTTCCTCTTCCGCGATCCGTGCCGCCTCGGCCCTCTTGCGTTCCTCTTCCGCGATCCGCGCCGCCTCGACCCTCTTGCGTTCCTCTTCCGCGACGCGCCTGCCTCGGCCCTCTGGCGCTCCTCTTCGGCGATCCGTGCCGCCTCGACCCTCTGGCGTTCCTCTTCGGCGATCCGCGCCGCCTCGGCCCTCTGGCGTTCCTCTTCGGCGATCCGTGCCGCCTCGGCCCTCTGGCGTTCCTCTTCGGCGATCCGTGCCGCCTCGGCCCTCTGGCGTTCCTCTTCGGCGATCCGTGCCGCCTCGGCCCTCTGGCGCTCCTCTTCGGCGATCCGCGCCGCCTCGGCCCTCTGGCGCTCCTCTTCCGCGATCCGTGCCGCCTCGGCCTGCTTGCGCTGCTCTTCCGCCTCAGCGAGCCTGCGTTCTTCCTCGGTCCACCCCGTGGCGGGTCGCGCCAATCGCAGTCTGCCCTGGAGTTTCGGCGAAGCGGCGCCGGCGACGAATGCCAGCGCTGCAGGATCGAATCGCACACCGTTGACGGAGAAGCCCGTGATGGCGAGCGTTACATCGGCGGGCGTCTCTTGCTGGTCTTTCTTGTCGTTTGGTATCTCAATCTCCAGGAACTTCACCTTTTCGATGTTTTGGACGAAGAATTCGAATCTCCCGGAATAGCGCATCGTGTTGGCGGGTTGCTGCCCGGCAATTTCTCCACCCAGAGATCTGCCGAGTTGTGCTTCGCCGATCAGGCGGCTGTCGGCGTTCAGGCGAAACTTGGGTACGCCGCGCGAGGACTCTCCTTCGGCGATCACTACGACCCGGGCATCCGTGGCATGCGCATCAGTCCCGACCAGGGCGCCAACGACGATCACGGACATGGCGATGCAACTACGCAGGGAGCCTCTTGGCACGAGATCCTCCACCGAACGCTACTGACAGGTCTGGGCCGTCTCAACTCGGACAGCCGACCAATTGGTCCACATTTTCGACAACATTATTACGCCGCGGACCTGTTCGTGCAAGTTCCCGCTCAGCGCCTGTCGATAGCACACGATATGACCGGTTTTTGTAGCACCCGATCTGTCCGGTTTTTGAATCGCTCCAGACGAGGGGGCTGAGGATGCGACGCTCAGCGCCAGGCGAGCAACCGGGCGGGCGCTTCGAGCGCCGCCTTCAGGGCTTGAATGAACGACGCCGCGTCGAAGCCGTCGACCACGCGGTGGTCGAAGGACGAGGAAACGTTCATCATCTTGCGTACGACGATGCGGCCTTCACGCACTACCGGGCGCTCGTCAATCTTGTTGACACCCACGATCGCGACTTCCGGCGGCTTGATGATCGGCGTCGCGGCGATGCCGCCAAGCGCCCCGAGACTCGTCACCGTGATGGTGGATCCCGAAAGCTCTTCACGGCCGGCCTTGCCGGCCCTCGCGGCCTCGCTGAGGCGTCTGATCTCGCCGGCAATGGCCTCCAGTTCGAGGGTTTCGGCGTTGCGAATGACCGGGACAAGAAGGCCGCGCGGCGTTTGCGTCGCGACGCCCACGTGGACGGCGCCATAGCGGCGGATGATGCCCGCCTCGTCATCGAAGTGCGCGTTAATGCCCGGATGATCAGGGAGCACCTGCACGATGCCGCGGATGAGAAACGGCAGCAGGGTGAGCCTGGGCCGCTTTCCCGTCTGCGCTTCGTTGAGGTCGCGCCGCAGCGCCTCGAGCGCCGTCAGATCGACCTCCTCGACATAGGAGAAGTGCGGGATGCGCCGCTTGGCGTCCTGCATGGTCTGAGCGATCTGCCGGCGCAGGCCGATGACCCGGATTTCCTCGCTGCCTTCGCGCGCCGGCGCCGGGCGCCCGGGCTCCCTTCTCCCGTCACGAAGCAGCAGCGCGTCGAGATCCTCGTGCCGGACGCGCCCCTCCGATCCCTTGCCTTCGACCGTCGCGAGATCGATCCCCAGAGCCGCAGCTCGCGCCCGCACCGCCGGCGCGGCCAGCGGTCTGGTCGCTATGTGCTGCCGGCCGGCAGTATCGGCTGTCTTTGGCGGTGCCGGAACACCGGCAGCGCCCGTCAGGCGGAAGTTCACATCGGCCTTGGTCGCGGGGGGACCTGCCGGGCGCGGGGGAGTTGCGTTTTCGCGTTCCTCCGTCGCAATGGCCACAAGCTCCGTTCCGACGGCAGCGATATCGCCTGCCTTGCCCTGCCGACGCACGATCCTGCCGCTCACCGGCGCGCCGATCTCAACCGTTGCCTTTTCAGTCATCACGTCAACAAGCGGCTGATCTTCCTTGATCTCATCGCCGACGTCGGCGTGCCAGGCGACGATCTCGGCCTCCGCCACTCCCTCGCCCACATCCGGAAGTTTGAACACATAGAGGCCCATGGCTGCTGTCCTCGACCTAGCCGGCCATCAGCTCGCGCATCCCTTCGGCGACCCGCCGCGGGCCGGGAAAGTAGTCCCACTCGAAGGAATGCGGATAGGGCGTATCCCAGCCGGTAATCCGAAGGATCGGCGCCTCAAGATGGTGGAACGATCGCTCCTGGACAAGCGCCGACAACTCGGCGCCATAGCCGCCGGTGCGGGTCGCTTCATGCACGATCAGGCAGCGTCCGGTCTTTTCCACCGATGCGGTGATCCTCCCGATATCGACCGGCAGCAGCGTTCGCAGGTCGATCACCTCGGCATCGATGCCGGTTTCCGCCGCGGCGGTGAGCGCTACATGAACCATCGTTCCGTACGCGAGCACCGTGGCGTCCGCTCCTTCTCTGACGATCGCCGCCTCGCCCAGCGGCACGCGATAGTGCTCGAGTGGGACCTCGCTCGCCGGATGGCCGGCCCAGGCGGTGACAGGCCGATCGTGATGACCGTCGAATGGCCCGGAGTAGAGACGCTTGGGTTCGAAGAAGAGCACCGGGTCGTCGTCCTCGATGGCGCTGATCAACAGCCCCTTGGCGTCATAGGGGCTCGAGGGGATGACGGTCTTGATGCCGCAGACGTGCGTGAACAATCCTTCCGGACTTTGGCTGTGGGTCTGGCCGCCAAAAATGCCGCCGCCGTAAGGCGCGCGGACGGTCAAGGGAGCGTTGAATTCTCCGCCCGAACGGTAGCGCAGCCGCGCGGCGGCGGAGACGAGCTGATCGAAGGCAGGGTAAATATAGTCTGCGAACTGGCATTCGACGACCGGCCGCAGACCATAGGCTCCCATGCCGATCGCCACCCCGATGAGGCCGCCTTCGGCAATCGGCGCATCGAAGACACGTTGGGATCCGTAACGCTGCTGCAGGCCCTCGGTGACGCGGAAGACACCGCCGAAAAATCCCACATCTTCCCCAAAGACCAGGACGTCCGGATCGCGCGCGAGCATCACGTCCATCGCTGAATTCAGCGCCTGCACCATGTTCATCGTCGACATCATTCGGGTTTGCTCCCGCCCCCGGCCTTGAAGCGATCAAGCTCGGCCTGCTGCTCGCGAAGATGCCAGGGCATTTCCTTGTAGACGTCCTCGAACATCGAGCCCGCACTGTGATGCGGGCCCTCACCGTGAACGCCGTGACTTTGCGCCTCGGCGTTGGCGGCCCGAACCTGCTCCTCGAGCTCGGCGTTCAGCTTCGCATGGCGCTCGTCGCTCCATTCACCGGCGTGAATGAGGTGTGTCTTCAGGCGTTCGATCGGGTCGCCGAGCGGCCAATGTTGCCACTCATCACCGGGGCGATAACGCGTCGGGTCATCGCTCGTCGAGTGGGGCGCGACCCGGTAGGTAAACAACTCGATCAAGGTCGGGCCGTGATTGGCCCGGGCGCGATCGGCGGCCCACCGCGTCACCGCATAGACTGCCAGCAGATCGTTGCCATCGACGCGAATGCCCGGCATCCCGAAGCCGATCGCCCGCGAGGCGAACGTAGCTTCCTCCCCTCCCGCAACGCCCTGGCTGGATGAGATCGCCCACTGGTTGTTGACGAGATTCAGGATGACCGGCGCATGGTACACGGCGGCGAACGTGAGGCCGTGGTGAAAGTCTCCTTCCGCAGATGCGCCTTCACCAATCCAGGCAGCTGCGATCCGCCGGTCGCGCTTGTAGGCGGACGCCATCGCCCAGCCGACAGCCTGGGGAAACTGGGTGCCCAGATTGCCGGCGAGCGAGAAGAAGCCTGCCTGGCGGGCGGAGTAGAGGATCGGCAGTTGCCGGCCCTTCAGCCGATCAAGTTTGTTCGTATAAACCTGGCACATCATGTCGAGCAGCGGCCAGTCGCGGGCGATGAGCAGGCCCTGCTGGCGGTAGGTGGGAAAACACATGTCGCCGGGCTCGAGAGCGAACACCGCGCCGACCGCGACTGCCTCCTCGCCGGTACATTTCAGGTAGAATGAAGTCTTGCCCTGGCGCTGCATGCGGAACATTCGTTCATCGAACACCCGCGTGAGCATCATGGCGCGGAGCGCTTTCCGCAGCGTTTCCGGATCGAGCTTCGGGTTCCACGGGCCTACCGCCTTGCCCTGATTGTCGAGCACGCGAACGAGCCCATAGGCGAGATCACGGGTTTCGGAGGCTTTGGCGCCGACCTTCGGGCACTTTGCCTCGCCGGCTTTGGGCAGCTTGAGATAGCCGAAATCGGGCGTATCACCTGGTCGGAAGCGGGCTGCAGGGATGTTCAGGGAGAGGGGAACCTCTTGCTTCATCGGCTTTCATCACCTGCAATCAGCCGTGGCCAGCGACCATTCTCTTAACCCTCGTCATCGAAACGCGCAATTTTAACCATGCGATTAGATGTAGGGAAGCCTTTGCAGGCTATGGTCGGCGAGACTTTGTATCGATCCCGGATCGCTCCGAATGACGGCGCTGCTGCAAGGTATGGCTTCCCGCGGACCAGCTTCGAATATCGCTTGGCCGGCGCCGTATTTCGACGAACGACTGGACGCACTCCTCAGCATAACCGGGCGCATGGACGGCTTCTTGTACCGGTGCAAGAACGACGCATCCTACACGATGCTCTACATAAGCGACGGCATTCTCACTCTGAGTGGATTTACTCCCGACGCTTTCATCCACAACAAGCTGCTGGACTACAGTTCCGTCATCCATCCCGACGACCTGCCAGGTGTTTACGCAGCGGTTGACAAGGCGCTGGAAGCACGCTGCAACTGGAATGTGGATTATCGCATCGTACCGGAAAAGGGCGGGGCCGTCTGGGTTCGCGAGATCGGCGGCGGCGTCTTCAATGCGGCGGGTGAACTTACCTTCCTCGAAGGCTTCGTCATTGACATCACGGACCGCAAGGGTGTCGAAGATCTCAACACCAGGCTATTGCAGGATCTCAAGGCGGCCAATGAGGAGCTGAGCGCGCAAAAGCACGCGCTCGAACTGGCGAAACAGCAAAGCGACCACTCCGCCAATCACGACCCGCTGACCAATCTGCCCAACCGGCGCGCCTTTCACGACAAACTCAAGGTGGCTATCGATCTCAGCAAGTCACCTGATGCAGCCGCCGCACTCCTGTTCATCGATCTCGACAGGTTCAAGGAGGTGAACGACACATTGGGGCACGAGGCGGGAGACGACCTGTTGCAGAAAGTGTCCACCCGGCTGCGCTCGATCCTTCGCAGCAACGATTTCGTTGCCAGGATCGGCGGCGACGAGTTCGCCTTCCTCTTGTTCACGAACCGAAACACCGTTCAGGCAACTGCCCGGCGCGTAGCCCGGCGCATTCTCGACAAGCTGCAAATCCGCATCCCCTCTCCGTCGGGTACCATTCGCGTGGGCTGCACAGTCGGGATCGCTACCTGCCCGACCGATGCCACAGACACGGAAGGCCTTATGGCCCTTGCCGATCGGCTGATGTATGTCGGCAAGAAGGGTGGCCGCAATCGCGTCATCACCGTCAACGAGCTTGCCTGCGGACCGCCTCGTCCCGTGCGCCGCGTCCCCGCAATAATCGCTCGGAAGTTCTCGTAGCGCCATGCCACCCGCGGTAGCGAACCGGCGGTCACACACAGCAGGCTGAGCTCCCGTTTGTTGCTTTCTTGGCGAGACCCGCTCACCGTTTGCTACCATCGATCCGGTGCGCATGGTGCAGAAAACCGAACAGCGACCCTGGTGGCTTGGACCCAGAAGAATTGCGGTCCGCCCCGTTGCCCTGGCCGGCGGGCTTTGTCTGTTGATGGCGGTCGCCTTCGTGGTCGCCGACCCCGGCCGTATGGTCACCGGCCTGCGCGAATCCATCTTTGATCGGCTTCTCGCCACTTCACCTCGTCCGCAAACCGGTTCAGCTGTCACCGTCGTCGATATCGACCGCGATACCCTCGCGACCTTCGGTTCCTGGCCCTGGCCGCGCGACAAGTTGGCATTGCTGGTCGACAAGATCGCCGAAGCGAACCCGCGCACAATTTCGATCAACATTCTACTGCCGGCGCGCGAGCCGCCGTTTCCCGATCCGCAAGACGCGCAGCTTGCGACGGCCCTGGCGCGTCGGCCCTCTGTTCTGGCCGTGGTGCTGGATCCCAAGCCCGGCCGCAGTGCCAACATCTCGTCGCCGGTCGCAGTGGCCGGCGCGGTCCACGTACCGGATTTGCTGGTGACCGAGGGCGTCGTGCTGCCGGCGCCGACTCTGGCCGCGAATGCCAAAGGGCTTGGCGTCATTTCGCTGCCGGCATCCGAAGGTGAGCCGGTACGCGCGGTCGCCCTGCTTGCCGGCGGCGGTGACACTCTGTTTGCCGGGCTGGCGGCGGAAACCGTGCGGGTAGCTTCCGGCGGCGGCACCATCATCGCCGCTGCCTCGCCGCAAGCCCTCCGGATCGGCGATCAATTCCTGCCGCTTCAGCGCGATGGACTTCTACGCCTGCACTTTGCGACCGCCGCAGACCGCAAGTCGCAAACGGTTTCTGCCGGCCTGATACTCGCCGGCGGTGCCGACCCCGCCATGTTGGAGGGCAAGATTATTTTCCTGGGAGCAAGCGCGCCGGAGGCCGGCGGCTTGCGGCTCACCGCCGTCGATCCTTTCATGCCGACGGTCGAGATCGAAGCTGAAGCCACGCGCCAGATACTGATGAATCATGTTCCGCAGCGCCTTGGAACTGCGCTCTGGTTGGAGGCTGCCGCCGGCGCTGTCCTCGGAGCGCTGAACATTCTCGCCATTGTCGTCCTGTCGCCAGCCGGGGCGATCGTTGCCGGGCTCAGCCTCCTGCTGACCTGGATCGCTTTGGCGGTTGGCCTCAGCATGAAGGCACTGTGGCTCGTCGATCCGGCCGGCCCGGTGATCGTGGGGCTCTTTGCTGCCCAGGGAGCCGGGCTTGCGCAGTTCGCTTCCACCTACCGCCAGCGGCAGGCAATCGAGCGCCGTTTCGCTCTTCACCTGGCCCCGGCGGTGGTTCGGCGAATTGTTGACAATCCTGGTGAGCTCAAGCTGGCAGGAGAAACCCGCGTCATCACCGCCTTGTTTACGGACATCGAAGGTTTTACCGGGCTGACCGAGCGCGCCGGTCCCGAAATGGTGATTTCGGTTCTCGACCGCTACCTGGATACGGTGGCACGAATCATCGTCGACCACGGCGGCATGGTGGACAAGATCGTCGGCGATGCTGTGCATGGTTTCTTCAATGCGCCGCTCGACTTGCCTGAACATGCCGAGAAGGCGGTTATCTGCGGGTGCAGGATCATCAGCGCGACCGAAGCATTGCGTAGCGACGCCGCCGTGGCGCCGCTGGGTCTCGGCCGCACGCGTATCGGCATCGAGACCGGACTGGCGGTGCTGGGCGAAGTCGGGCGCGGCACGAAGCGCGACTATACCGCCTACGGCCACTCGGTGAACCTCGCCTCACGGCTGGAGGCGGCAAACAAGGAGTTCGGCTCGTCAATTGCCATTGGTCCGGGAACTGCCGCCGCGCTTGCCGGCCGCATTCCCCTTCGCCGCCTTGGCAAGATCACCATTCGCGGCATTGCCGACCCGGTGGAGATTTTCACCACGGATTGTTGAGCGACGCCCTTCGCCCGAAACTTGCGTTGGATATTTAGCGCACCAGCGCCATTGCCTTGCCGATCTTGGGCTTGCCCCACTTTTTGACGGGACCCGGAGCAGCGCCCGGCCTGGCAATGTCGGTACCCTCGCCTCGCCTCAGGCGCACAGTCACGCCGGCCGCAGTGACGTTGACCGCGCCGCGCTCCACAAAGACGCTGAAGGCTCGCTCCAGATCGCCGGCAAAGAATCTTGTGCCGCGGACGGCAATGAGGGCGAACGGGCTTTGCACGTTCAATGCAGTGGGCTGGGCGCCCGACGGCGTTTCGAGCAGCAGCGCACCGCTTCCGAGGTCGAGATCCCCTCCGACGTTGGCGATGAACCTGTCGATTGTCACCCTGGTCTCGGCGCCAAGTCGCAGCCTCGTCTTTCGGGCCAGCAAGGCGCGAAGCCTGGATCTTGTGCCCGTGCTCAGCGTATCGCCGAGAAACACAGGGGCTCTTGCCGTCAGCTTGCGCCGCCGTTCATTGGCCTCGGAGAACGCCTCTCCGACGATGGCTTGTACGCTGCCGATGTTTTCTTCGGCTGCGTTGACGGCGCCTATCAGGCGGGTCAGGCCTCCCATGGCCGCAATCTGCACGAGAAAGCGACGGGTCAACCCTACGAGCTGGTTATCGATACCCATTTTGTGAACTCTCTCGTTCCAGGGACTGCCGGCCAACCTAGAATGCAATGAAGTCGCCAATATGATGCCGGCAAAAGCACCAGACCCGTCCTGCTCCAGCCATCCGCGACAACGCTCGCGGGCTTGCTCTGCCAAGCCGAACCGCTCTACATCAAACGCAACGGTGGGCAAGCCGGCGAAGGAGGATACGGCCCTATGCGAGTTGCTCGAATCCGGCGCTATCCGGTCAAGGGGTTCAGGGGTCATGACCTTGACAGCGCGACGTTCGAAGCCGGCCGGGGCATTCCGTTCGACCGGCATCTGGCCCTTCTCCTGCCGCCCCTTCCCGATGTAGCCAGCAGCGACCGGGGAACTCTGCCCTATTTATACCTGTCACGGAATCCGGAGCTTGCCCGCTTTTCCGTCGATTGGGACGGCAGAGACAAATTCTCCTTCCGGTCTCCCGACGGCGAGCGGCTGGTTATTGACACCCGGCTGCCTTCCGATCTCGAGTGCTTCAATCGGGCATTGGCGCGCTGGTTTTCCGGCCGGGAGGGTGGCGCACCGCAGATATCTCTGGCGCGTCCGGACGGCGGCTATTGGGACTTCACGGACACCGGCGTATCGATCATCAATCTCGCGACGGTACGAGAGATCGCCCGCACAGCCGGGCGGGCCATCGATCCCTTGCGCTTCAGGGGCAATCTTTATATCGACGGGCTGCCGGCGTGGCGGGAGTTCGATCTCATCGGCAGGCGGATCGGCGCGGGCTCGGCAGAGTTCGACGTGCTGCGCGGCATCCGCCGCTGCAACGCGACGTCGATCGATCCCGACGGCGAAGCAGTTGACTTCAACATGCCGTTGCACCTGCGCACGGCCTACGGCCACATCTATTGCGGCGTCTACGCTCGCGTGAAGACGGGCGGCATAGCCAGGAGCGGCGATGATCTCCGTCTCCTCGGCAGCCTTGGCGCAAACCCCTATGAACTCAGGGCAACGACTTCGCCGCCGGTCCACGAATGGCCGCGCTTCGTCTCGCCGTCGTCGCATCGCGCCGGTTGGAGGCTCGAAAGCACGCTTGCGAGCTGGCCGTTGCTCCAGCCGGATGGCCCGGCCGCCATTCGTATCCACCCGACCCTCGATGGCTCCGCCGCGCCGGAGAAGCTCGCGCTACAAGGCAGCACGGGAGATACCTGGTATTCGGTGCCTGATCTTCCTGCGCCGTGGAATGCAGAAGAGGAATTATTGATCTCCGGGCCCTATCGGCAGGAGGCGTCGTGAGAAGTAGACTTCGTTGAGGGTGCTGCACCGCTCTATCGGGTCCCGCTTGTGCATGCGAGGGAGCCATCGCCTGTTGAACCTGACCCGGCTGAAGTCGAGATAGTCTCGAAACCAGTCATCAACCGAGTGCGCGGTTGCCTGCATTTCCTCGAAACAGGCGTGCGCGTCGGCGATAGCCCTCGCCCTTTCTGCTCCGTCGGAACAACGTGCAACCTGCTGCTTCGCGACGACCCGGGCGGTATCATTCAAGAATACCTTGCGCTGCTCGACAGTGGGACGCGGCAAGGAAGCAGGTTGTCATCGAGGGCCAATGCGACAGCGCCTGCACCCTGTACCCTGATGAGCAAGAACACCTGTGTGAAACCCGCCGCGCGGCTCGGCTTCCACGCCCTGCGCGAGGAGAACGGGCAGAAGTCGTGGAAAAGAGGTGGGCGACTGACCGCCGACTTGCTCTAGCTCCAGATCAAGAAGCTAAGAACATGTTGTCCCGGCCATCGGCGGTGGTGAGCACTCACTTGCTCCCACTTGTCGAACCGGAACCGCATGTATGCACGTACATGTATGCACGTACATGTACGCGCATTCCCCCTTCTCATGCGAAGGTGAGAAAGGGCGTGCGGCGGTCAGCCGCCCGACTCAAAGCCTACCGGACGGCTCGCGAACCGATCAAATCCAACTTGTCAGTATGGATAAATCTGCTGCTCCGAACGCCCGAGCGCACCGTGGCGCATGCATTTACCGGCCCTGCGGGACTCAGTCTCGCCAGCGCATTGAACAACAGAGGGAACCACACCATGCGAGACCAGACACCCGGAGACCACGTATGCAGCGCCCTGTGCCTGCTTAAGAACGCTTCGGAGTTTCCGGCGCTGACCAAGCGGCGCTTTGAGTACTGCGCGCATGTGGACGCCCAGCTAGAGCACAGTTGCCACCTTACGAAGTCAGATGATCGGCGGGTAAATTAGCGCCGATAAGGCGGGCGAAAGTCGGGAAGAAATCCATGATCGAGAACATCGCGTACGAGTTGCCAGGGACGACAAACCACCGGCCACCCGCCTCGACCACGAGGAGCGGCCGGGTTCCGCCCACTCCGGGATCGACGACACACAGGAATATGGTTCCCTCGGAAAACCACTCGGCATAGCCGGCGAGCAGATAAGTCGAAGACTTGGGATTGCCGGCCGGCGCATCGGCGAACAGATCGACAACGGGGATGCCCGGCGCCCTCTCGTGCCGCCTTCATCTGGCCGGTATAGGGCCGATGCAAACCGAAATCGGTGAACAGAACGATCATGAGACCTCCCACTTTTGTATCCTGCCGATTATTCATCCCGCGCTGCGGGATCTATTCCAAATCCGCGTGAGCTGGGCCTCGATCGCCTTTGCTCGGGTTGGAAATTTCAGCGCTAAAACAGCGATTTAGAGATTTTTCGCCTTGGCTTTGTTCTGCAGCCTTCTCCAGGATCGGAACGAAGCCCCGGGTCCACTCCGACGCAGGTCGATAACGATTGATCCGTTTGGCAAATTGATCCGCGAAGCCTCCGCCGCACGGCAGCCGGTGCGCCTAATCCGTTTGGCAAAATCGTCTCTGAGAGCGGTTGACCGTCGGCGACGAATCCGTTTGGCAAAACCGACCTACGCAGCACGGTCAATAAACGACAAATCCGTTTGGCAAAATCTAGCTCGACTTGATGGAGTTTCGGTCAGGAGCTGTCTGACGGTTCTTCCATAGCCCCGACGCCGGAGGCTGTGCCCATCCTAACGCTTGCGCGGTTTAGGTAATCGAACACCAGGCCCGCCCTGCGAGTCGGGCGCGATGAATATGATACCTGCCTTCTCCAATGCTTCTTGGACGCGCAGCACAGTTTCCACGGTTCCCCCCACAATTCCGTTCTTTCGACTCGAGACGCTTCACAGTCATCCCACTAACCCCGCCCTATTGGCGAGTTCCGACTGGGTCCAGCCAAGCAGCCCGCGGGCCGCCCTTATCTGCTCGCCGTGCAGCAATGAAGCAACTCAAATTTTTGTTGACAGTAGAACATAATGTGGTCAAAATTATATCAATAAGGAAATGTAAGGGACGGCACTTAAATGCATTCGCAGACTATGATTCTGGAACTTGCACGCTTCACCGAGCTTCGTCGCCGTCTGCTCGAGATTGACCCTGATCTCGACGAGCCAACACTTTTCGACACGCTCGAAGGAGCAACCGACCTCAAAGAGGCCATCGGCTGCGTCGTGCGATCGGCACTCGATGACGAAGCATTGGTCGATGGTCTGAAACTCCGCCTCGACGACATGAAAGAGCGAATGGACCGGATCGGGGCGACCGCTGTCAGGAAACGACAGGTCGCCCTGGCCGCCATGGAAGAGGCCGGCATCGACAAGATCCTGGAGCCCGACTTCACCGTCTCCGCGAAGGCCGCCCCGCCCTCGATTGTCATTACCAACGAGCCAGACATCCCACCGCCCTTCTGGCTGCCACAGCCGCCGAAGCTCGACAGGCGCAGCATTCTGGAAGCCCTGAAGACAGGCACCGCCATCCCTGGAGCCGAGCTTGCCAACACCCGCATCATCCTTTCCGTGAGGACTAAGTAGCCATGGGATTCGCCGATAAGCAACTGCGCAGACTGCAAGCCCCCCTCAAACCCCAACATATCAAGTCACGCGAGGCGGAAGGCGTTATCCTTCACTACCTCGAGGGCTGGCATGTGCTGGCCGAGGCCAACCGCATCTTCGGCTTTGATGGCTGGGACCGCGAGATGGTGGCCTGCCAGTGCGTGTGGACCAAGCAGTTAGGTCAGCCGCTTTACCGCCGCCTATGTGGCGCGGGTGCGCATCACTGTGCGCGCCGGCGAAACCCGCATCATCCGCGAAGGCTCGGGCGCCGGCGAGGCTACCGTCCAGACGCCCGGTGAAGCCCATGCGCTGGCCGCCAAGGCCGCCGAGACCGATGCTACCAAGCGGGCCCTCTCGACCTTCGGCAATGCCTTCGGCCTCTCCCTCTACAAGGGCAGCCCAGAGCCATCACCGAGCCAACCCAATCGATCGAACGGGTCATCGGCAACTCCCATGCCAATTGCAACATCCTCAAAGCCATTGCTGGTGAACTACGATTTCCTGCCGGAAGACCCCAAGCCATCGCAGTCCGTAGACAAAAGCGTGCTGCCAAGGTCGGAACCAAGACGGCTGCGCAACCCGGACCACCTGAAATTCGTGGCCATCCAACCCTGCCTGATCTGTGGCCGCCTGCCGAGCCACGCCCATCATTTGACCTTCACCCAGCCCAATGCCCTGGGCCGCAAAGTCAGCGACGAGTTCACTGTGCCGCTCTGCAACCTGCACCATCGCGAGCTGCACGACCATGGCAATGAACGAGCCTGGTGGATCGACCGGAAGATGAACCCGCTTCCCGTCGCGCGCGAGCTCTGGACCCGCAGCCATGGCTGGTCAGTGCCCTCCGGTGCCGCGCAGCTGCGTTCGGAGGCGACTGAACTGGGACCAGAATTGAATGCGACAGCAGACCGCGCGACTCGCAGGAAGCTCTGGCGCTCAGCTTGACAGCGTGTGCCACACCCCATGTCGTCCAAGTGAACCAGGTCGGTGACCAGAACATGAGCTGCCAAGAAATTGAGGCTGCCATTGCTGGGAACCTGTTGCAGCAGGAGGCGAGCGGCGGCAAGCCGCCGCACTCCGACACCTCTACTGCAGCGAGCCGGGTCTGTGGATCGAGCGCCGTTCAGGCCGAGCGACCCCGCTTCCGTATCGAATCGCCCTTCATCGATTTGCTCTAAGTTGGCTCGAGTCCAGCAGCCTGTCTGCATCGCCGCTTGTCCGAGCAGTTCATCGGCGTGCTGATGCGGTGCGAAGTCCCTTCGCATCATCCGGTCGCGCGCTGCTTCATCTCGCCAGCGGCGCATTCGGTGCCTCCGAGCTCTGAGGCGCGGCGGCGCTCCTCGCGAGACTACGCATTTCGGGGTCTAGGCGTCCCATCACCACTGGAATTTTCCAGTCATTCCATGGTCCAGAAAACGGTAAGCAGGTCAAAAGGTGACAACGAGCGGCGAAAGATTGCCTTAAACGGTTCGCCTCTCTTGGATTCGATTGTTGCGCACTGGGCGCTGCCAGCGACTTCTGCAACAATATCTGCAAAAGCAGGCAAGTAAGCTGGCGGGTGTCCTCGGGCTTCGGTCGCCCGCGTTTTCACCACGAGGCACCGCGACCGCATCTTCAAGCCTTGGGCGACGGTCTTTCTGGCAGAATTTAGCAGCGTCGTAGACGCGGTCGCTGGGGGGAATTTGCCTTACTAAATTATAATATGGCCCGCACAGGGTCTATGCTGTAGATTACCAAAGCGACAGGCCAAGCCAATCGCCCGATGTTGCGAGTGCTCGGCAACGGATCCTGGTCCATTGTGACCGAGTGTTAGTACATGGTTCTGGAGCTTCCTGTGCATCCGCTTCTTCTTGCGCTCGCTATTGTTGTCTTTTCCCCAACGGTGTTCGGCCAAGACATGGGTACCGAACAATTGGACGGGCGCAGCGCTGTAATAGCGCGACATTCAGTCGTGGCTGGCCAGCCTGGGCAACCTGGCGCGTGTGGACAACCTGGCGAGCCTGGGCAACCTGGCGCGGCGGGACAACCTGGCGAGCCCGGACAACCTGGCCAGCCTGGGCAACCTGGCGCGTGTGGACGCAACGGCAACGGCGGTAACGGCGGTAACGGCGGTAACGGCGGTGCCTATGGCGGTGACGGCGGTGACGGCGGTGACGGCGGCAGCGGCAACGGCTGGTAACGGCGGTGACCGGCAACGGCGACGGCGGTGCCGGCGGCTTAGCTATTTGAGGGGCCGGTTGAACTGGCTCCTCAATTTGCGATTTCGTAATTATCTATCCTACTGCGCGCAAACCCTTCGTGGGCGAGGGCAATTGTTGGTTCATGGGCGTTCTATCGCACATCACATGTAGCCCGCTGCAGGCGAGACGCCGAGACTTCTTGGCATGCAGCTGAGCCCGGACATTGTGCGAGTCGCGAGCGACTCGCCCAGCTGTTGCGAAGCTCGCGAGCGGACGCGCAATGCCTCGACGCCCACACCTTCACTGGCGGGGCCCGCCTTCATCCGGCGCGCTGCTCGCAGGACACTAGGCATCGAGAACTTCGATCTTGCGGATGGCTTCCATCACCTTTACGAGCCGGTCCAGCTTTTCTTCCTGCCCTTCGTTCTCGCCGGCACCGCGGACCAGTTGTCCCTTCTCAGGCCCTGTAGAGAGTGGCTGGCAGGGGAAGCTTGAGCTGAGCTATGTTTTGAAGCCACCAGAATGAGCCAAAGGCGAGCACCTGCCGTCGCGTGGAGTAGGACCTTTTCTGTGGCCGAGCCTAATTCAGACCACAAATTCTTCGCCAAATAATCATAGACATCCTCATCGGCGCCGTATCGCCTCCAGGCTCAAGAATCGAGAAATAAAGCGCGATCAACTCATGTGCCGACGTTTCTCAGGCCTTTTAGAGAGTGGCTAGCAGGGGAGGCTTGATGTGCTTTAAATCCACCAGGACCTTTTCCGTGGCACAGCCTACTCAGGCCAAGAACCGACCATTAGCCAATAAGGCGCCGCCATTCAGGCCCATACACCTGGCAAGGTTGGGTGCGGGAGCAGAACCGCCATCACTTCGCAGGTACAGGTGAGCCACAATAAACGCAGGGCCAGTGAAAGGACAGGCGCGCTCTTACCACGGCGAAATCGTTATCGATATCAGTGTCGTCGACATTGTCTTCATCGACAAAGAAATCCACTTTGTCATCCTCAAAGAAGTAGTACAGACCCTCCATGCCGATGCTGACGTGTTCCGTCAGCTTCACATCCAAACCGGTGCCGATCACGAACCCAACCTCGCCTTCGTCATCGTCATCGCCGTTGGATTTGAACACTACGCCGCCGGCTCCGCCGGCTCCGCCATCGCCACCATCGCCACCATCGCCGCCGTTGACCCCGCCGCCATCGCCGCCATCGCCACCATCGCCACCATCGCCGCCGCCCTCGCCGCTCCCAACTGACACGCTGCCGTGGAAACTGTCATTCTTGGCGAAGGCGGCGCCTCCAGACAGATGCAGCAACACCCGTTCAGTGGCCCAGCCGATCCGACCGCGCACACTCGCCAGATAGTCATAGGCATCCTCAACAATGCCGACATCACCTTCAAGGCCAAAGACCCACTGATCATTCTGCCAATTGAAGCCGGCGTGGATTCCACCGGCGAGCAAACTGTCATCTTCGAGCTTTACGAGCGCCGCGGCGCCACCGCCGCCGCCACCGCCACCGCCGCCACCGCCGCCGCCGCCGCCACCACCACCAGCACCGCCGTCGCCACCATCGCCACCACCAGCACCATCACCGCCACCGCCACCGATGCCGTCGGCTCCGCTACTGGCAAGGATATCGTCGAACTCGGTCGCCGTTGGGGAGCAGAGCGCCGCCGTTCACGCCCACATAAACTCCGCTCCAATCGGTGGCCGGGCCGTCCTCCAGGGAGGCACCGCTTAAGTAGTAGGACAGCCGCCCACGGACGACGACGAAACCATCATCGCCACCCTCATCGCTCCTCTTCGTCATCAAAACCATAAAAAAGGGCCTCGAGGCCGATACTTGCCGCGTGCGAAAGTTTCGCCTCGCCGCCGACGCCCGCCACCCAGCCGGTTTCATGATCGCTCTTCGTCACCGAAGTGGGCGACCTGACCGTCGAGGCCTTCACCGCCACCTCCACCGCCTTGTCCATCGCCACCAGCGCCGCCTCCCGCGCCACCACCACCACCGCCGTCGCCACCATCGCCACCATCGCCACCATTCCCGCCGGGAGCGCCTACGCCAAACGCCTCGTTGCTGTGCCGACCAGCAAATGCCACGCCTGCCGTGCCATAAAGCAGAATGCCGCCTGGTGCCACGCCCAGCCGGCCGCGGATACTGGCGAGATAGTCGTCGAAATTGTCGTTGAGGCTGTAGTCGCCTTCGATGCCAAAGACCCCTAGACCATACTGCCAGTTATAGCCGGCATGGAAACCACCCAGCAGGTTTTCATCGTCAGAGCCGATATCAGCAGTTATAGCGCCGCCCTCGCCGCCGGCTCCGCCGCCCATCGCCACCATCGCCACCATTCCGCCACCATCGCCACCATCGCCACCACCACCGCCACCGCCACCGCCGCCGCCACCGGCGCCGCCGCCACCACCGCCACCACCGTCGCCACCGATCACATTGACCTCATCATCGCTTTCGTCGTCACCGAGGAGGATGCCAATATGCCGACCAAAATAGAAGCCGGCCCACTCCTCGATTGGTTCGATGAATACGTCTGCCGCAGTCGCTGGTGAGCTCGTCACAGCCGCTACCGTCAAAGCAAGCAGCGATGCCCGCGATTTCAGATACTTCACCATCCGTCCCCCGCAAGCCAGATCTCCGGCTTGCCCGCGAACCCGGAAATCAGCGGCGCACATATTCCGACATTAGTTAGGCGATTCGCATTAAGCGACCCGTCCTCCGAATTGACAAGATTGAAATCGGGGCACATGACAATGTTTTGGACAACTGTTACGCATTGGCAACACTTCCAGTGTTTTGGACGACTGTTCGGCTGCTCAGCTCTCTCCAATGGCCATCGGTTACGGAGGTCGAGCGGTTGATCGATCGGCGCTATAACAAGGCGCTGCGCTTCACCCCGCAACCCGGCTCGGCATGATAACCACCCAGGAGGTTTTCATCGTCAGAGCCAATATCAGCAGTTATAGCAGCGCCCGCGCCGCCCCTCTCCGCCGAGGTCACCGATGCCTCCACCATACGCCGCCGCTACCGCCACCCTCACCTCCTTGACCGCCGCCACCGCCGATCACACTGACCTCATCATGGCTGACGCCGTCACGAAAAAGGATGCCAATATGACGGCCAAAAATAGAGCCGGCCAACTCCTCGATCTGCACGATATTGGCCAATTCTGCCGCAAATCGCCAGCGAACTCGTCACAGCCGCTGATGTCAGAGCGAGCAAAAATGCCACTGATTTCGGATAATCCCTCATGGTCCCCTCGCTGACTACCGACGCCTGCTTTGCCTGCAAACTGGTCAGATTTGCGCAGGACCGAATCACTGCCCGATAAGAGAGTGTGGCCGTAGTGTCACACTCGTTCAAAACTACTTTAACTCGGGCAGATCGACCAAGTTAATGGTTCAATGATTCTAATACATTAACCGATTTCTAATACATTAACCATATGAAGACTTTTTTTTGGCAAAACCGAGCTGTTTTGATGCGACAAGATGTTAAAATTGTGTTAACATTCACCCGCGATGCGGATGTCAACAAAGGAACTCAATCATGCATATTAGACAGCTTATTTCGGGTGTGTCAGCGCTCGCAGTCTCCGCCCTATTGTACGGCACTTCGGCTCTAAGTGCAGTTCCTTCAGTTGATATCTATAGTTCCAATGACGCAATTGCGGCTTCTTCGCATGTGCCGTCGGATCTTACGACCGCGTCGCGGAGAGTTATGATCATTGTGTGCCGTGCAACGGTACCGGCACCGGTGCCGGCGGTAACGGCGGCAGCGGCAACGGCAACGGCAACGGCAACGGCAACACCGGCATCGGCAACGGCAACGCCAACGGCAACTTCAACGGCAACGGCGGTAACGGCGGCCTCAGTTACGGCGGCACCGGCGGCAACGGCGGTGACGGCGGCAGCTTCAACGGCAACGGCAACGGCAACGGCAACGTCGGCTTCTTCAACGGCAACTTCAACGGCAACTTCAACGGCAACGGCGGTAACGGCGGTAACGGCGGTTACGGCAGCAACGGCGGCAACGGCGGTAACGGCGGTAACGGCGGCAGCTTCAACGGCAACGGCAACGGCAACGGCAACACCGGCATCGGCAACGGCAACGCCAACGGCAACGGCAACGGCAACGGCGGCAACGGCGGCAACGGCGGTAACACCGGTGCCACTGGCGGTGCCGGCGGTAACGGCGGTAACGGCGGTAACGGCGGTGACGGCAACGGCAACGGCAACGGCAACGGCAACACCGGCGCCGGCAACGGCAACGGCGACGGCAACGGCAACGGCAACGGCGGTAACGGCGGCAACGGCGGTAACGGCGGCTAAGCAGCAATTTGAGGGGCCGGTTGAACCGGCCCCTCAATTTGCGATTTCGTAATTATCTATCCTACTGCGCGCAAACCCTTCGTCGGCGAGGGGGATTGTCGGTTCATGGGCGTTCTACAATGTGTCGGCCTGAGCCAGCGGATTTGCGATGCACTCCATATAGGCTAAGGCGGTGGCCTTGCCTCGCCTTCGACAATGACCTTGCTGCGCACCTTATGGTCGTCAAGAGTGCATTTCTGGTCGCTGTCAATCCGTGAGTACCCGCGTGCGAGCCCCGCTTGTGCGTCGGAAGCGTCGCCAACGTTGCGATCCTGGCGCGGTGGGTCCCACGAGTTGCTTCGATGAACGATGACAGCGATGCATTCTTCCGCAAGGAACTCGAGCGGTTGATCGATCGGCTCGATAACACGGCGCTGCGCTTCACCCCACAACCCGGCTCGGCATGAAAACCACCCAGCAGGTTTTCATCGTCAGAGCCAATATCAGCAGTTATAGCGCCGCCCGCGCCGCCCTCTCCGCCGCCACACCGCCGATCGCACTGAGCTCATCATGAAAAAAGGATGCCAATATGGCGGCCAAAATAAAGCCGGCCCACTCCTCGATCTGCATGATTGGCTCAATGTCTGCCGCAATCGCCAGCGCAAAAACGCCCTGATCTGATCCCTCATGGTGCCCTCGCTGACTACCGACGCCTGCTGTGCCTGCAAACTGGTAAATTCGCGCAAGGTATTAGAATCATTGAACCAACAAGGTCGATCTGCCCGCGTTAAAGTAGTTTTGAACGAGTGTGACACTACGGCCACACTCTCTTAGCGGGCAGTGATTTAGTGCGTTAACCTAAGAAGACTTTTTTTTGGCGACATTGAGCTGTTTTGATGCACAAGAATGTTAAACTTGTGTTAACATCACTCTCGATGCGGCACTTAAAGAAAGGAACTTAATCATGCGTATTAGATGGCTTATTACGAGCATATCAGCGCTCGCAGTATGTGCCCTATCCTACGGCAGTCCAGCGATCGCGGAAGGTTGCCTTCACAGCTCGTGCACATCGGCGGCACCGGTAACGGCGGCTCCTTCAACGGCAACCTCAACGGCAACCACAACAACGGCTTCGTCAACGGCAACTTCAACGGCAACAACAACGGCAACGGCGGTGCCGGCGGCTGGGGTGGTAGGCGGTACGGCGGCTCCGTCAACGGCAACGTCAACGGCAACCTCAACCACGGCGTCTTCAACGGCAACTTCAACGGCAACAACAACGGCAACGGCGGTGCCGGCGGCTGGGGTGGTAACGGCGGCAGCGTCAACGGCAACGTCAACGGCAACGCCAACGACGGCATCGCCAACGGCAACTTCAACGGCAACAACAACGGCAACGGGGTGCCGGCGGCGGCGACGGCGGCAGCTTCAACGGCAACGTCAACGGCAACGGCAACTCCGGCGTCGGCAACGGCAACTTCAACGGCAACAACAACGGCAACGGCGGTTAACGGCGGTAACTAAGCAGCAATTTGAGGGGCCGGTTGAACCGGCCCCTCAATTTTGCGATTTTCGTAATTATCTATCCTATGAGCGGAAGCCCTTCGCGGGCCGAGGGGACCTCGCACGTGCGTGTTATCCGCCGACCGACAAATTTTCGGCCAGAAGGCCGTCGCCCAAAAGCCTGAAGATGTGGCCGTGGTGCCTCGCGATGATGAGCCGGGCGACGAGGCCCGAGGACGTCCGCCAGGTGGTCATCGACATTACGGTCCAGCCCAAGAACGTGATGTTCCCCCACCGATGCCAAGCTTACCCGAGCCCGCAGAAGCTCGTGAAGCTCGCCGGAAAGCTCGGCCTTGATCTGCGCCAGTAGCGCTACCGGGGTCGCAAGCTCGCTCTGATCCCGCGCTAAGCGCTATACCCACGCTCATCAGTTCAAGCGCACCAACAAGGCATTACGCATAATGGGACGAACCGTCCGCGACATCGCCAAGCAAATCGCCGACGAAGGTTTGGACAAGAGAAGTCATCGCCCACTGCATCTCTATGCTGAAGTTCTGAGTTCCGTGCGAACGCAAATCGGCTTTGTCGCCCGGTGTCGATATCGGCTTCTGGCACCTCAGCACATAGCGAGACAAGGAACGAAGGCCGCTAACGGCCAGCCGTGAGGCAGCGGAAAAGTCCGCGCGATTGCCGCTCTCCTGGCAGGACGTATAGGTCAGCCCGTAGCCCTCGCGACTTCCGAAGTACTTGCCGCCGGCCGGAAGATAAAGCTTCGCCACGCGACGCCGAACCTGCCGCATGGCGGGACTGTGAATTCAACGTCCTTGTCTAAGTCAAAAGCTGCCACGTTCGAGGGCCATGAGCGCGGTACGTTGATTTGATCAATGGAATCAAACAGCAACTACTATTGGCGACGATCGCAGTTTGGTTCGGCGGCCGTCGACCGCGCAAGAGCTCGGAAGTCTGGAGCGCGGCGCAAGCAAGGCGCGCTCAACCTCATCGCGACGGAGCTCCATCGCTGCTGCAGGTTAAGGATCGCGGCGTAAGTTTCTCAAGGCCGCAGCACTCGGAGCATCGGCTCTCGCCTTCCCCCTTCCCTGGGTCAGGCGGGTCAACGCGGCCGACAAGATCCTGCTGGGCGTCCCCTCTTCACTTTCCACACCCTATGGCGTCGCTGACGATCAGGACCATCTGAACGGAACCATCCTCGCCCAGGAGGAAATACACGCTGCCGGCGGAGTGATGGGCCGCGAGATAGAACTGTTCGTGCCGGACCTCGACAAGCTGTCTCCCGAGAGCGCCAGGCAGAGCATCGCGGCCTGTATCGACAAGAAGGTGCACGCCATTTCGAACGCCTTCATCTTCGCGCCCATTCCGGCGATGGACGAATCGGCGAAATACAAATGCCCCTACCTGCAGGGCAACACGCAGCGCGCCGCAACCGAGGCGTTCAAAGCCGATCCGGAGAAATACAGCCAGGTCCTGCAGACCGACCCATCGGAAGTCAATTACGGCTGGACCTATCCGATGTGGCTGACGGAGATGGAGAAGATGCAGGCGTCTGGAAGCCCAAGAACAGGAAAGTCCACATTGTCGCCGAGCAGGTCGGATACAACCAGACCATTCTCAAGGCGGCGAGGGAATCGATCCCCAAGTACGATTTCGAACTGGCTGAGGTGACCGACATCCAGTACCCGGTCAACGACTGGGCTCCCGTCATCCAACGACTGAAAGAAGTCGATGCCGGCGCGATCATGATCGATCACTGGGTGGCTGCCGAATACGCGGCCTTCTGCAAGCAGTTCGCGGCCGACCCCGTCAGAGACTCGATCGTCTATCTGCAGTATGGCCCCTCGCAACCGGAGTTCCTGCAGCTCGGCGGCAGCGCCACCGAAGGTTTCTGCTGGAGCACGGTGCTCGGGGTCTACGGCGACCAGATCGGGCAGGACTTCCGGAAAAAATACCTGGCAAGGTTCCCGGAATTCGGCACGCCCGAGAAGACCACCATGGGGCTCGTCTACACGGGCAATGGCTACGACATCCTCCAATATCTCGCTGCCGTCCTGGACCGCCACCGGCGCACCGACACCACGCCGGAAGATTTCAAGACAAACTGCGACTGGATCAGAACAATCCTTTCCGGGGTGTTTGCGGCATGATGAACATGAACAACGAATTCCAGGAGGCTCTGCACTATCCCGACAACGGCTTCGGCAACCAGGCCGACTCCCACTGAGAAGGCATGAGCCAGCTGTACGTTCAGGTCCAGGACGTCCAGCACAAGATCATCTGGCCCGACGCAATCGCCGAATCCAAGCTTCGACCCTCGCCGTGGTGGGGCTAGCGGCCCGTTTCTGATCCCTAGCTGCCTGAAGCGAAGCTGACTGCAGCTTCGCCTGGCGGCCGGAGGAGCCAACTCACCGGGGGGACGACATGGATGGGGCTGACGTTCCTCTGTTCGCATGCCAGAACATCTCGCTCGACCTCGGCGGAAGAGAGATCCTTCGCAAGATCGAGCTGGAGATCCGGCCCGGCCAGGTTTTAGGCATCATCGGCCCGAACGGCGCAGGCAAGACCAGCCTGATCGAAATCCTGTCGGGCAGGTACGCACCGAAAACCGGCAAAGTCTTCTACAAGGGCAGGGACATCACGCGCCTGCACCTCTACGAGCGGGCCCGGATAGGAATTGGCAGAACCTACCAGACCCCGGTCGTGCCGGAAGATCTCACCGTCGGCCAGGCGATCAAGGCGGCACGGCAGGCCTATCAAGCCTTACCTTACGCGTCTCGACGCGCGAATACGCCTCGAACCTGGTCAACTTCACTGTCCCCGACGAGAGCGTGCCCACTTCGGTCCTGAAACGTTCAATCGGCGCAAGCTGCTGCTCGCATGCCATACTTCTGCGAACGCCGGAGCTCTTGTTCATGGATGAGCCTGCCGCGGGCCTGATCAACAGCGAGATCGACGAGATCGACGAGATCCTGAGCATGTTGTCGAAGGAGATGAACATCGCGGTCCTGATCGTCGAGCACCGCATCGAGCTGCTCGATACCATCGCCGACGCCGTGATCGTGATGGACGCAGGCGAGATCATCGCCCAAGGCAGCCTGCACGACATCATCGACAGCCCCGCCGTGCGCGCCGCCTATTTCGAGACCGTCAACTGACGGACGATGAACAACATCCTCAATATCGATGGACTGTCGGCGGGCTACGGCCCCCTGCGGGTCATTCATGATCTCGATCTGACGATCAGGGCCGGGCGAACGCGTCGGCCTGGTCGGTCTCAATGGGCACGGCAAGACGACCCTCTTCTATGCCATCGCCGGACTGACCGGATGGCAGCGCGGGTCGGTCGTCTTCGATGGCCGGGAGGTCGGGCGGAACGCGCAGCCAGGGCCCGGGCCGCTACACCCACCAGATCGTCCGCCAGGGCCTGGTGGTCATGCCGCAGGCCGACGAGACTGTTTCATGGACTGACCGTCGAGGAGCATCTCGACAGCGGCGCCTTCACCAGGACGGCATGGAAGACGAGAAAGCAACGAAAGGAAAACGTACTGGCGCTCTTCGCGCCGCTGCGCGACCGCTTGAAAACGCCGGTAGCGCGTCTGTCGGGCGGCGAGCGGAGAATGGTGTCGATCGGCCGTGGCCTGATGGTGGATGCCAAGCTCTACCTGGCCGACGAGCCATCCCTCGGCCTTGCTCCGAAAATCGGCATGGGCGTGCTGGAGGCGCTGTTGAAGATCGATCTCACAAACTCCGCGATGATCATCGCCGAACAGAACGTGGCGCTTGCTGGAAGGCAAGGTCGATCGGGTGATCGGCATGCATGCGGGCAAGTTGAAAGGGGAAGCATCACTCGCATCCTTCGTAAGGATGAGGAAGGCATGAGCAGATCGGGCGTGCGACATGGCTCGCATGTGTGCATCGTAGAAATGAGGATGTCCGGCTTTGGATATCACGTTCATCCTGATCAACGGCATCGTCGTCGCCAGCATCTACGGGCTGGTCGCGGTCGCGGTATCGATCACCTGGTCGAGCCTTGGACTGCTGAATCTGGGCTACGGCTTCATCTTTTCGCTCGCCGGATATGGCGCCTATGTCACGGCACAATCCCTCTCGGGCTACTCGCCGTGTGGTGCTGCTGGCCGGCGTTCTCACCGGTGCCGCTCGGCGGCATCCTCATTTGCGCGCTGGTATTCATTCCGCTCCACGAAAAGCCGAACTTTGCAGTCAGCGGGCATGGTCGGCACGCTCGCCATCAGCCTGATCGGCTCACAGGGCCTGCTGTGGTGGTTCGGACCGCGCAACAAGTCGCTGCCGGAAATATTCGGCTTCTGGCAGGTCAGGATCGGGGGAACCGTGCTCACGTCCGACAAGATCGGCATCGTCGTCTGCTCGATCGTCATGCTGCTCCTGGTCGTTCGCTGGATGAGGTCGAGCCGGCGCGGTCTCGAGATCCGCGCGATGATGATGAACCCGCACGCCGCATCCCTGGTCGGCATCGGAATCAGGAAGACCGGTTTTTACGTGATGGGCATTACCGGGGCGATGACCGGGCTGGCGGCGGTCCTTCTGTCCCAGACCTATTACATCGCACCGTTCAGCGGCGTAACGCCCCTGATCAAGGGGGTGAGCATCGCGCTGCTGGGCGGACTGGGCAGCGTCAGGGGAGCGGTGATCGCCAGCGTGATCTTGGGCTTTGCCGAAGCACTGACGTCCACGGGTCTGGGGGGCCAATATGTCCTGATCACCCAGTTTCTGCTGATCATCACGATATTGATCGTAAGGCCGCGCGGCATCGCCGGGATTCTCGACAAGGCGCGGGAGCAATGACGACAGAACGCAGGAAAAGACAGCGGCTACGTCTGGAAGAATCCCCTCGCTGTCTGGGGAGCCAAGGGCGGCAACTACGAGGTGCCGAGCATAAGGGTCGAGGATCCGGCGACGGTCTGGCGCCGCAACACGTCATTCAAGGTGCCGCTGAAGCCGGTCGGGCGCCTCAAATACATCCACAAGTGGGCAAACCACGGCAAGCGCCTCTGGAAGAGGCAGAGATGGTGGCCGACCCGCCGCTCCGTCCTGCTGATCCGCGGAGTTCTACAACCGGAAATCGCTCAAGGCCGAGAAGCTGATCGTCGACAAGCGGCCGATCTATTGGGCTATGTGCCTGCTGGCGCTGTTCCTGGTGCCGCTGTTCGTGCCGGAAAGCCTGCAGTCATACCATTCTCACCGCCGGTGCGATTTTCGGGATTTTTGCCGCGATCAATGTCTGCTGGACGCTGGTCATCGGCACGGCGAGCATCTTCTCCCTCGCAACCTATGCCGTGGTCGGCACGGCGGCCTTCCTGACAGCGTGGCTGTCCATCAATTTCGGCCTGCCGTGGTGGACTCTGCCGCCGATAGGAATGGTGGTCGGAATGCTGTTCGGCGGAATCCTAGCGCTGCCGGCGTTGCGCCTGGACGGCTTCTATTATGCGCTCCTGACACTGGGCCTCAACGAACTCTGCCGGGTCTACTTCGTCACCTCCAAGCAGTTCGGCTCGGCGACCGGTGGTCTGTACGGGGCCTCCACGTACATCAACTCAGAACTGGCCGGCGCTGACCCAGGCCGTGGTTTCCTACTACGGGGCATGCGCGCTGCTGCATCGCAGTCGCTCTTCCTGTTCCGTTTCGTCGACGGCAGGCACCTCGGCAGAATTTTGAGAATGGCGCCGGAGAAGCGCGAAGCATTCGCCGAGGCGACAGGGGTCAACTACAAGCGGGCGAGAGTGATCGTATTCCTGGTTTCCTCGGTCGCGCTGGGTTTCATCGGCGGCTTCTATACCGCCCAATATCGCGGTGTGGCCTACGCGATATTCGGCTTCGACACCGTGCTGCTTGGGCCTCGCGATGCTGACGATCGGCGGCATCGGTCGAGCGGAAGGGGCCGTGGCGGGCACCCTCATCGTCACCGTTCTCGACAAGGTCTTGAACACCCTCGGGCCCATCCGGCACGTCATGATCGGGCTTTTGATGCTGCTGTCGTCATTTTCCTGAGAAACGGCCTGTTCGGCATAAAGCAGCAGTTCCGGGCATGGCGGGACAAGAAGAAGGGAGAATGGCGATCCAGCCGGACCGAGAAGGGCGGCGAGGCGCTGCCCGAAGAGGCGACCGAGATCGACGACAAGGATGCCCTCTACGCCCGCCGGTTCGACAAGATGCAGCGGGACTTCCTCAAAACGCTCGTCTGCGATGAGGTGATCGAGGAGCACCGGAAAAAGCCGCTTGGGCAACACAGCGAGGCGCTGGAACGGTTGCTGCTGTACTTCCGCCGCGTTCCCCAGATCGACAAATACGCGATCAAGCGCCGACCCGCGAAGCCGGCGCTACGCGATCGTTGCGTTCTCCGGTGCTCGCGGAACGGCTCCCGCGACTTGTGGAGGATAAGGAATACGAAAGCGTGGAAGAAGCCTATCACGGCGTGTTCCGGAGGAGAGTTTATGATCTCCTCGAGTCCTGATGATCGGGATGACCATTACCGCGAATTCTTCCGCAGGAAGCAGAGGGAATACCTGCGAACCGTGATCTCGACGAAATCATCGCCGAGCACCGCCAACCATCCGCGCGGCCAACACAGCGAGCCCCTCGAGAGGCTGTTGAGCTATTTCCGCCACGCCCCGCTGAAGGGCAAACATGTGGTTACGCGGTCGGAGAAATCACGCAGCGTTCCGGATCGCCCAGTTGTCCGGAGAACGCAGCGCGCCGCTCAAGGGCGTAAGTGAAGCGGAGTACGCAACGGCGGACGAGGCATACCATGAAATATTTCTTCGTCGGGTTCGCGACCTCTTGGAATCGGATGACTGAATACAATGAACGTTCGGTACAAATAGATGGCAGAGATCAAGATCTTTGGTTACGCGAGCCGGATTTCCGTCAGGCCGGCGAATCCGATTGATTTCCACGTCAGTGCCGATGGAACGAATTCCGCCACAGGCGCAACTCGTCCGGCTCATCCACGGTGACGAGCATCCAGACGGGCCGGGTTTCGTGGAGCAGGAGATCGATCATCCCGTCAATGGGTCGTGGACGGTCAAGAAGCAGTTCAGTCAGCTCGGATCCTATCTGGTCGTCGATGACCCGCAACGGCGCTGAGTCTCTGCCGGAAACTTCTCGCTGTTCTGTTACATCTGGCCGACCCTGCCGAAGCTCAGGCCAGCGCCAATGCGTGATCGGCAGGTGGGACACGAGGACGCAATGAAGGCTACTGCCTCGGCATCAATCCTCAGGGAAGGCTGGAATTCTGGGTCGGGGACGGCAACGAGGTCGACTATGTGGCGGCAGAACTGCCGCTGGCCAGGAAAGTCTGGTACTTCGTCGCCGCCAGCTTCGATCATGAGGCGGGCACGGCGACGCTTGTATCAGGAAGCCGTGCTCAACCGGTACAACTCGCTGATCGGCAAGGTCGTGCCCTACGATTTACAGCTCACACGTCGAGACGACTTTCCGGTTCAGGCAGAAGAACCGCGAGGACGTGCCGTTCCTGGTAGCCGGAGCCCAGGATTTTCATGAGCTCAGAGGAAAGTTCGTCAGCGATACCTACGCCGGCAAGATCGACAGGTTCGGGGTATGCAACCGCGTGCTCTCGCGCGAGGAGTTGGATGCGATCGTCGAGCGGCAAACGGCCGGCCGAGGATTCAATCGTGGCTTTCTGGGACACCACCAGCGGCTACACGGAAAACGGTATCGCCACCCCGGTATCAGATACCGGTCCCAATGCGCTCACCGCGAGGGGGATAAACCATCCGGTGCGCTGCCTCACCGGCTGGAACTGGTCCGGCAAGAACGACTGCTTCCGGCTGGCGCCCGGAGAATACGGCGGCATCGAATTTCACCGCGAGGCGATGACCGATTGCCGGTGGGACGTCACCAAGACGATGCAGATCCCGGCCGGCGCTGAGGAGCGGCGTCTACGCGATCAGGCTGACGCGGGGGTGAGGGCATAGGCCTGGGCGAGGAGTACATCGTATTCTTCGTCCGGCCGCGCAAGACCGCAAGCGAAGCTCTGCTTCCTCGTGCCGACCGCGAGCTACCTCGCCTACGCCAACGAAAAGCTGAGCTTCGATGCGCAGATCATACAGCCGATGACCGGCCAGCCGCCCATCATCTCCGAGGTCGATATCGAGACCTACAAGAACCGCGACTTCGGACTTTCCACCTACGACAGCTACGAGGACGGTGCCGGAGTCTCCTTCAGCTCCTATCCGCAGGCCCGATAGTGAACATGAGGCCCAAGTATCGCATTTCGAGCATGGGTGTTCCTTGGCAGTTTCCCGCCGACCTTTCGATCATCGGATGGCTGGAGCAGTGCGGGCATCCCTACGACATCGTCACCGATGAGGACCTGCACCGCGAAGGCCTGGCTGCCATCGAGCCCTACAAGTGCGTCATGTCGGGCACCCATCCGGAATATGTTTCGGAACGGATGCTCGACGCCCAGGAAGACTTCGTCGCCCAGGGCGGACGGCTTATTTATATGGGCGGCAACGGCTATTACTGGGTTGTCGGTTTTTACGAAGATGAGCCGTGGTGCATGGAGGTGAGCAAGCTCGATTCGGGCATGCGGGCATGGGCGGCGAGAGCCGGTGAGCATTACCTCCAGACGACGGGCGAAAAGAGCGGACTTTGGCGCAACCGCGGGCGCGCGCCGCAAAAACTGACGGGTGTGGGATTTATCGCCGAAGGCTTCGAGACCAGCGCCCCGTTACCGGAGGATGCCTGACAGCTATCACCGCACCGTGTCCTGGGTGTGCGAGGGCATCGAGGGGGAGATCATCGGCGATCAGGGCCTGGCATATGGCGGTGCGGCAGGACTGGAGCTCGATCGTTACGACCTGTCGCTCGGCACGCCGCCGCATACCCGGATCATCGCCTCATCGGGCGGCCACAGCGACAATTACGTGCTGGTCACCGAGGAGCTCCTGTATGCGTACGCTGGCCTGGTGGGAACTCCTGGATTACCGTATTCGCGCCGACATGACCTACTTCACTGCCCCCAACAACGGAGCCGTGTTCAGCACGGGATCGATCGCATTCGGTCAGGCGCTCCCGGTGAACAATTACCGCAACAACTCATCGGCTTTGCTGAAGAACGTGGTCGACAGCTTCTTGAAGGATGGCGAGCTGCCGGGCTCCAGATGGACTCTCGAGGAAAAGCAGTGGCGGTGAGGATGAGGTGAGGATCCCATGCCGACTGTTCTCATCACCGCGGCCAATCGCGGCATCGGATTGGAGTTCGTCCGCCAGTATCTGGCAGAGGGCTGGCTGGTCTTTCCCGCCTGCCGCCAGCCGGCGAAGGCGAACGAGCTCGAAGGCCTGGCATCCGGCGCAGGCAAGGCGCTCACCGTGGTTGCGATGGATGTCACGGCCGCCAAAAGCGTGGGCGACGCCGCCCGGCAGCTCAAGGGCGAGGCCATCGATCTCCTGGCAACTGCGCCGGGATCGCAGGAGCGTCAGGGCAGAAAGCCGGCACAGCGTCGATTGCTATCGCGAAAGCGCATGCTCGGCCCCTTTCTGAGCCTGACAACCCCGAAAGTGCCGGTGTGCGCCGGTTCGGCTGAGCATGCACCGGGACACGATAAATCATTCCCCGGACAGCCCTGCATTTAGGGGAGAGGAGGGCCCGCTGCGAAGCAGCGGGAGGTGAGGGGTTGATATGCGTGGAGCGAAAGTGCAGGGACTGTGATCGAAATTTCCGTAAGCGAGAAATCGCCGGTGAACGCCCCTCACCCTCCCGTCGCTGCGCGATGGGCCCCGCCCCCATCCCCGGCAAGTGCGGGGCGGGGATTCAAGACCATGCCGGTGATGTCGCTGCCGATGTACGACTGGCCGGAGGTGCGCCGGCTCACTGACTGCCTGGGCGCGCGGCCTCGCCCGTCATCTCGGCGAAGCCGGCTTTACCGCATCGAACCAGGTCTCGTTGGCGCGCGAGGCCGACCATGAAGCCCCCTGGCGAAATCCGACCTGCTCCTGAGCCAGACCTGCGGCTATCCCCTGACGCATGAATTCGCCGGCCGGCTCCGGCTCCTCGCCACGCCGCACTATTGCTGCGACGGCTGTGACGGCCCGCGGTATCGCAGCATCGTATTCGTCCGCGCCGGCAGCTCCCTCCGCGCGCCGGGCGATCTCGCCGGCGGCCGCGCCGCCTTCAACACACGCAACTCGATGTCCGGCATGCTGGCGCTGAAGCTGGTGTTCGCGCCCTTGGCTGGCCCGGACCGGTTCTTCGCCGGGGCGATCGAAACGGGCGGGCACGTCAAATCGCTCGAGGCGGTGGCGGGCGGAGAGCCGATGTCTGCGCCATCGATTGCGTCACCGTCGCCTATGCGAGGCGCCATCGGCCGTCACTTCTCGAAGGCCTCGTCGAGATCGCCCGTTCGCCGCCGGTTCCGGCGCTGCCCTACGTGACCGCCGCTGCCGCGAGCGAGCGCGATGTCATCCGCGTGCGCGGCGCGCTCCGCGCCGCCGCCGCCGATCCGCAACTCAGCGAGGCGCGATCGGCGCTGTTATCGGCGGCTTTTCGGAACTCTCCGATCGGGACTATGCTGAGATACCGGATCTCGAGCGCAAGATTCCTGCGACCGCCAATGTGGACCTGTGGTGACCATGATCGATCTCTACACCTGGAGCACGCCCAATGGCCGCAAAATTTCGATTGCGCTCGAGGAGATGGAGCTCGGCTATGAGGTTCATCCGATCGACATCGGCAAGGACCAGCAGTTCGGCGCCGAGTTTCTGAAGATCTCGCCCAACAACAAGATTCCGGCGATCATCGACCGCGACAATGGCATGGGCCTTTTCGAATCGGGCGCCATTCTGATGTATCTCGCCGACAAGACCGGCAGGTTTTTTCCGCGGGCCGGCGAACCCCGCCTCAGGGTCATCGAATGGCTGATGTGGCAGATGTCGGCCATCGGCCCCATGCTCGGCCGCGCCCACGCTTTCCTTCACTTCAACCCGGGCAAGGCGCCGTTCGCGGAAGAGTGGTTCGCCGCCGAAGCAAAGCGCCTCTACGGCGTGCTCGACCGCCAGCTCGCCGCAACCGGGTTCATCGCCGGCGAATATTCGATCGCCGATATCGCGACCTTTCCTTGGATCGCCCGCCACGCGTGGCAGCGCGTCGACCTCGCCGCCTACCGGCACGTCAGGGACTGGTACCTCCGGCTTGCGGCGAGGCCGCCTGTCATCAGGGGCTACGCGGTGCCGGACGCCGCGGCGGAGATTCCGATGCCGGGCTAGACGCTGCCCGGCATGACCTCATCGGGATTGGGACGCGCCTCGACAAAGATGTCGAGACTTTCCAGGCGGCGCGAGTAGGCGGTGAGCCGTGGATAGGCTGAAGGGGAAAATTCCTCCGGCAGACGCAAGTTGAGATAACCCAGCATCGCGCCCGTGGCGACATCGGCGTGGGTCAGTCGCCGGTCCCATAGCCAGTCCCCGTCCGCCCGTGCTTCCAGCACCGACAGGGCGCCTTGCAGCTGCCCCCGGCAGCGGTCGATCCACTGGACGTTGGCGGCAGGCGCGGGATGAAGCCAGCGCTCGTAGACGACGGCTCCCGCCTTGTCGATGGCGCCGGTCGCGTAGGCGACAAGTTGCAGGATCTCGCGCCGCGGCTTCCCGTGCCGCGGCACGAGAGCCCGGTCTTCGCCGGCGCACTCGTCGAGGTAGTCGATGATGGCGCCGCTGTCGATGAGCACGGCGCCGTCGTCGAGCACCAGCGAGGGAATGCGCACGATTGGGTTGATCCCGGCCATTTTCGCCGCGTCGCCGAATACCGATATCGGGTTACGCTCGAAGGCCATGCCATAGTGATTGAGGGTGATCGCGACACGGCGCACGAAAGGCGAATCGTAGTGACCGACGAGGATCATGTCCCGAGCCTTTCCAGCGCCCGCCGCCTTCCGATCAGCGGCAGCAGGGCGGCGAGCTCGGGACCGTGCTCCGGCCGGTAAGCGCCATCCTCAGCGGCATGAACAGCATCTTGCCACGGCGCGCGGCTCTCGTCGTTCTTGAGGGCCAGGGTCCATTGCGACCAGGTGTGCGCGTCCCACGGGTCCGGCGGCAGCACGTCGCGCGCGCGGGCCAGGAACTCGCGATCACCGTCGGCGACCGCCGGCGTGATGTCACCGTGCACGATGCGCTGCCAGTCTTTCACCTCTGCGAGCACCGTGATGTTGCCGCGCACCGCATTCCACAGGGCCTCTGCCTCGCTGATCCCGAGCGCCGAAAGTTCATCGGCCACATCGCCGTAGGGCAGGGCGTGCAGCAGCTTGCCGTTGAGCGCCCGAAGCTCGGCCTCGGCGAAACGCGCCGGCGCGCGCGAAAGTTTGGCGAGATCGAAGCCGTCCACGAGCGTATCGAGGCGGGCGTGCGGCACGACGGGATCGGAGGTGCCGAGCAGGGCCGCATGGCTCACGATCGCCATCGCCTCGATGCCCGCTTCGCGCCAGGCGGCGATCGACAGCGAGCCCAGCCGCTTCGACAGGCCTTGCCCGTCCGCGCCCGTGAGCAGGCTGTGATGGCCATACTGCGGCAGGCTGCCGCCGAGGGCTTCGGTGATTTCGATCTGCACGGCGGTATTCACGACATGGTCCTCGCCTCTGATCACGTGGCTGATGCCGAAATCGATGTCGTCGACCACCGAAGGCAGGGTGTAGAGGAAGCTCCCGTCCTCGCGCACCAGCACCGGATCCGACAGCGTCGCGCGTGTCGATGTTCTGCTGGCCGCGCACCAGATCGTTCCAGGTGACGGCGCGGTGTTCGAGCTTGAACCGCCAGTGGGGCTTGCGTCCTTCTGTCTCGAGCTCGGCCCGCCGGGCCGGCGATAATTGGAGCGCGGCGCGGTCGTAGACCGGCGGCTGGCCGCGCGCCAGCTGCCGCTTGCGCCGACGCTCGAGTTCATCCGCCGTCTCGTAGCACGCATAGAGGCGGTCACGCTTTTTCAGCGTTTCCGCTGCGACCGCGTAGCGATCGACGCGCTGCGATTGATGCTCGACGCGATGCGGATGAATGCCCAGCCACGCCAGGTCCCGGGCGATCGCGTCGGCATATTCGACCGTCGAGCGCTCGCGGTCGGTGTCGTCGAAACGCAGGATGAACTGCCCGCCGGTCTTCAGCGCCAGGAGCCAGTTGAGGAGTGCGGTTCGCGCATTGCCGATGTGGATGTTCCCGGTCGGTGAGGGCGCGAAACGGACGGTGGCGGGTGGCATGTCATCGACCGCCGATTTAGGGGGAGGGAGAATTACGAGCCATCGCGGAACCCGTTGGTGATCGGATAGCGGCGGTCGCGGCCGAAATTGCGCCGCGTGATCTTTACGCCGGGAGCCGCCTGCCGGCGCTTGTATTCCGCCGTGTACAGCATCTGCTGCACGCGAGCCACCGTTGCCCGGTCATGGCCTGCCGCCACGACGTCGGCGATGGTGCGCTCGCGCTCGACGAGCTGCTCGAGAATGTCGTCGAGTACTTCGTAGGGAGGCAGTGTGTCCTGGTCTTTCTGTCCGGGCTTGAGCTCCGCCGTAGGCGCCTTGGTGAGAATGTGTTCCGGGATGACGGCGCTCTCCGGTCCGAGGCAACCCTTTGGCCGCTCCCGGTTGCGATAGCGGGCAAGGGCGTAGAGTTGGGTCTTGTAGACGTCCTTGATCGGATTGTAGCCGCCGTTCATGTCGCCGTAGAGCGTTGCATAGCCCACCGACATTTCCGACTTGTTGCCGGTCGTCAGCACCATGGAGCCGAATTTGTTCGAAACGGCCATGAGGATTGAGCCGCGAGCCCGCGACTGCAGGTTTTCCTCGGTCGTTCCCGACTGTGTTCCCTGAAACAGGTCGCCAAGCGCAGCGAGGAATCCTTCGACCGGACCGGCGATCGGCACCACCTCGTAGCGCACGCCCAGCGCCTGCGCGCATTGCTGGGCATCGGCGCTGCTTTCCGGGCTGGTGTAGCGATAAGGCAGCATGATGCAGTGGACCTTGTCGGCGCCGAGCGCGTCGGTTGCCATGGCGGCCACGATTGCCGAATCGACGCCCCCCGACAGGCCGAGCACGACGCCCGGAAACCGGTTCTTGCGCACGTAGTCGCGAAGGCCGAGCACGCAGGCGAGCCAGACCTGTTCCTCGTTCTCCGGCAGGCGCGAGGCCGCTTGCGGAGCCATGCGCCAGCCGGCATTGGCGCGCGTCCATTCGGTGATCGCCAGGCATTCTTCGAAGGCCGGCATCTGGATCGCCAGCGCGCGGTCGGCGTTGAGGACGAAGGAAGCCCCGTCAAAAACGAGCTCGTCCTGGCCGCCCACCTGGTTGAGGTATGCCAGCGGCAATCCGGTTTCCGTCACCCGCGCCACCACCAGATTGAGACGGACGTCGTCCTTGTCCTGTTCGTAGGGTGAGCCGTTGGGCACGAGCAGGAGCTCGGCACCGGTTTCCGCCAGCGTCTCGCAGACCTCTTCCGCCCAGATGTCCTCGCAGATGGGAACGCCGATGCGCACCCCGCGAAAGTTCACGGGACCCGGGGCTGGGCCGGCCTTGAACACCCGCTTTTCATCGAACACCCCGTAGTTGGGCAGCTCGTGCTTGTAGCGAAGACCCTGGACCTTGCCCTGGTCGAGCAGCGCCAGCGAATTGTAGACCGCTCCGTCTTCCCGCCACGGCGCGCCCACGAGGATCCCCGGGCCCATATCCGCAGTATCGCGTGCCAGCGCTTCCACCGCCTCCATGCAGGCAGCGACGAAAGCCGGCTTGAGCACGAGGTCTTCCGGGGGGTACCCGGCGATGAACAGCTCGGAAAGAACGATGAGGTCGGACCGCGCCGCCGCCGCCCGCGCCCGTGCCGCGCGCGCCAGTTCGAGATTTGCCCTGACTGCGCCAACCGTCGGATTGAGTTGCGCCAGGGCGATTCTGAGGGCGTTGCTCACGGGGCGAGGTTTAGCGCCAATATCGGCCGGCCGGCAACAACGGCAGACCCCAACCCAGACATGCACGCCGCGCCACACCCGGGCGCGGGCATGATGATAACCGAGTTGCGGCAATCCCGCTGGCAAGCGGCACCGGATGACGTCGAGTTGACGTACGCTCGCGACAACGCTATCGCGCCGCCGTTGGTAATTTGACCGTGATCATCCGCAGTCTCATCGCATTGCAGCCTGAAAACGCCGGCATCGCGCGAAAACTTGGGCGCGCCGAATGAAGGTCTGCATTTTCGGAGCCGGGGCGATCGGTGGCTACATCGGAGCGCTTCTCGAAAAACAGGGCGAAGCGCAAGTGAGCCTCGTCGCCAGGGGCGCCCACCTCGCGGCAATCGCGGCGCGCGGCTTGATGCTGCGCATGTCAGGACACGAGGTCACCGTCAGACCGGCCGCGAGCGACGATCCGGCGAAATTCGGGCCCCAGGATGTCGTCATCGTCACGCTCAAGGCCCACGCCATCGCCGCCGCTGCCCCGCTTCTCGCGCCGCTGCTCGGCCCCGACACGGCGATCCTCTACGGCCAGAATGGCGTGCCCTGGTGGTATTTTTACAGGCACGGCGGGCCCCATGAGGCCCGGCGGCTGGAAAGCGTCGATCCGGGTGGAGCGATCTGGAATGCGCTTGGTCCCGAACGGGCCATCGGCGCCGTGATCTGGCAGGCGGCCGAGCTCGAGGCGCCGGGAATCGTCGTGTCCGCTTTCGGCGGCCGCATGCCGATCGCCGAGCCATCTGGCGAAAGGACTTCCCGCGTCGAGGAGTTGAGCGGAATTCTCAATCGCGCCGGCGTCAAGTGCCCTGTGAAATCCGATCTGCGTCCCGAAATCTGGCTGAAGCTGCTGGGCAATCTGAGCTTCAATCCGGTGAGCGTCCTGACCGGCGGCACGCTCGCCGGCATGGCGGAGGATCGTCACGCGCGATCGGTCGTGCGCAGCATGATGCAGGAAGCCCGCGCCGTTGCCGGGGTTCTCGGCATCTCCTTCGCGGTGAGCATCGAGGAGCGCATCGCCATGGCCGCCAAGGTCGGCGCGCATCGCACTTCGATGCTGCAGGATCTGGAATCGGGACGGCCCACCGAGCTCGATGCTGTCCTCGGATCCGTCATCGAATTGGGGGGCATGACCGGAACTCCGACACCCACCCTAAGTCTGGTGTATGATCTGGCGAGGGCGCGCGAACGGGTGGCCGCAGCGCGCAGCTAGAAGACACGGAGACTTTTTTTCGATATGAACATCCACCAAGTTCCCGAACTGGAGGCTTTTCGACATGCGACTGGATAGAGAAAAACCGAGTGGGAACATCGAGGATCGCCGGGGCGGCGGGGGGTTCGGATTCCCGCGTCGCGGCGGCATGCCGGGCGGCGGCATTCGCGTGCCGATCGGCGGCCGGGGCGGCATCGGCATCGGCGGTATCGTCGTCCTGCTGATCGTCGCCTTCGTTTTCGGCATCAATCCGCTGGAAATGCTGGACGGCGGCGGTGTTCGCATTCCGGGACCGCGAACGACCGAGTCCGGGACCCCGGACCCATCGACCGGCGGCGCGCAGACCACACCCGGCGCCGACAAGATGAAGGACTTCGTCGCCAAGGTGTTGGGCTCGACCGAGCGGGTGTGGACCGAGCAGTTCCGCGCCCTGGACCGCCAGTACGATCCTGCCGGACTGGTGTTGTTCAGCGGCGGCGTCCAATCGGCCTGTGGCATGGCCCAGTCGGCCGTCGGACCGTTCTATTGTCCGCCGGATTCCAAGGTCTACATCGACCTGTCATTCCTCGAAGACCTGGACCGGGCGCTCGATTCACCCGGTGATTTCGCCCAGGCTTACGTGATCGCCCATGAGGTCGGCCATCATATCCAGAACCTGATGGGCATCGCCGAACGGGTCACCCAGCAACGCCTGCAGGTGCCGGAGGAGGAGGCCAACCTGCTTTCGGTTCGAATGGAGCTGCAGGCCGATTGCTTCGCCGGGGTTTGGGCGCGCACCGCCGATGAGACCGCCGGCATTCTCGAAAGCGGCGACATCGAGGAGGGCCTAAACGCGGCAAGCAAGATCGGCGACGATCGCTTGCAGAAGCGCTCGCAGGGTTACGTCGTACCGGAATCGTTTACCCACGGCTCGTCCGAACAGCGCCAGCGCTGGCTGAAGCGCGGGCTGGAAACCGGCAAGATTTCCGACTGCGATACCTTCGCCACCGACGATCTGTGACCGAGCGCGAGAGTTACGCCGCAGTTGGCGGCCGGGCTATCGCCGAACCACTGTCTGCTCGATGGCTCCGAAGATCGACCGGCCTTCCGCGTCCTGCATCTCGATGCGCACCGTGTCGCCGAAACGCAGAAACGGGGTCGCCGGCTTGCCATGGGCGATCGTCTCGACCATGCGAATTTCCGCGATGCAGGAATAGCCGGCGCCGCCCTCGGCAATTGGTCGACCGGGACCGCCCGATCGATCGCGGTTGGAAATCGTGCCCGATCCTATGATCGATCCGCTGCCGAGTGCCCGGGTGCGGGCGGCGTGGGCGATGAGCGCCGGGAAATCGAAGGTCATGTCCTGGCCGGCGCTGGCCCGGCCGAAGGGCCGGCCATTGATTTCGACCAGCAGCGGCAGGTCGAGCCTGCTCCCATCCCAGGCCTTTCCCAGCTCCTCCGGTGTCACTGCCACCGGCGAGAAGGCGGAGGCTGGTTTCGACTGGTAGAAGCCGAAGCCCTTGGCGAGCTCTCCCGGAATGAGATTGCGAAGCGACACATCATTGACCAGCATCACGAGGCAAATGGCCGTAGCGGCGGCCGCGCGCGCGGCGCCCGCCGGCACATCGCCGGTTATCACCGCGACTTCGCCTTCGAGATCGATGCCCCAGGATTCGTCGGCAACGGCGATTGGTTCGCGCGGCCCCAGAAAGCCGTCCGAGCCGCCCTGGTAGAGAAGCGGATCGGTCCAGAAGCTTTCCGGCATCGCCGCTCCGCGCGCTTTGCGCACCAGTTCCACATGATTCACGTAGGCCGAGCCGTCGGCCCACTGGAAGGCCCGTGGCAGGGGCGCGGCGCAGTCGCGTTCGTTGAACGGAAAGCCCGAGGCGGGTGATGCTTCGAGGTTTGCGGCGAGATCGGCGAGACTTCGGCCCGGCGCGCCGCCAGTCGTCGAGCGCTGCCTGCAAGGTCGGCGCAATGTTGCCGGCATCGATCGCCCGCGCCAGATCGCGGGAGACGACGACGAGCCTGCCGTCGCGACCGCCCTGCAAGGAAGCGAGCTTCACGGCTTGCCGGTGAACCTCTTCTCGATGCCCTCCCAGCAGGCGGTGTAATCGGGCTGCAGGGTGTCGAGGGTTGCTGCATAGCGGGTGAGATGTTGCGGGAAGCGGGTCTCGAACATGAAGGCCAGCGTGTTGGATATGCGCTCCGGCTTGAGTTCCGCCGTGCTTGCCTTTCGGAAGACGCCGGCGTCGGGACCGTGCGGCAGCATGCAGTTGTGCAGCGACATGCCGCCCGGGACGAAACCGTCCGGCTTGGCGTCGTATTGCCCGTAGATCAGACCCATGAACTCCGACATGATGTTCATGTGGTACCACGGCGGCCGGAACGAATGTTCCGCCACCGACCAGCGCTCCGGGAAAATGACGAAATCCACGTTGGCGGTCCCTTCCTCTCCGGACGGCGCCGTCATCACCGTGAAGATCGATGGATCGGGATGGTCGAACAGGAGCGCTCCCACCGGCGAGAATGTCCGCAGATCATATTTGCAGGGCGCGTAGTTTCCATGCCAGCCGACTACGTCGAGTGGCGAATGGCCGATCTCGGTGCGGAAGAACCTGCCGCACCACTTGACCACGAGGCTGCACGGCGTTTCCTTTTCCTCGTAGGCGGCGACCGGCGTCTTGAAGTCGCGCGGGTTGGCGAGGCAATTGGCGCCGATCGGACCGCGGTCGGGCAAGGTGAACTTGGCGCCGTGGTTTTCGCACAGATAGCCGCGTGCCGGACCGTTGATCACTTCGACCTTGAACTTCATGCCGCGCGGTATGACGCAGATTTCTCCGGGCTGCGCCTCGATCCTGCCGAGCTCGGTGAAGAAGAGGAGGCGGCCTTCCTGCGGCACGATGAGGAGCTCGCCGTCGGCATCGTAAAAGTACTCGTCGTCCATCGAGCAATTGACGAAATAAACGCCGGCCGACATGCCGGTCTGGGTGTTGACGTCGCCGGCGGTGGTCATGGTCCTCACTCCGGCGAGAAAGTTCGTCGCTTCGTTGGGCATCGCCGGCGGGCCCCAGCGCAGTTGCCCGATCGGCAGATCGTGATCCTCCTGGCACGGCGCGGTTTTCCAATGCGGCAACGCGGTGGCGGCAAAGCGCCCGCTATGCCTGACCGAGGGCCGCATGCGATAGAGCCATGAGCGCTCGTTGGTGCCGCGCGGCGCCGTAAACGGCGATCCCGACAGCTGTTCGGCATACAGGCCGTAGGCGCTGCGCTGCGGCGAATTCTGGCCGCGCGGCAGCACGCCGGGGAGCGCTTCGGTCTCGAAGTCGTTGCCGAAGCCGGGCATGTAGCCGGCCACAATTGCGCTCTCCACCGGGTCACCTTAATGGTTGCATACGGGATATCCAATGAAACTCTACGGCTACTTCCGGAGCTCCGCCGCCTACCGCGTGCGCATCGCGCTCAATCTCAAGGGCGTGACTGTCGACCATGTTGCCGTTCATCTGGTCCGCTCGGGCGGCGAGCAGCACAAGCCCGAGTACCGTGCCCGCAATCCGCAAAGCCTGGTTCCGGCGCTCGAGCTCGACGACGGGACGCTGCTCACGCAATCCCTGGCGATCATCGAATATCTCGAGACCATCAGGCCCGAGCCCCGTCTCATCCCTGAGGACCCGCTCGCCGCTGCGAAAGTGCGCGCTGTCGCCCTCGCCATCGCCTGCGACATCCATCCGCTCAACAATCTGCGGGTGCTCGACTATCTCAAAGGCCCGCTCGGACATTCCACGGCCGAGACCGAGGCCTGGTATCGCCACTGGATCCTCGCGGGCGGCCTCGATGCGGTCGAGCGGATGATCGACGGCGGAGCTTTCTGTTTCGGCGACGGGCCGGGGCTTGCCGATGTTTTCCTCGTCCCGCAGGTGGCCAACGCCCGCCGCAACGCTGTCGCCATCGATCATCTGCCGAAGATTGTGAAAGTCGACCGGACTTGCGCGACGATCGAAGCCTTCCGGCTGGCGCATCCCTCGCTCCAGCCCGATGCTCAGTGATGCCTATTCCTTCATCGCCACGGCCCGTCCGTCGCAATTCGCCAGCCGGGACCGGCCATCGTCTTGGCGATGCGTGGTTCAAGCCAGGTCACGCCCGCCCATGACGAATCGTGTGCACGAGCCTCGCCGACGCAGGTCGCCTGCCACTACTCAGAATACTGCACGCGACGACAGCCCACCGCTGTCATTCTGGCGCCGGCCAGAAATCCAGCCGGCCCCGCGGCGTCGTGCTATTTTTTCTTGCCGGGCGAGTTTGCGGCCGGTCTCGTCTGCGCCGCGCCCGACAGCGACGATATGGAAGCTGGCGGCTTCGCCTTCACCTGCTTCGGTTTCTTGGGCTCGCGATTGCCTTTTTGTTGACCTTTGGGCATCTGGTTGTCTCCTCCGTTGCTCGTCCAGGAAGCGATTTCCTGATCCGAAATCTTACGCCACCTTGCCGCCCGGCGCTTTGCCCTTGTCGCGGAAGTAGCGAAAATCTCCCCGGGTGAGCACCTGGTCGCTTTCGGTGAGCTCATGGGCCTCGATTTCGGGCGCCGAGCGAACCCGGTCATAGAGCGGCCCGAAGTCCTGGTAGCAGTCGCGAAGCAGCTGCTCGAAGCTGTCGATGACGAAATAGGTCTGCTGGAAATCGTCGATGATGTACTTGGTGCGCACCATGCGCTCGAGGTCGAAGCGGACCCTGTTGGGAGATGAATCTTCCAGGGCGAACATCGTTTCGGCGGGCGAGGACATGATGCCGGCGCCGAAGATGCGCAGTCCCGCAGGCGTTTGTATGAGCCCGAACTCGACCGTATACCAGTAGAGCCGCGCCAGATTTCGCAGCTGGCCGCGCTCCAGCGCCCGCCGGCCGCCCTTGCCGTAGGCCTCGAGAAATCGGCATACTCCGGAAGGGCGAGCAGCGGCACATGACCGAATACGTCATGGAAGATGTCCGGTTCCTCGAGATAGTCGAGTTCGCTCTCCGGCCGGATGAACGCGCCCGCCGGGAAGCGCCGGCTGGACAGGAGGTCGAAGAAGGCCCCGGCGGTGATGAGTCCGGAGACCGGCACGACCCGCCAGCCGGTGAGTGCCGAAAGCCGCCCGCTCAGTTCGCCGAATTCCGGAATGCCCGAGCGCGACAGCTCGAGCTTGGCCATGGCGTGCAGGAACTCCTCGCAGGCCCGCCCGGGGAGCATCTTCGCTTGCCGGGCGTACAGGCGGTTCCATCTGTCGTGCTCTTCCGGGGTGTACGAATTCCAGTCCTGATCGATCGTCTGATCGGCTCCGCGCGGTGCGTCCTGGTAGCGGTTCCTGGTCACGGCTGGAGAGGGATCGCTGCGCGCCTCGGTCATTCCGTCACACTACACCCGCCGATTTGGCGTATCATCAGAAAAAATCTGAGGAGAAGGACATGGGACCATTTCCGCATGACGCGCCGCCGCCCAAGATCTCGGATGCAAACCCGATGGGCACGGATGGTTTCGAATTCGTCGAGTTCACCCATCCCGATCCCGCGGTGCTTGACGCGGTGTTCGGCAGAATGGGCTTCCAGCGGGTCGCGAAGCATCGCTCGAAAGATGTCACCCTCTACCGCCAGGGCCACATCAATTTCATCGTCAATGCCGAGCCAGGATTCCTTTGCGCAGCGCTTCGCCGAAAAACACGGCCCCTCCGCGCCCGCGATGGCCTTTCGCGTGGTCGACGCGCAGCCGCGCCTACGAGCGCGCGCTGTCGCTCGGCGCGAAACCCGCCAAGACCCAGGACCGGCCCGATGGAGCTCGACATTCCCGGCCATCGAGGGCATCGGCGGACTGCAAATCTATCTCGTCGACCGGTATGGCGCCAAAGGATCGATCTACGACGTCGACTTCGAGTGGATCGGCGAGCGCGACGTCAAGCCCGAAGGCGCCGGCCTCCACTATGTCGATCATCTCACCCACAATGTGCATCGCGGCCACATGGACGCATGGGCGGGATTCTACGAGAAGCTCTTCAATTTCCGCGAATCCGCTTCTTCAACATCGAAGGCAAGCTCACCGGACTCATTTCGCGCGCCATGACGAGCCCGTGCGGCAAGATCCGCATTCCGATCAACGAGTCGATCGACGACAAGAGCCAGATCGAGGAATATCTCAAGGACTACAAGGGCGAGGGCATCCAGCACGTGGCGCTCGGCAGCCGCGATCTCTATGACACGATCGAGATGCTCGGCCGCAACGGCGTGAGCTTCATGCCCGCGCCGCCCGCGACCTACTATGAGAAGATCGATAGCCGCGTGCCGGGCCACGGCGAGCCGGTCGAGCGGCTCAAGCGCGGACGGCATCCTGATCGACGGCGAAGGCGTCGTCGAGGGCGGCATGACCAGGTCCTGCTCCAGCGCTTCTCGAAGACGGTGATCGGGCCGATCTTCTTCGAGTTCATCGAACGCAAGGGCGATGAGGGCTTTGGCGAAGGCAATTTCCGCGCGCTGTTCGAAAGCATCGAGGAGGACCAGATCAGGCGCGGCGTGCTCAAGGCGGCGGGCGAGTGAAGCTCGGGCGTTGCATGCCGACGATATCATGGTCAGCCTTAGAATACCGTTCCGTCGCTCACGATCCTGAGCGGCGGCGAACCGTCAGGTCGGCGCTCGAATGCCAGCTGCCGCCCCAGAGCCCAGGTGCCGCCCTCGAGAATTTTGCCCAACGGCAGCTGGGCCCGGCTCATGCCGAGCGACTGGCGTACCACCGGCGCCATCCGGTCGAGAAGAGCGACGGTCGGGGCCCGCCATTCGACCACCAGTTCATCACCGACGCGGTGGGATTGCCCATATGCGGCCGTGTCCTTCGGCTGCAGCACGCCGCCATCGAGGAACATTCCTCCGTTGCGATATTCCGCCAGCCCCGTGAGGCCGTCGATGTGGATCACTTCGAGCCCGGCATCCCGGAGCGGATCGACCAGGCTGTAGGTCAGCCATTGGGAGAGTTTATGAAACGGCATGAGGCCGTGGGTTGCATCCTGCGTCTCAATTCCGCCATGCCGCCACGTATCGCCGAGATTTACCGCGCCCAGGCTGATCCGGCCGGGCCACAAGGATCCCAGATGCCGAAGCACGTTTTCCAGGATCGCCTCGGCCGCGAGACGTCCGCCCTCGGCGATCGAAACCAGATGATCGAAGAGGCCGCCCGGCCGGGGCCGGTCCATGAGCGAAAAAATCTCGGGGCGCGCGGCTACAGCAGCGCCCAGCCTGCCGAGGAGCGCGAGCCGACCGGGCAGTCCGACCAGCGGGTTTTGCGCGTTCGCCTGAAATCCCGCCGCCAGATCGTCTTCGCCGAGTGCTTGGAGGCGGTCGGCGTCGACACGGAGCGGATCGTCGCGGTCGTTCGAAAAGCGGCCGGCGGCGAACATGTCGATCGAAGCGACAGCAAGTCCCTCGGACCGGTTGAGGCAGGCGCCGGTGCCGTCCCGGTAGGACCAGTCTGGTCCGGCGCCGGCGTCGAGCAGCACCGAAACGATGGCGAGATCGAATGCGGCGCGCGCTCGCTCCTTGACATCGCGCCAGGCCCCTCGCTGGGCGAGCACTGACCATCGGTCGCGTCCGCCGACCGCGAAGTGCCGCCAGCGGGCGTGGCAGGGGATATCAAGGTCGGGGTAACGGCGGCGGGTGAGCCGGCGACCGCTTCGGCCAACAGCGGCAGTCGGTCGAGGTCCACCGCAAAATGGTCAAGAGCGCCTTGTTCAGCCTTGCCGAGAAGCAGGCGCGCGCGATCCCGAACAGCTGTTGCCTACAATAGACCCAGCGCCGCGTTTCGAAGGTCACCTTCAGAGATTCGGCATGCTGCCGCTTGCCGAGAACGGATCTGGCGAGCCCGGCGGACGGAAATCCGCCGATCACGCCCTCGCGCGTCACCTTTTCGGCGGCCAATGTCACCGCGACGCGCAATGCGGCGGCGAGCGGCAATCCGAGAGCGAGCGCTCCGGCGAGCGAGCCGACGAGAACATCGCCGGCGCCTGCCGTATTGCGTGCCGTTACCGCAGCGGCGGGGTATCGAATGATCGCAGCCGCGCCGTTTCTCAGGAACGCGCCGTCCGCGCCCGCGGTGACGATGGCCACAGGAGCGGTGAGGCGTTCGAGTGCTTCCTGCGGGCTGCCGGCGCCGGTCAGCGCGCTGGCCTCCTGGCGGTTGACGACCACGACGTCCGCCAGGCGCAGAGGTTCCTGCGCCTCTTTCCACAGCGGGCTGGCGTTCAGCATGACGCGACAGCCGCAGCCGTGCGCGCCGCATGATATCCGCCGACAGCAACGCATTGAAGTTGCCCTGAAGAAGGACAACATCGCCGGCGTCGAGCTGGCCCAGGGCCTGCGCAGCATCCTGGCGTGTGGCTTGCGAGGCGCATGGCGCCATGGTGACGATGAAGTTCTCTCCGCCGGGATCGACGAAGATGTGCGAGGTGTCGGATCTTCCGTGCCTGGTGATGAGCCCGTCGGCGGGGATATCTTCGGCGGCGAGCAGGTCTCTCAGCCGGGCGCCCGTTTCATCCTGGCCAATGACCGCAAACAGTCTGGTCAAAGCGCCGACGCGCCGCGCCGCGATGGCCTGATTCAGGCCTTTGCCGCCGAGCTCCGAAATCAGCCGGTCGGCCAGGACGGTTTCTCCGGGCCTCGGTAGTGCCGGCACCCGGCAGGTGACATCACGGCAAACATTGCCGAAAACATGCAGGCGCACCGGCGTGCGCCCTCATTCCCGGGTGAGCCAGGATAGCATCTGAACCCAGAGCGTCTTGTATCCTTGCCACGCACAAAAAGCCGGGGAGAGCCAGTGCGGTCCGATATCGGAGGTCCAGGCCACCGACCGGCCCTTTCCGAATTCGCCCGCCACCAGCAGGGGATGGCCGCCCTGGTCATTGGGCAGAGCGGCAATCACCTCGGCCGGCCGGTCCATCCGCACCATCACCTCATTGACCCCGAGAACCAGCGGCCACGGTCCGCCGATCCCCCGGACGATCGGGTGGTCGGGGTTGGTGATCATCGGGGTGGCGCCGTCGGGAATTTCGACGCGATCGTCATAGGGCAGGCAAGTGACCGGGAGGATGTCTTCGACGGGCGTCTTGCGCCAGCGCGCGCGCCCGTCGATGCCCTGGAAACTGAAATAGCCGCCGATCATGGCGAGAGCCCCGCCGCCTGCCACCCACTCTTTGAGAAGCTTGAGACGATTGGGATAAGTCTGCGAGCGCAGCCACACGTCGGGGTGCAGTAGAATTGTATTTGATCCGATGTCGGACAGGATCACCACGCGATAGCTTTGCAGGGCTTCGAGGCTCGCCGGAAACCCTTCCGCCGCCTCATGCGCCGGCATGTAGTGCAAGTCGAAGGGGCTGTCCTCGAGAGCCCTGACCAGCGGAGTGGCGCCCAGATGAAAGGTCACGCTGCCGAACTGATCGAAACCCTTGTAGTGCGTCGCCGCTGAAACCCAGCTCTCGCCGGCCAGAAGAACCTTCTTGCGCGCCATGATTTTTCTCCTGATGTGCCGGCGCTCATGTCTCGTGGGCGGCGTCGAACACCCGCCGGGGGTTGTCGACGAGCATGAGCCGGATCGTGTCTTCGCTGATCCCGTGACGCCGCAACCGCGGCACGAAATGCCTCAGCACGTAGGCATAGCCAAACCCTCCGTATTTGGTCAGCATCATTTTCAGGAACACGTCCTGCGACAACAGGATATGCCGGGCAAGGCCTTGTTCGACGAGCCTGCCGATCGACCGGGCATTGTCCTCGTCCGAAGGGCATTGTACCTGCTGGTCGGCGTACCAGTAGTCCATGCCGATCATGTCGTACTCGATGAACGCCCCCCGCGTGCCAGGGACGTCTGGTAGGCGACGTCCTCGCCGGAGGGGTTCATGTGGCAGAGCACGGTATGGCGCGCACGCAGCCCCCTCGGCCTCGACCACGTCGAGGACGTCGTGGCCAAGCCGAAACCAGGCGGGGAGGTGGACCATGAGCGGCAGGCCCGTGCGGCGTTGTGCGCGAGCAGCGCCGCGCAGCGACTTTTTTTCCTCGGCAGTGAACTCGCTGCTGACGCCGATCTCGCCGATGAGGCCGATGCGGACGCCGGTTCCGGCGACCCCATCACGCGCTTCGACGACGATTTCATCGGCGACATCGTCGGCTGAAAGGCTCGCCAGGTTCGCTGGGTGCGAAGTTTGGAGATAATATCCGGAACCCATGATGATCTGAAGTCCGGTGGCTTTCGCGATGCGAACGAGAGCATCGGGAGCCCGGCCGATGCCGCGACAGGTCGGATCGACGACCGTTACCCCGCCGGCCGACGCAAGCTGCCGCAGTTCCGATATCGCCACGCCCTCCTCATCGAGGGTGCAATTGTCCAGTACCAGGAACGGATCCATGCGCAGTTCGCCCAGAATTCCGGCACTGACGCGTCCGTGGGCGAGCAGCAGGCGTTCCGGCTCGGGTGGCCGATGCCACCAGCAACGGCAGTCGTTGAGAATGTGCTCGTGCATCAGGGTAAAGCCGAGGCCCGCCGTGTCGACGGGCCCCCGCACCGTCATCGCCCGCCCTGAGCCGACATGGGCTTCGGACAGTTCCTGCATGCAGTCTCCCTATGCTTTCCGGAGAACTTTGCCCGATCGAAAAAAGACTGCGGATGTTGAGCCAGATGGCGCCGAGGATGATGGCGCCGGTTATGATTTGTGTGAAAAAGGGCGAAACATGGGCGAGGATCAGACCATTGCCGATGACGGCGATGGTCAGCGCTCCGAGAACCGTGCCGACGATCGAGCCGCGGCCGCCCATGAGTGAGGTGCCGCCGAGAACCACGGCCGCAATCACCTCCAGCTCGAATCCAACGGCGGCATTCGAGCTGCCGCTGCCCAGCCGCGCGGCGATGATCAGGCCGGCAACCGAAGCGGCCGCTCCGGTGAGCGCGTAGGCGGTGAGCGTTACTCGGTTGATGGCGATGCCCGACCGCCGGGCGGCTTCGCTGTTGGCGCCGATGGCGACGATGTAGCGGCCGAACCGGGTGCCGCCGAGCACCACCATGCCGGCAATGCATACGACGGCGGCGATCATTGCCGGCAGCGGAATGCCGAGCACCCAGCCGCGTCCCAGGAACACGAAATCGGATTGCGCCGAAATGGGTATCGAGAAACCCTGGGTGAGCAGGAGTGCGGCGCCCCGCAGCATCGACATGCCGGCCAGCGTCACGATGAAGGCGGGTATCCCCTCGTGGGTGATGAACCAGCCTTGCGCGCCGCCGATGAGCGCGCCGAGAACGATGAGGCCGACGACGACGACGCGGCCACGGCAGCACGCTGCCGAGCGCAATCGCCGCCAGGGCGTTGACGAGCGCTACCGTCGATCCGACGGACAGATCGATGCCGCCGGTGGTGATGACGAAAGTCATCGCCACGGCGACGATGATCATCGGAGCCGCCTGGCGAAGCAGATTCAGGATGTTGCCTGGCGTGAAAAAAGTGCCGGTGACCGCCGAGAACAAGATGAACATTGCGAGCAGAAAGCCGCCGATGCTCAGAACCTGCGCATTTGCAGCGACAAAGTCGCCAACCCCGGGCGCGCGACGATCAGGCATGCCGGTTGGCGCCGGCGCGCCGCTTTTCGCCGACGATGAGCCGGATCAACTCCTCGAGATTGGTTTCGGCGATTGGCCGTTCGGCGACCTTGGTGCCCTCGTACAGCACGGCGATCCGGTCGCAGACGCGGAAAAGGTCCTGGAGGCGGTGCGTTATCAGCACGACCGCGACGCCGCTCTGCTTGATGCGGTTGATCAGCGCCAGCACAGCCTCGACCTCGGCGACCGCCAGGGCCGAAGTTGGTTCATCCATGATGAGGACGCGCGGCGCGAATGCGACGGCCCGGCAGATCGCGATCGACTGGCGCTGACCTCCCGACAGCATCTCGACGAGCGCATTGATGTTGGGGATGTGGATCTCGAGGCTGTCCAGCATTCGCCGCGCCTCTTGTCGCATTCGATTCCGGTCGAGAAGGCCGGCCCGGGTCGGTTCGCGTCCGAGAAAAAGGTTGCCCGGAATGTCGATGGTGTCGCAGAGGCTCAGGTCCTGGTACACCATCTCGATGTTGCGGGCGCGCGCATCGGCCGGGTATCGAAGGTGACGGCTTCGCCGTTGAGCTCGATTGCGCCCTCATCGGGAATGTAGGCGCCCGACAGTATTTTCGAGAGCGTTGATTTGCCGGCTGCGTTGTCGCCGACGAGGCCGAGGCACTGCCCCGGAAAGATGTCGAGATCGACTCCGCGCAAGGCCTCGATCGCGCCGAACCGCTTCTTGATGTTCTTCAGTCTGACGTGGGGAGGGGAGGCGGCGGTGGCCGCCTCCCCGGCATTGCCGGGCACTACTGCTTGAATACGGCGCGATACGGCTCGACATTCTCCTTGGTGACGATCGTCACCGGCACGGCAATGTTTCTCTCCACTGCCCCGCCCTTGATGACCTTGACCAGGGCGTCGACTGCGGCAGCTCCCATGCCGGCGGGATCCTGCTGAATGACGCCTCCTACATAGCCGGCGTCAATTCCCTTTATCGCCTGAGCCGTGAGATCCCAGCCGACCACCTTGATTTGATCCTGCTTGCCCTGGCTTTCCACCGCGGCCACCGCACCGAGCAGCGCCGGCTCGCCGGTCGCGTAGAGCGCGGTCAGGTTGGGATTGGCCGTTATCAGGTTCTCAGCCGCCGCCAGGGCATTCTCCTGGACGTTGCGGCCATCGGCGACACCCGCCATAGTCACATTGGCATTGGTCTTCACGACATCCTCGAAGCCCTTTTGACGGATGTTCTGGATGGTGGAGTTGAGCGCGCCCACGATGCCCAATGTCGCCTTGCCGCCCATCTTGTCTTGCACGTACTTGACGAAATGTTCGCCGATTAGGCGGCCGGCCTCCTCGTTGTCCACGCCGACTTGCGCCTTTTGCGGACCCTCGGGAAGGATGGCGTCGACGGCGACCACCGGTATGCCGGCCTTGTCGGCCGCCTCTACCGCGGGCATGACACCGTTGGTATCGATCGCCACGATGATGATGCCGTCGACCTTGTCGTTGACGTACGTCTCGATGGCGTTGTTCTGCGCCGCGGGATCGTTGTTGGCGTTGAAGATGACGAGTTCGGCGCCGGCGGCGTCGGCGGCCTTCTGCGCGCCTTCGTTCATCTGGTTGAAGAACAATGCTTGCTGATTGATCTGGACCAGCGCGATTTTCGGTTTCGCCTGCGCCCAGGCCTCGCTCAACGAAGTAGCCGCCAACAGAATGCCCGCCAATGTCGCCACGGCGTGGCGTCTATTCATCCACATGGATTTGATCTCCTACTTACGGCATCCCCCTGCGGGATGCTTTGATTGGAGACAGCCGTGAGCCGGTGTAGCCGAAGCTACCGCCGCACAGCATGGCCCCGGATGAATGTTAGTTTGAAAGCCCTCTCCGCGCCAGCGCGGCGCGGCCGCCGGAGCCGCTGCTGCTTTCGCTGTTCTCCTAGAGCGGCCGCTTGCGCCCCGTGAACATTGCCTTCACGAGGTTCTCGTCATGCTCCTTGCTCGCGATTGCGACGCCAAGCACGTGGAGCGCGACGAGACCCAGGGTGATGTTGACTGTGATCTCATGCAACTCCTCGGCCCACTTCTCGCCCTGAAAGGCATCGGTTTTGATCATGTACCCCGAGCCCCAGATGACGGTGATCATGACGAGAGCGCCACGACCATCGCACCCCCGGCCGGCATCGCACCCCGGCCGGGTTGTAGCCGAGAAGCTGGGAGCTTTGAGTCGCAAGGCATCTTTCAGGAAAATCGTGATGACGGCGGGCCCCTTCATGAAATCGGTGAAACGTGCGTGGCGTGTGCCGATGATGCCCCAGAGGAGCGGGAAGCGATGAGGCCGGGGATCACGTGCGCGTCCTCCCACTCCTCGCCGCTGATCCAGGCGAACGCGAAATCGGCGACGAGCGACCAGTGGAATACCCGAACCAGGATGTCCCACACCGGTACGCCGACGCGCGCGGCCGCCACACGGGGATCATCCGACATGCAATCGTTTACTATCGGTGGACGCCGTCAAACGCCAGGATCGTAGACAAAGATCAAGCGCAGCGAACCAGGGCTGCGAGCGGGAGGATCGCCAGATTACCTCTTGGCGCGTTTGGCTGCCTTGCGCGCCTTGCGTTTGGTTGCCCGGGCTTTTGTCGCTTTCTTCGCCTTGCTGGTGCCGAGCACCGAGCCCGCCAGCGATCTCACCTTCTTCACGGCCGCTTTGCCCGTGTCCAATGTTGCGCTGGCGATGCTCGAAACACGGTCGCTGGTGGTCTTGGCCATGGCTTTCTCCAGGATTGCTCGTTCGTGGGGAGGCTTGGTGGGCGATGCTGGACTTCGAACCAGCGACCCCTGCGATGTGAACACAGTGCTCTGCCAACTGAGCTAATCGCCCGAAGGGAAGTTCGCCTATTAGAGTTCGACCTTCGGTCCGAGTCAAGGATCGAGGCCGGCATGCGGCGCCGAGTCAGTGATGCGAGCGCCCGCTCGATCATCGGCCACACGTCGTCGAAGTGGTGAGCGAGATAGTCGGGGCCGAGCTCGGCGACCGGCCTGGTGGAATAGCCGAAGGTGACGGCGATCATCGGCACGCCGGCCGCCCGCGCGGTCAGCACGTCGGTTTCGCTGTCGCCGATCAGGATGCTGCCGCCGCCGTTGACGCCGAGCTGCCGCAGCGTCTCCCGGTAGGGTCGCGCGTCCGGCTTGAAGATGCCGAGCGTGTCCGAGCCGACGACGGCGGCGAAATAGTCACCGATTCCCATGGCCTGCACCAGTTTCCTGGAAAGCCGCTCGAGCTTGTTGGTGCACACCCCGAGCCGCAAATCCGCCAGCGCACAGCGCTCGAGCAGTTCCATCGTCCCCGGGAACAGCCGGCTGTCGAGCGCGATATTGGCTTCGTAATGGACGAGGAACTCGTCATAGAGCCGCTCGAGCTCCGCTTTCTCGACCGGCACTCCGGTCGCGGCGAAGCCGCGGGCGATGAGGGCTTTTGCCCCCTGGCCGACCATGAGGCGCAGCTCATCGAGACCAACCGCGTGACGGCCGCAGCGCGCGAGCACATGGTTCGTGGCGTTGGCAAGATCGGGCGCCGTGTCGATGAGCGTTCCGTCGAGGTCGAAGACGACTGCCCTGGCTTTCATGAACCCCGCGTTCCCCTGAACAAACAAAGAGTTACGCCGAAAGACGGACTCTCATTCTCAACTGACCGCAGACCCCGCTCACATACCCTTCGCTCGGCGCCCCCGTTTGGCGCTTTGCTACCCCCATGCTATACGCCGCGCAAAAGCCACGCAATGGAGGCTCAACATGGACGTTCGCAAAGGTCAGGCGCTGCGCGACATCCTGAAGGACAAGTCGCTGCTCCGCGACAAATGCTACATCAACGGCCGCTGGGTGGAAGGCAAAGCGACAATCGACGTTACCAATCCGGTAAATTCGGAAGTCATCGGCGCCGTGCCCAGGCTCGGCGCCAGGGAAACGGCCGAAGCCATCGACGGGGCCGAGAAGGCCCAGAAAGAGTGGGCCGCCAAGACCGCCCGCGAGCGCGGCAAGATCCTGCGCAAGTGGCACGATCTCATGCTCGAAAACCAGGAGGACCTGGCGCAGATCATGACCGCGGAGCAGGGCAAGCCCCTGGCCGAATCCCGCGGCGAGATCGCCTACGGCGCCTCGTTCATCGAATTCTTCGCCGAGGAAGCGCGACGCATCTATGGCGAGATCGTTCCCTCGCCCTTCACCACCTCGCGCATCCTGGTGATCAAGCAGCCGATCGGCGTCGTGGCCGGCATCACGCCGTGGAACTTCCCCAATGCGATGATCACCCGCAAGGCCGGCGCGGCGCTTGCCGCGGGCTGCGCCTTCGTGTCCAAGCCCGCCAGCGAAACGCCGCTGTCGGCCCTGGCGCTGGCCGAACTCGGCGAGCGGGCCGGCATTCCGGCCGGCGTGTTCAGCGTCATTACCGGGAACGGCGCGCGAGATCGGCGGCGAAATGACGTCGAACCCCAAGGTGCGCTGCCTCACCTTCACCGGGCTCGACCGAGATCGGCAAGCAGCTCATGGCCCAGTGCGCGCGGACCGTGAAGAAGGTCGGCCTCGAGCTTGGCGGCAACGCGCCCTTCATCGTCTTCGATGACGCCGATCTCGATGCGGCGGTGGCGGGCGCCATGCTGTCGAAGTTCCGCAATGCCGGCCAGACCTGCGTCTGCGCCAACCGCATTCTGGTGCAGGACGGGCGTCTATGACGCGTTCGCCAAGAAATTCGCCGAGGCGATCGGCAAGCTGAAAGTAGGCAACGGCGCCGAGCAGGGGGTGACGACCGGCCCGCTGATCAACGCCGCGGCGGTCAAGAAGGTCATCGAGCACATCGCCGATGCCGTCGCCAAGGGCGGCAAGGTCGAGATCGGCGGCAAGGCCCACAGCCTCGGCGGCAACTTCTTCGAGCCCACGCTCATCCGCGAGGTCACCCCCGACATGGCGGTGGCGCGCGAGGAAACCTTCGGGCCGGTGGCGCCGCTCTTCCGCTTCACGACCGAAGAGGAGGCGATCGCCATGGCGAATGCCACCGAGTTCGGCCTCGCCTGCTACTTCTATACCCGCGACGTCGGCCGGGTCTGGCGGGTGGCGGAGGGGCTCGAATACGGCATCGTCGGCATCAACGAAGGCATCATCTCGGCCGCCGAGGCGCCGTTCGGCGGCATGAAGGAGAGCGGCATCGGCCGCGAGGGCTCCCGTCACGGCATCGAGGAATATCTCGAGATCAAATACATGCTCGTGGGCGGGCTGGGTAAGATAACCTTCCCATTGATGACGAGCGACGACCAGAAGAGGGCCGCCGCGTTGGCGGCCCTCGACTTTGTTGAGCCCGGCATGAAGCTCGGCCTCGGCACCGGCTCGACCGCCTCCCACTTCGTCGATGCCCTGGGCGCCAGGCTCGGAAGGACAAGAGCCTGAAGCTCGCATGCGTGCCGACGTCGGAGACGCACCGCCCGCCAGGCGCAGCGCCTCGGCATCGCGCTCACCACGCTCGATGAAACGCCGCGCCTCGATCTGACCGTCGACGGCGCCGATGAGCTGGACGATCGTCTCGATCTCATCAAGGGCGGCGGCGGAGCGCTCCTGCGCGAGAAGATCGTCGCCGCATCGTCGCGCCGCATGATCGTCATCGCCGATGCCTCGAAGCACGTGAAGACGCTGGGGCGGTTTCCGCTGCCCGTCGAAGTGCTGTCCTTCGGCGCCTCGGCGACCGCCCTGAACATCGGCGAGGCCCTCGGCCGGGCGGGCCGGCCGGCCGCTCCCGCCTTGCGGATGCGCGACGGCGAGCCGTTCCTCACCGACAACGGCAACTTGATCGTCGACTGCGCCATCGACCGCATCGCCGGATCCGGCCGGGCTTGCCGCGCTCCTTTCCGGTATTCCCGGAGTCGTGGGCCACGGATTGTTCATCGGCATGGCGAGCATGGCGATCATCGGCACGCCGGATGGCGTTCGCATGCTGAGGCGCTGATCGATGGCCGCCTACGACTTCGACCTGTTCGTGCTGGGCGCCGGCTCGGGCGGCGTCCGCGCCGGCCGCGTCGCCGCGCGCCACGGCGCGCGCGTGGCGATCGCCGAGGAATATCGCGTCGGCGGCACCTGCGTCATCCGCGGCTGCGTGCCGAAGAAGCTTCTGGTCTATGCGAGCCGCTTCGCCGAAGACTTCGAGGACGCGTTGGGCTTCGGCTGGACCACTCAGGGCGTCGCCTTCGACTGGCCCACCCTCATCGCCAACAAGGACATCGAGATCGATCGGCTCAGCAAGGCTTATGTCCGCACGTCTCGAGGCCGCCGGGGTCGAGATCATTCACGAGCGCGCCGAGCTGGATGGTGCGCATGTGGTTCGCCTGGCGGGCGGCCGCACGATATCCGCGGCGACCATCCTGATCGCCACCGGCGCTGCTCCGTTCGTTCCGCAGCACCTGCCCGGCCGCGAGCTGGCCATCACCTCGAACGAGGCCTTTCATCTCGAGGCTCTGCCGCGCCGCATCGCCATCGTCGGCGGCGGCTACATCGCGGTCGAGTTCGCGGGCATCTTTTCCGGTCTCGGCGTCGAAACGGTCCTGATCTACCGCGGCGAGCAGATCCTGCGCGGCTTCGACGATGACCTGCGCCATGGCCTTGCCGCCGAGATGAAGAAGAAGGGCATCGAGATCCGCACCCGCGCCGACGTGGTGGCGATCGAGCGCAGCGGCGACGGCGTTCGCGCAACCCTCGAGGACGGCAGCCGGTTCGGCGCCGGCGCGCTGATGTATGCGACGGGGCGGATTCCCAACACCCGGGGGATCGGCCTCGACAAGGCCGGCGTCGAGATCACCCCGCACGGCGCGGTAAAGGTCGATGCCTGGTCGAGATCCACCGCCGCCAGCATCTATGCGATTGGCGATGTGACGAACCGCCTGAACCTGACGCCGGTCGCCATCCGCGAGGGCCAGGCGTTCGCCGATACGGTGTTCGGCAGCTCGCCGACCGCAGTCGACCACGACAATGTTCCCTCCGCGGTGTTTTCTCAGCCGGAGATCGGCACCGTCGGGCTGACCGAGACGGGCGCGCGCCAGAAGTTTGCCAGGGTCGACATCTACAAGACCACCTTCCGGCCGATGAAGCACACCTTGACCGGCCGCGACGAAAGAACGCTCATGAAGCTCGTCGTCGATGCCGCCACGGACAGGGTCGTCGGCTGCCATATCATGGGCCCGGCGGCGAGCGAGATGGCCCAGCTCCTGGGCATTGCGGTGAAGCTCGGCGCCACCAAGGCCGACTTCGACGCCACCCTGGCGGTTCACCCGACGGCCGCGGAGGAGCTGGTCACCATGCGGGAAAAGTGGCAAGGCTAGAACATGAACGTGTCTATCCCAGCACCTCGTAGTGGGCTTCCGTGGTGACGCCGTTGTTGATCGGCAGCATGTCCTGCGGGCAGGCCGACAGGGCGACGATGCAGTCGAGCTCGGCGCGAAACACCACATAGTCGCCTTTCTTGCACAGGCAATTGCCCCACTCGAGCCCGCCGTCCTGCCGCCACGGGATGTTCATGAAGGTGTTGAGCGAGGCCGGCGTGTAGGGCAATGAAACCGAGCCCGGCGAGCCCGGCGTGCAGGTTGTCCTTGCAGTTGTCGTGGTAGGCGGTGCAGCCGAGGAGCCCGTAGCGCTCGTTGTCGCACGGCGCGATGAGCGTATCGTGCCGGCCCGGAGATGAGTCCTCCTCGAGGGTCAGGATCGGACGGCGGCGATTGGTGACCATCCTGTCGCCGGCGACGGGATAGAGCCTCTCCCAGAAAGCCCGGCACTGCTCCATGCCCATGTATTCGAGCATATTGCCGGCGACGAACGCCCAGGTATCCACCACCTGGTTGCCATGGGTGTTGATGATCTTGATCGCCTGGCCCTTGCCGAGCGCTTGCGCCTTGCCGCGCCGCGCCGGAATCGTGTGAAGCTTTGCCATGCACCTTCTCGCTTGTATGGTTCTACCGAATGCCCGATGGCAGCGGAAGACCATGAACGGAGGATGCGATGGGTTTCCAGCCTTTTCCTGTGATGCCGGGACGATCGCTGCTTTCCAGCGCGATGGCGCGGTTTGCATCCGCGGCGCGTTCAAGGACTGGGTCGGCGTCATTGCCGCCGGCATCGACCGAAACATGCGCGAGAAGAGCGCCGCCGCCTCCGACATCGTTCAGGACGGCAAGGGCAGCTTCTTCGACGACTACTGCAACTGGGAGCGGATCCCCGAATTTGCGCGGATGGTGCGCGAATCGCCGGCTGCGCCGATCGCCGCCACGGTGATGGGATCGCGGACCGCGCAGTTCTTTCACGACCACGTATTGGTGAAGGAGCCGGGGACCCAGAAGGCCACGCCTTGGCACCAGGACATGCCCTACTATTTCGTCGACGCACGGCAAACGGTGAGCTTCTGGATTCCGATCGATCCGGTGAAGGATGCGACGCTGCGCGTGGTCGCCGGATCGCACAAATGGGACAGGATGATCCTGCCGGTGCGCTGGCTCGACGACTCGAGCTTCTACGCGACGAAAGAAAGCTATCGGCCCGTCCCCGACCCCGACCATGATCCGGACATGACCGTCCTGGAATGGGAAATGGAGCCCGGCGATGCGGTTCTGTTCGACTTCAGGACCGCCCACGGCGCGCGCGGCAACCTCGCCTCCAGCCGGCGCCGGGTGCTGTCGCTGCGCTGGGTCGGCGATGACGCGCGCTACGTTGAGCGTCCGGGCCGAACGTCTCCGCCATATCCCGGCCATGGCATGAAACCTGGTCAGAAGCTTCGCGAAGACTGGTTCCCGGTGATCTTTCAGGGCTGAGCCTTGCCCAAGGACCCCCGCTTTCAGCCCGTCGACGCCACCGTTACTCCACGTTTCGCCGGCATCGCCACCTTCATGCGCACCCAGCGCCATGATGTCTCGACCGATGTCGACATCGCTCTGGCGGGCGTACCCTTCGACATCGGCGTCAACTATCGTACCGGCGCACGGCAGGGTCCGGCAGCCGTGCGCGAGGCTTCGCGCCTCATTCGCCGGGTCCATCCGGTTTCGGGAATCGCTCCCTACGATATCTGCAATGTCGCCGATGTCGGCGATGCGCCCGTCAATCCGATCGATCTCGGCAAATCGATCGCGCTGATCGAAGCGTTCTTCGCAAGCATCCACGGTGCGGGCGCGATTCCGATCGCCATCGGCGGCGACCACACGGTTCCGCTTGCCGATCCTGCGGGCGATCGCGCGCGATCGGCCGGTGGGCATCGTGCAGATCGACAGCCACGCCGATACGCTCGACACCCTCGCCGAAACAAGGATCAATCACGCCACCACCTTCCGCCGCGGCGTCGAGGAGGGGCTGATCGATCCCAAGCGCGTGGTCCAGATCGGCCTGCGCGGCAGCCGTTTTTCGGCCGACGACATAAGGTGGGGCGAAGATCAGGGCTTCACCTGCATCACGATCGACAGTTTCGAAGCGATGGGGAGGGAGCGGGCGATCGCCGAAATGCTGCGCGGCCGTGGCTCGGGCCCGACCTATGTGACGATCGATATCGACGGCATCGATCCGGCATGGGCGCCCGGCACCGGGGTGCCGGAAATCGGCGGGCTTTCGCCGCGCGACGTTCAGCTCATCGTGCGCGCGCTGCGCGGCAAGCATCTCGTCGGCGGGGACATCTGCGAAGTGGCGCCCTGCTTCGACCCTACCGGAATCACTGCGGTCACCGCCGCCAACCTGATGTGGGAGATGCTGTGCGTGATCGCCGACGGCCGGGCGAGCCGCCGGCCCCGAAACTAGCGTCATCGCGCCCGAGCACGGCGAAGCCGCGGGCGCTTTATTCCCCGCCGATGCCCTGCTATGAGCCGGCACGATGAACGATCAGAGGAATGCCGGCGCGGGTCGCGACTATCGCGAGACGCTGTTCCTGCCCAAGACCGACTTTCCCATGAAGGCCGGCCTGCCGCAGAAGGAGCCGGAGATTCTCGAAGCGCTGGCAGGGCATGGACCTCTACGCCAAGCTGCGCGATGCAGCGAAGAGCCGCGACCGTTTCGTGCTTCATGACGGCCCGCCCTATGCCAATGGCAACATCCATATCGGCACCGCGCTCAACAAGATCCTCAAGGACCTCGTCGTGCGCTCGCAGCAGATGATGGGCAAGGACGCCAACTACGTGCCGGGCTGGGACTGCCACGGCCTGCCCATCGAATGGAAGATCGAGGAGGAATACCGCGCCAAGGGCAAGAACAAGGACGCCGTGCCGATCAACGAGTTCCGCAACGAATGCCGCGCCTTCGCCGAGCACTGGAAGGGCGTCCAGTCGGAGGAGTTCCAGCGCCTCGGCGTCATCGGCGACTGGAAGAATCCCTACACCACCATGGCCTTCGCCGCCGAAGCCCAGATCGCCCGCGAGCTGATGAAATTCGCCATGTCGGGCAGTCTCTATCGCGGCTCGAAGCCGGTGATGTGGTCGGTGGTCGAGAAGACCGCGCTCGCCGAAGCCGAGGTCGAGTATCAGGACTACACCAGTCGACACGATCTACGTGAAGTTTCCGGTGGCATGCGGCGAGGGCCGCAGCGCCGATGCCAGACTCGCCGGAGCGTCCAGTCGTCATCTGGACGACGACGCCCTGGACGATCCCCGGCAATCGCGCGATCAGCTATTCACCGAAGATCGATATGGCCTGTACGAGGTGACCGCTGCGGCGCAGGCAAATTGGGCGCGCGTCGGCGACCGACTGATCCTTGCCGACAAGCTCGCCGGCGAAGTGATCAAGGCGGCCGCGCGTCGGAGGCCTTGGCGCCGACTCGACGGACGTCGATCCGCGCGCCATCGCGCGACTATGCGCCCATCCGCTGCGCGGCCGCGGCTATGACTTCGACGTGCCGCTTCTCGCCGGCGATCATGTCACCGACGATGCCGGCACGGGCTTCGTGCACACCGCGCCCGGCCACGGCGACGACGACTTCGACATCTGGGAAGCCAACGAGCCGGCGCTGAAAGCGCGCGGCATCGACACCGCGATCCCCTTCACGGTCGATGCCGATGGCCTCTTCACCAACGAAGCGCCGGGCTTCGAAGGCAAGCGCGTCACTCACCGACAGGGCGAGAAGGGCGATGCCAATGAAGCGGTCATCGCGGCGCTGATCGATGCCGCAGGCGCTCCTCGCCCGCGGCCGGCTCAAGCATCAATATCCGCATTCCTGGCGCTCCAAGAAGCCGATCATCTTCCGCAACACGCCGCAATGGTTCATCTCCATGGGCGATGGCGAGGACGGATGGCCTGCGCGCCGCAGGCGCTGAAGGCGATCGACGAAGTGCGATTCGTGCCGCCGGCCGGCCAGAACCGCCTGCGCGGCATGATCGAGGCGCAGCCCGACTGGGTCATCTCGCGCCAGCGCGCCTGGGGCGTTCCGATCACCGTCTTCGTCAACAAGGCGACCGGCGAGTATCCTCGGACGATTCGCGCGCCGTCGAACTCACGACCGCATCGCCGAGGCCTTCGAGAAGGAAGGCGCCGATGCCTGGTTCGCCGACGGGGCCGCCGAGCGCTTCCTCGAAGGCATCGTCGCCGATGCCGCGAATGGGAGAAGGTCGACGACATTCTCGATGTCTGGTTCGAATTCAGGCTGCACCCATGCCTTCGTGCTCGAAGCAGCGCGCCCGATCTCCATTGGCCGGCCGATGTCTATCTCGAAGGCTCCGACCAGCATCGCGGCTGGTTTCATTCCTCGCTGCTCGAATCCTGCGGCACGCGCGGCACGGCGCCCTACAAGGCCGTCATCACCCACGGCTTCACCATGGCCGAGGACGGCCGCAAGATGTCGAAGTCGCTCGGCAACCAGGTCTTCCCGCAGGATGTCATCAAGCAGTCGGGCGCCGACATCCTGCGCCTGTGGGTCGCCTCGACCGACTATGCCGATGACCAGCGCATCGGGCCCGAGATCCTCAAGTCCAATGTCGAGAGCTATCGCAAGCTCAGGAACACGCTGCGCTATCATCCTGGGCGCGCTCGACGGACTGGCAGGACATCGAGCGCCGCTGCCCGCAGAAGCGCATGCCGGAGCTCGAACGCTACATCCTGCACAAGCTCGCGCGAGCTCCACGACGACCGTGCTCGCGGGCTACGAGCAGTATGACTTCAAGCGCGTGTTCCATGCCGCTCCAGATTTCATGAACGCCGATCTCTCGGCCTTCTATTTCGATATCCGCAAGGATTTGCTCTATTGCGATCCCTTCGCCTCCGACCGCCGGCGCGCCTGCCGCACCGTGATGGACCAGCTCTTCCATTGCCTCACCACCTGGTTCGCGCCGATCCTGTCCTTCACCTGCGAGGAAGTGTGGCTGTCGCGCTTTCCCGGCGAGAACAGCTCCGTTCATCTGATGCCATTTCGCGAAGCCGCCGGCCGAATGGCGCGACGAGGCGCTGGCCGCGAAATGGGAAAGGTGCGCGAGTCTGCGCCGCGTCATCACCGGCGCGCTCGAGATCGAACGCCAGGAAAAAAAGACGATCGGCTCGTCGCTCGAAGCGGCCCCGGTGCTTTTATGTCTCCGCGGCGGATATCCCCGATGCACTCGAATGGCGTCGATATCGCGGAGATCTGCATCACCTCCGGATGCGAGGTGCGCCCGTAAGCCGACGCTGCCGGATCGCCTTCCGTATCGACGGCATCGAGGCAGCGGTCGCCGTGATCCGTGCCGCCAGGCGGGAAATGCGCCCGCTCATGGAAGATTTCGACCGCGGTCGGCAGCGATCCGGAATTTCCCGATATCACCCCGCGCGATGCCGAAGCCGTGCGCGAATGGGATCGTCGCAAGGGCCGGCGCGGATGAAGTTCAGGGTCCGCTGCACGGCATTTGCCGGCGAAGCGGAACGCGGGCACGCGTTGGCGGAACGTCTTCCGGTGGGTTCCCCGCTCCTGGCGCCGCTCGACCATGACACGCCCGCGACTATGGGGCCGCTCTCATGGCTCGGGCTCGGTCTTGCGGTTCTCGCATTCGCCCTCGATCAGGCCTTCAAATGGTGGATGCTGGAGGTCGTCAACATTGCCGGTCAGCCAGCCGTTTGTCGTCGCGCCGTTTCTGCAGATCGTGCTCGCCTGGAACAAAGGTGTGAGCTACGGCCTTTTTCCACAGGATTCGCTGATCGGTCAGTATCTGCTGATTGTCCTCAGCATCCTTGCCTGCATGTTCCTCTGGCTGTGGCTCGCCCGCAACGATTCGCCGCCGACCGCGGCAGCCTTGGGACTGATCATCGGTGGCGCTGTCGGCAACGTTCTCGATCGGATAATGTACGACGCGGTCGCCGACTTCTTTCTGTTCCATGCCTTTGGGTATTCATGGTATGTCTTCAACGTGGCGGATATCGCCATCGTTGTCGGGGTCGCTGTGCTTCTCTATGAAGTCGTTTCGCAACGGTCGGCATTACGCCTGACGGGCCAAGCTTTCGCCGCATTGGATGGGCAAGAAAACGGTAGGGGAATCAGCGTGCACTTGGACATTGGGGTGATGACGAGATCGTGGAAAACAGTTGCTGCCTTCGCGTTCTGTTTGATTGCGTCGGCGTGCAGTGAAACCAGATTCCTTGACACCATGGGCCTTGGCAAGCACGCGCCCGATGAATCGCGCGTTCAGAGAAACTCCAGTCTCGCCTTACCACCCGACCTTCAGTTGCGCACGCCATCGAACGCTCCTGCATCCGAGACGCAGACGACCTCGACGACCGTCTCGTCATTACCTCAGCCGCTGTCCGCCCCGGCGGGCGATGTCACCGGCAGCCTGGATGCGACCGTCGGGGAGCCGAACGCGCAAGCCCAACCTCCCGTAAATCCTGCGGCGGTTCCCGATGTGGTTGCCGCCACGCCGCCAGCGGTGAAGCCGGCGGTCGCCGGCAATCCGCGCGACAATGCCTTCCTCAAGTACGGCATCTCGAAGACCCATCCGGATGGCAAGCCGAAAACGGAGCAGCAACTGAACAAGGAGCTCCTTGCCGCCATAAAGGAGGAGAAGCGCCGCCAGGATCCCAGTTACGGGACGATCTTCAACGTCGGCGATCTTTTCGAAAGCAACTAGACAAACCCGCGCGCTAACCGGCGTAAGCCGATGTCCGGCTTCGGGCGCTTCAGCAAGCCCAGGCGGGATGCCGGTTTTCAGCGGCATGACGGTGGTGGAGTTGAAGGCAATCATGGCACATTCGATGCGCGTGTGGGGCTCGGCAGTCTGTATAGGCATCGGTACCGTTCTGGGTGTCGCTGCTGCGCTTGCCGCGCCGGCTGCATTCAACATCGATGTTCAGTCGTTCAAGCTCGGCAACGGCATGGAGGTCGTCGTCATTCCCGACCATCGCTCCCCTGTCGTCACCCACATGGTCTGGTACAAGGTAGGAGCGGCCGATGAGCCGCAGGGCAAGACCGGCATCGCCCACTTTCTCGAGCATCTCCTGTTCAAGGGCACGCCCCGGTATCCGGCCGGCGAGTTTTCGCGCCTCATCAGGCGCAACGGCGCCGACGACAACGCGTTCACCGCCCAGGACCACACCGGCTATTTCCAGAGTGCAGCGAAAGACCGCCTGGCGCTGGTCATGGAGCTCGAAGCGGATCGCATGGCCAATCTTGTGCTGAAGGACCAGGACGTGACGACCGAGCTCGCGGTGGTGCAGGAGGAACGCCGCTCCCGCATCGACAATGAACCGACGAGCCTCCTGGCTGAGCAGATAGATGCCGCGCTGTACACCGCCCACCCCTATGGCAGGCCGGTGATCGGCTGGATGTCGGAGGTGACGAGGCTCACCCGCGACGACGCGATCGCCTTCTACCGGAAGTACTACACGCCGAGCAACGCGATCCTCGTGGTCGCCGGCGATGTGACCGCCGCCGAGGTGCGGGCGCTGGCCGAAAAGTACTACGGCACGCTTGCCAACACAGCCGAACCTCAGCCGCGGCTTCGCACCGAGGAGCCGGAGCCGGTCGCCGCCCGGCACGTCCGGATGAGCGATGCCCGGGTCGGCATCGATATGATCCAACGCAGCTATCTGGCGCCCAGCTACGCCAGCGATGCCGGCAACCGGGCTTTTGCCCTCGACGTGCTTGCTGACATTCTCGGCGGCGGCACTTCGGCGCGACTGTCAAAGGCGCTGGTCATCGATCAGCGCATCGTGAACGACGCCGGAGCTTTCTATTCGGGCGACGAGCGCGACAGCGGCCGGTTCGTTGTTTATGCCGCGGCAAGCCCCGGCAGCGACCTCGGCAAGATCGAGGCGGCGCTCGATGCGGTCATTGCCTCGATCATCAAGGATGGCGTAACCGCCGCAGAGCTGGAGCGGGCCAAGCGCCGCTTGCGGGCCGATGCGATCTATGCCCTCGACAGCCAGTCCCGGCTCGCTCGCACATTCGGCACCGCGCTGACCAACGGCGGGTCCATCCGGGATGTTCTCGAATGGCCGAGCGGCATAGCGGCGGTGACAGCCGAGGAAGTGCGGGAAGGGGCGCGGGCGATCCTCCAGCCCCAGCGTTCGGTGACCGGTATCATCACTCCCCTGGCGAAGCCCGACTAGCACGCGCGCGGAAACCCGATGAACATGCACAAACTCGGTTCCACCGTTCTCGCGGTGATGCTTTTCATCTGCGCCGGCGCGGTCGGCGCAGCCTCGGCCATCGAAATAAGAGAGATCACAAGCCGGGGCGGCATCCAGGCCTGGCTGGTGGAGCAGCACTCCATCCCGCTCATCGCCATGAGCTTTTCCTTTCAGGACGGTGCCGCGAGCGAACCCGATGACAAATCCGGGTTGACGTATTTGCTGAGCGGAATGCTCGACGAGGGAGCAGGGGACCTTGATTCCGAAGCGTTCCGGGAACTGCGCGATCGGCTTTCCTTCCGCCTGTCGTTCGAGAGCTCGGCCGATACCTTCGGAGGCTCGTTTCAGACCCTCAGCGAAAACCGCGACGCATCTTTTGCGGCGCTGAGGATCGCCCTGCGCAATCCGCGTTTCGATGCCGAGCCCCTCGAACGGGTGCGCGGCCAGATCATTCTGAGCATCCAGGATGGCGAGCAGAACCCCGAAACCATCGCCTTTGACCGGTGGCGGAAGACGGTCTTTGCCGGCCACCCTTACGCGCGCAACGGTCATGGAACGCCCGCCGGCCTGCGCACGGTATCTGCCGATGACCTGCGGGCGCGGGCGGCAGCGTTGTTCACCCGCGACAAGCTGATGATCACGGCTGTGGGTGACATCGATGCCGACACCCTGAGCAGACTTCTCGACGATACGTTCGGCGGCCTGCCCGCAACGGGATCTGCAAGCGACATCGCCAGGGCAAGCGTGCTCAAGGGACCGCTCGTCGAGGTCGTCGAGCGCGACATTCCCCAGAGCATCATTCAGTTCGGCCATAGCGGGATCGCCCGCGACGACCCGGATTTCATCGCTGCCTACGTGATGAACGACATTCTGGGGGGGTCGGGATTGGGATCGCGGCTGACCGATGAAATTCGCGAGAAGCGCGGGCTCACGTATTCGGTCTACACCCAGCTTCTGCCGCTGGATCTGGCCGGGCTGTTCGTCGGCGGCGCCGCAACGCGCAACGAGCGGGTAGGCGAAACGGTCGAATTGATCAGGAGCGAGCTTAGGAGATTTGCCGCCGACGGGCCGTCCCCCCAGGAGCTTGCAGACGCCAAGACATACATCACCGGCTCCTATGCACTGAGATTCACCACCTCGACCAAAATCGCCGACCAGCTTCTCGGCATCCAGGAGGAGAACCTGGGCATCGACTACATCAAGAGGCGCAACAGTCTGGTCGAGGCCGTGACGCTGGAGGATGTCAAACGGGTTGCCAGGCGGGTCATCGATGCCGATGGCCTCGTCTTCACCGTCGTCGGCAAGCCCGAGGGCATCAAGTGATTGGAGCCGCGCCGGACTTGCAAGTATCCAGGTGCACGGCGGGATTCGGATGCATGCGGCTCCGGCGCTCGCCACGGTTGTAGCTCCGCACGGCGCTCACCCCACCGCGCTCGACGGCGCGGCAATGAGCTGGCCATGGGCACTGCCGTTCGTGGGCATGCTGCTGTCGATCGCCATGGGCCCGCCGTTGTTCCCGAAAGTCTGGCACCGCCACTATGGCAAGATCGCCGCCGGCTGGGCGCTGCTGACGCTGGCGCCGATCGCGCTGGTGTATGGCGCATCGGCCATGCTGGCGGCCTTCATACACGCGATGCTCGCCGAGTACCTGAGTTTTATAGTGCTGCTATTCGCACTCTACACGGTTGCGGGCGGCATCTTGGTGACCGGCACGATGCGCGGCACGCCAGGGACCAACACCGCGATTCTGGCGCTTGGCACGGGGATCGCGAGCCTTATCGGCACCACTGGTGCGGCGATGATCCTGATTCGGCCACTTATCAGGGCCAACGAGGCGCGGCACTACAACACCCACGTCATCGTCTTCTTCATCATTCTGGTCGCCAATGTCGGAGGCGCGCTTACCCCGCTGGGCGATCCGCCGCTGTTTGTCGGATTTCTGCGTGGCGTCGATTTCTTTTGGACCGCGCAGCATCTGTGGCTGCAGACCGCCATCGTCGCGGCGCTGCTGCTGGCGATCTTCTTCCTGCTCGATCTGTGGCGCTCACGCCGGGACACCCCGCTCGTCGGCAACGCCGCTGCCGAGCCTATTGCCGTGCGCGGTAGCATCAATTTTTTGCTGATCGCGCTGATCGTTGCCGCCATCCTGTTGTCGGCGACATGGAAGCCGGGAATCAGTTTCGACATCTACGGCACCGTGGTTGAGCTGCAGAACTGTGTGCGCGATGCCGTGCTTCTTCTCATTGCCGCGCTATCGTTGTGGCTGACCGCGGACGAGCACCGTGCCGCCAACGACTTCACCTGGGAACCGATCAAGGAGGTTGCCAAGCTGTTCGCCGGCATCTTCTGCACCATCATTCCGGTGGTCGCCGTGCTCGGTCAGGGCAAGGATGGCGGCTTGGCGTGGCTGGTCTCCGCAGTCACATCGCGCGAGGGCGCGCCACACGATGTCGCCTACTTCTGGCTCACGGGAATCCTGTCGGCCCTGCTCGACAACGCTCCGACCTACCTCGTGTTTTTCGAACTCGCCGGGGGTGACGCGCGCGAGCTGATGGGGCCGCTTGCCGGAACGCTGGCGGCTATCTCCATGGGCGCCGTCTACATGGGGGCGCTGACCTACATCGGGAACGCACCGAACTTCATGGTCTATGCGATCGCCGTCGAACGGGGGATCCGGATGCCCGGCTTCTTCGGCTACATGATATGGGCCGGTGCGGTGCTGCTGCCGCTTTTCCTGTTGCTCACCTTGCTTCCCGTTGCCCCGATCCTGAAGTTGCATTGAGCGCGGTTCCGGTTTCCCGGCAACATGTAGTATCTGTCCCGCCATGCGAATCAGGAGGCTCCCGGAAGGTATCGTCAATCGCATCGCCGCCGGCGAAGTGATCGAACGGCCTTCCAGCATCGTCAAGGAACTGGTGGAGAATGCAATCGATGCCGGCGCCCGCCGGATCGAGGTGATTTTTCGCGATGGCGGTCGCACGCTCATCAAGGTCAGCGATGACGGCCACGGCATGACCGGAGAGGAGCTGAGCCTCGCAGTTGAGCGCCATGCCACCTCCAAGCTCGATGACGACGATCTCATCCACATCCGCAGCCTCGGCTTTCGCGGCGAGGCGTTGCCGTCGATCGGCGCGGTGTCGCGCCTCACTATCGTTTCGCGGGCCCGCGGCGCCGAGCTTGCACATGCCATCGCCGTCGAAGGCGGGATCCTGAGCGATGTGCGCCCGGCGGCGCACGGCGCGGGCACGACAGTCGAGGTGCGTGACGTTTTCTTCGCCGTGCCGGCGCGCCTCAAGTTTCTCCGTTCCGAGCGCGCCGAAACCGCCGAGGCTGCCGATGTCACCCGCCGCCTCGCCATCGCCCATCCGAGCATCGCCTTCACGCTGATCAGCGCCGACCGGCGGATCATCGACATTCGAGCCCGCGATGGCAGCGAAGAGGGGCTCCGTGCACGGCTTGCCGATCTCATGGGGGCGGACTTCGTCGCCGCGTGCCTCAGGGTTTCGGGTGAGCGCGACAAGCTTCGCCTGTGGGGTTTCGCCGCCGTTCCGACCTATCACCGGGCGCAGGCGAACATGCAGTTCACGATCGTCAACGGCCGGCCGGTGCGCGACCGACTGGTCATGGGCGCCATCCGGGGCGCCTATGCGGATGTGCTGAGCAAAGGCCGATTTCCGGCGCTGGCGCTCTTCATCGACTGCCCACCTGACGGGATCGACGTTAACGTTCACCCGGCCAAGGCGGAAGTCAGGTTCCGCGATCCGGGCGAAATGCGCAGCCTCATCGTCGGGGTCATCCGCAACGCCATCGCCAATGCCGGCGTCGGCGGCGCCGGCGGCTCAAACAGTTCTGTTCTGGCGGCCTTGCGCCCGGCGCAATCGCCGACGGCGGCCGGGCAACGCAGCATGGCGCTCGAGCCGCGCCACCCGGTGGCCGGCCTCGCCGAGGAAGCACCGCCGCCGGTCAAGCTCGATCGCGACAGTGGCCCTGCCGCCCCTCTGGGGCAGGCGCGTGGCCAGCTTCATGACACCTATATCGTGGCCGAGACCGCCGATGGTCTGGTGATCGTCGACCAGCATGCCGCCCATGAACGTATCGTCTATGAGGAGCTCAAGGCGCAGCGGCAGGGCGCCGGCATAACGACCCAGCCGCTGCTCGTTCCCGACATCGTCGATCTCGACCCGGTGAGCCTCGCGCGGCTCGCCGCCGAGGCGGATTTTCTAGGCGAGCTTGGCCTCGTGCTCGAACCTTTCGGAGCCTCGGCGGTCATGGTGCGCGAAGTGCCGGCCCCGCTCGCCGGCGGCAGCACCGCGCGTCTCGTCCGCGACGTCGTCGACGGCCTTGCCGGCACGCCAGCCGATGAAGGGCTGGAAGAGAGAAACAACCGTGTGCTGGCGACGATGGCCTGTCATCACTCGGTACGCGCCGGCCGCAGCCTGCGCATTGCCGAAATGGATGCCCTGCTGCGCTCCATGGAGCGCGGCCTCAACTCCGCCCAGTGCAACCATGGCCGGCCTACCCACGTGGAGCTGAAGCTCAAGGACATCGAGCGTCTGTTCGGGCGGGAATGATCGGCGGCTCTCGTCGTGGTGCGCGAAGGAGCAGGATCTTCGTGTCGCCATAGATGCGCTCATCGATGGCGCGCAGGCCTTCGGGGATCGCGACTTCCGCGCGGGCGCTCTCCTCGAGCACGACCACGGCGCCGGGTTCCATCCACCCGCCCTGGCTCAGCGACTGAAGCGCGCGCGTCCCGAGCCCCTTGCCATAGGGCGGATCGGCGACGATCAGGTCGTACGGCGGCTGCGGCGCGCATGGGCCGAGCCGTGCTGCATCTCTTCGCCAGATCTTGCATTGGCCGATCAGGCCGAGTGCGTCGGCATTCCGGCGGATCAGCCCGCGAGCCTCCGCGCCATCATCGATGAACAGGCAGAAGCGCGCGCCGCGCGACAGGGCCTCCAGGCCCAGGGCGCCCGTTCCGGCGAAAAGATCGAGCACGCGGGCCCCTTCGATATCGAACGCAGCGACGCCGTGCTCGAGAATATTGAACAGCGCTTCGCGCACCCGCTCGGAACTGGGCCTGAGCGCGCGTCCGGGCGGCGAGGCGAGAATGCGCCCGCTGAACCTACCCCCGACGACGCGCAGGGCTTCTCTCCTTCGCCTGGCCTGCTAGCGCGCCCAACTGCTCGCGCAGCACCCGCGGCGACACCTCCTCGACCTCGCCGGGCTCGAGCTGGCCGAGCTGGAACGGGCCGAAACTGACGCGGATGAGCCTCCTGACGGTGAGGCCGAGATGCTCGCAGACCCGCTTGATTTCACGGTTCTTGCCTTCTGTGAGCGCGAAGAGAAGCCACAGGTGGGAACCCTTGGCGCGCTCGATCGAGGCGTCGATGGCGCCATAGCGTATGCCTGCGATGACGGGGCCGTTCTTGAGTTCCGCGAGCGCTGCTGGCCCAACCCGGCCCTGGACGCGAACGCGGTATCGCCGAACCCAGCCCGTCGCCGGCAGCTCGAGGTGGCGTTCGAGCTCACCGTCGTTGGTCAGCAGCAGCAGACCTTCGGTATTGAAATCGAGCCGGCCCACCGAAACGACGCGCGGCAGGTGGCCGGGCAGCCGTTGAAACACCGTAGGCCGCCCCTTGGGGTCGCGATGGCTGACCATGACGCCTGGCGGCTTGTGATAGCGCCACAGGCGAGTCCTTTCGGCGTGCGGCAGGGCGGCGCCGTCGATGCGTACTTCATCGCCGTCGACGATCTTGGTCGTCGGCGATGCGAGCGGCTTGCCGTTTACCGAAACTCGGCCTTCGGCGATCAACCTTTCTGCGTCGCGGCGCGAAGCGACGCCGGCGCGTGCGATCACTTTGGCGATCCGCTCGCCGGGTCTCGATGCCGATGGCTTCGCGGCCGTCATTTGTCGTGATTAGCAGACCACTTGACCCTGCGCATCACTTGCCCATCTGTCGGTGGCGCTGATCGTGCGCCGGAGGTTGCCGCCGAGCTATGCCCATGAACCTTCCCCCTGCCATGGAAGTGGCGCTTGAAGAGGCGGTCGCGGCGGCGATCCGCGGCGAGGTTCCGGTGGGAGCGGTCATTACGACGGCGGCGGGCGAGATAGTCTCCCGGGCCGGCAACCGGACCATTGAATTTGTCGATCCCACCGCCCATGCCGAGCTTCTGGCGATCCGCGCGGCCGCACAGATCATCGGCAGCGAAAGGCTGGCGGAGTGCGATCTCTATGTCACCCTGGAACCTTGCACCATGTGCGCGGCGGCGATCTCCTATGCCCGCATGCGCCGGCTCTATTTCGCCGCGAGCGATCCGAAGATGGGGGCTGTCGAGCACGGTCCGCGCTACTACGGCCAATCCGTCTGCAACCATCGGCCTGAACTCTATGGCGGCATCGGTGCCGCCCGCGGCGCCGCGATGCTAAAGGACTTCTTCGCCCGCCGGCGGTAGAGCGGTCGATGCGGTTGCGTCACACCTTCGGAATCGAGCGATGCTATCCGCCTGGAACCGCCATTGTTCGCCCGTAGCTCTCGATGGCGAGCGCCAACCTGCGCTTGAGCCGCTCCCTGGCTGGCGCGGCAGCCGTAAGAATCGCCCTGACCTTGAAGAATTCGAGCACCCGGAATTCATCGACCGCGGGTTCGATCAGAATGTCCGGCGGGTGCTCGCGATTGCGCAGCCCGACGATCTGGCGCTGCATGATCTGGGATGCGCCGAACCACAGGTCCCGGTTGCCGGGATCGCGCCGCCCCATGCCTGCCACCGGCCCGCCGGTCACGTCGATCGCCACGGTCAAATCGGCATGCTTGTCGATGTGGTTCACCGGCAGGGGATTTACCATGCCGCCGTCGATTACATAGCGGTCGTCGATGCGCGGCGCGGCGATGATGCCGGGAAGCGCGATGCTGGCCGCCACCGCCTCGCGCAGGAGACCCCTGCGTGATCGCCATTTCCTTGCGGGCGTAGAAATCCGTCGTGCTCACTGAGAAGCGGATCGGCGTATCTTCGAGGCGCAGGCACACCCCGCGCGGAAAGAACAGTCTCCGTCAGCCTCATCCCGTTGATCATGACGGGTCCGAACGCCTTGAAACTCACGAGAGCGGTGGGACTTTCGGAGCGGCGGCCGGAGAACAGCCGCTGCGCCAGTCGCACGCGATTGGCGAGAACTTCGACGGCGTGCTCGGCAATCTCGCCGGCCGACAGGCCCGATGCGTAGGCCGCGCCTACCAGCGCTCCCATGCTGGTGCCGGCCAGGCAATGCGGTCTGACGCCAAGTTCATCGAAGGCCTGAAGCATGGCGATGTGGGCGAGACCGCGGGCGCCGCCGCCGCCCAATGCCACACCGATCCGCAAGCTCATGTTTCAAGCACCCGCCGCCTTGGCGAATTGCCAGGCCCGTTCCGCCATCGGCCGCACCTGGCGCGCCAGCATGGCGGCATTGGGGTTGACTGCGGTTCCGTCGCGCACCCTCCCGGCAATGCCCTGGAAGATGGCCGCGAGTTTGAAGAAATTGTATGCCAGATAGATGTCGGGCGAGGGCAGGGATCGGAGGTTTCTCCGGCGGCAGTACTCCGCGACATAATTCTCGAGCCTCGGCAACCCCGGAACGTTGACTTCGCGACCGGCCAGCGAGCCCACGCCGCCGCCGTCGGCGCTGCCGGGCATGTACCACTGCATGATATGGTAGGTGAAGTCGGCGATCGGGTCGCCGACGGTCGACAGTTCCCAGTCGAGAACGGCGGCGACCCGCGGCGCGCCGGCATCCACGATGCAGTTGTCGAGGCGGAAGTCGCCGTGAATCAGGCAGGCCTGAGTCTGCGCCGGCGCCGCGTCGGGGAGCCAGGTCATCAGCCGGTCCATCTCGGCAATCGAATCCGTGCGCGATTGCTCGTATTGTTCCGACCAGCGCTTGATCTGGCGCTTCACATAGCCGTCGGGCCGGCCGAAATCCGCAAGCCCCAGACGGGCGACATCGAGCCCGTGCAGGTGCGCGATGGTCTCGTTCAGCGAGCGGAACAGCTGCTGCCGGTCCCCAGCCGCGAGGCCCGGGGCATGCGGCTCCCAGAAGATACGTCCGGCGACGAACTCCATGACATAGAACACGCTGCCGATGACGTTTTCATCCATACACAGAGCAAGCGGCGCGGGCACCGGAAAGCCGGCACGCTGGAGCGCTCTGGTGACGCGGTACTCGCGTTCGACCGCGTGCGCGGATCGGAGCAGGGGCCCGACGGGCTTGCGCCGCACGACATAGGTTCCCGATTTCGCCCGGACGAGATAGGTCGGGTTTGACTGCCCGCCGTTGAACTGTTCGATGACCGACGGCCCGGCGAAGCCCTCGATGTTGCGGGCAAGGTAGCTCGGCGAGCCGCTCCGGATCGATCTTCTGGCCTCCATCCACCGCCCGTGTGCCGGCAAACTCCGCCTGCCGGTCGAAACGACGCCTCATGGCCCGGCGGTGGCCTTGACGAACGGCATAAGCGCATCGAGCGTCGCCGCGGGGTTCTCCTCGGCGAGAAATGGCCGGAATCGATTGCCTGCCCGTCTGCCCGGCTTGCCCACTCTCTCCAGGAATCTAGGGCCCCCGCGGTCTCCGCCGGAAATCCAGCCTCGCCCCACACGACGAACAGGGGACACTCGATACGCTGCCCGGCGGCGCGCGAGGCCTGATCGGCCTCGAGATCGTAGGTCCATCCGGCGCGGTAGTCGTTGCACGAGGCGTGAATGTGCTCGGGCGTTGCATAGTGGAGGCGGTATTCGGCAAGCGCTTCACCGTCGAACGCCGACAGGTTGCGCGCCTTCGTCCAACTGGCGAGCGTGTAGTCGAGAAACGCGGCGGGCGCCTGCTCGATGAGCATCTCCGGGAGGGGATGTGGTTGGGCGAGGAACAGCCAGTGATAGGTCTTCATGGCGAACTGGGCGTCGAATGCGCGCCACATGTGATAGGTGCTGATGATGTCGAGGACGACGAGCGAGCGCACCTTGGAAGGTTCATCCAGCGCCATGCGATAAGCCACCCGGCCGCCGCGATCGTGGCCGGCGACCACGAAGCGCTCATGCCCGAGCGAAGACATGAGCCTGATCATGTCCTGCGCCATGGCGCGCTTCGAATAGGCGAAATTGGCACGATCGTTGGGCGGGCAGGAGGAAAAGCCGTAGCCCCTCAGGTCGGGGACGACGCAGGTGAAATGCCGCATGAGCTGCGGAACGACCTTGTGCCACATCGCATGGGTCTGCGGAAAGCCGTGTAGCAGCAGCAGCGCGGGTCCCGAGCCGCCAACACGCGCGAAAATGGTCGCGGGTCCGGGCGTCGAAACCTGCTTGAAACTGTCCGGATAGAGCGCCATCCAACCATCATATTCGCGGCCTTGAGCCCATCAAGGCAAACTTCGCCCGACGGCGCGCCATCCGATATCCCGCCGACAGTAGCCTTCCGGCCAGTCGATGAGATCGACGGCCCGATACGCGCGTGCGCGAGCTTCGGCGATGTCGGCCGCGCTCGCCGTCACGCCGAGAACACGGCCGCCGCTGGCGATGATTTGTCCGTTCCGCAAAGCAGTTCCGGCGTGAAAAATTTCAACCCCCTCGACTGCCGACGCGCGATCGAAACCGCGGATGACGGTCCCTCTCTCGAAGTTCCCCGGGTACCCCCGGGCGGCCATCACGACCGTGAGCGCGCATTCGCGCCGCCAGCGCAACGAGACCTTGTCGAGCGTGCCGTCCGTCGCCGCGAGCAGCAACGTCAGGAGATCGTCCTTGAGCCTCGGCATCAGCACCTGGCATTCGGGATCGCCGAAGCGCACGTTGTATTCGATGAGCTTGGGGCCGGCGCTGGTGAGCATGAGGCCGGCATAGAGGATGCCCTGGTAGGGGGCGCCCATCTCCGCCATCGCCCGGATCGTCGGCTCGACGATGCGCGCCATCGTCTCCTCGCAGAGCGCGGCGGTCATTGCCGGCGCTGGCGAATAGGCCCCCATGCCCCCGGTATTCGGGCCTTTGTCGCCGTCATGAGCGCGCTTGTGATCCTGCGCCGTCGCCAGCGCCAGCGCGTGAACGCCATCGGTGACGGCAAAGAAGCTCGCCTCCTCGCCTTCCAGGCATTCTTCGATGACGACCTCCGATCCGGCCGGACCATGCCGGCCGGTGAACAGCTCATCGATGGCCTGTTCCGCTTCAGCGCGGGTCATTGCCACCGTGACGCCCTTGCCTGCCGCAAGCCCGTCGGCCTTGACCACCACCGGCGCGCCGACGGCCTCGAGGTAATCGAGGGCCGACCTCCGGGACCTGACCCTGCGATAGGCGGCTGTCGGAATTCCGGTTCGGGCACAGAGGTCCTTGGTAAAGCCCTTCGATCCTTCGAGCCGCGCGGCCAGCCGGCGTGGGCCGAAGGCCTTGACGCCGGCTTCCGCCAGATCGTCGACGATGCCCGCAACGAGCGGAGCTTCGGGACCAACGACCACGAGCCCGATCCCTGCCTTCCGGCAAAAGGTGATGACTGCGCCGTGATCGGCGAGGCTCAGATCCACGCATTGGGCGTGGGCGGCGATGCCCGGATTTCCGGGCGCCGCGTAGAGCCTGCCGAGGAGCGGACTCGCCGCGAGCTTCCACGCGAGCGCGTGTTCGCGCCCGCCCGATCCCAGAAGCAGAACGTCGATGTCCGTCACTTCGCCCTCATCCTTGATTGCGTTCGCCAATTGATCTTTGATGCGGTTCCCGCCTGCAAGCAGGAATGAGCTCCTTGTCCATCGATTGGCCTTTCGACCCTGCTTCCGGCGAGATTGCGGCGGCATTGCCCTCCAACACCAGGGAACTGACGGTTTCGGAGCTTTCCTTTGCCTTGAAGCGGACGCTCGAGGAAAACTTCGGCCTGGTGCGCGTCCGCGGCGAAATCAGCAAGGTGTCGCGGCCGGGATCAGGCCATTGTTATCTCGACCTCAAGGATGACCGGGCGGTCATCTGCGCGGTGATCTGGAAAACCGATCTGGCTCGCTTCAGGTTCAAGCCTGAGCAGGGCCTGGAAGTGATCATAACCGGCAAGATCACCACCTTTCCCGCGCAATCGCGATACCAGATCGTCATTGACGCCTTGGAGCCGGCCGGCGCCGGGGCGCTGCGGGCGTTGCTCGATGAGCGCCGCAAGAGGCTGCGGGCTGAAGGCCTCTTCGATGCCGCGCGCAAGAAACCCATTCCCTTCCTGCCGCGAGTCATCGGCATTGTAACCTCGCCTACCGGCGCGGTCATTCGCGACATCCTGCACCGGCTCGCCGACCGTTTTCCGCGTCATGTCGTGGTCTGGCCGGTGCGCGTGCAGGGCGACCGGAGCGCCGAAGAGGTGACCGCGGCCATTCGGGGCTTCAACGCGCTGAGGCCGGGCGGCGTCATCGCGCGGCCCGATCTCATCATCGTCGCCAGAGGCGGCGGCTCGATCGAAGATCTATGGAGTTTCAATGACGAGAGTGTGGTGCGCGCCGCGGCCGGCAGCGCGATCCCGCTGATCGCTGCCATCGGTCATGAAACCGACTGGACGCTGATCGACGACGCCGCCGATTGGCGTGCCGCTACCCCCACCGCCGCCGCCGAGCGCGCCGTGCCGGTACGTGCCGATCTGGCGCTGAAGGTCGCAACACTGCAGATCCGCGGCGTACGGGGACTGCAGCGCTTTGCCGGGGAGCGCCGGACCCGCGTTCTCGCGGCCTCCCGCGGCTTGCCTCGGCCCGATGATCTCCTGGCTTCCGCCAGACAGCGGTTCGACAGCGCGGCGGACCGTCTCAGCCATGCGTTGCGGGCGAACACGCTCGATCAGCGCATCCGTTTGCAGCGGCTGGCGCCGCGCCTCTCCTTGCGGGCGATAACACGGGAAACTTCGCGGTATCGGGAGACGCTCGAACGCCTGCGGCGCCAGGCGCGGCGTGCGGCTGTTGCGCGACTGGAGCTCGATCGTCGGGTGATCGAAGCCATGAAAGGCCGGCTCCTCCAGTCGCTCGGCGACAGCGTCCGCCGCCGTCGCGAGCTCCTGACGCGCCTTGTGCCCCGGCTGTCGCTGCGCGCGGCGGAGCAGGAGGCTTCCCGCCGCCGCGCCACCCTGGATCGGCACGGGCGCGAACTCCAGCGCACCGTGCAAACGCTGATGGCGCTCAAGCGGTCGAGGCTCGCAAGCGGAGTCAAGCTGCTGAACACGTTGTCCCACCGCTCGGTGCTCGCTCGCGGTTACGCTCTGGTGATCGCGGGCGATCGGCTGGTGTCCGCAGTTGCCGCCGCTCGCCCCGGCCTTGCAGTAACGATCCGCTTCCATGATGGTGACGCCGGTGCCCGCATTGACGGGCGCCCGTCGGCCGCCGGCCGTTCAGGCGGTAAAGCGGTCGCCGGTCAGGGGTCGCTATTCTAGCTTGGCGCCGCACGAAGTTGGCCGCGCGGCCACGACGCGGTCAGGGAGAACGATCATGCTGGGTTCGTCGTTCCGGTTGTTTTCCGTCGGCGGCACCGATGTCAGGGTGCATCCGACGTTCTTCCTTCTCCTGGTCTGGGTCGCCGCCGTGCACTGGTTCAAGGGCGGTGCGCCGGCAGCCGTCTGCAGGCCTGGTGTTCATCGTCTTGTTGTTCCTCTGCGTGGTCCTGCACGAGTTCGGTCACATCTATGCCGCCCGCCGCTATGGCATCCGAACGCCCGACGTGACGCTGCTGCCGATCGGCGGCGTCGCGTCGCTGGAGCGCATGCCGGAAAAACCCAGCCAGGAGATCGTCGTCGCGCTGGCCGGGCCCGCCGTGAATGTGGTCATTGCGGCGGTGCTGACGTGTTGCTCGGCGCGCGCTTTGATCTTTCACAAATGGCGCAGCTGCAGGAAGCCGCAGTCGAGCCTTATCGCGCAGGTTGCCGCCGCCAACGTGGCGCTCGTGGTGTTCAATATGATCCCGGCCTTTCCCATGGATGGCGGCCGGGTTCTCAGAGCGGTGCTGGCGACCCGGCTGGGTTTCACCCGGGCGACGCGCCTTGCCGCAAACATCGGCCAGGTGCTTGCCGTCGGACTCGGCTTCGCCGGCCTTTTCGGCAATCCTCTCCTGGTCCTGGTGGCGGTTTTCATCTTTCTCGCCGCCGGAGCCGAGGCTGGTTTCGTGGAGGCGCGCGATCTGACGCGCGGGCAGCTCGCCCGCCACGCCATGATCACCGCCTTCATGCCGCTGGCGCCCCAGTCGAGCGTCGATGACGCAGCCGCGCTCCTTCTCAGCACCACGCAGCATGAGTTCCCGATCGTCGATGGCGCCCGGCAGCTCAAGGGCGTAGTGACGCGCGATGCCATTCTCGCTGCCCTCAAGCAGAAGCCCGGCGCCACGTCGGTCGAGCGAGGTCATGACCGGGGACGTGCGCACCGTGCCCGAGAACGCCTGCCTCGAGACCGTGTTTGCCGACCTGCAGAAACACTCCCGGCATTTCGTCGGCGTCGTCGATCGAAGGCGGCGGCCTCGTCGGCTACCTGACACCGGAGAATATCGGCGAGCTGGTCATGATCCGCTCCTCCGAGGCGGCGCGCCGGGCGGCGGGCTGATCGCCGCGAAGTCGGTTCGAACGATGCTCGCTCCACGACCTTCCTCCGGTGAGCGGTTCTGGCGCACTGTCGCCTTCGCGTCGCTGGTGCTTGCCGCCGCGTTGCTCGGCCAGGATATGCTGCGCGACTATGTTCTCGGTGCCCGCGAGCCCCGCGTGGCGATACCACGCGGTGACCTCGCCCCCGTCGAGCGGCATGCCAACGTGGTGTTCACCAGCGTCGCTCCCTCGGTGGTATCGGTGTTTGCGATGCATGAGGCGAGCCGCTCTCAGCCGGCGGGAACCGGCGCCGGTTCCGGCGTCATCTGGGACCGGGCAGGGCACATCGTCACCAATGCCCATGTGGTTGCCGGTGCGACGCAGATCGGAGTGGTGCTGGACGATGGCAGGACGCTCGCGGCGCGGGTGGTCGGCACGGGCGGCGTCGACCGACATCGCCGTGCTGGCATTGCCTACCGCGCCCCGCGATCTTCAGCCGATCGCCGTGGGAACCTCGGGCGATCTCGTGGTTGGCCAGACGGTCTTTGCCATCGGCAACCCGTTCGGCCTGTCGCGCACGCTCACCACCGGAATCATCAGCGCTCTCGACCGCCGGCTGCCGACGGCGGGAGGCCGCGAAGTGGGTGGGGTCATCCAGACCGACGCGGCGATCAATCCCGGCAACTCGGGCGGACCGCTCGTCGATAGTGCCGGGCGTCTGATCGGTGTCAATACCGCCATCGTCGCGCCGACCGGGGCGTTCTCCGGTGTCGGCTTCGCCGTGCCGGTCGACACGGTCAACCGCATCGTTCCCTTTCTCATCCGCGACGGGCGAGCGCCGATGCCGGGTATCGGAATCGCGGCGCTTCCGGAAGACACGGCGGCCCGGGCGGGGCTCAAGGGAGTGGTGGTGCAGGCGGTGCGCGGCGGCAGCGGCGCCGAGCAGGCCGGTGTCTCCGGCATCGACGCGCGCGGCAAAATCGGGGACGTGATCGTGGCCGTCGACGACCAGCCGGTATCCACGCTCGCCGATCTCGCCCTGGAGCTCGAGCGCGTCGGCATCGGCAACCGCGCCCGTGTGACGCTGCTCCGTGACGGCAGCCGGCGTGACGTCGACATCGTGGTTCAGGATATCGCCACCGAGTAGTTCGGCGCGACCTTTCCCCGATTGTAAAATCGGCATCGGCTGGATTGTGGCAATCGCCGCGCGGACACGCTATCTAGCAACCATGAACCGCTTCGAACCCAGTTTTCCGCACGGCAAGGAGGCACGGCTGCGGTTTCTCGACGGCGACTACCAGATTGTCGTTCAGGGCGAATATGTGCGCTGTGCCGTGTCGGGGCGGCCGATAAAGCTCGAAGAGCTGAAGTACTGGAGTGTGGCGCGCCAGGAAGCTTATGCATCCGCCGAAACGGCGCTCATGCGACATCTCGAGGTGACCCGGGAGTCACGCTGATAGGCGCCCCTCCCGCCCGAGATTCGGATAGGCCGGCCGTCCTGAAACTGGTGTAGATCAAATCGCGCGTGTATAAGGCCGCCCAACCTGGAGCAGATCATGGCAACGGCGTGGACACCCGAAAGCTGGCGCGACAGGCCGGCGGTCCAGATGCCGGATTACGCCGACCGCGGCGAAGCTGGCGCACGTGGAAAAGACGCCTGGCCGGCTATCCGCCGCTCGTTTTCGCGGGCGAGGCGCGCAAGCTCAAGCGCAAGCTCGCCAAGGTTTCCGAGGGCAAGGCTTTCCTGCTCCAGGGCGGCGACTGCGCCGAGAGCTTCGCCGAGCATTCCGCCGACAATATCCGCGACTTCTTCCGCGTCTTCCTGCAGATGGCGGTGGTCCTGACCTTCGCCGGCGGCCAGCCGGTGGTGAAGGTCGGCCGCATCGCCGGCCAGTTCGCCAAGCCGCGCTCGTCGCCGACCGAAGCGGTCGGCGGTCAGGAGTTGCCGAGCTATCGCGGCGACATCGTCAACGACATCGACTTCACGGCTGAAGCCGCGGTTGCCCGATCCCGAACGCCAGATCATGGCCTACCGGCAGTCGGCGGCGACGCTCAACCTCCTGCGCGCCTTTGCCAGCGGCGGCTATGCCAATCTCGAGCATGTCCACAGATGGACGCTCGGTTTCCTGAACGGCTCGCCCGCCTGCGAGAGCTACCAGGCGCTTGCCGATCGCATCACCGAGGCGCATGGGCTTCATGCGCGCCTGCGGCATCAATGCCGACACGGCGCCGCAACTGCGCTCGACCGAATTCTTCACCAGCCACGAGGCCCTGCTGCTGGGCTTCGAGCAGGCGATGACCCGCGTCGATTCGACCAGCGGCGACTGGTACGCAACCTCCGGCCACATGCTGTGGATCGGCGATCGCACCCGCCAGCCCGACCATGCCCATGTCGAGTTCTGCCGCGGCATCAAGAATCCCGATCGGCCTGAAATGCGGTCCGACGCTGAAGCCCGACGATCTGCTCCGGCTGATCGACATTCTGAACCCCGAGAATGAAGCGGGCCGGCTCACCCTGATCACCCGCTTCGGCGCCGACAAGGTCGAAAGGCACCTGCCGGAGCTGATCCGCGCCGTGAAGCGGGAGGGCCGTCACGTCGTGTGGTCGTGCGACCCCATGCACGGCAACACCATCAAGGCCTCGACCGGCTACAAGACCCGGCCCTTCGATCAGGTGATGGTCGAAGTGCGCCGCTTCATGGACATCCATCAGGCCGAAGGCACCCATGCCGGCGGCATCCATGTCGAGATGACCGGCAAGGACGTCACCGAATGCACTGGCGGCTTTCAGGCCGTGTCCGAGGTCGATCTCAAGGACCGCTACCACACCTTCTGCGATCCGCGCCTCAATGCGGCCCAGGCGCTCGAGCTCGCTTTCCTCGTCGCCGAGGAAATGAAGGAAGAGCAGGCGCTGCGCCCGCGCCCTGCGTCGTCATACGAAGACGAGGAGGCCGGCGCCACCGAGGCGGCGGAGTAATGGCAGCGACCGGTTACCGCAAGGCCCGGATCTTTCGCATTTCCCATATCATGTGGCCGAACACGGCCACAAGCACGATGCAACCTCCGGCAAGCGTCAGGGGGCTCGGTGTTTCGGCGAACACCAGCCACACCCAGAGGGGAGCGAGCGGGCTTTCGAGCGAGGCGATGAGGGTCGCCTGGGCGGCCGGGATGCGGCGCGATCCGATGGCATAGAGAACGAGCCCGCCGGCGTTCTGGATCACGCCGAAGAGCGCGGCGGCGACGAAGTCGCTTGCCGACACCCTCAGCGTCGCGGCGAAGACGAGGCAGTAGCTTGACGATAGCCAGGTCGAGAGCCCGAGGGCCGGGATCATCGGTACGTCCGGATACCGCCGCATGATCACCGTCATGACCGCCATGCCCCCGACCATGCCGCAGGCGAGAAGGTTGCCGCTGACGTTGCCGGCGGCGTCCGAGCCGGCGAGCGCGAGCGCAACCCCGCCCAGTGCAATCGCGGCTGCCACCAGGGTTGATACAGGTGCTCGTTCCCCGATGAATATCCGCGCCAAGGCGGCGGTTGCGAAAGGCACCGTCGCGTAGATGATCAGCGCTTCGGCGACTGTAGTGTAGCGCAGCGCGCTGATGCCGCACACCATCCCCGTCGCCGACGCCACGGCGACGCCGAGCGCCGGCCAGCGCAGCGTCCGCAGCACCGCCAGGGAATCGCCGCGGTGGGCGGCGAAAAAGTAGGCGAACACCGCCGTGCCGGCAAACACGCCGCGCCAGAACAGCATGGTCAAGGCGTCGGCTTCGATGAAGCGCACGAACAGTCCCGCCGACGACCAGCACAGCGCGGCGAGCGCAATGAGCACGAAGCCGAACGTGTGCACGTTTCCCTCCCTGGCCGTCACCTATGCCGTCTCCTTGCGGGCATTCAGCAGGTTCCCGAGCAGGATCAGCCCGGCGCCCATCGCGATGGCCGCGGTGAGCGGCTCCCCATAGAACGCAAAGCCCATGAGTGCCGTAAGCGGCACACGCAGGAAATCCATGGGAGCCACCAACGTTGCGTCGATTGCCGCCGTCGCCCGGGTCAGAAAAAAATGCCCCGCCGTTCCGGCGACGGCGAGCAGCGCCACGAATGGATACAACGCCGGCGACGGCCATACCCATGTGAAAAGTTCCGGCGCGGCGAGGGCAAGACAACTGACCAGCAGCGCCGACAACACCGCCTGGGCCGCAAACATGTGGACGAGGATGGTAAGTGCGCCATTGGCCTCGGTCAGGCGTTTGACAAGTGTCACCGACAGGCTGAAGCCGATCGCCGAACCGAGTGCGGCGAGCGCCCCGGCCCGGACGGTCACCAGGCCGGGACCGACGATGAGGAGCACGCCGGCAAAACCAAACATGATCGCCAGAGCCCGCATCAGGTTGATGCGTTCGCCGAGAATCAGGGCTGCCAGGATCGCCGTCCAGATAGGCATCGTGAATTCGATCGATACCACTTGTGCAAGCGGGATCAGCGCCACGGCGAGGAACCACAAGTACTGGGCGCAGAAGTGAACGCAATTGCGGGCAAGATGAAGGAGCGCATTCTGAGTATGGAACAGCCTGCCGCCCGACCAGACGACGAGCGGCAGTAGTAGAGCCGAGCCGATGAAATTCCGCAGCGCCAGTATCTCCAGCACCTGGATTTCGCGGGAAAGCTCACGCCCGGCGACCGTCATGCCGAGCGTCGAGCAGATCCAGAGGGCCATCCACATGGCGGCGCGGGCAAGAGGCGTGAGCAGCAAGAAAACAGGGTCCTGTTGGGTGAGTATGCCGGAGGTGAGCGCGCAGGAAGTTAGCCAATGGCGCCGTCCTGCGGCAGTGGCGTTAACAACTGATAAGTCATGCGCGAACGGCTAGGCTTGACGGCTGGTGAGGCTTTGGCCATTGTGCCGCCATGCTTGCCTTTTCCGCCAGTGCAGCCGCTTCGTGCCGCTGCAGAATTATCAGCTAGCTCGACAAGCGCTGGCAGGCGGCCGCTTTTCTCAACTTTCTGACGAAGCGATCTCCGGTCCGGCGAGCCCCGGGATGCCGTGACGCTAAGGCTCTACAACTCTCTCACCCGCCGCAAGGAGGACTTCCGCCCCGACGATCCGCAGGCGTGTCCGCATGTATGTCTGCGGCCCGACGGTCTACGATCTCGCGCATATCGGCAATGCCCGGCCGGTCATCGTGTTCGACTTGCTGTTCCGGCTGCTGCGCCATCTCTATGGCGAAAACCATGTCATCTATGTGCGCAACATCACCGATGTCGACGACAAGATCAATGCGCGCGCCGGCGGAGGAGAAGGTATCGATCGCGGAGCTCACCGAGAGCACGGCCAGCCAGTTTCATGACGACATGGCTGCGCTGGGCGTGCTGGCGCCGAGCTTCGAGCCGCGCGCCACCGACATATCGCGACCATGATCGATCTCATCGATCGGCTGATCGCCAGCGGCAACGCCTATGAGGCGGACGGCCACGTGCTGTTCCACGTGCCGAGCATGACGGATTACGGCGGGCTGTCCGGCCGCTCGCTCGATGAGATGCTCGCCGGCGCGCGCGTCGAGGTCGCCCCTACAAGAAGGATCCGATGGATTTCGTGCTGTGGAAGCCGTCGCCGCCCGGATTCCGGGCTGGGAAAGCCCGTGGGGACGCGGCCGGCCCGGCTGGCATATCGAATGCTCCGCCATGAGCTAGAAGCATCTGGGCGAAGTTCGATATCCACGGCGGCGGCATCGACCTGATTTTCCCGCATCATGAAAACGAGATCGCCCAGTCCCGCTCGGCCTTCGGCGCGCCGGTCATGGCCAATGTCTGGATGCACAACGGCTTCCTGCAGGTCGAAGGGCGAGAAGATGTCCAAGAGCCTGCGGGCAATTTCGTGACCATGAACGAGCGTGCTCGAACGCGACTGGCCGGGCGAGGTGGTTCGGTTTCAACTGCTGCGCACCCATTATCGCCAGCCGATGGACTGGACGGCGAAGGAGCTTGCAGAGTTCGTCGCGGATGCTGACCGGTTTCTGTGACCGATACAGGAACGATGCCGGCCGTGCGGACGAATTCGATGATGCAGTCGCGTGCGCTTTGTTCGACGATCTGAATATGTCCCGGAGGCCATCAACAGGCTTGCATGAGCTGGACAAGGCAGGCCATCGCGCGACGGTGCATGGCGAGCCTGCGGGCGCTTGAGTTTTGTGCGGCGGTCTCGCCGACACCGCGTCTACTCCGCCGGTCGCCACGGCGAAGGATCGACGAGCTTGATTGCCGCTCGAGACTGCTGCCCGCGCCGCAAGGAACTGGCGGGACAGCTGACCGCATCCGCGACGAGCTCGCGGCCATGGGCGTGTGCTCAAGGACAACAAGGACGGCACGACTGCGTGGGAGCTCAAGCGATGAGCGGCGGTGTCGAGCACCGGGAGCGCCTCTATCTTTTCGACACCACGCTGCGCGACGGCCAGCAGACGCCCGGCGTCGATTTCTCGCTCGATGACAAGCTGGTGGTCATCGGGACTGCTCGACGAGTCTCGGGCGTCGATTACATCGAGGGCGGCTATCCCGGCGCCAACCCGACCGATACGGCGCTGTTCGCCGAGGAGCGGCCAATGCGCGCGACCTTCACCGCTTTCGGCATGGTCAAGCGGCCAGGGCCGCTCGGTCGCCAATGATGCCGGGCTTGCAGGACCTGCTCACGCGCCAAGGCCAAGGCCATCTGCTTCGTCGCCAAGTCCTGGGACTATCATGTGCGCGTGGCGCTGGGCTGCACCAACGAGGAAAATCTCGACGTCGATCCGCCAGTCCGTCGAGGCCGCCGGTCGCCGGCAAGGAAGTGCTGGTCGACTGCGAGCATTTCTTCGATGGCTACAAGGCCAATCCGCGACTATGCGCTGGCCTGCGCCAAGGCCGCCTACGACGCCGGCGCGCGCTGGGTGGTGCTCTGCGACACCAATGGCGGCACCATGCCCGCATGAGATTTCGAGAGATCGTCCGCGACGTGGCGAAAACCGTTCCGGGCACCCATCTCGGCATCCACGCCCATAACGATACCGATCAGGCCGTCGCCAATTCGCTGGCCGCCGTCGATGCGGGCGTGCCGCCACATCCAGGGCACGCTCAACGGCATCGGCGAGCGCTGCGGCAATGCCAATCTCGTCTCCATCATCCCGACCCTGGCCTCAAGAAATCCTTCCGCGACCGCTTCGACATCGGCGTTGCCGACGAGCGGCTGGCAGAACCTCACCCATGTGTCGCGCGCCTTCGACGAACTGCTGAACCGCGCGCCCAACGCCCAGGCGCCCTATGTCGGCAAGAGCGCCTTTGCCACCAAGGCCGGCATTCATGCCTCGGCCATCGTCAAGGAACCGGAAACCTACGAGCATGTGACGCCCGAAACCGTCGGCAATCGCCGCCGCATGCTGGTCTCCGACCAGGCGGGAAAATCCAATCTCCTCGCCGAGCTGCACCGCATCGGCATGGAGGTGTCGAAGGATGACAAGCGCCTCGATGCGCTGCTGCGCGAAGTGAAGGAGCGCGAGGCCGTGGGCTATGCCTATGAGGCGGCCGATGCCTCCTTCGAGCTTCTGGCCCGGCGCACTGCTCGGCAGCGTGCCCCATTATTTCGACGTGCTAGCCTTCCGCGTCATCGTCGAGCAGCGCCACAATGCGCTGGGCGAGCTCGTCACCGATTTCCGAGGCCGTGGTCAAGGTGAAGGTCGACGGCGAGACCTTCATCAATCGGCGGGCGAGGGCAACGGCCCGGTCAATGCGCTCGACGTGGCGCTGCGCAAGGATCTCGGCAAGTACCAGCGCTTACATCGACGATCTCGAGCTTGTCGACTACAAGGTGCGTATCCTCAATGGCGGAACGGGAGCCACGACCCGGGTGCTGATCGAAAGCCGCGACGGCAAGGGCGACCGCTGGTTCACCGTCGGCGTTTCGCCCAATATCGTCGATGCCTCGTTCCAGGCGCTGTCGGATTCGATCATCTACAAGCTCAGCCGCGACGCGCGTGATCTGCCGTCAGGTCGACATGCGGGCAGCTCATGCGTCCCAGAATGGGCGCATGAGTGCCGCGAACTTGGTCATGATGCCGTGCCGCGCTAGATGCGGCAATGACCTCCGTCCGCCCTGTGAAGCCGGCTCTGACGGGTTTCTCGGAAGCCCGACAAAGGCGTGATCTTTCTCCTTTTCGCGCATCTCGATCTGGGGCGCCATGGCCGTACTATTTCGGCTCCATGCGACCATGTCTCGCCGCCTGGAGATGGCCGTGCATCGCGGCCTCTGGGTCGCTGCCCTTCGCCGCCGCTGATCCTGGTGCTTGGTCGGCGACAACGGAGGTGCGCGAAGCCCTCGCCTCGCCGCGCATCTCGCTTCATGGCCCTTGCTCCGCCCTCATCGTATTCAACTGGGGCTTCTACGTCTGGTCCATCGAGGTCGGCCGCACGCGGAAGCAGCCTCGGCTACTACATCAACCCGCTCATGAATGTGGTGATGGGCTTTCTGTTCCTGGGCGAGCGCTTCACCGCCAGCAGGTCGCTGCCTTGGCGCTCGTCGCCCTGGGCGTCGTCATCCAGACCTTCGCTGTCGGGGTGTTTCCCTGGCTCGGCCTGATGCTCGCCGCGACCTTCTGTCTCTATGGCCTGATCCGCAAGAATATCGCTGGGCGCAGTGCGGGTTTCTTCGTCGAGATCTGTTATCGTTGCCCTTCGCGCTTGCTTACGCGATCTCGGGACATCGGTCACGAACGACGGCATTTCTCACGGGCGCCGCCGACACCTTGTTGCTGATGGGCTCGGCCTGTTTACCGCCACCGCGCTGATGTTCTTCGCCGCCGGCATCCAGCGGCTGCGCTATTCGACCGCCGGGCTTCTGCAATATATCTCGCCGTCCCTGGTCTTCCTGACCGCGGTCTTTATTTTCGCGAGCCCATGGACAAGTGGAAGCTTGTTCTCTTTCGCGCTGGTGTGGATAGGCCTGATCTCTTCCGATCGAGGCGCTGCGCGGAAGAGCGGGCGAAACGAGCCGCTCGTCGAACTCTACATCTGCTGCCGAAGCGGCTTGAGCGGCACGCTCTGACGCTCGGTGCGCAGGCGCTCCAGCACTCTTGCAACCGCATCGTCCCACCCGCGTGACGATATCCAGCTTGAAGTCCATGCCCGCGCGGATGAACTCCTCCTCGCGCATGTGCTGGAGAGCGCCAGCAGCGGCTCCCAGTAATTCTTCGATGTTGCACAGCATGATCGGCTTCGTGTGCTGGTCGAGCTGCGCCCAGGTGGCGATCTCGGTGAGCTCCTCGAGCGTGCCGATGCCGCCGGGGAGCGCGACAAATCCGTCGGAGCGCTCGAACATCGTCATCTTGCGCTCATGCATGGTCGTGGTGACGATGAGTTCGTTGACATCGGTGAACATTCGCTCCTTGGCGCCCAGGAACTCCGGGATGATGCCGGTGACATGGCCGCCCGCCGCTTTGACTGCCCTCGCCACTTCGCCCATGAGGCCGTTGGAGCCTCCGCCGTATACGAGCCCGGCATCGCGGCTGGCCAGTTCCGACCCCAGGGCGCGCGCCGCCTCGGCGTAAGCGGGGTTCAGCCCGAACCCGACCCCGCAGAATACGCAAATCTCTCTTTTCACGGTTGTGAGTGTGTCCATTTGCCCATTCAGCACAATTTTTTTGCCCTGCCACTGATTTTTTATGCCAAAATCACAGCATTATAGGCTCTTGGCGTTACAATTCTCCCTTCTGGCCGCCTGTTCGCAGTGCGTCCGTGTTCTCCGGGGCTGAAGGGACGAGACTGCGACGGACACCGCCCTTTTTGGGGCATGTTTCCAACTCGGTGGCAGATCATGATCAACCCGCTGTTTGTGTTTTCCGGCGCCGCTCTTGCGGCCATGGCCGCCTTGCTCGGCATAACTGCTGACAGGTGGAACGAACCATCCGGTCCCGGCGAACCGGGGTCATGCTCTCGAGCGGTTCGGCCGATCCCGCGCCGGCGCCAGCGACGACAAGCACGGCGGAGAAGGAGGATGCAAGCTCGCCGGCAAAGTCCGGGGCCGTCGAAGGCTCCGAACCGGTTTCCTCGACGAAGACGGCCGCGGTGTCATCCGAACAGCCCGCTGCCGATGACGCCCCCTCGCCGGCCGTTCCGGATGCTGCCCCCGACAATTCCAAGCCGAGCTTCGATACAATTCGCGTCGAGCCCGACGGAACGGCCGTTCTGGCCGGGCGCGGTCTTGCCCAATTCCGAGGTGACGATCCTGTTCAATGATCAGCCGATCGGATCGGCGAAGACGGACCCTGCAGGCGCGTGGGTTATGGTGCCGCCGGAGCCTCTGCCGGTGGGCGACCATCAGGTAACCCTGCGAATGCAGCAGCCGGATGCCGCGCCGGTTACCTCCGAGCAGTCGATTGCCCTCAAGGTTCCGGAACGGGGCGCCGACAGGGCGCTCGTGGTGCTGAGCGAGAACAACCGGCCATCGAGGGTTCTCCAGCAGCCTCGTTCGGCCGTCGCGGTCGCCCCGGTAAAGCCGCCCGAACCCGCCGCAAACTCTGGGGCGGCCGACCCCGCCGCAGAGTCTGCCGGTCACCGATCCGCCTGCCATGCCTGCCGCGGCCGAACCGCCTGCCATGTCTGCCGCGGCCGAACCGCCTGCCATGTCTGCCGCGGCCGAACCGCCTGCCATGTCTGCCGCGGCCGAACCGCCCGCCATGCCCGCCGCGGCCGAAGCCGATGCGGCCGAACCGCCCGCAATTCGGCAGCCGAGAGCACGGTCGCCGCCGTAAATCCGGATGGGAATGCGAATGCCATCGCCGATACTGCTGCTTCGCCCCCGCAGCCGCGGGCCGATTTGCCCCTCAATCTCGCCACCGTCGACTATAACGACCGGGGCGATATACTTTTCGCCGGGACCGCCGACGGCGGTGCGACCGTTCGCCTCTATGTCGACAACAACCATGTCGGCGATGCCAGGGTGGAAGCCGGCGGCAACTGGCAGTTCGCGGGAAAAGAAAACATCAGGCCCGGCACGCACAATCTCAGGGTCGACAAGCTGCATGCCGATGGATCGGTCGCCGAACGCGTGGAACTGCCGTTTGTCCGGGCCGACCCGACGGCGGTTGCCGCGCTAATTCAGCAGCCACCAGCCGCAGTTCCTGAGCAATCGTCCCCGGCCCCTGATGAGCCTGCGCAACGAGGCGTTTCGAGTGCAACAGGCGAAGCTGCCGTCGGCGCCGATACGGCAGAAAAACCGGGGGAGATCACGTCGAGCGGACAGGCTCAACCCCAGCCGAAGGTGCCGAGCGCCGAGCCGCCGGCCGCGGCTTCCGCCGCAGAGGACTTGGTCGCGGCTGCTCCTGTGCAAGATCCCGCCGCCGGCGCTGAAGCTGCCGACACGGTTGCGGAACCGCCGGCCGCGGCTCCCGCGGCGGAAGAAATTGTCGCCGCTGCTCCGTCGCAAGACCCTGCCACCGGCGCTGAAGCCGCCGAAACGGTTGCGGAACCGCCGGCTGCGGCTCCCGCGGCGGAAGAAGCTGTCGCCGCTGCTCCGACGCAAGACCCTGCCGCCGGCGCTGACGCCGCCGACACGGTTGCGGAACCGCCGGCTGCGGCTCCCGCAGCGGAAGAAGTTGTCGCCGCTGCTCCGACGCAAGACCCTGCCACGGGCGCTGAAGCCGCCGACACGGTTGTGGAACCGCCGGCTGCGGCTCCCGCAGCGGAAGAAGTTGTCGCCGCTGCTCCGACGCAAGACCCTGCCACGGGCGCTGAAGCCGCCGACACGGTTGTGGAACCGCCGGCCATGGCTCCCGCAGCGGAAGAAGTTGTCGCCGCTGCTCCGACGCAAGACCCTGCCACCGGCGCTGACGCCGCCAGCAAGGTTGCGGAACCGCCGGCTGTGGTTCCCGCGGCGGAAGAAGCTGTCGCCGCTGCTCCGACGCAAGACCCTGCCACGGGCGCTGAAGCCGCCGACACGGTTGTGAAAAACACCGGCCATGGCTTCCGCAGCGGAAGAAGTTGTCGCCGCTGCTCCGACGCAAGACCCTGCCACCGGCGCTGACGCCGCCAGCAAGGTTGCGGAACCGCCGGCTGTGGCTCCCGCGGCGGAAGAAGCTGTCGCCGCTGCTCCGCCACAAGCTCCTGCCACCGGCGCCGAAGTCGGCGACACGGGATCTGATCCGCAGGCCGTTACCCCGTCGCGGCGGAAACACCGGAAATCGCTCAGTCTCGAGATGCGGCCGCCGGCGCGCAAGCCGAAGCGCTGTCCGCCAGCTCCTCCGCGACGGCTGAACCTGGCTCGCCGGCACATGTCCCGACGACGAGCAGCGATGCGGCGTTGCCAACCCTTCCGGCCGATGCGGCGGCCGCAGTCGGCTTCGGCGGTCTCACCCTCGTCCGGCGGCGCCGCCGGTCCGGCGGTTGCTGCCGGGGCGCCCAAGGCCGGCCAGCCGCGCAATGGCAGGGTGGTAATCCAGCCGGGCAACAACCTCTGGCGCATATCCCAAGTCATTTATGGCGAGGGCGTGCAGTACACGGTCATCTACCAGGCCAACAAGGAACAGATCCGCAGTCCCGATCTCATCTATCCCGGACAGATATTTGCGACCCCGGGCGTGGTTGCCCCGAGATGATCGATCCGAAGCAAAAGGAGCCCTTGCCCGGTGTCAGCCGGCGGCACTACATCCGGTTAGCGCCTTTTGGCGAAACCTGTCAGCGCGGGTCCGAGGGTCGGATTGCTTGCCAGCTAGTAAGAGCGCACTGTTCGAAGGATGATGCCGGTGGTGGCCATGCGCCACCGCCGTTTTCTTTGACTGGGATATCATGAAGCGCTTGAGCATCAAGGCCGGCGCCGCCGGCCGCACCGGCGACGGCAATTCGCTTGCCACCGTGCGGGCCGTTCTGCCTTATCTGTGGCCGCCCGGCCGGTTCGATCTCAAGGCGCGCATCGTTCTCTCTCTCCTGGCTCTCGTCGCATCCAAGGTGATCACGGTCGCCACGCCGTTCGCTTTCAAGTACGCCGTGGATGCCCTCAACCGGCCACATGGCTCGGAAACCCAGCCGGCAACGGCAATCCTGCTCCTTTCGGTGCCCATCGCCCTGGTGCTCGCCTATGGCGTGGGCCGCATCACGATGGTGGTGTTGGCGCAGATCCGCGATGCGCTATTCGCCAAGGTCGGCCAGCGCGCGGTGCGCGAGCTTGCCATCAGCACCTTCCGCCATCTCCATGCGCTGTCGCTCGAATTTCATCTCGAACGCCGCACCGGCGGCCTGTCGCGGATCATTGCAGCGCGGCACCGAGGGCATCGACACGGTGCTGCGCTACTCGCTATTCAATACCTTTCCGACGCTGCTCGAAATCGCCTTTGTGGCCGGCATCCTGCCTGGACCTTCGGCTGGCTCTACGCCGCTGGTCATCGTGCGCACCGTCGTTCTCTATATCGGCTTCACCTACTGCCGCCACCGAGTGGCGCATCAGCATCCGCCGCGACATGAACGATGCCGACACCGATGCCAACACCAAGGCCATCGACAGCCTGCTCAATTTCGAAACCGTGAAATATTTCGGCAACGAGGAGCATGAAGCCGAGCGCTTCGACGCGTCCATGGCGCAATATGAAAAGCGCGGCGATCAGGACCTGGACCTCGCTCGCGGTGCTCAACGCCGGCCAGGCGGTGCATCTTCTCGTCGGGCTCGACGATCGTCATGGTCATGTCGGCCTCGACGTCAGCGCCAGGCCAGGCTGACGGTCGGCGACTTCGTCATGATCAACGCGCTGATGATCCAGCTCTACATGCCGCTCAACTTCATGGGCTCGGTCTATCGCGACATCAAGCAGGGCCTGATCGACGTCGAGGACATGTTCTCGCTGCTCGACCGTCGAGATCCGACATCAAGGACAAGCCGGGCGCGCCGGCCCCTGAGTCGTCGAGCGGGCGAGATCGCGTTCGACAATGTGAGCTTCGCCTACGATCCGCGACCGGCCGATCATCCGCGAGCTGTCGCTTCACGCGTGCCCGCCGGGCACACGGTCGCCATCGTCGGCCCCTCCGGCGCCGGCAAATCGACCATCTCGCGGTTGCTCTACCGCTTCTACGATCCGACCGGCGGCGCCATCCGCATCGACGGGCAGGACATCGCCGAGGTCACGCAAGAATCGCTGCGCGCGGCCATCGGCATGGTGCCGCAGGACACCGTGCTGTTCAACGACACCATCCGCTACAACATCCGCTACGGCCGGCCCGATGCCAGCGATGAGGAAGTCGACGCAGCCGCCAAGCTGGCGCAGATCCACGACTTCGTCATCAGCCTGCCCAAGGGCTACGACACCATGGTGGGCGAGCGCGGCCTCAAGCTTTCGGGCGGCGAGAAGCAGCGGGTCGTCGATCGCCCGGACCATCCTCAAGGGTCCGCCCATCCTGGTGCTCGACGAGGCGACCTCGGCGCTCGACACCAAGACCGAGCAGGACATCCAGGCCGCGCTGCGGCAGGTGTCCGCAGGGCCGCACCACGCTGGTCATCGCCCACCGCCTGTCCACCGTCGTCGATGCCGACGAGATCATCGTGCTCGATGGCGGCCGCATCGTCGAGCGCGGCCGGCATGACGCGTCTGCTGCAGCCGACAGGGCGTCTATGCCGCCATGTGGAACCGCCAGCGCGAGGCCGACGAGGCCCGCCGCAAGCTCGCCGCCAGCGGCGCGGGCAGCAGTCGAGGATAGCGACGGAACCCGCGCGCCGGCGCGGCGCCGAGAACGCGGACGCCCGCGCCGACGGTCTGACGCCCGGCCTTGTGCTGCCGACGGAAACGCAAACCTTTGCGCCCCGCAAGCCCGGCCGCTATGAAGAGCCATGCTGAACTCCATTCACTTCGGCCTTCGTGCCCGTCCACCGCCAGGGCTATCGGTTCGTCGCCATTTTTGCTGGCCATCGCCGCTCGTTCTTTTTCTATCTGGACCTGCGATTCGTTGGCTGGCTGCGGACTGGTCGCTCACCGTCTGGTGCGCCTATTTCTTCCGCGATCCGGAGCGCGTGACGCCGCTGCGCGCAGGGCTTGGTGATCTCGCCGGCCGATGGCGCGTCAGCGCCGTCGAGGAAGTGATCCCGCCGCTCCGAGCTCGATCTGGCGCGAGCCGCGCGACCGCGCATCTCGATCTTCATGAATGTCTTCGATGTCCATGTGAACCGCTCGCCGGTCGACGGCCGCATTGACCCGCATCACCTACATGCCGGGCAAGTTCCTCAACGCCGAGCTCGACAAGGCGAGCGACGACAACGAGCGCCAGGCGCTCACCATCGAGATGGCCGGGGCGGCAGCTGATCGGCGTCGTGCAGATTGCCGGCCTGATCGCGCGCCGCATCGTGCGCTTCGTGAACGAGGGCGAGCGCCTGCCGGCGGCCAGCGCTTCGGCCTCATCCGCTTCGGCAGCCGGGTGGATGTCTATCTGCCCGAGGGCAAGGCGCCTGGTCGCCGTCGGCCAGCGCGCCATTGCCGGCGAAACCGTCCTTGCCGACCTGTACGTCGAGCGAGCCCGAACGGCGTCGCGGCGCAGCTGACCGGAGGAGCGATCCGATGGCCGACCGTTCCCCCCGAGCATCTCGATGACACGCGTCGAACAGCGGCTGCGCCGGTTCAAGACGGTCCCCGTGCGCTTTCTGCTGCCCAACCTCATTACGCTGCTGGCCCTGTGCAGCGGCGTCACCGCCATCAGGCTCGGCATCGAGGGCCGCTATCGAGCTCGCCGTCGGCGCGGTCATCATCGCCATCGTGCTCGATGCCGTCGACGGCCGGCTCGCGCGCCTGCTCAAGGGCACCTCGCGGTTCGGCGCGGAGCTCGATTCGCTCGCCGACTTCGTGAATTTCGGCGTGGCTCCGGCCATGCTCATCTATCTTGTGGTCGCTGCACGCGCTGAGGAACCTCGGCTGGGTCGTCGCCCTTGGCCTGGCGATCTGCTGCGCGTTGCGGCTCGCCCGCTTCAACGTCGCCTCGACGATCCCGACAAGCCCCCGGACGACGCCAACTTCTTCACCGGCGCACCCGCGCCGGCCGGTGCCGGGCTTGCCATGGCGCCCATGTATGTGGGGTTTCTCCTGGGCACGCCGGGCGGCAAGCCGTTCGCCACTCATCTTGCCCTACATCGCCCCCGTCGCGTGCCGATGGTGAGCCGGGTCCCGACCTTTTCCGGCAAGACGCTCGGCAAGCGCATCGATCGCGACCTGGTGCTGCCGGTGCTGCCATTGCCGCCCTCTTCGTGCTGCTGCTGATCGCCTTCCCCTGGGAAATGCTGACCGTCTTCGCCGCGCTCTACCTCGCCTGCCTCCCGCTTGGCTTGAGAAGCTACCTGCGCCAGAAGAAGGCTCATGAGACGCGCACCGCCGAGGCCTAGAGAATCCGCCGAAGCGGTCCGCCAACAAGGGAGGCGTGGATGACCCTGGCGAAGCTCGAGACGGTCGCGGTCATCGGCAACGGCATCATCGGCCATGGCATCGCGCAGATTTTCGCGCCGGCCGGCAAGAAAGTCGTGATGGTCGGCCGCGACAATGACCTCGCTTGACCGCGCCCTGAAGAAGATCGCCGCGAGCCTCGACGATTTCGCCGCCCATGGCCTGCTCGAGGCGGCGCAATTCCCGCCGTGCTCGCGACGGATCAGCACGTCGCGCGACCTCGAGGACGCGGCCGCTGCGCAACTCGTCATCGAGGCGGTGACCGAAGACCTGCCGCTCAAGCTCGAGATTTTCGGCAAGCTCGACCGCATCTGTCCGCCGCCGGCGGTTCTCGGCTCATCGAGCGGCCAGCCGGCCAGCGCGCTCATCGCCGAGGTGCAGCACCCGGAGCGGGTGATCGCCACGCATTTCTGGTATCCGCCGCAGCTCATCCCGCTGGTCGAGGTCTGCGCCGGCCCGGAAACTTCGCCCGATGTTATGGCATGGGTGTGCGCCGTTCTGAAGCGAGGCCGGCAAGGAGCCCGCCGTCATCGACAAGGAAATTCCGGGCTTCATCGGCAACCGGCTGCAATTCGCCATGCTGCGCGAGGCCTGGGCGCTGTGGGCATCGGGCGCGGCGAGCGCCGAGGCCATCGACACGGTGGTGCGCAACAGCTTCGGCCGCCGCGTCGGCATCACCGGGCCGATCGAGTCGGCCGATGCCGGCGGGCTCTCCACGATGTATCACTTCGGCAACTCGCTCATGCCGCATCTCGACACGTCGCCGAACCGCCCGCAGCAATCGCCGAACTCGTGGCCAAGGGCGCCAACGGCCTCGCCAATGGCCAGGGCGTCTATGACTGGTCGAAGCGCGACGGCGACGCGCTGATCGCGGCGCGCATGGAAGAGCTGTTCCGCTGGCTGAAGGCCGACAAGGCGCGGAGGGCGTAGAGGGGCGTGTCCGGCAGCCGCGTTCTGACGCGAAACCTGTTCCTTCGATCCCTATTGGTGGCGGGCAGCGCCCCGCAAGCAGGCACCCGCCGGGCGCCGCCGCCCGCACCGACGTGGCGATCGTCGGTTCCGGCATCACCGGGCTTGTGGCCGCCCTCCATCTGGCCGGGGCGGCAGCCAGGTCACGGTGTTCGAGGCGCGCGAGCCGGGCTATGGCGCCAGCACCCGCAATGCGGGCTATGTGGGACGCACCCTGAAGCACGGGTTCGCCGAGACCTGATGGAGAGCCATGGCCTGGCCTTCGCCACCCAGATCTACGGCGAGTTGATGGAAGCCTTTCTCGCGGTCAAGGAGACCGTGGAGAGCGAGAAGCATCGACTGCCACTACAGTCAGCAAGGACGGCTCCTGCTGGCCACGAGTTCAGCCATGTACGAGGCAATGGCCCGCGAATTCTCGCTGCGCGCGAGACATCTGGGCGAACCCTTCACCATGGTCAGCCGGTCGCAACAGGCGCGCGAGATCGCCACCGGGCACTATTTCGGCGGCGCCAGGATCGACGGATCACGCCGGCCTTCATCCCGGCCTCTACCACCAGGGGCTGCTCGACGCCGCGCGGGCTGCCGGCGTCGCCGTTGCCGCCCGTACGCCGGTTCAGGGCATTGCCGCGCGACGGCGACGGTTTCGTTGTCGACGACCTCCGCGGGGAAGCGTTAGCGGCCCGCGACGTGATCATGGCGACCAACGGCTATTCCGGCAGATGCCTCGCCTTGGCTCAGGCGCCGGGTGATCCCGTTCGATGCCTATCAGACGGTGTCGCAGGAACTCTGATCCCGAGCAGCTCCGGCAACTGCTTCCGGGCGACCGGACCTGCATCGACTGGAACTTCAACGTCGACTTGGATCAGGCGGGCGCCCGGCGAACCCTCGCGCATCGTCTTTGGCGGCCTCACCGGCGGTCGCAACCAGGACCTCCGTTCATGGCAGAACGGCTGCACCGCGGCTCGTGCGGATATTCCCGGAGCTTTCGCATTTGCGCTTCGACCATGTGTGGACCGGCAAGTGCGGCGGCACCTTCGATCTTTTTCCCCATCATCGGCAGCCATGATGGATCCATTACGCCGTCGGCTATTGCTTCGCCGGCGTGCCCATGGGCACGCTGTTCGGCCGGAAACTCGCCAGGCGCATTCTCGGCCAGAAGGGCGGCGACAGCGCGTTTGACAGAGCCATGCCGTCCAGTCCCTTCTATTGGGGCAATCCATGGTTCGTGCCTTATGCGATAAGCTGGATGAGCCGTCACGACCGTTGACGCCCGGCCTGCCTTCTACAGCACCTGGTCGAGATCGGCGCAGATGTCTTCGGCGTTCTCTATGCCGACCGAAAATCGGAATATGCCCGTCCCCGGCGAATGCCCGGTAGCGGGTGAGCGCCTCGTTCTGGTGACGGAAGGTGGAGCCATGACGGCGGCCGTCGGGATCCAGTAGATGAGGCTGCGATGATGGCCGAGCGACACGGCGTAGTGCACAACCTTCAGCCGCTCCACCATGCGGCGGGCTACCTCGGCGCCGGGTGCCACGCGTCGCGAAGGTCATCATGCCGGCGAAATTTCGCATCTGCCGCCGCGCCAGCTCATGCTGCGGATGGGAAGGAAGGCCCGGATAGATCACGCGGCTGACGCCGCCATGGCCTTCGAGGTACTTCGCGACCGCAAGGGCGGTCTCTTCGTGCGCCCGCATGCGCAGCGGCAGGGTGGCCGCGCCCCTGAGGATGAGCCAGGCATTGAACGGCGACAGCACCCCGCCGTAGTGCACCGTCGCTTCGAGATTGAGGGCGTCGAGATCGGATCTTGCGGCCGAGCACCGCGCCGCCCATGGCATCGCCGTGACCGCCGATGTATTTGGTGAGCGAATGGATGACGAAGTCGGCGCCGAGCTCCATGGGCCTGGTGGCGATCGGCGAGGCGAAGGTCGAATTGACCGACGACGTCGCGCACGCCGCGGCCATGGGCGAGCTCGGCGACGGCGCGGATGTCGGCGAGGCGCAGGATGGGATTGGCCGGCGTTTCGATCCACACCATCCTCGTTTCGGGCCTGATGGCGCGCGCCACGTCATCGGGCATCGGCGGTATCGACCAGCGACACCTCGATGCCGAAACGCGGCAGGGTGTCGCGCACCAGTTCGGCGGTTGCCACGTAGTTGGTGTCGGAAATCACCAGATGGTCGCCGCGGCCGAGCCGGCCGGCGAGGACCGCGTGGCTCGCCGCCATGCCGGAAGCGTAACATTGCGCCGCCTCGCGCACCCTCGAGCGCGGCGAGCTTGTCTTCGAGCTGTCGTACCGTGGGATTGGATACGCGCGCGTAGACGAACCCTTCGTAGTTCCCGCGGTTGCGCGCCGAAAAACCCGTGACCTCTTCCGGCGCGAACGTCGCCGACATCACGAGATTGGGCGACGATGCGCGGGTGACGGGATCCACCGCCTCGCCGGCATGCACCGCGGCGGTGCGTTCGCCCCACTCTTTTGCATCGTTGTCGGTCATGGCGATGCCGTTCATTTGCTAGTGGCCGCGAGGTTGGCCAGCCGCGCCGTGAGCTCGCTTTCCGGATTGGCGAACGGGTGGAGCACGCTGAAGTGATCCTGTCCCGCGATCTCGAGGTAGTGGGCCTTGACGCCGGCTGCCAGCCATACCGGCACGATGCTCCTGCTCTGCCTCTGGAACTCGTCGGTTTCGCGCTGGCCGACCCAGGCCTCGAAGGTCTTGTCCTGGGGACTTGGCCACAACAGCGGGCTCCATACCCGCGCCGTGCCTTCCTCGAGCCTCAGGTCGGCATTTATCGAGGTGCCGAGGAGAGGACGCAGGTCGAAAACGCCGCTGATGGCGAGCGCGGTGGGCACGAGATCGCTCTGCTGGCCGAAGAGTTCCCATTTCGTGGCGACCAGGCATGCCGCGAGATGGCCGCCGGCGGAATGTCCGAATACGAACAGCCGCCGCTTGAACCGGTTGCGCAGGAAGATCACCGCCTGGCGCAACTCCTCGATGATGTCGCCGACGCGCACCGCCGGGCACAGGCTGTAGGACGGGATTGCCACGGTGATGCCGTAGGCGTTGAGGCCCTTGGCCATGTGGCTGAATATGTTCTTGTCGAACGAGCGCCAATAGCCGCCATGAATGAACACCGCGAGCGCTGCCCCTTCGCCGTGATCGGACCAGAACACATCGACCCGGTTGCGCGGGCCGGGCGCCGTAGTGAAGGTCGTAGTCCGCCCTGGCGCTGCGCCGGTAGCTCGCGGCCTCCTGTTCCCACTGCTCGATGTGGCGCGGATGGTCGGGCACGCGCGCGCGTATGTTGTATTCATATTCGAGGTCCATGGCCGTTCCGCCGCCCGACGATCGTGCGGGGAGAAAAGTAGAGCATTCGGCGGGCAAAGACGAGCCGCGGCGCCGCCGGCGGCGCGATCGTTTCTTGGGGAGAGGACACGGCTTGAGGCCGATGCTATAGTCCGCTTCGGCGCCATACGGTGACCAAATACCTGCGCCATGAAGTCCGCCATCCATCAGTCAAGGGAGGAACTACATGCTGAAGGTGTTCCGGTCCCTCACTGTCGCTCCTGCCCTGTTCTTTGCGAGCATGGGCGTTGCCAGCGCTGAGGTCGTGTTCAACCGCGGCAATTCGGCCGATCCGGAATCGCTCGATCCGCACAAGACCTCGACCGTCTACGAAGCCCATATTCTGCGCGATCTGTTTCTGGGCCTCACCATCGCAGGACGCCAAGGCCGAAGTCATTCCGGGCGCCGCCGAAAGCTGGACCGTGTCGGATGACGGCAAGGTCTACACTTTCAAGCTGCGCGCCGACGGCAATTGGTCGGATGGCTCGCCGGTCACCGCCAATGATTTCGTTTTCGCCTGGCGGCGGCTCGACGATCCGGCGACCGCCGCCGAATACGCCTACATGCTCGCGCCGGTCGTCAACGCCGAAGCCATCACCAAGGGCGAGAAGAAGCCCGACGAACTCGGCGTCAAGGCGGTGGACGACCTGACCTTCGAGGTGACGCTCAACGCGCCGACGCCCTATTTCCTCGAAATGCTGACCCACCAGGCGACCTATGCCGTGAGCAAGGCCAATGTCGAGAAATTCGGGGCCGATTTCATCAAGCCCGGCAATCTCGTTTCGAACGGCGCCTATATGCTCGCCGAATTCGTCCCCAACGATCACATCAAGCTCGTCAAGAATCCGAACTTCTATGACGCCGCCAATGTCAAGATCGACACGGTCAACTTCATCCCGACCGAAGACCGCTCGACGGCGATCAAGCGTTTCGAAGCGGGCGAACTCGATCTGAACGACGACTTTCCGACCGAGCAGCTCGCCGATCTCAAGGCGAAGTTCGGCGACCAGATCAAGCTCGGTCCCTATCTCGGCACCTACTACTATGTCTTCAAGATTCCCAAGGCGCCGTGGGACAACGTCAAGCTCCGCCATGCCATCTCCATGGCCATCGACCGCGACTATCTGGCCGAGAAGGTCTGGCAGAACACCATGATCCCGGCCTACTCCTTCGTGCCGCCGGGCATCGGCGGCTATGAAACGCGACCACGGACTATGCGAGATGTCCCAGATCGACCGCGAGGATGAAGCCAAGAAGATCCTCGACCGAGCTCGGCTATGGCCCGGACAAGCCGCTCAAGATGGAAATCCGCTACAACACCTCGGAGAACCACAAGAACACGGCGGTCGCGATCCAGGAACAGCTGAAGCCCCTGGGCGTCGAGGTATCGCTGCTCAACACCGACACCAAGACCCATTATGCGCCATCTCGAGCAGCACGGCGACTTCGACGTGGCGCGGGCCGGCTGGATCGCCGACTACAAGGATCCCGAGAACTTCCTGGCCCTGTGCAAGACCGGCACCGGCAACAACTACGCGCGAGTACTCCAACAAGGAGTATGACGATCTGCTTGCCGCCGCCGCCGCGGCAGCCGATCCAAGCGCGCGCATGAAGAGCCTGTCGGATGCCGAGGCGATCGGCGTCGCGCGCGACCTTTGCGTGATGCCGCTGCTCTATTACAGCTTCCACAACATCGTCTCCACCAAGATCAAGGGCTGGGAGGACAATCGTCATGGACAGTGCATCCAACCCGCTTCATGAGCAAGGAATAGTTCGCCAGTGCATGGCTACCGCCCCCGCTGACCCGCGGGAGCGGCATCTTGCAAGCCGCACGGGGGCGTCGATGCTGCGCTATGTGGTTCGGCGGTTTCTGACCGCCATTCCGACGCTCTTCGTCATCGTCACGATTTCCTTTTTCCTGATGCGGGTGGCGCCCGGCGGGCCGTTCAATCAGGAAAAGGGCCTCAATCCGGTCATCAAGGCCAATCTCGAGCGCGTCTATCATCTCGATGAACCGCTTGTGGAAGCAGTACCTGCTGTATCTGCAGAACCTGCTGCAGGGCGATTTCGGACCGAGCTACAACCTGCCCGATTTCACGGTCGCCGAATTGTTCCGGACCGGCCTGCCGGTATCGATCCAGCTCGGCGCCACGGCGCTCGTCCTCGCCCTCGTCATCGGCGGCTTGCATGGGCATCTATGCGGCGCTGCACCAGAACCGTCCCGCCGACTATGGCGTCATCGCCGCGGCCACCGCGGGCATCGACCATACCGACCTTCGTCATCGCACCGCTGTTCCAGCTGTTCTTTGCGCTGACGCTTGACCTGGACTCCGGTCGGCGGCTGGGGCGACGGCGCCTTCGCAACAAGATCGGACCCATCGTCACCCTCGCCTTGCCGCAGATCGCCATCGTGGCCCGGCTGATGCGCGGCTCGATGATCGAAGCCCTGCGCTCGCATCATATCCGCACCGCCAGGGCGCTGGGCCTTTCCGACTTTCGCGTCGTGTATCCGGCATGCCTTGCGCGGCGCGGTCCTGCCCATCGTTTCCTATGCCGGTCCGGCCGCCGCGGCGCTGCTGACGGGCTCGATCATCGTCGAGACGATCTTCGCCATTCCCGGCATCGGCCGCTACTTCGTCGAGGCCGCGCTCAACCGCGACTATACGCTGGTCATGGGAACGGTGGTGGTGATCGCCATCTTCACCATCCTGTTCAACCTCATCGTCGATCTTCTGTATGCGGCCGTCGACCCGCGGGTGCGCTATGACTGACGTCGCAGTGCCGGTTGCCGGTCGCCGGCCGGTCGCTGTGGGCCGATGCGCTGGTCGCGGCTGCAAGGAAACAATCGCGCCGCGACCGGAAGCGCCGTCTTCCTGCTTATCATGATCATCGTTTGCGTCAGCGGGGCCGTGGTTCACCCCGCATCAGTTTTCCACGATCTATCCGGACTACGTGCGCACCCCGCCCAGCCTCCAGCCGTATCCGCAGTCCCGACATGATCGACCAGGCGGTCAAGGATGCGGTCAGCCGGGCGCGGCTCGAGCTTGCCGAATGGCGGGAGGAGGATGGCCGCATCTTGGTCATCGCAGGCTCGGCCAAGCCGATCGACGACCGCATGATCCGCTATCTCGACCGCTCGAGCGTGTTCGAGAATGCCAGGATCGACGGCAAGTCCGCCGACGGCACGAGCTCGTCATGAGCGCCGACGTCGAACGCCTCTACTTCCTGTTCGGCACCGACAATTCCGGCCGCGATATGCTGACCCGCACCCTGATCGCCGGCCGGGTCTCGCTCGCCATCGGCCTGCTTGCCGGCCTGGTGGCGGTGGTGATCGGCGTTCTCTATGGCGCGACTTCGGGCTTCCTCGGCGGCAAGACCGACGAGGTGATGATGCGCATCGTCGATGTCCTCTATTCGCTGCCCTTCATCTTCTTCGTCATCATGCTGGTGGTTTTCTTCGGCCGGAATTTCGTGCTGATGTTCCTGGCGGTGGGCGCGGTCCTGTGGCTCGACATGGCGCGCATCGTGCGCGGCCAGGCCCTGTCGATCAAGCGCCAGGAATATGTCCAGGCGGCCGAAGCGCTTGGGTGTCGCCAACCGCGGCATCCTCGTCCGCCACATCGTTCCCAACCTCCTCGGCCCGGTGGTCATCTACATGACGCTGCTTGTCCCGCAGGTCATCATTCTCGAAAGCTTCCTGTCGTTCCTGGGCCTCGGCGTCCAGGAGCCGATGTCGAGCTGGGGCGTGCTGATCGCGCAAGGCGCCAAGAACATCGGCTGCGCCAACTGGCTGCTCCTGTTTCCTTCGTTCTTCCTGACCACCACGCTGTTCGCGCTCAATTTCATCGGCGATGGCCTGCGCGACGCCTTCGATCCGCAAGGACCGCTAGGCCGTGTCGGACGGCGAAACCATTCTGGCGGTCAAGGACATCAATGTCGACTTCGAAACCAATGACGGCGTCGTCGACGCCGTCAAGGCGTGTCAACCTCCATGTGAAGGCCGGCGAGACCGTCGCCATCGTGGGCGAATCGGGATCCGGCAAGAGCCAGATGATGATGGCCGCCATGGGCCTTCTCGCCTCCAACGGCCGCGCCCACGGTGTGGCCGACTATCGCGGCGCGAATCTCCTCGCGCCTGTCCCAAGCCGAGCTTAACACGGATCAGCGGGACGGAAAATCACCATGATCTTCCAGGAGCCCATGACCTCGCTCGATCCCCTGTATCAGGTCGGCAATCAGCTCATCGAGCCGATCATCCATCATCAGGGCATCGGCCAGGGCGGCGGCGCGTGCCCGCGCCGTGGAGATGCTGAATCTCGTGCGCATTCCCGATCCCGAGCGGCGGCTCAGGAGCTATCCTCACGAGCTCTCCGGCGGCCAGCGCCAGCGGTCATGATCGCCATGGCCCTCGCCAACGATCCCGATCTGCTCATCGCCGATGAGCCGACGACGGCGCTCGACGTCACCATCCAGGCGGAAATCCTGGCCCTCATGGCCGATCTGCAGGAGACGGCTCGGCATGGGTCTCATCTTCATCACCCACGATCTCAACATCGTCCGCCGCATCGCCGACCGCGTCTATGTGATGCGGCTCGGCGAAGTGGTGGAGGAGGGCGACGTCGCTAGACGATCTTTCGCTCGCCCAAACATCCCTACACCCAGGCGCTGCTTGGCAGCCGAGCCGACCGGCCGCAAGGCGCCGCCGGCCAAAGGCTCCCCGGCGGTGCTCGATGGCACCGATGTCCACGTGACCTTCAAGATCGGCGGCGGATTTCTCGCTCGGTCGACCATCCAGTTGAAAGCGGTCGACCGGGTCTCGGTCTCGCTGCAGGCAAGGCCAGACCATCGGCATTGTCGGTGAATTCGGGTTCGGGAAAGTCGACTCTCGCCCGCGCGCTGCTGCGCCTCCTGCCGAGCGAAGGCGCCATCCATTTCGACGGCCGGGATATCGCCAGGCTCGGCCGCGACGCCATGCGGCCGCTTGCGCAAGCGAGATCCAGATCGTCCTGCAGGATCCGTTCGGCTCACTGTCGCCGCGCATGACCGCCGGCCAGATCGTCACCGAGGGCCTGCTGGTGCATGAGCCTCGATTCGTACGCCAGAGCGCGACCGGCGCGCCGGCGCAGGCCCTGGAGGAAGTGCAGCTCGATCCCACGCTGCGCAACCGCTATCCGCATGAATTTTCCGGCGGCCAGCGCCAGCGCATCGCCATTGCCCGCGCCATGATCCTGAAGCCGCGGGTCGTCGTTCTCGACGAGCCGACCTCGGCCCTCGATCGCCAGGTGCAAAAGCAGATCGTCGAGCTCCTGCGCGATCCTTGCAGAGTCGCACAATCTGTCGTACCTCTTCATCAGCCACGATCTCGCCGTGGTGCGCGCCATGGCCGACCACATCATGGTGATGAAGGACGGCAAACTGGTCGAGCAGGGCGCCCCCGACAAGCATCTTCGACCATCCCAGCGAGGACTACACCAAGCGCCTGATGGCCGCCGCTTTGGGCGATGTGGACCCTCACGGTATGACGATTCACCAGTGAAACATATTCCGGTCGACGAACCTCGCGCTCTGCGGAACATTCGCGTCCTCTTGCCGAACCCCGCGGCAAAGTGCGAAAATCGCTGGCAAGCGGCGCTGCGCAACGAAGAAGCGGGACCTTTGCCTTCCGCAAGGGTGATGAGAGGGACGCAGGCGTGACGATAAACCATCAACCCTCACTCTGGCGGACGCCAGGATTTCGCTGGCAGGCGGCGCCGCGGAACGAAGGGGACGCAGCGTGAACAGGCAGTTCAGGAATTTGGATATCGCCGAACTCGTCCGGCACGACATCGCCCATCACTTTCATCCCTTCACCGACCACAAGACCTTCCATGCCGAAGGCGGCGCCGCGCGTCATCACCCATGCCGACGGCGTGTGGATCTGGGACGCCAACGGCAACAAGATTCTCGACGGCATGGCGGGTCTGTGGTGCGTCAATGTCGGCTATGGCCGCAAGGAGCTGGCCGAGGCCGCCTACCGGCAGATGCTCGATCTTCCTTATTACAACACCTTCTTCAAGACGACGACGGTGCCGGCGACCGAGCTTGCGGCGAAGATCTCCGTCCTGCATGCCCGAGCGCTTCAAGCACGTCTTCTTCGTCAATTCGGGCTCGGAAGCCAACGACACGATCGTGCGCTTCGTGCGCCACTACTGGAAGCTCAAGGGCAAGCCGTATCGCAACCATGTTCATCGGCCGGCGCCGCGGCTATCACGGCTCGACCATGATCGCGGCGAGCCTCGGCGGCATGCAGGGCATGCACGAGCAGGGCGGCTTGCCGCTGCCGGGCTTCCACCATGTCCAGCAGCCCTATTGGTATGATTTCGGCGGCGACCTGAGCCCGAGGAATTCGGCCTGCAAGCCGCCGCGCGACGTCGAGAAGAAGATTCTCGAAGTCGGCCCCGACAATGTCGCGGCCTTCATCGGCGAGCCGATCCAGGGCGCGGCCGGCGTGCTCATTCCGCCCCCGACCTATTGGCCGGAAGTGCAGAACGATCTGCCGGAAATACGGCATCCTGCTGATCGCCGACGAAGTGATCTGCGGCTTCGGCCGCACCGGCAACTGGTGGGGTTTCGAGACCATGGGCTTCGAGCCCGACATCGTGCCGATGGCCAAGGGACTGTCGTCGGGCTATCTGCCGATCGGCGCCGTCGCCTTCGCCGACGACGATCATCGGGACTTCTTCGACAAGGGCGGCGAGTTCTATCACGGCATGACCTATTCCGGCCATCCGGTGGCCTGCGCCGTTGCGCTGGAGAACATCGAATCCTCGAGCGGAGAAACTGGTCGAGCGGGTGCAGCGAGCTGGCGCCCTATTTCGCGCGAGCGGCTGGCGAGCCTGGCCGATCATCCGATCGTCGGCGAAACGCGCTCGGTCAGGGCCTCATCGGCGCCATCGAACTCACCAGCGACAAGAGCACCCGCGAGCGCTTCGCCGATCCCGGCCGGGTCGGCACGATCTGCCGCGACCATTGCTTCAACAATGGGCTGATCATGCGGGCCTGCTGGGACACCATGGTGCTCGCTCCGCCGCTTGTGCATCTACAAGAAGGAGATCGACGAGATGGCTGAGGCTTGCCCGCCTGGCGCTCGATCATGACCTATGCGCGACGTGAAGATCCGAAATGAACTGACAGCGAAGTATCGAACGCCGACCGGCGCCGCAGGCATAGAGAAGGGCCGCAATTGAAGACCGTTGACCCCGGCAGGGACGGCGGTTCGCGCAACCAGATAAAGGATGACAAACATGCACGAGCCTATCGTCCAGCGTCTTCGGCACGAGCCGCCGCTCGTTCCTGCAGGGCTCGGCCGCCGCTGGCCGTCGGACTGACCTTCCTGCCGCGCTTTTCGTTCTCCGAGGAGGAGAAGAAGCTCAACTTCTACAATTGGGACACCTATATCGGCGAGACCACGCTCGCCGATTTCGAAAGGCGACCGGCATCGAGGTCAAGATGGATCTCTTCGCCGACAATGACGAGCTGTTCGCCAAGCTCAAGGCCGGCAATCCCGGCTATGACGTGATCGTGCCGACCAACGACAATCTCGAGCGCATGATCAAGGCCAACATGGTGATGCCGCTCGACCACGCGAAGATTCCGAACATGGCCAATATCGACAAGCCGTTCCAGGACGCGAGCTTCGATCCGGGCCGCAAGCATTCGATCCCCTATATGTGGGGCACGCTCGGCGTCGGCTACCGCAAGTCAGCAAGGTCGAAGGCGCGATCGACAGCTGGAAGACGCTGCTCGATGCCGACAAATATGCCGGCCGCATCTCGCTCCTGGGCGATGCCGCCAACGTCATCGGCGCGGCGCTCAAATATCTCGGCTACTCGCTCAACTCGACCGACCCCGCGGAGATGAAGAAGGCCGAGGAACTGCTGATCGAAGCAAGAAGAACGTCAAGGTGTTCGCCGACGACAACGGCCAGGACCTGCTCGCCTCCGGCGAGGTCGACTGCCCATGGAATGGAACGGCGACATCCTGCAGGTGATGAGCGAGGACGACGACCTGACCTATGTGGTGCCCGACCGAAGGCAGTCTCCTGTGGCAGGACACCATGGCGATCCCCAAAGGCGCGCCGCATCCCGACAATGCCCATGCCTTCATGAATTTCGTCCTCGACGCCGAGGTCGGCGCGCAAGATCGCCGAGACCATCCAGTATGCCACCGCCAACGCCGCAGCGAAGAAGCTGATGGACAAGGAATATCTCGAAAATCCGGCGATCTTCCCGACCGCCGGAGGTCGTCGCCAAATGCGAGCCCGGCCATCTATCTGGGCGAGGAAGGCACCAAGGTGCGCGACGAGGTCTGGACGCGCATCCAGGCGGCCTGATCTTGACAGCGGCGGCGGGGCGCGTTACGCCCCGCCGTTTCAGATTGCATCCAAGGTGGGTGATCATCGGGCTTTGGCGCAAGACCATTCACATGTCTCCCCACGCGCAGGGATTGACCCCGCGCATAGGGAGCTTCTTGGGGCAGGGATGCGCTGAAGCGTGGACAGCTGGAAGGAAACATCCGGCCGTCTTCTGGATCCTGGCCGCGCCGGGCACCTTCTGGCTCGTGGTCTTCTTCCTCGTGCCGCTCGGCCTCATGTTGGCTCATGTCGTTCGGCGAGAAGACCTCGATCACCGACGATCGCCATCACCGGCACGCTTCGCGAACTACATCCGCGCGCTTCGATCCGCTCTATCTCGCAGATCATCTGGAAATCGATCTGGGTCAGCGTGCTGGCGACGGCGCTTGTGCCTGCTCGCCGCCTATCCGATCGCCTTCGGCATCTGCTTTGCGCCCGAGCGCTGGAAGCCGTTGCTGCTGCTGCTCGTCATCCTGCCGTTCTGGATCAACCTGCTGATCCGCACCTATGCGCTGATCGCCGTGTTCCGCACGCAGGGCTATCGTCAATCTGGGCTCGATGGCTGGGAGCGGTCGGGGCTGCTGGCTTACCGGCGTCACTTCACCCGCTGGAGATGCTCTACAACAACGGCGCGGTCATCGCCGGGCTCGTCTATGTCTACATGCCCTTCATGGTGCTGCCGCTCTATGCCACGATCGAGCGGCTCGACCAGTCCTATCTCGAGGCGAGCCTCGATCTCGGCGCCTCGCAATTCGCAGACCTTCTGCAGGTGACCGTGCCGCTCACCATGCCCGGCATCATCTCCGGCATCATCCTGGTCTTCATCCCCTGCCTCGGCTCGTTCCTGACCCCCGATCTGCTCGGCGGCGCCAACGCCGATCATGATCGGCAATGTCATCGAACGCCAGTTCAAGGCCGCCAATGACTGGCCCTTCGGCTCGGCGCTGTCGTTCCTGCTGATGTATGCGACCTTCGGCGCGCTCGCCCTGCGCGCGCTTTTCGCCAGCCGCAGCAAGGGCGTGGATATCTGACATGGCGCGAGGACGCTCGAAACCCTGGGCTCACGGCCCGCTCGACTACGGCAACCGGCTGTGGCTCAAGCTGCTCTTCGCCCTGCGATCTTCATTCGTGCTCTATGCGCCGATCGTCACGCTCATCGCCTTTTCCTTCAACACCGACAAGCGCGGCGTCGTCTGGCGCGGCTTCACCTTGGACAACTATGTCAAGGCCTGGAACAACGCGCGCCCTCATGGAGGCGTTGATCAATTCGCTCACCATCGCCGTCATCGCCACGATCATTCGCCACCGTCATCGGCGCGATGGCGGCGCTGCTGCTGTGGCGCTTCCGCTTTCCCTTCAAGGCGGCCTATGAAGGCTTCATGGCGCTGCCGATCGTCATCCCCGAAATCTGCATGGGCGTGTCGCTGCTGCTGTTCTTCGCCTATCTCCGGCATGATGGAACGGCGGTGGTGAACTGCCCTGGCCGCTCAACCTGTCGAACATCATCATCGCCCATGTCGCCTTCTGCTTCCCTTTCGTCGCGGTGGTGGTGCGGGCGCGGCATGGCCGGCTTCAACCGCCAGCTCGAGGAGGCCTCGAAGGATCTCGGCGCCAGCGAATGGCAGACCTTCTGGAATGTCATCATTGCCTTTCATGATGCCCGGCCTGGTCGCCGGCGCGCTGCTCGCCTTCACGCTGTCGCTCGATGATTTCGTCATCACCTTCTTCACCTCCGGCCCCGAAACGGTGACCTTCCCGGTCAAGGTCTACTCGCTGGTCCGCCGCGGCGTTTCGCCGGAGATCAACGCCGCCTCGACCGTGCTGATCGTCATCACCGTCGTCGCCACCATCCTCGCCATGAAGCTTCAGGCGCCCGGCAAGACCGGACAAAGGGTTAGAGCCATGACCGAACCGATCGTCTCCATCCGCAATGTCACCAAGACATTTCGGCGGCGGTGTCGTTGCCGTCGACGATGTCTCCTTCGACATCGCGCAGAACGAGTTCTTCGCGCTGCTCGGCCCTTCGGGCTGCGGCAAGACCACGCTGCTGCGCATGATCTCCGGCCTCGAAACGCCGACCGCGGGCCAGATCGTCATCGGCGGCGAGGACATGGCGCTGACGCCGCCCAACAAGCGCCCGGCCAACATGGTGTTCCAGTCCTATGCCGTCTTCCCGCACATGACGGTGCGCGACAATGTCGCCTATGGCCTGAAGGTCACGGGCGCGCCGCGCGAGGAGACCGCGCCAGCGCGCGCCGGAAGCGCTCGACATGGTGAAGCTCGACCCGCTCGCCGACCGCAAGCCCGACCAGATGTCGGGCGGCCAGCGCCAGCGCGTGGCGCTGGCCCGCGCGCTGGTGAAGCGCCCCAAGGTGCTGCTGCTCGATGAGCCGCTCTCCGCGCTCGATGCCAAGCTGCGCGAGCAGATGCGCTCGAGCTCACGCGCCTTCAGGAGACTGTCGGCATCACCTTCATCATCGTCACCCACGACCAGGACGAAGCCCTGTCGATGGCGAAGCCGCATCGCCGTGATGGACGACGGCGCAGGTCAGCAGATCGCCACGCCGTCCGAGCTCTACGAGCATCCCGCCAACCGGTTCGTCGCCGACTTCATCGGCAAGGTCAATCTCATCGAGCGCGCGTGAAGGTCGCCCGGGGCAAATCCGTCATGTGCATGGCCAAGGGCCTTGGCCAGATCGAGCTTGCCGCCAGGCCATGACGGCGCAAGGGCACGTATCGCATCGCGGTGCGCCCGGAGAAGCTCAAGCTCATCGGCAAGCGAACCGAGCCGCCAAGACCTGATCAAGGCTCGAAGGCAAGGTGCGCGACGTCGCCTATTATGGCGACACCAGCCATGTCGTCGTGACGGCGCAAGACGGCCTCGAGCTTTCGGTCAACGTGCAGAACGAACGGCCGCCCCGGCGGCACCGCCGTCGACGCGGGGCCAGAAGGTCTGGGTTTCCTGGGCGCCCGAAGACACGCTGATTCTCACGGAGTAGCTGTATGACGCTGAATCGAAGTCACCGGCCGGCTGCCGGGCGACGCCGCATTCCGCCGCACCGAGCTCACCGGCACCGCGATCGAGGCGAGCTATGCCGGCGCCCTCTCCTTCATGCGGCGCAAATACACCCGCGACCTCGAGGGCGTCGATGTCGCGGTCACCGGCATTCCCTTCGATCAGGCGGTCACCAACCGGCCGGGCACCCGCTTCGGGCCGGAGGCCATCCGCAAGGCCTCGGCGCAGCATGCCTGGGGACCGTTCTGGCCCTGGTTCTTCGATCCCTTCGATACGCTGGCCGTCGTCGACTATGGCGACTGCTACTTCGACTGGGGCCGCAAGGAAGATGTGCCGCGGCGCATCGAGCGCCCATGCGGCCGGGATCATCGCAGAACGGCGCCTCGCTCGTCGCTTCGGCGGCGATCACTTCGTGACCTATCCGCTGCTGAAGGCGCATGCCAAGAAGCATGGCCCGCTGGCGCTGCGTGCATTTCGACGCCCATCGCGATGTCGAGCCCGACGACGGCGGCCGCATCGATCACGGCACCATGTTCAACTACGCGGTCCGCGAGGGCGTCATCGATCCCGGAGCGCTCGATCCAGATCGGCATCCGCACCACCTATCACGGCGAGCGCACCTACGGCATGCAAGATCGTCTACGCCGACGAGGTCCATCGACCGCCGGCGGCGGAGATCGCGCAGGCGATCAGCGAGGCGGTCGGCAAGCAGTCCGGCCTATCTGACCTTCGATATCGACTGCCTCGACCCGGCCTTCGCCCCCGGCACCGGCACGCCGGTGCCGGGCGGCCTCTCGTCCCATCAGGCGCTGTCGATCCTCCGCGAGCTCAAGGATGTCGATTTCGTCGGCATGGACGTCGTCGAGGTCTCGCCGCCCTACGATCATGCCGAGATCACCGCCCTCGCCGCAGCGACGATCGCGCTCGAGTACTCTGCCTCAAGGCCTGGCAGAAAGGCGCGCGGCCGAACAAGCTGCCGCGATAGATTCCCTTTCCCGAAAAGGATTTCAGCGGGTCGAGCCCGCGAAAGGCGGCTCGCTTTCAGCCGCTCAGCGTTTCCGCCTCAAGCCGAGCGCAGTCGCGCAGCCGGTACCAGCATCGCGGCGACGCAGGATCGGCGTCGCAAATGTGCCCGCCCGGGAAGGGCAGGTGCCGGATGCGCGCCAGCAGATCGAAGCGCTCCGACTGGCCGCGAATGACTTCCGCCATGAGCTTTCCGTAGATGCCGGCGAGCGCCACGCCCTGGCCCGAATAGCCATGCGCATAATACGTGGACTTGCCGATGCGGCCCAATCGGGCAGGCGGTTGTAGGTGATGGCGATATAGCCGCCCCAGGCATATTCGATGGCGACATCGGCCAGTTGCGGGAAGATGCGTCTTGAGTGCGCGACCGCATGCTGGCCCTGAGATCGGGCGGTTCGAGCGTCGAATAGCCCGCGCGGCCGCCGAACAGCAGCCGGTCATCACCGGTGCAGGCGGAAATAGTCGACGATGAAATTGGTGTCGGCCACCGCCTCGTTGTCGCGGATCAGGCTTCGGGCGCGCTCCGGTCCGAGCCGCTCGGTCGCGACCACGTAGCTCGTGACCGGCATCATGCGCGTAATAGAGCTTGGGCACCATCCGGCCGAGATAGGCGTTGCCGGCGATGATCATGTACTTCGCCCTGACCTCGCCCGCTGCCGTCGCAGGCCCGCGGCTCGCCTTCCGGATCGCAGCGCGTCACCCGGCTCTGCTCATAAATTTCCGCACCCGCTTCCGCTCGCCGCCCGCGCGAGCCCAGGCAATAGTTGAGCGGATGAAAATGCCCGGCGCCGCCTTCGCGCAGCGCCCCGAAATAGGCGCTGGTGCCGAGCTTGTGCTCGAGCTCCGCCTTGTCGAGGAGCTGCAGTGTCGCGGTAGCCTTCGCTCAGCCACTCCTCCTGCATCTCGTGAAGATCGCGCAGGCTGCTCGCCTTGGGCGCGCATGGAGATAGCCCCAGGTGAGGTCGCATTCGATCTCGTGCGCCCGGATCCTGTCTTCGATCAGGACCTTCGCTTCCTCCGCGATCGCGAAACATTTCCGCGCATCTTCGCGCCCGAGCTGCGCTCTGACCGCACCCTGGCCGGGCGAGAACCCGGTGCAGATCTGGCCGCCATTGCGCCCCGAGGCGCCATAGCCGACCCGTTCCGCCTCGAGCACGACGACCGTCTGCCTGCCTCTGCCAGCTCGAGCGCGGCGGAAAGCCCGGTGTAGCCGGCGCCGATGACGCACACGTCCGCGACCCGATCGCCCTGGAGGCTCGGATACGAGCGATGGGTTCTGGCGGTGGCCCTGTACCAGGACGGACTTTCGCTCGGATTTGGCATCTAACTATATGTAATAGTTACGAAAACTTCGTTCACCCATTGTCTAGGACCCCATTTCCTTAGTCGGTCCGAGGGCGTACATTGCGCCGCGGTCGCCGTCGCGGCGCGCCAATCCCCAAAGTTGCGGCTCATCATGTCAAGTCAAAAGTTCGAAGAATGGATCGCGGCCAGGCGCATTTCGCGAGGTCGAATGCCTGGTGGCCGACATGTCGGGCACGGCGCGCGGCAAAATCCTGCCGCCCAGCAAATTCCTCAAGGGCAACCGGTCGCGCGGCCTGCGCATCCCGGAGGAAGTCTTCACCCTGACCATCAACGGCCGCTATGTCTGGGAAACCTCCGCGGTCAACGACGCCGCCATCGACATCTATATGAAGCCCGACCCCGATACGATCCGCATCGTGCCCTGGTACAAGGAGCCGACCGCGCAGGTCATCTGCGATGCCTTCCACCTCAATGACGATCCCGTCGACATCTCGCCGCGCCATGTGCTGAAGCGCGTGCTCGACCTCTACAGGAAAGGGCTGGCGGCCGGTCGTGGCGCCCGAGCTCGAATTCTATCTGGTGCAAGAAGAATCTCGATCCCGACTATCCGCTGGAAGCCGCGGTCGGCCGCTCGGGCCGCAAGGAAGCCGGCGGCCAGGCCTATGGCATCGATGCCGCCAATGATTTCGATCCGATCGTCGAGGACATCTACGACTACTGCGAGGCCCAGGAGCTCGATGTCGACACGCTGTCGCATGAAAGCGGGCCGGCCCAGCTCGAGATCAATTTCAATCACGGCGATCCCCTGGAGCTCGCCGACCAGGTGTTCCTGTTCAAGCGCACCGTGCGCCAGGCGGCGCTGAAGCACGACATGTATGCGACCTTCATGGCCAAGCCGCATGAGAACGAGCCGGGCTCGTCGATGCACATCCATCAGTCGGTGCTGGACGCCAAGACCGGCAAGAACATCTTCGCCGGCCGCGACGGCAAGCATTCCAAGCTCTTCCTCCATCACATCGGCGGGCTGCAGCGCTATATGGCGGCGGCGCTGCCGCTCTGCGCGCCCAATGTGAACTCCTATCGCCGGCTGGTGCCCGAATCCGATGCGCCGACCAATGTCCATTGGGCGATCGACAACCGCACCGTTTCGCTTGCGCGTGCCGTCCTCCGATCCGGCCAACCTGCGGGTCGAGAACCGCGTGCCGGGTGCCGATGCCAATCCCTATCTGGCTTTCGCCGCCTCGCTCGCCTGCGGCTATCTCGGCATGGTCGAGCGCATCAAGCCGTCCGAGCCGGTCGAGGGCTCGGCCTATCGCTATGCCCATACCCTGCCGATCAATCTCGATGAGGCGCTCGACAAGCTCAACTACACCAAGTCGCTCAAGCAGATGCTGGGCGAGAAATTCGTCGAAGCCTATCAGGATGTGAAGAACGAGGAGATGCAGCACTACCGCAAGGTCATCAGCTCCTGGGAGCGCGAATTTCTGCTGCTGAATGTGTAGCGCGGTTCGCGTTGGCGGGCGCGAGAGATGAAACCGGCCGACCGTGGCGCAACAGAAGTGGGGATGAACAAGCGACCGCGCTCCATCGAGGCGATTTCCAGCCCCCACAATCCGCTGATCAAGCTCGTCCGCTCGCTCGCGCAACGCAAGCACCGGGAGGAGACCGGCCTGTTCCTCGTTGAGGGTATGGAATTCGCCGCCAGGGCGATGCGGTGCGGGTTCACCCCGCGCCACGTGCTCGCGGACGCGAATCATGCCTCTGAAGCGGATATGCAGAAGCTCCTCGACGAGGCGCGGGCTGACGGTGCCCGCATAGCGACGGCGCCGAAGCCGCTTCTGGCGCGTATCACTGCCAGGGGCAATCCGCAACAGATGATGCTCGTCGCGGAGCAGCGCTGGGCGAGCGCCCTGCCGGCCGACATGGCGGAGGCCGATGTCGTGCTCGCTCTCGATCGTGTCCGCGATCCGCGCAATCTCGGCGCCATCCTGAGAACCGCCGAGGCTACGGGCGTGCGAACGCTGTTGCTCTGCGGCTCGTGCTGCGATCCCTATGCGCCAGAGGCGCTGCGTGCTTCGGCGGGCTCGCTGTTCGCCGTTCCGGTGATGAAAACGGCTTCTGACGAGCTGCTCGAGCGGATGAGCGGCTGGCCAGGAGATGTCATCGGTGCCGATGTCGCTGCGGCTGCCGATTTCCGCCATGCGCGCCGCGGCCCGGTTCTGCTCGTCATGGGCAACGAGAGCGAGGGACTTTCGGAGAACTTGTCGCGGGCGTGCACGCGCCTCGTTCGCATTCCGATGATGCCGGGGATGTCGTCGCTCAACCTCGCCGCCGCCGCGGCGCTGCTGCTCTACGAACTGCGCCTGCCGTTTCTCAGTACGGAATAGTCGGGCTCACAAGAGACAAAAGAGAAGGGGCGGCCCCCGAGCCGCCCCTCTACTCAACGCTACTGGCCTGGTCGCAAACGGACCAGGCTGCGGTTATACCGGCACGGCGACGCGGGTCACCTCGCTAGTGAAAACGTCACCCAATTGGGACAATGCCGCCCGGTCGTAGCCGGTATCCGCCGGCGCCGCCATCTCGGCAGCACCCGCCAGCGCTGAGGCGCCTAGCAGCAGCACCGCTGCTGCCACCCCTGCAAACACGAGTTGCTTACGCATTCCGAAACTCACGCTACTCACACGAACGCCTGAAGTTACTCACACTGTTGTCCACAGGCCAACAAAAATCGGCGGAAATTTGCGAAAATTTTGGTGACAGTTGCAGTTCGGCAACACCCCGGGTAATTCGCTGCGTGATTCGTTCATGGCGCAATAAGTCAAGGCTGTGTGTCACCCGGCTGCCTTTCGGGTGTGGCGCAGTTGCAACAGCAATTCAAAAGAATTACGGAACGGTCCGCGAATGGGATGGACGTACGACGAAATTGTGAGAGGGTGCGCGCCGTCGATCTGATGCGGAGCGATTGCAAATGACTTGTGGGAAACTTTTGAGCGGGGCGGCGGCACTGGCGATGGCGCTTGTTGCGGCCGGTATTGGCAGCGGCGCTTCCGCGGCCGACTTTGAACCGCCTCCCGATGTGTGGAGCTGGGATGGCCTTTACATCGGCGTCCATGTCGGCGGCCTGTGGTCCAATCGGGACGAGGAAGATTGCGACCGCAATGCCATCAGCGAAATCGTTGGCGAAAATGACGAGGAGGAAGCCCCCCGGAGGTTGAAGACCCCCCGGAGGTTGAAGACCCCCAAGACCCCCCGGTAGAAGAAAACCCCGAGGTCTTCTCGGTAGTCGAAGACCTCTCGATACAGGCGCGAAGCCTCGCAATTGACGACGCTGTCTTCGGTGCAGGCGGCTTGGCCGCCTACGACAACTACTGCCGCGCGAAAAAAGATGGCAATGCCTTTAATGCTGACATCGCAGACCTCGACAGTCCGAATGCTGGAAAGCGCGTCAACGTCCTGAATCTGGACGGGGACTTTGTCGCCTTGATCAACGGCAATCATGATGAGAACGAGGATGATGCCGGACTTATCGGCGGTGGCCAGATCGGCATCAACAAGCAGTATGGAATCTTCGTCGTTGGCCTCGAGGCTGATATCGCTGGTGTCTTCGACGGTCATGACAGCAATGACAGCACGAGGTTCGAATACTTCGAGTCCGTCAGCGATAACGGCCAACACATCAATCGCTACGAAGGCACCGGCAGGGTTAGGGGCAGCGACGAACTGGACTGGCTGGCGACGTTCCGCGGTCGACTTGGCATGACTTTCGGTGAAGAGGGCCGTTTGCTGGGCTACATAACCGGCGGTGGTGCGGTTGCGCGCGTCGACAGCGACAGCAGCGCCAGCTTCAATTCCGCCCGCGCCCGCGGCTGGTGCGACGTTTGCGCCTTCGGCGACCAGGACGACCCGGGTGCCTTCTATCAGGTGGGCGGCACGGTCGGCGGCGGCTTCGAATACGCCTGGACGGACAACGTGACCCTCGGCCTGCTATATCTGTACGTTCATCTCGAGGACGAGGAGCGCGAGACCTCGGTTACCTTCCATGGCGACGACGGCCGCCGGTTCGACATTTCGCGCCACAACGGCTTCGAGGACTTGCATGTGGTCACCGCCAGGCTGAACTGGCTGTTCAACTGAGCATCCGGATCGTCCGGTCGCGGGGCCGAACCTCCCGGCCCAGTCGATCGGAATGGTGTTGGGCCCGCCCCTGGAAACAGGAGCGGGCTCGCTTCGTTCCAGGAAGTGAGCCCCGCCGCTCGTCTGCGATCACTGCGCCGGAAGTCTCGTGTAGGCCGACAGCGCTTGCCGGCTCGCCTTGACGTGGATGACCGTTAGGCCCTCAAGGGCCAGCGCCTCGCGCACCTTCACCGTGACATCATCGCCAAGCGCGACGGTGACCGTTTGCGCGCCGAACGAATTGGCCCACGCGGTGAAGTCCGGGTTCTTCAGATCCGTGCCCGACACGCGCTTCGGAAAATGCATCTCCTGATGGGCTCGTATCGTTCCATAGCTGCCGTTGTCCGATAGCACCACCTTGAAACGGGAGCCGTATTGCATGGCGGTGGCGATCTCCTGACCGGTCATGAGAATGCCCCCATCGCCGACGAAGACGATCGCCACGCGATGCGGCTCCACCAGCCCCGCCGCGACGCCGCCCGGCACGCCGAACCCCATGGCGCCGCCGATGCAGCCGAGCAGGCGATTGCCGGGCCCCATGCGCCAATGGCGATGCACCCAGCTGGAGATGTTTCCGGCGTCGGTGACGATCACCGCATCCTTGGGAGCCTCGGCCGCAACCGCCGTCACCACGCTGCCGAAATCCACCCCGTCGCCCGGCTCGGGCAATTCGAAGACCATGAAACCGTCGACAAAGGACGAGATCTCCTTTGTCCAGGCCTGTCGGTCGACGGCCGACTTGCGCGCCGCGAGAGCTTCGAGCAGGGCCGCCGGATCGGCGACGATGCCGAGGTCGGTGCGGAACACCGAGCCAAGGGGACCGCCGTCGGGATAGATGTGGACGAGCCGCTGTCCTGGCTCGGGAGCGGACGGCAAGGTGTAGTTCTGACTTGCCACATCGCCGAGCCTGGTGCCGGCGGCGATGATGAGATCGGCGCCCGCCAGCATGTCGCGGTGCCTGGCGGGGATGCCGAAGCCCAGATGCCCGGCATAGAGCGGCGAATGATTGTCGAACACATCCTGGTTCTTCCAGGTCGTGGCGACCGGCACCTGGTGAGCCTCGGCGAAGGCGTGGAGAGCCCTGGCTCCGCGCTCGCCTCGCATGACCCCGCCGGCGATGAGGAGCGGCCGCGCCGCCTTGTTGAGCAGCGCCGCCACCGCCGCCACATCGCTCAGCGCCAGCGACGGCGTCGCGAGCGGAAAGGGATGGGCCAGGGGCCCTTCGACGTGCTCGCCAAGCACGTCTTCCGGAAGCGCGACGACGACGGGGCCGGGCGTGCCCGAAGCGGCCGTGTGGAACGCGCGCGCCATCACTTCGCCGATACGCCCGGCATCGTGAACTTCCCACACCGCCTTCGCCACGTGGCCGAAGAAGTGGCCGTAATCGATTTCCTGAAAGGCCCGGCGGCCACGCTCCCGGCGCGCGACCTGGCCGATGAGCACGACCAGTGCCGCGGCGTCTTGCTGGGCGACGTGCACCGCGATCGATCCGTTGGTGGCGCCCGGTCCGCGGCTGACCATGAAGCACTGCGGCCGGCCGGTTATCTTGGCTTCCGCGACGGCCATAAATCCCGCGCCCGCTTCATGGCGGCAGACGATGGTGGTGACGCTTTTTGAATCGTGCAGCGCATCGAGAAGCGCAAGGTAGCTTTCGCCCGGCACGCAGTAGACGCGGCTCACTCCATGGGCCTCGAGCGATCGCACGATGGCGTCGGCTACGCGAAGGGTCATACGCATATCTCCTGCATGAGGATTGTGAGGTATCTCATTGAATGGACTCCGGCAATCGGGTCACATTTCAGACCATGAACGCACTCGACGCGGCCAGGGCCGCCATCGCCGGGAAGGGCATGCGCCTCGTCCTGCCGGAGGGAGGCGATAGCCGCACCTGCGCCGCCGCCGACCGCCTGCGATCGGAAGGGCTGGCATCGCCCATTTTGCTCCGGGAAGATGCCCCTCCCGAACGGCGTCATGTCGAGTTCGTCTGCGAGCGCCGCCGGCGCATGACCGCGGGCATGGCCGCCCGCCTCCTGGCCAAGCCCCTCTATCGCGCGGGCGCCATGCTGGCGTTGGGCGAGGCAGACGCCATGCTGGCGGGCGCCGTCAGTCCCAGCGCGCGGGTAATCGAAGCGGCGCTGATGACCGTTGGGCTCCGGGAGGGCGTCGCTGCACCTTCGAGTTTTTTCCTGATGCAGTCGGCCGGCCGGACGCTTCTGTTCGCCGATTGCGCCGTCAACGTGCAGCCCTCGGCGGCGGTGCTCGCCGGCATCGCCGTGTCGTCCGCGGCGAGCTTCCGCAGCATCGCCGGCGAGGAGCCGCTCGTCGCCCTGCTTTCGTTCTCGACTCATGGCAGCGCCGCTCACGCCGACGCCGCAAAGGTGCGCCAGGCGCTGGCGATCGTCCGGCAGACGGCGCCGGATGTCCGTATCGACGGCGAGCTTCAGGCTGACGCCGCACTCAGCCCGGAGATTGCGGCAAGAAAGGTCAGGCACGAGAGTCCGGTCGCGGGCCATGCCAACGTCCTCGTCTTTCCCGATCTCGACGCCGGCAACATCGCCTACAAGCTCGTGCAGCAACTCGCCGGCGGCCAGGCCATCGGTCCCATCCTGCAGGGCTTCGCCAGGCCCGTTGCCGATCTTTCGCGCGGCGCCACGGTCGATGACATCGCGGCCACCGCAACGCTTCTCCTGGCGATGTCGTGACCGCTCATGCCATTGCCCATAAGGCGCGAGCGACGCCGATGACGGCGATGGCGACGAGCAGGAGCAGCGTGGTGCGCCGGAAGCTGTCGGGAGTAGCCCCCAGAAACCGCCGGCTTCCGAGCCAGATTCCGACGACCATGATCGGCAACGACAGCAGGGCGAGCGACAGCGCCTGTCCGGTCACCACCTGCTCACGGGCGAGAAAGAACAGTCCGGCCAGATCGAGCAGGAAGAAATAGGCGACCACCGTGGCGCGGATGGTCGCTGGCTGATCGCCGCTGGCGGTGAGCAGCAGCGCCACCGGCAGGCCGCCCATTGCCACCGATCCGTTGGCGACGCCGGATGCCACGCCTACCGCCGCGGTGCCCGCTGCCCCGATGCGAAGCTTGAGCCTGAAGTCGGCGAGCAGCAGCGCCGTGGCGGTCAGTACAAAAATCGCGATGCCGAGTTTCAGCGGCTCGCGCGGCGCATGGGCCAGCACATAGGCGCCGATGGGAGTTCCGATGAGCGCGCCCACCATGAGAAGTCCGACGCGTTTCCACGGCACATCCCGCCACACCGATACGGCCTGGATGACGCTGGCGACTACCTCGAGGATGAGCGCCACCACCACCGCCCGTGCCGGGTCGGTGACCAGCGACCAGCTCGATACCAGGAGCGCTGAAAAGCCAAAGCCCGAATAGCCACGCGCCACCGCGCCGATGGCGAGTCCCGCCGCCATCACCGCGAGGGTGGCGCCCGACAGCCCGGCCCATCCGGAGTAGAAAAATTCCGCCGGCCTCAAGCCGGCGCCTCGACATTGGTGTGCCGATATTTTTCGAGCACGCGTTCGGGGTACTTCAGCGCATCGCGGCGGAACGGATCGCCCAGCTCCATCGTGCACATGGCTTCGATCACCGTGGTTTTTCCTTGCCTCTGGGCCTCGCACGCCCTGGTCAGCTCCGCGCCGACCTGATCGAGATCGTGCACGGTGACGCCGCGCGCTCCCATGGCGCGGGCGACCTCGGCAAAGCTGGGGTTTTCCAGGTTCACGCCCACAAAGCGCGTGTCGTAGAAATCGACCTGGTTCTTCTTCTCCGCTCCCCACTGCTTGTTGTGGAAAACGACGGCGGTTACCGGAATTTCTTCGCGCACGCAGGTGAGGATTTCATTGAGGCTCATGCCCCAGGCGCCGTCGCCCACATAGGCCACCGCCGGGCGATCGGGTGCGGCTACCTTGGCGCCGATGATCGCCGGCAGCGCGTAGCCGCAATTGCCGAAGCTCATTGCGGCGAACATGGAGTTCGGCTGGTTGAACCGCAGGTAGGAGTTGGCCACTGAGCAGATGTTGCCGATGTCGGTCGACACCATGGCGCTTTGCGGCAGCGCTCTCTCGAGCGCTCGCAGCATCTGGCGCGGATGCATGAACGAGGAGCCTTCCGAGATCTTGAGCGACCAGGGGTCGGTTTCGTGTGGCCACCGGTCGAGCTCGCTTTCCCAGGCGTCTTTCTCGGCCTTGATCTTCTTGCCACGCGCCTCGGCGTTTGCGGAGCTGGCGAGTTTGCGGTTGGCCAGCCGGTAGTGCAGCGCCTTTGCCGCCTCCCTGGCATCGCCGGCGATTCCGACCGAGATCTGTTTCACCAGACCCAGCATGCGGTGATCGGTGTCGATCTGGATGATTTTTGCCGTCTTGGGCCAGTAATCGAGGCCATGCTGGGGCAGCGTGCCGAACGGTCCGAGCCGCGTTCCGAGGGCCAGCACCACGTCGGCCTGGGCGATGAGCTTCATGGCCGCCTTCGAACCCTGATATCCGAGGGGTCCGCACCACAGGGGATGATCGGCCGGAAAGGAATCGTTGTGCAGATAGGAATTGACCACCGGCGCCTGGAGGTGTTCGGCGAGCGTCACGGCTTCCCTGTGGCCGCCGGAAAAAAGTACGCCGCCCCCTGCCACCATGACCGGGAAGCGGGCCGTGGCCAGGAGGTCGGCCGCCGCATCCAGGCTTTCCTCGCTGCCGGGGCCGCGAGTGACGATTTTCGGCCGGGCGATGTCGTAGTCGGCTTCGCCGTAGAAATTGTCGCGCGGAATGTTGAACTGGGTCGGTCCGCGCTCCGCCATCGCCATGTCGAAACAGCGCGCCAGCAGTTCCGCGAGCCGCGGATGTTTCGTCACATGCGCCTGGTATCGGGTGATCCTGGAGAAGATCGGCAGCTGCTCGGTTTCCTGGAACCCGCCGAGTCCGATAGTGTTTGAGCCGGTTTCGGGAGTTATCACCACCACCGGTGAGTGGGCCCAGTAGGCGGCCGCCGTGGCGGTAACGAAGTTGGTGATGCCGGGGCCGTTCTGGGCGATGCACACGCCATGACGGCCCGAGGCGCGAGAATAGCCGTCGGCCATATGGCCTGCGCCCTGCTCGTGGGCAGTCGGGATGAAGCGGATGCCGGCGGCGGGAAAAAGATCGAGCGCGTCCATGTAGGCCGATCCGACGATGCCGAACACATCCTTGACGCCGAAAGCAACGAGCGTCTCTACGAAGGCCTCTGATGCCGACATCCGGGTCATGGTCGCTCCTCTTACCCCTTATTCGCCGCCCTTGCGAACGCAAGGGCGAACTGCTTCCTTCCACGCTTCTGCGGCCGGCGGCGTGAAACCGTCACTTCAGCTCGATCTCGATGAAGGCGTATTCGGTGTCGTTGGCGTTCACCACGTCGTGTTCGACCCCTTCCTTGCGGAAATAGGATTGGCCCTTCTTCATCTCGGCGACGGAATCGCCGTTTTTGGTGACGAGTTTCACGCGGCCGTCGATCAGCGGCACCACGACATAGTCATGGCCGTGGCGATGCCAGCCGGTGTTGGCGCCCGGCGCGAAGCGGTATTCGGTCACGATGACGCGTTCATTGTCGATATGCGTGATGGCCTTGGCGGAGCCGGTCATGGATGCCCTCCCTTTGATGGACGGTCAGCTGCTCAGGACCTTGAGCGCGTCGGTGTGTTGGTAGCCCAGGTCGTCGGCCACCGCCTTGTAGGTCACCTTGCCGCGGTAGACGTTGAGGCCGTTGCGCAGATGCGCGTCATCGAGCAGCGCCTGCTTGTAGCCCTTGTTGGCGATGGCGAGCGCGAACGGCAGGGTCACGTTGTTGAGCGCATAGGTCGAGGTGCGCGCCACGCCGCCCGGCATGTTGGCGACGCAATAGTGGATGACGCCGTCGACCACATAGGTCGGATCGGCATGGGTCGTGGGCTTCGAGGTTTCGGCGCAGCCGCCCTGGTCGATCGCGACATCGACGAGCACGGAGCCGGGCTTCCACTCCTTGAGCATCTTCCGGGTCACGAGCTTGGGCGCCGCGGCACCCGGGATGAGCACGCCGCCGATGACGAGATCGGCGGTCGGCGCATTCATCCTCGATGGTTCCTTGGGTCGAATAGAGGGTTTTCAGCTGCGTCCCGAAACGCGCCACCAGTTCTTCCATCCGGTCGGTGCTCTTCTCGAGCACCGTGACGTCGGCTCCAAGGCCAAGCGCCATCGCCGCCGCGTTGGTGCCGACGACGCCGCCGCCGAGGATGACGACCTTGGCCGGCGCGACGCCGGGCACGCCGCCGAGCAGCACGCCGCGCCCGCCTTGCGCTTTCTCCAGACAATGGGCGCCCGACTGGATCGACATGCGTCCCGCCACTTGCGACATCGGCGCGAGCAGCGGCAGGCCGCCGCGCGGCCCGGTCACCGTCTCGTAGGCGATGCAGACGGCGCCCGACTTCACGAGATCCTTGGTCTGCTCCGGATCGGGCGCGAGATGCAGATAGGTGTAGAGGATCTGGCCTTCGCGCAGCATCTTGCGCTCGGCCGTTCTGCGGCTCCTTCACCTTCACGATCATGTCGGCCCTGGCGAATATTTCCTCGGCGGTCTTGATGATCGTCGCGCCGGCCTTTTTGTAGTCGTCGTCGGACGCGCCGATGCCCGCCCCGGCGCTCGGTCTCGACGCATGACCTTGTGGCCATGGCGCACGGCTTCGCGGACGCTGAGAGCGGCGTCATGCCGACCCGGTATTCGTGATTTTTGATTTCTTTCGGAACGCCGATGAGCATCGTCGCGAGCCCTCCGTTCCTCCGCAAGCCGGCTACTCTGATGTACAGGAATCGTCATGGGAAAAGCTGGCGTTTGGGAAGTCGATGACGAGCAGTGTTGAAATTGCATTCGAAGAACGATTACATTGTTCGAATGAAACACCAGAAAACAGATAAAGTCGACAATATCATCCTGTTCGAGCTGCAGCGCGACTGCCGGTTGCCCGTAGCTGATCTTGCCGCCAGGGCAGGTCTGTCGCCGTCGGCCTGTCATCGCCGCATGAAGCTGCTCGAACAGCGGGGAGCCATTTCGGGCTATGGCGCCAACCTGAACGGCCGGGCGCTCGGCTATTCGATCGAGTTCTTCGTCGAAGTCTCGCTCGCCGCCCAGACCGAGGAGGCCTTCGAGCATTTCGAGTCTGCGGTCGCGCGCGTGCCCGAGATCCTCGAGTGCCATTTGATGAGCGGCCAGTTCGACTATCTCCTGCGCATCGCCGCCGCGGATGCGGCCGACTATGAACGCATTCATCGCCAGCGCATTTCGCGACTGCCGGGCATCCAGCGCATCCAGTCCGCCCTGGCGCTGCGCACCGTGAAGGCGTGGTCAGGATATCCCGTGTGAAGCTACCAGCCGGCGTTGGTAGACGTTGTCCATGTGCAGCATGAACAGACCGGCGCAAATGACCACCGCCCCGCCGCTCCACGCCCATGCATCCGGAAAGTCGCCGAAGATGACCGCTCCCCACACCACCGCCCAGAACATGGCGGTGTATTCGAAGGGTGCGATGAAGCTCGCATCGGCGATCTTGTATGCGTGAACGAACAGCGGCATCGCCACCGCCGCCATGGCGCCGAGGCCCACCATGAGCAGGAAATCGGCTTGGCTCGGCCACATCCAGGCCGACATCAGGAACCTGAGGCTCGCGTGGGCGGGGACGGCAAATTGCCCGGCGCCGAACGTCAGGCTCAGCACGGCGGCCACGAGCAGGAATATCGTGTTCTGATGGAAGGCGATGATCGACGAGTGGACGTGACCGAGCGGGCGCGCCATCGCCTGGCCGACGCCGTAGCCGAACGCCGACCACAGCGCGAACAGGCCGGCCGGTTCGAACACACCGGCGCCCGGCCGTAGCATGATCGTCACACCCGCAAATCCCGCGACGATGGCCAGCCACCGGTACCAGCGGACTCGTTCGCCGAGATAGGGCGCTACGAGGGCGGCGACGAAAAAGGGCATGGTGAAATAGATCGCCACCGTGTCGGCGATGGCGATGGCGGCCGTGGCGAGGGAGAAGGCGAGATTGGCGGAAGCGAGAAGCAGTCCGCGCACCACGATCAGCCCCATGCGCCGGGGCCACAGCGAGCCGAGAGCGTTTTCGTAGCACAAGATCCCGAGCAGGAGCGGCATGGCCACGAGACAGCGGATCACCAGCAGTTGGTGCACCGGATATCCGACCGACAGCCATTTGATCAGCGCATCGAGACTGGAGGCGATCGACACCGCCGAACAGATGGTGAGCGCGCCCGCCAGGCGTCTCGAACGGCTCGGGTCATTCATGTTTCGTCGGTGGAGATTTCGCTGATGATTTCCGCGATGAGCTTGATCCCGGGTTCGATACGCGATTCATCGATCGAAGAAAATCCGAGCCTGAAGAAGTTGCATGGCTGGGGTGCGGCTGCAAAGCAGACGCGGCCCGACTGGAGCACCACGCCCTGTTCCGCCGCCGCGAGCGCCAGGCGGTCGCTGTCGAGCCCGTCCGGGCCTTTGACCCAGAAGCTGGCGCCGCCAGGGGAGGAAAACGCCCTGGCGCCCGGCAGGTGCCGGCCAAGAGCGGCGCCGACCACCTCCCGGCGCGTGCGGAGTAGGCGATCCTGCTTGCGGGTGAGGCCGTCGTGGTGGCCGAGCGACAGGAACAGCGCCGCCGTTCGCTGGTGATGGCCGTGTGCTCCACCCAGCATCAACCGGTACAGCGCCCGGGCCTCCTCGACCACGCGTTCGGGTCCCACCAGAAAGCCGAGGCGCGTGCCTGGCGGAAGGGTTTTCGACAGCGAGCCCACGTAGACCACGCGTCCGTCCCGATCGAGCGCCTTGAGCGCTGGAGCGGGCTCGTTGGCGTAGCTGGTCCCGAATTCGCAGCCGTCCTCGACGACGACGAAGTCGCGTTCCGCGGCCGCGGCCAGTAGCGCCCGCCGGCGATCGGGCGGCGTGTTGACGGTGGTCGGAAACTGATGGCTCGGGGTTGTGAACACCACATTGGGATGCGTCGGAAGCCTTGCTGGATCGAGCCCGCCCTCGTCGACGGGCACGGGCGCGACGGTGCCGCCGCTCAGGCTCAGCAGATGACGCAAATCGGGGCACCCCGGCTCCTCCATCACTACTCGGGTCTTGCCCCCGACAAGCAGACGGACCAGCAGAAAGAGTGCGTTCCGGGCACCCTGCGTAATCAAAATCTGGCTTTCCGAGGCCATGATCCCGCGCTTGGGCAGGATGCGCCGCCGGATCTGTTCAACGAGCAGCGGATCGTCGGCGGCCCGGGAGTCGCTCGCTCCCTCCGAAAGCCGGCGCTTGCCGAGCGCTTGCCTGGCGCAAGCGCGCCATTCGGCGATCGGAAAGAGCTTGTGGTCGACCTGCCCGGAGACAAAAGGATAGCGATAGTTCATCCAGTCGACGGGTGTTGCGATGCCGTGGAGCCGGGTGGGCCGCACCGTCAGTCGACCCTCCCACAGCGGCGAATGGTCGCTCGCGTGCGTGACGGCGGGAAGCCTAGGTCGCGGCAGCGGCAGCTTGTACTGCGGCGATATGCCGATCGCCTTTTCGCTTACATAGTAGCCCGATCGTTCTCTGGCGGTGAGGTAACCGTCGTCGAGCAGCCCCTGATAGGCGAGCACCACCGTGCGGCGCGGTACCGCGAGCATACCGGCCATCCGGCGGGTGGACGGCACGGGTTCGTTATGGGCGAGCCTGCCCTCGAGGATGGCCGATACCAGAGCCTCCCGGATCTGTGCCTGCGGGCTCGCGTGTTCGCTCTTGCGGATGCGTACGGGCCAGTCGCGCACGGGGCCGGTGGCTCTCTGAATGATGGGGCGCCTCGGGCGGAAATGAACCACGTCTGCCGGCGCCACGATAGTGCCGGCGATGGCTCCGGCAAGGAGGAACCTGGAAAGCGGATGATGCCGGACGCTTTTGCGAGATGGTTGGAGTAGGGTGGCGCCCGCGCATGCCTGAGCCGCACATAAATCTCAATGTAAAGACCTGGGACGAGGTCAAGACGACCACCTGCTACATGTGCGCCTGCCGTTGCGGCATCAAGGTCTACCTGAAGGACGGCACGGTCACCTACATCGAGGGCAATCGCGAGCACCCGGTGAACCGCGGAGTGATGTGCGGCAAGGGTTCGGCCGGCATCATGCAGCACTATTCGCCGGCCCGCCTGAAAACGCCGCTGCCGGCGGGTCGGTCCGCGCGGATCGGGCGAATTTCGCGAGATCGACTGGGAAGAGGCGCTGCGCACCGCCACTGGGTGGCTTTCCGAAGTGCGCAACACCGATCCGAGGAAGCTCGCGTTTTTCACCGGACGCGACCAGAGCCAGGCGCTGACCGGCTGGTGGGCGACTCAGTTCGGCACTCCCAACTATGCCGCTCACGGCGGCTTTTGCTCGGTCAACATGGCGGCGGCCGGGCTCTATACCTTCGGCGGCTCGTTCTGGGAGTTCGGCGAGCCCGACTGGAAGCGGACCCGATATTTCCTGCTGTTCGGGGTCGCCGAAGACCACTCCTCCAATCCGATCAAGATCGGCCTTGGAGAGCTCAAGAGCCGCGGCGTGAAGTTCGTGTCCGTCAACCCGGTCAGGACCGGCTACTCGGCGATTGCCGATGAGTGGCTGGGGATCCGTCCGGGCACGGATGGTCTCTTCGTCGCCGGTCTCATCCACGAGCTTCTCAGGACCGATGCCGTCGATTTCGACTATCTCGTGCGCTACACCAACGCGCACTGGCTGGTCATCGATGACCCCGGCGCCGCCGATGACGGCTTGTTCCTTCGCGACGCCGAGGGCAACCCGCTTGCCGCCGATGCCGGTGGCGGTCCTCCGGTCAATGCCAATCTGCCGGGAATAGCGCCACGCCTGGCGGGAGAGGCGGCGACTCGCCGGCGGACGGCGCGCGCGACCTGCCTTCAAGCTGCTGGCCAGGCGGTTCCTCGACGCCGACTAGGCGCCAGAGGCCGTGGCCGCAGCGTTGCGGGATCGCCGCGGCGACGATCCGCCGCATCGCCGCCGAACTGGCCGACGCCGCCTTCGACCAGCAGATCACCCTCGATATTCCGTGGACCGACTATGCCGGCCGCCGGCACGAGCACGTCACCGGGCGCCCGGTCTCCATGCATGCCATGCGCGGCATCTCGGCGCATTCCAATGGCTTTCACACCTGCCGCCTGATCCACCTCTTGCAGATTCTCCTCGGCACGATCGATGTCCCCGGCGGCTTTCGCTACAAGGCGCCGTTTCCGAGGCCCATCCCGCCCGGCATCAGGCCCGCCGGCAAGCCGGGGCAGGTGAAGCCCAATACGCCGCTCGCCGGTCCACCGCTGGGATTTGTCTCAGGGCCCGAAGGATCTTCTCCTCGACGACGACGGCGCGCCCCTGCGCATCGACAAGGCCTATTCATGGGAAGCGCCGCTCGCCGCCCACGGCCTCATGCACACCGTCATCGCCAATGCGGCGCAAGCCGCGACCCCTACGCCATCGACGTCCTGCTGCTGTACATGGCCAACATGGGCTGGAACTCGGCCATGAATGTCTGAGACAACCGTCCGCGATCTCACCGCCAAGGACGAGGCGAAGGCGAATACGTCATCCCCCGCATCATCTATTCCGACGCCTATGACTCCGAGATGGTGGCACTATGCCGATCTCATCCTTCCCGACACCACCTATCTCGAACGCTGGGATTGCATTTCGCTGCTCGACCGTCCGATCTCGGAGGCCGACGGTCCTGCCGACGCCATTCGCCAGCCGGTCGTCGAGCCGCGGCGCGACGTGCGCGGCTTCCAATCGGTGCTGCTGGATCTGGGCGCCAGGCTCGGCCTGCCCGGAATGACCAATGGCGACGGGACGGCGCGCTATCCCGGCGGTTATGCCGACTATATCGTCAACCACGAGCGCGCCCCGGGCCTGGGCCCGCTCGCCGGGTTCCGCGGCAAGGACGGCTGAGGTCAGGGCAAGGGCGAGCCCAATCCGGACCAGCTCGAGCGCTATATCGATAACGGCTGCTTCTGGTTCTACGAGCTGCCCGACCACATGAAGTATCTATCGCCATGCCAACAAGCACTATCTCGAGTGGGCGACCGATTTCGGCTTTCTGCCCAATCCCCGAGCCGATTGTCTTTCAGCTCTACAGCGAGCCCCTGCAGAAGTTCCGCCTCGCCGCCCGTGGCCATGGCGCAGTTCAGCCGCCGGAAATCCACCGCGCCCGCATCGAAACTTATTTCGATCCCCTGCCGTTCTGGTATCCGCCGCTCGAGGACGAGTTGATCCCGGCCGAGAATTTTCCGCTCCATGCCATAACCCAGCGTCCCATGGCCATGTACCATTCCTGGGGATCGCAGAACGCCTGGCTGCGCCAGATCACCGGCCGCAACTGGCTCTACCTGTCTGACGAGCGCGCCGATGAGCTGGGCATCGAGGACGGTGCCTGGGTGTGGGTGGTTAGTCATCACGGCCGTATCAGGGTCGAAGCCAAGCGCATGAACGGCGTCAATCGCGATACGGTATGGACCTGGAATGCCATCGCCAAGCGGCCGGGCGCCTGGAGTCTCGCGCCGGATGCGCCCGAGGCGAAGAAGGGATTTCTGCTCAATCACCTGATCGGCGAGTTTCTGCCGGACCGTGAAGACGGCTATCGCTATTCGAACTCCGATCCCGTGACCGGGCAGGCCGCCTGGTACGACCTGCGCGTTCGCATCGAAAAGGCCGAGGGTGACGAGGCCACCTCGCTGCCACAGTCGGCGCCGGTGGCGGTGCCGCGCGGTCTCGGCAGAAGGCCGGCCATCGTGAAGGGGGGCCGGGGGCCATGACCTCCTTGCCCGATGCCTCCCAACCCAGCCAGAAGAAGCTCGGGCTGGTCATCGATCTCGATACCTGCGTCGGCTGTCAGGCGTGCGCGACGAGCTGCAAGGAATGGAACACCCAGGGCTATTCCGCGCCGCTCACCGATGAAGATCCCTATGAGGCAAATCCCATCGGCGTGTGGCTCAACCGGGTCCATGGCTATGAAGTCGAGGAGGCGGGCGTCGACACGGGCGCCCACGTGGTTCACTTTCCCCGCTCGTGCCTTCATTGCGAGGAGCCGGCTTGTGTCACCGTGTGCCCGACGGGCGCTTCCTACAAGCGCGCCGAGGACGGCATCGTGCTCGTCAATCCCGACACCTGCATCGGCTGCAAGCTCTGCTCCTGGGCGTGTCCCTACGGCGCGCGCGAGTACGACTACGATGACGGCGTGATGAAGAAATGCACGTTGTGCATCGACCGCATCTACAACGACAACCTCGAGGCCCAGGATCGTGTGCCGGCGTGCGTGCGCGCATGTCCGACCGGCGCCCGCCACTTCGGCGATCTCGGAGATCCGCAAAGTGAAGTTTCGACCCTGGTCCGGGATCGTGGCGGCTACGATCTCCTGCCCGAAATGGACTTCAAGCCGGTCAACAAGTATCTCCCGCCGCGGCCCCGCCGCGACAGGAATGTCGCCGCCTCGATCGGGTCTTCGCAAGCCGCCGCTGTCTCCTGGGCGGACAAACTCCTTTCCTGGGCCGACCGGAAGCTCTCCAGGTGATTCAGCAGCCCTGGTACATCACATGAAGCCCGGTCCCTTGAGCGCATAACACGTCCAGTCGCCGAATGGCCTTGAAGACAGCTGTACCATGGTGCGCCCAAGTCGAAAGCCGGCATCGAGAGACATTTTCAGGGCATCGCCGCACATGCCGGGGACGAATGCGGAAATGTTCTCAGCCCCTTGCTCGGCGGCATGTTCAGTGCGGCAATCAATGCAGGCCATGAACTCAGCACTGGTGACCGCAAGCGGGCCGATTTGACCGGCCCTCGAAACATAGACATAGCCAGCCGGCGCACCACGTGCGTCCCGCAAGGCAAACCCGAGAACAGACGGGTCGCTTTCCGAAAAGCGGTGATGCTTGGCACGCGAGATGCCTATGACTTTGTTATCGACGCGCTCCAGCATCGCCCGGTCGTCATCAGATTCGTGAGAAGGCTGTAACCCAGGCCAGGCGCCTCGATCACAACGTCGCTTGCCCGGCCTGAGAGCACGTAGAGCGGGATGCGGGGATAAAGCCCATGCTGCATGTAGAGACCGAGCGACGCGCGATTATAGGCAAAAGTGATCAGTGCCTGGATTGTCGAGTCGGAGCTGCTGGCCTGCTTCAGCGTGTGTGCCAGAAGCACGCGTCCTATGCCCGAGGACTGGCGGCGTGGACTGACAAACAGCTCGGCAAGGAACCACAATTTGGCGGCAAGCCAGCTGAACCCAAATCCGACGATTTCGCCGCCGTCTTCAGCGATCCACAGCCCTGTGGGATCGTCGGCCAGCGAGAACTCCACAAAGGAAGTATCGATGTTGCCGGATATTCCATCGATACCATGACGGCGCTCGAGACCGTTGAGCGCGTCTTTCACGACCTCCATGGCGGGTTGCAGGTCTGTGATCGTGGCGGGGCGATAGAGGACCGTCATCGAGCAGAGATTATAGCCTGCCGCGTGACCCGCAAAGCCTGCGAAGATCGCATTTATTTCTGACGTGTTCGCTTTTGCAGGTTACTTGCGATATCCGTTGCGGCTCATGCACCCCGCCTATTCCGTCATCGTCTTCACCACCGCGTCGGGGGCGGGCTACGGCCTGCTCGCCCTTGCGGCGCTTTCCGCGCTGGCCCACGGACCCGCCTCGCATCGTGCCTTCGGCATCGCCGGCATCGTGGTGGCGCTCGGCCTGATCACCCTCGGGCTTCTGTCCTCGACCCTTCATCTGGGTCATCCCGAGCGCGCCTGGCGCGCCTTGTCGCAGTGGCGCTCGTCGTGGCTGTCGCGCGAAGGGGTCGCGGCAATCGCCGCCTATCCGGCAGCTCTCCTGTTCGCCGCGGGCTGGGTCGGGTTCATTGCTTCCCCGGTCTTGCTGGCGGTCGCGGCCGTCCTGACCATCGTGTCGTGCATGGTGAGTCTCGTTTGCACGGCGATGATCTACGCCTCGCTTGCCGCCGTTCCGCAGTGGCGCGACCCTTTGGTCGTGCCTGTCTATTTCGTCATGGCCGTCGCCACCGGCGGGGTGCTGCTGTCGGCCACCGCTGGCTGGTTCGGCGTCGATGCGCCGGCGCTTCGCTATTTCACGCTTGCCGCCATCGTCACGGCAGCAGCGTTGAAACTGACTTATTGGCGGCGGATCGACACCAGGCCCGATGCATTTTCGATCGAACAGGCGACCGGCCTCGGACGGCTCGGCAAAGTGCGGCAATGGGAAGTACCGCATACTGCCGAAAACTTCGTCATGAAGGAAATGGGTTACCGCCTCGCCCGCGCCCACGCCGACCGGCTCCGCCGCTATGTCCTCGCCGCGTTCTTCATCTGCGGGGCGGCCGTCATCGCGCAAGGGCTGGTGGCGGGTCTGGCGGCGGCACTTCTCGGCTTGCTCTCGATCGTTCTCGCGGCCCTCGCGGCAGGCATCGAGCGCTGGTTGTTCTTCGCCCAGGCGCGCCACGTGTCGGCTCTCTACTACGGGGCCAGAACCGCCTGAGCGATACGCGGTCCGTTAACCGTCCGTTAACCGAATGCGTTACAAATCGGAGCGTTGGGGGAGAGGTTAGAGGGATATCGTGTCGGTCGGATTCCGCTCCCGTATTGGCTTTCGACTTCTGGGTCGATCGTTCCTGGCCTTTGTCCTGGTGCCCGAGCCGCCGCTGGATGATTGGCTTGCCGAGCTCGATCACAACCTCCATTCGCTGAGCTTCTTTTCGAACCGGCCGATCATTCTCGATCTGTCGCGGCTGTCGCCGACCCGGCCGGAAACCGAAATCCTGATCGCCGATGTCCTGGCCCGCAATCTGCGCCTCATTTCGGTCGATGGCGTCGATCCCGCCTGGGTGACTTCGAAGCTCGCCCCGCTGCCGGCGGGAGGCCAGCCTGCGGCCGTGTTGGAGGCCGGACCGGCGGGCGACGGCGGACCCGGGCCGCCTTCCGTCAACGTTCCTCAGCCCGCATCGCTACTGATCGACACACCGGTTCGTTCCGGGCAGTCGATCATCTTTCCGACCGGCGACGTCACGGTCATCGGCTCGGTGGCCTCAGGAGCTGAAGTGGTGGCCGGCGGGTCGGTTCATGTCTACGGGTCGCTGCGCGGCCGCGTTATCGCCGGTTCCAGCGGCAATGCCCGGGCACGCATTTTCTGCCGAAAGTTCGAAGGCGAGATTCTCGTGATCGACGGACTGTACAAGACCGCCGAAGACATCGAAGCCGGTTTGCGCGGGCGGCCCCTCCAGGCGCGGCTCGAGCGCGATGCAATGATCGTCGAAGCCCTGACTTGAAAGCAAGGAGCACATCGTTATGGCCAAAACCCTCGTCGTGACATCGGGCAAGGGCGGCGTCGGCAAGACGACGTCGACCGCCGCGCTCGGCGCCGCGCTGGCAATGAACGGCGAGAATGTCGTGGTCGTCGACTTCGACGTGGGTCTGCGCAACCTCGACCTGATCATGGGGGCGGAACGCCGTGTGGTGTACGACCTGATCAATGTCGTCCAGGGGACCGCCAGGCTGCAGCAGGCCATCATCCGCGACAAGCGCATCGATAGACTGTCGCTGCTTCCGGCCTCGCAGACCCGCGACAAGGATGCCTTGACCGAGAAAGGGGTGAGCCGGGTCATGCGCGAGCTCGGCGACTGCTTCGACTGGGTCATCTGCGACAGTCCCGCCGGCATCGAACGCGGCGCCGTTCTCGCCATGCGGCACGCCGACATCGCCGTCATCGTCACCAATCCCGAGATTTCTTCGGTCCGGGATTCCGACCGCATCATCGGCCTCCTCGATGCCAAGACCGAGAAAGCGGAAAAGGGCGAGCGCGTCGAAAAACACCTGCTCATCTCGCGCTTCGATCAGGCGCGCGCCGGGCGTGGCGAAATGCTCGGCATCGACGATGTCCTGGATATCCTCTCGGTGCCGCTTCTGGGGATCATTCCCGGAAAGTCAGCAGGTGCTGCGCGCCTCGAACCTCGGCCAGCCGATCACCGTGGCGAGCCCGCTTTCGGCCCCCGCTCGAGCCTACGCCGACGCGGCGCGACGGCTGCTCGGCGATGACATTCCGATGACCATCCCGGCCGAGCGCCGCAATCTTCTCGGGCGGCTGTTCGGCGGGAGGGCCGCATGAATCTGTTCGGATTGCTGAAGCGGCGCGGCGGCACCGCTTCGGTCGCCCGCGAACGATTGCAGGTGCTGCTTGCTCATGAGCGCACCGCCAAGAGCGGCGCCAATCTTCTGGCCGCCCTGCGCGAGGACATCCTGGCGGTGATCGGCAAGCATGTCCCCATCGGACCGGAAAACGTTCGCGTGAAGATGAACCGCCGCAAGGCCGTCTCGCTGCTCGAAATCGACGTCGAGCTGCCGGCCTGACGCACCGTTTGCCCCCTCGCCTCGGACGTTTTCCAACGGTGAGGGGTTGGAGGCAGCGCCTGGGTCCCCTCTTTCGCTGACTGGGAGAGGGGAACTCAACTCCTGGAGACGGTCTGTCCTAGACAAGTACATCATATAAAGATATCTTTATGTGATCGTGCAGCCTCCGATCCATGAATCTCGTGCATTGCCGATGTTGGTCGGCGCCGGCCCATGACCGAGGTGGTTTCACTTCGTCTCAAGATGCTGTAACCGAGCTTTCATGTCGCGCGCTGCCTTTCTCGATCTCTTGGCTTCTCGCCCATGGCTGCTGGCCGATGGCGCTACCGGCACCAACTATTTCGACATGGGCCTGACCTCGGGCGATGCGCCGGAACTGTGGAACTTCGACCATCCCGACCGGGTCCGCCGCCTTCATGGGCAATTCGTCGCCGCCGGCGCGGACATCATTCTCACCAACACCTTCGGCGGCAACCGGTACCGGCTAAAGCTTCACGACGCGCAAAACCGGGTGCGCGACATCAACGTCGCGGCGGCGCAGAACGCGCGTGCCGAAGCAGACGCGGTCGTCCGTCCGGTCATCGTCGCGGGTTCGATGGGTCCGACCGGGGAGATTTTCGCTCCCGTGGGAACACTTGAGCACCATGACGGCGTTGCCGCGTTCGCCGAGCAGGCCTCAGCCCTCGCGGAAGGCGGAGCCGACGTCCTGTGGATCGAGACCATGTCCGCAGAAGAGGAGTTGCGCGCCGCCGTGGAGGGCGCCGGCGAAGCGGGCCTCCCCATCGTCACCACCATGAGCTTCGATACCAATGGCCGGACCATGATGGGCATCACGCCCGGCCTATTTCGGCGCGCTCACCGCAAGGCTCGCCGCAACTCCAGCAGCCATCGGCGCCAATTGCGGCACCGGCGCCTCCGAACTGGTGGCCACCGTTCTCGGCATTACCGCCGCACGGCCCGATGCCGTGGTGGTTGCCAAAGGCAACTGCGGCATTCCGCGCTACGAGGAGGGCCATATCCACTATGACGGCACTCCCGAATTGATGGCCGATTACGCGCGCATCGCGCTTGATGCCGGCGCCCGCATCATCGGAGGCTGCTGCGGCACGAGCCCGGAACACCTGGCCGCCATGCGTCGGGCGCTCGAGGCCCACAGCGGCGGCCCCCGACCGACGATCGAACTCGTGGAAACCCGCCTTGGGGCGGTTTCGGCCCTCGCCAGGGGTCACGACCAGGTGGCCGCGGCCGCTGGCCGGCGGGAGCGCAGGCGCGCCCGCGAGTAGCAGCACGATAAGGTCTGCCGCTGAAGGAGGGTGCTTCAGAAAAAACGCGCAGAATCAAACAGTTGGAGTATGTTGCTTACACTTTGGTGGAACACGCCTATTTCCCGGCAATGCGTCCGATGGCGGCGAGGAGCCTATCGATCTCCGAAACGGTGTTGTAATGGGCAAGGCCGACGCGCAACACGCCGCCTTTTTCCATGAGGCCCAGCCGCTGCACCGGTTCGATGGCGTAGTTGTGCCCCGACCACACGAACATGTTTTCTTTCGCCAACGCCTTCGCAAGCGCCGCGGGATGATGGCCCGTGATTGTGAAGGAAACCGTGGGCACCCGCCGGTGCATCGCGTTCGCCGATGTGATGCCGTGGACGGTCAGTCCGCGAAAAGACCTGAGCCCTTCGATCAACCTCAGCGTCAGGGCCTGCTCGTAAGTGGAGAACCGGTCGAAGGCATCGGTGATCCGGGCCGCGCGCGTCTCGCCCTCGCCCAGCTCCGCAAGGTATTCGACGGCTCCGAGCGTCCCGGCGATGCCTTCATGGCTCAATGTGCCGGTTTCGAATTTCTGTCCCAGGTCGTTTCCGGCCGGGCGCACCTTGTAGGCGAACGTCTCGTGCAGAGCCGCCTCTCTTCCCCACAGGATGCCCTGGTGCGGCCCGAACCACTTGTAGGCCGAGGTGACGAGGAAATCGCAGCCGAGTGCTTCGACGTCGATGCGAAGGTGTGGCGCCGACTGCACGGCGTCGACATAGACGAGCGCGCCTGCGGCTGCGGCCTTCGCGGTCATCGCCTTGATGTCATTCACGGTGCCGGTCAGGTTCGAGGCATGGCTGACGGCGACGAGCTTCGTCCGCTCGCTGAGCACGCGATCGAGCGCCTCGTCATCGAACTCATAGGTTTCCGTGTTGAAGTCGATGAACCGCACGGTGAGCGCTTTCTCTTCGGCCAGCAGCAGCCACGGCGCCACGTTGGCGTCATGGTCCATCCGCGACAGCACGATCTCATCGCCCGCCTTCAGCCTTCGCCCGAGACAGCGCGAGAGATGAAACGTGAGCGTCGTCATGTTCTGGCCGAACACGATCGTGCGCGCGCTGGAGGCGTTGTAGAAGTCGGCCATCGCCGCGTGCGCCTCCTCGACCACCGCACCGGCGGCGAGCGAGCTCGCGAAGTACCCGCCGAGATTGGCGTTGCCGGCTGCCAGAGTCTCGATGCGTGCGCCGCAAGACCTGAACCGGCACCTGGGTCCCGGCCGGGTTGTCGAAATAGATCCGCGGCCTGCCCCCATCCTCGTGCGCCAGGGCAGGAAAGCGGGCTCGAACGCTGTCGATGGGAAAGTCGCGGGCCGGCATGCGAAGACCTTGTAGCGCACGCGCCCGTGCGTCGGAATTGGTTCCTTCAAGGTCGCCGCAAGACCGGGGAAAACGCCCGAAATTGCCTAGAGTTGGCAGCCATGACGCACAGCAATCACGACGGGAGTTTCGGCCGATGAGCGGTGATGAACTCGACCTGAGGTCGCTCAACGACGAGGAACTGACCCAGCAGATGCACGACGATCTCTACGACGGCCTCAAGGAGGAGGTCGAGCAGGGGGTCCATATTCTGCTCGAGCGCGGCTGGGCGCCGTACAAGCTCTTGACCGAGGCGCTGGTCGAAGGCATGCGCATCGTCGGCATCGACTTCCGCGACGGCATCCTGTTCGTGCCCGAAGTGCTTCTCGCCGCCAACGCCATGAAGGGGGGCATGGCGATCCTGCGCCCGCTCCTTATTGCCACCGGCGCCCCGCGGGTGGGCAGGATGGTGATCGGCACCGTCAAGGGCGACATCCACGATATCGGCAAGAACCTCGTCGGCATGATGATGGAAGGCGCCGGCTTCGAAGTCTTCGATCTCGGAATCAACAACTCGGTCGAGAAATATCTTGCAGCCATCGAGGAGCACAAGCCCGACATTCTCGGCATGTCGGCGCTGCTCACCACCACCATGCCCTACATGAAGGTGGTCATCGATACTCTGAAGGAAAAGGGCATGCGCGAGGATTACGTCGTCCTGGTAGGCGGCGCGCCCCTCAATGAGGAGTTCGCAAAGGCGATCGGCGCCGATGCCTATTGCCGCGACGCCGCCGTGGCGGTCGAGACCGCCAAGACCTATATGACGCGCAAGCACAACCAACTTGCGGCCTCATGAACTTTGCCGGTCTGCAACCATCGGAAAGCTTTGAGTTCACTCGCGGCGCGGGTGAAGTGCTGCTCATCGCCTGCGGGGCGCTGGCGCGCGAGATCGTGACGCTGATCGAGGTCAACCGATGGCAGGCTTTCGACGTCACCTGCCTTCCGGCCCGGCTGCACAACTACCCCGAACAGATTGCGCCCGCCGTCGATGCCAAGATCGCCGCCGCCAAGGGCAAGTACCGATCGATCTTCGTGCTCTACGGCGACTGCGGCACCGGCGGCGCGCTCGACCGGGTGCTTGAGAAACATGGCGTGGAGCGCATCGGCGGGCCCCATTGTTATGCCTTCTTTTCCGGCAACGCCGATTTCGCCAGGCGGGCGGATGACGAGATCACCGTCTTCTATCTGACCGACTATCTCGCCCGCCAGTTCGACCGGCTGATCTGGAAAGGACTGGGTCTGGATCGCCATCCGGAGTTGCTGCCCATGTATTTCGGCAACTACACCAAGGTCGTCTATCTCGCCCAGACCCGCGATGAAGAAATCGCCAAGCGCGCCATGGCGGCGGCGAAGAAGCTGGGGCTCGCCTACGAATACCGGTACGTCGGGTACGGCGAACTTCTTGAAGACCTGCGCAAGCGCGCCTGAGCCACTGTTTAACCCTCTCCCTGCTTGCGACCGCTTGCCGGGAGAGGGAGGGGCGACGCTCCGTTTGTATCGCGCCCGCCCCCACGCGGGTCTCTCAGGAGAATTCGCTCGGCAGCATCAGGATCGCCCGAAGCCCCCCTTCGGCCCTGTTCTCCAGACGGACATCGCCGCCGTGGCCGCGGGCGATCGTGCGGGCGATGGCGAGGCCCAGCCCGGCGCCGCCCGTCGCCCGGCTGCGCGAACCCTCCAGCCGCATGAAGGGCTCGAAAACCCGCTCGAGATCGGCATCGGGAATACCCGGTCCCTCATCATCGATCACGAAGCGAACGCCATCGTCGGCGCTTTCGAGCCTGGCGCTGGCCCGCCCGCCGTAGAACGTGGCATTTTCGATGAGATTGCCGAGCGCCCGCCGCAGCGCGAACGGGCGACAGGAGAGGATGACGCTGGGTGAGTCCTCGAAGCGGACGCATTTCCCCGCCGCGGCGGCATCCTCGACGATGCTTTCCATTTGCGCCGTCACGTCGGTAGGCCGGGTCGGCTCCGTTTCGGCATCGCCACGCGCGAAGGCGAGCACCCCCTCGGTCATGGCCTGCATTTCGGCGAGCGTCTCTAGGATCTTTGCCCTCGTCTCGCTCTCTTCGATGAATTCCGCCCTGAGCCTGAGGCTGGTGATGGGCGTGCGCAGATCATGCGCTACCGCGGCCAGCATCGAAGTGCGGTCGCGGACGAAGCGGTCGATGCGTTCGCGCATGCGGTTGAAGGCGATGTTGGTCTCGCGTGTCTCGCGCGGGCCCGTCTCCGGCAGCTCGAACTTTTCCCCGCGTCCAAGGCGGTTGGCGGCGATGGCGAGCTGATGCAGCGGCCGGCTCGCCCGGCGCATGCCGTACGCGCCGACCGCCGCCACCGCGATTGCCGAGATGACGAAGGATGCGAGGAACACCGGGCCGAGCCGCGGCACCGGCGGTGCGTCGGCGGAGGCATTCAACCACTGGCCCGTCGCCAGGCGCACCGACAGGTTCGCCCAGGCCGCATGTCGATGGCGGGGAGCGCCGCCTTCACGCGCCCGCCAGTGGGGACCCAGGGCAACACGAACGTCGGCCTCAGCCTTTCCCAGTTCCTGGGCGAGCCCGGCACGCAGCTCGGGTGCTCCGGCTTCATCGGGCGCGACAGCCGGGTCGGCGGCGATGTCGATGCGCAGGAAAGAGGAGCTGGCCGTCGCGACGAGGCGTCGGTGCAGATCGGGCGGCGCCTCCTCGAGCAGCTGCACGAGTGAAACAAGTCGGGTAGCCATGTCCTGCCGAAAGGCATCGCGGAACGCGGTCACCCGCTCGCCCGCGAACAGAACGAAACTCACCACCTGCGCCACGACGAGGGTGAGCACGAGCAGCCCGGCCAGCCGGCCGGCGAGACTTTGCGGCCACAGCCTCATTGCCGCGACACCTCGCCGGCGAAGCAATAACCACCTCCCCAGGCCGTCTTGATGAGCGACGGGTTCTTCGGATCGCGCTCGATCTTGCGGCGCAGGCGACAGACCTGATTGTCGACGCTGCGGTCGAAGGGCTGTGCCGATCGCCCGCGGGTCAGATCCAGCAGCTGGTCGCGCGTCAGCACCATGCCGGGACGCTCCAGCAGCGCGACCAGGAGCCGAAACTCGCCGCTCGACAGCGCCACGCTGACCCCGTGCTGGTCGAGGAGTTCGCGCCTGGCGAGATCGAGTTTCCAGCGATCGAAGCAGAGCTTGCCCTTGCCGGTTGCCTGGGAGCGCGGCATCGTCCGGGCCCGGCGCAGCACCGCTTTGATGCGGGCCAGGAGCTCGCGCGGGTTGAAGGGCTTCGGCACGTAGTCGTCCGCCCCCATTTCCAACCCGACGATGCGGTCGGTCTCATCGCCCATCGCCGTCAACAGGATGACCGGGATGTCGTGGTTCTCGCGGATCGAGCGGGTGAGGGACAGACCGTCCTCGCCGGGCATCATGATGTCGAGCACGATCAGGTCGATCTGCGCCGCCTGCAGGACCTTGCGCGCCGCCGCAACGCTCTCGGCCGCCGTGGCGCGGAACCCGCGCCGGATCAGATAGCGCGCCAGCAGGTCGCGGATGTCGCGCTGGTCATCGACGATGAGAATATGCGGCGACTGGCCCACTCACCAAGCTAATCCGATGCACCGCGAACGGCTCAAGCAAAAATTGTCGCGGAATGTATCAGCGAGCCCATCGGACAGAAAGCGCGACAGTCCGGGGTCCGGCGAAGATAGTTTTGCGACAGCGGCGACCTACATCAGGCGCCGGTAGCAACAAGGAGAACATGCCATGAAGACGAACAGCAAATGGACCATCGCAGCAGTTGGGCTCGCGGTTGCCGGCGGCCTCGCGGTGGCCGGCGCGGCGATCGCCAACCCCGGCTTTGGCCGCCACGGTGGACCATTCGGAATGGTGGTCCTGGACATGCTCGGCGGCATCGACACCAATGCCGACCGGGCATTGACCCAGGAGGAGATCAACGCCGCGGTCAACTCGCGCTACGCGGCCTTCGATGCCAACAAGGACAGCCAGCTGTCACTCGAAGAGTTTCAGGCGCTGTGGACGGATCTGACCCGACCCGTCACCGTGCGCGCCTTCCAGCTCCTCGATGCCGACGGCGATGCCGCTGTGGCACGGAGCGAGACCGACAAGCGTTTCGGCTCACTGGTCACTCAGCTCGACCGCAATGCCGACGGCAAGCTGTCGTCTGCGGACCGGCCGCACGGACGCGGCGGCCATGGTTGGCATCGTTGGGGTGACGACGGCCGCCAGCAATAGTGCATCACAAGGTTGCAGCAGCGCCGGATGCGAGCGCCGACGCTGCCACTTGCCCTTTGTCAGTGCGCCAGCACCTGGCTCAGGAACAGCCTCGTCCGCTCGTTTTTCGGACTGGCGAAAAAGTCCGCGGGCGCCGCTGTCTCGACGATCTGGCCATGATCCATGAACACCATGGTGTCGGCGACCGTCTTGGCGAAGCCCATTTCGTGGGTCACGCAGATCATCGTCATGTGTTCCTGGGCGAGCTCGATCATGACGTCGAGCACCTCCTTGATCATTTCCGGATCGAGCGCCGATGTCGGCTCGTCGAACAGCATCACCCGCGGCTCCATGCACAGCGCCCGCGCGATCGCCACCCGCTGCTGCTGGCCGCCCGACAGCTGGCTTGGATATTTGTGCGCCTGTTCCGAGATCCGGACGCGGGCGAGGTAGGCCATGGCGGTCTCCTCGGCTTCCCCGCGCGCGAGCTTGCGCACCCGCAATGGCGCCAGGGTAAGATTCTCGGAGCACCGTCAGGTGCGGAAACAGGTTGAACTGCTGGAACACCATTCCGACTTCGCGCCGCACCTGGGCGACGTTCTTGAAGTCGGCGGTGAGTTCCACCCCTTCGACGAACACCTGGCCCTGTTGGTGTTTCTCCAGCTGATTGATGCAGCGGATGACGGTGGATTTTCCCGAGCCCGAGGGCCCGCAGATCACCACGCGCTCGCCCTTACGCACGCTGAGCGACACCTCCTTGAGCGCCTGGAAGTCGCCGAACCACTTGCTGACCTTGCGCAGCTCGATTGCCGGCGCCGTGGTTTCATCGCCGCGCGCCGTCGATTGCGATTTCATGCGCGCGACCGCGCCAGTTTGCGTTCGAGCATCCTGGCCGACAGGGTGAGCGGATAACACATGGCGAAGTAGGCGAGCGCCACGAGACCGTAGATCGGAAATGGCTGAAACGTGGCGTTGGCGACGATCTGCCCGGCCCGGGTCAGTTCGTTGAAACCGACGATCGAGGCGAGTGCGGTGCTCTTGACCAGTTGCACCAGGAACCCGACCGTGGGCGGTACCGCGATGTGCAGGGCTTGCGGCAGAATCACGTAGCGCATCTGCGCCAGGAATCCCATGCCGAGGCTTCCGCTCGCGTCCCATTGGCCGCGCGGGATGGCATCGACGCAGCCGCGCCAGATCTCGGCCAGGAAGGCGCTGGCATAGAGCGTGAGGGCGACGCCGGCCGCCAGCAGCGGCGATACCTCGATGCCCAGCAGCGGCAGGCCGAAGAACACCAGGAACAATTGCAGAAGCAGTGGCGTGCCTTGCAGCAACTCGACGTAGAGATGAACGATGCGGGCGCCGAGCGGCGGCCGGAGATAGCGCAGGAGCAGCAGGAGCAGGGCGCCGATCGTTCCGCCGATGAAGGCGATGGCCGAAAGCAGCAAGGTCCAGCGCGCCGCGAGCAGCAGGAAAGGAACGATGTCGACGAGCGACAGGCGGATCATCCGGCCCGACCCGAAAACAGGCGCTGGCCGGCGCGGGCGAACAGCCAGCGCAGCGAAATCGCCATCGCCAGGTAGACGAGCGTGATCACGAAATACGTTTCGAAGGCGCGATAGGTGCGCGACTGGATGAAGTCGGCGACATGGGTGAGATCGGTGACCGCGATCTGCGACACCACGGCGGACTCGAGCATCGTGATGATGATCTGGCTGACGAGGGCCGGGTAGACATTGGCCAGCGCCTGCGGGAGAACGATGTAGAAAAACGCCATGGCCGGCGAAATGCCGAGCGCGAGACCGGCTTCGCGCTGCCCGGGAGACACCGATTCGATGCCGGCGCGCACGATCTCGATCGCGTAGGCGGTGAGATTGACGGTCATGGCCAGCACCGCCGCCTGGAGCGCGGTCATCCGCAGCCCAAGGCTGGGCAGGCCGAAGAAGATGAAGAACAGCTGGACGATGAACGGCGTGTTGCGGATGAGTTCGACGTACGCCATGACCAGGCCGCGAGCCCACCGCAGCCCCCATCGCGCCGTGGCTGCTCCGGCGATGCTGAGGGCGATGCCGAGCACCGCGGCGATCGCCGTCAGTGCCAAAGTGATCCCCGCTCCTTCGAGGAGCAGGATCAGGTGTTCCGCCAGCGCGCTGAAATCGAGCTGGTAGCCCACGAACGGTTTAGAAGTCTTGCGGCAGCGGTTGCTTCAGCCACTTCAACGACAATTCGTTGAGGCTGCCATCCTTGCGCATCCCGGCGATGACTTCGTTGAGCTTGGTCTGCAGCCGGGTTTCGCCTTTCTTGACTCCCATATGCGACGGCGAGGTCAGCAGCTGGAACTTCTGCACCGGCTCGATGGCCGGTTTCTGCGCCAGGATGGTCGCACCGACATCGTTGCCGACCACCATCAGCTGCGCCTGGCCGGATAGAAAGGCGCTGATGACGCCGTTGTAGTCGTTGTAACGCTGGATGTCGGCGCCTTCCGGAGCCACCTTGGTTGCTTCGGTATCTTCGAGCGTGCCGCGATTGACGGCGATGGTCTTGCCCTTGAGATCGGCCGGCCCCTTCACATCGAGCTCCTTCGGCCCCATCACCGCGATGTAGTAGGGGGCGTAGGGATCGGTGAAGTCCACGACCTGGGCGCGCTCGTCGCTGTAGCCGATGCTCAGCAGCATATCGACTTTCCGCTCGGTCAGGAACGGAATGCGGTTCTGCCCGGTGATGCCGACGAGTTCTGCCTTGGCGCCGACCGCCTTGGCGACCAGGTCGGCCATTTCGGTGTCGTAGCCCTGGATCTTCATGTCCGAGCCCAGCGAAGCGAACGGCGGGAAATCCTCGAAGATGCCGATCTTGATCGAACCGGCCTTGGCGATGTCATCGAGGACATCGGCCATGACCGGGGAGGCGGCGCCGATCGCGAAGGCGATTATCGCCGCCAGACACTGAACCAGCCTGAATTGCCGTGTACCGGAACTATGCATGGGTGTCCTCGCCGAACGCATGGATTGACGATATCGGGGCACGCACTGTAGCGCCGATGAGCCGGCAATCAAGGCCACTAGTTGCAAATGATTTGCATCTGCAATAATCTTGCGAATCGCAAATAGGAAGAACCGCAGTGCAACAGAAACTGCGGCCGACGGAGCCGATCATGACGATGAACAACCCAATGAGCGCCGGGAGCTTGCTCTCGCGGCGCAGTTTCCTCACTGGCGGCGTCGCCGGCGGGCTCGGCGGCACGTTGGTGGCGTCGGCCGCGGCGCAGACCTCGGCCCCGGGCCACGCCGGTCACGCCTACGGCCACGGCGCCGCCAACGCCCCGCTCGGCGGCAACATCACCGTCGGCAAAGTCGACCATGGCCGCAACGGCTTCGATCCCCACCGCATCCTCAACGACTGGGATCAGGGGGTGGTGGAAACCCTGGCTGACGGGCGGCGCGTTCGGACCTATGAGGTCGTAGCCGTCGAACAGGAGATCGAGATCGCGCCCGGTATCTTCTTCCCGGCCTGGACCTACAACGGCCGGGTTCCCGGCCCGACGCTGCGCGCCACTGAAGGCGACGTGCTGCGCGTGAAGTTTCACAATGGCGGCAGGCATCCCCATTCGATGCATTTCCACGGCATCCACAACGCCCGCTTCGACGGGGTGCCGGGAGCAGGGGTTGTCGCTCCCGGCGAGGAATTCACCTACGAGTTTACCGCCAAGCCATTCGGCTGCCACCTCTATCACTGCCACGTGGCGCCGCTCCGGCAGCACATTCACAAGGGAATGTACGGCGCCTTCATCGTCGATCCCGATCCCGCGCGCCATCCCGGCCATGAAGCCCAGGCGGGCGCCCGCCTCCTCGGCGCCCCGGAAAACGCGCGCTGGCAGGAGTTCGTGCTGGTCATGAACGGCTTCGACACCAACTTCGACGGCGAGAACGAGTTCTATGCCGTGAACACCATCGCTTTTGCGTATGCGCTCACTCCGATCCGTATCGAACGGTCGCGGCCGGTGCGCATCTATCTCATCAACGTCACCGAGTTCGATCCGATCAATTCCCTTCACCTGCATGCCAATTTCTTTGATTTCTACGATCACGGCACGACGCTCGAGCCGACGTCCCGCACCATCGACACGGTCATGATGTGCCAGGCCCAGCGCGGCATCCTCGAGTTCACGTTCGCCGAGCATGACCCCGGTCTCTACATGTTTCATGCCCACCAGTCGGAGTTGGCAGAACTCGGCTGGATGGCCCATTTCGAGGTCGTCGAGGTCCTCGCATGAAGCGCTCGGCCGCTTTGGCTGCCGTGCCGCTGCTGCTCGTGGCCTTGCTGATTGCCGGCTTTGTCGTCTGGCGTCCGTTCGATTTCCTGTCGATCGGCGTCCCGCCGACCGAAGAGCTGGTCGTCGAGCGCGTGGTTCTCGACGGGGAGGGCATTCACGCCTATGTGCGCGCCCAGGGCTCGGCGCCGCTGTCGATCGCCCAGGTCCAGGTCGACAGCGCCTACCGCGTGTTCACCGTGACGCCGCGCCACTCCGCTCGCCCGTTTTGCGACCGCCCGTCTCGACATTTCCTATCCCTGGGTAACCGGCGAAGCCCACACCATCCGCCTCCTGACCGGCTCGGGCGCGGCGTTCGACCACACGATCGAGGTCGCGGCCGCCACCCCGAAGGCGTCGGCATCGAGCCTCGCCACCCTCGCGCTCGTGGGCCTCATGGTGGGCGTCGTGCCGGTAGCCATCGGTCTGGCGTTCCACCCCGCCATGCGCCGGGCGGGGCAGGGTGCTTGGCGTTTCCTGCTCGGCCTTACCGTCGGGCTTCTGGCGTTCCTGCTGCTCGACACCGTTCGCGAGGGCCTGGAGGTCGCTGAAGGCGCCATCGGCGGGCTCGGCGCCGCGTCGCTGTTCTGGTCGGCGGCGGCCTTGTCGCTGATCGTTCTTCTCGCCCTGGGTCGCCGCCAGGGCCGCTCGCCCGAAGGCATGGCGCTGGCCTTTTTCATCGCGATCGGCATTGGCCTGCACAACCTCGGGGAGGGACTGGCCATCGGCGCCTCGCTCGCCACCGGCAAAGTAGCACTCGCTTCCTACCTGGTGCTCGGTTTCGGAATTCACAATATCACCGAGGGACTCGGCATCGCCGCGCCGATCGCCGCGCTCCCGCTCGGGCGCCGCCGTCTTCGCGGCCTTAGCGGCGATTGCCGGGCTGCCGGCCGTTGCCGGGGCGCTCCTCGGCGCCTTCGCCTATGCGCCGCACCTGGCCGCGCTGGCTTTCGGCGTGGCGGCTGGCGCGATCCTGCAGGTCATCATCGAGGTCAGCCTCTACCTCGCGCGCCGCGGCGGCAGCTGGACGGGCGTCCTCGACCGGTCCGCGGTAGCGGGCATTGGCGCGGGCCTCGTCATCATGTATGCAACGACCCTCCTGATACAGGCCTGAAAAATCGGGTTGCCGAGTTGCCATCATGACCGCAATGGATCGCGTTGCCGCGTTCAACGGCGTCATCATGCCGGAGCGCGACGTCAGGGTATCCTACCGGGACATCGGTTTCACGACCGGCGACGGCGCGTTCAACTCGGCCCGCAGCGTCGACCGCAAGCCGTTCCTGTTCCGGGAGCACGTCGAGCGGCTGTTCCGCTCGCTCGCCTATCTCCGCATCGATCCCGGCATGTCGGCGAAGACGATGCTCGACCTCACCCTCGAGGTTTTCGAGCGCAACCTGCCTTTGCTCGACGACCATGACGACTATTGGGTGACCCAATGGGTATCGCGCGGCGTGCGCACCTTGGGCCGCACCGGCGTCGAGGGCAGAGCCACCGTCATCATCGAATGTGAGCCGCTGCCGCTCAAGCACCGCGCCAGGGGCATGCGCGACGGTCTCGAGGTCGTGACCCCCGGCGGCATTCGCCGCACTCCTCCCGAGGCGATCAGTCCACGCCTGAAGTCGCTGAGCTACGGCAACCTGGTGGCGGGCGACGTCGAGGTCCAGGCGCTCAAGCCGGGCGCCACCTGCGTCCTGCTCGACACCCGCGGCTGCCTGTGCGAGGGCTTGGGCTCCAACATCTTCATCGTCCGGAACGGCGAGGTCCTGACCCCGCATGAGCGGTTCGTCCTCGCCGGCCTGTCGCGCCAGACGGCGATCGACATCGCCCGCGGGCGTTCCATCCCGCTGCGCGAAGCCGATATCGATCTCTATGACGCCTACACGCCGACGAGGCTTTCATCACTTCCACCAGCTGGTGCCTCGTGCCGGTCAAGGCGATCAACGGCAAGGCGTTGGCGGCGGGCGCCTGGGACCGGTCACCCGCCGACTGTCCGAAGGCTACAAGGCGCGCCTGTCCGGCTTCGATTATGTGGCGCAATACACCCGCCACAACGATTGAACGGCCAGCGCCTTGTCGGATCTGCAGTGCGCCTTTCCGCGTCACTCTTGCGCAAGGAAACCGCTCCCAGCGCGCTGATAGTCGCCGTCGCTGATCTGGTAGTAATCGCCCTTGTCGGCACAGAAGATATGGCCCTCGATCCGCAAGCCGCTGTCCCCGTCGAGCGTGCCGGCGGCGATCGCGATGTAGTCGCGGCCCTTGCCTTGCCAGAACAGGGTCGAGCCGCAGGTAGCGCAAAATCCGCGCTTCGGCGGCGGCGGACGAAGCGTACCATTTGAGCCCAGTCGTCCTTCGTCACCCGGAAGTGTTCGAGCCTGGCTGCTGTCGCGGCCATGAAATGCCCCGTCTGCTTGCGGCATTGGCTGCAGTGGCAGGCGATGACATTGCGCAACGGCCCTCGCGCTTCATAGCGCACGCCCCCGCACAAGCAGGAACCGCCTATGGATCTCTTCGCTCATCTTTCAACCCCGCGGTGACCAGGGGCCTCGTCTCGCCGGCATCGGCGCCGCTCCTGTCGATGCCGCCGGCAAACGCCACCAGCGCCGCCGACGCGGTCCTCGACCGAAGGATGGGTCGCGAACCAGCCGCGCTCGATCGTCAGAGCCGGGCTTTCGATGAAGAAGGCGTGCATGCGCGACGGCATGGTCTCGATCGCCGCGGTGCCCTCGATGCGCCGTAGCGCCGAGATCATCGCATCGGGATCCTGGGTGAGCTCGGCCGCGCCGGCATCGGCGAGGAACTCGCGCGAGCGCGACAGCGCGAGCCGGATGAGCACCGAGAACCCCCATGAGATCGGCGATCACCGCCAGCGCGATGAGGACGATGACGATCGCGCCGCCGCCGCCCTCGCTCGCCGGTCCGAATCGCGATGCTGCCGCGGCGAATAGCCGAACGGGAAATCGAGGCTGCGGAAGGTGACATCGCCGATGAAGGCGATGATGCCGGCGAAGATGACGGCGATCACCATCATCTGGGTGTCCCGGTTGCGGATATGCGTCAGTTCATGGGCGAGCACCGCATCGAGTTCCCGGTCGGGCAGTCCGTCCAGGAGCCCCCGGGTCACGGCAATCGAGTAGTTGCCGCTCCGCAGTCCCGAAGCGAACGCGTTGGTTGCCTCGGTCTCGATGATCTTGAGCTTGGGCATGGCGATGCCGCGCGAGATGCACAGGTTCTCGAGTGCGTTGTAGAGCCGCGGCTCGGCACCGCGTTCGATGCCGCGGGCGCGGGTGGCGAAGTCGATCATCCGTTGATGAAATGCGAAGGCGATCACGAACCATGCCAGGCACGCGGCCATGCCGAGCGGCCAGGCGAACGCGGATGCGCATGCCGCCCCCGCCCAGATCTCGTCCACCGTCCCGCCGAAGGCCAGCGCTTCGTAGATCAGCACCAGCGAAAACAGCACGGCATGAATGAGCAGCACGAACGCCGCCAGCAGGAACGCCGACTTCAGCCGGTTCTTCCGGATATGGGAATAAAGGCCGTAGGCTCGGAACATATTCTTGAGTTCCCCGCCGCCTTGCGGGGAGGGTTCAGGCGCCACCCTTCATTGGAATTTCACCGGCGGCGGCGCGGCGTCGAACTCCTGACGCTTCTCCTCGCCGACGTCGAAGAATGTCCTGGGGATGGAAGCCGAGCGAGCTCGCCACGAGCATCGCCGGGAAGCTCTCGCGGCTGGCGTTGTATTCGGCCGCCGCGCTGTTGAAGAACCGCCGCGCCGCGGCGAGCTTGTTCTCGATGTCGTCGAGCTGCTTCTGGAGCTCGAGGAAATTGATGTTGGCCTTGAGGTCGGGATAGTCCTCGGCGAGCGCGAACAGCCTGCCGAGGGCGGCGGACAGCACGTTTTCGGCCTGTGACTGCGCGGCCACGCCCTGGGCGGAGACCGCGAGGTTGCGGGCCTTCACTACGGCATCGAGCGTGGCGCGTTCGTGGGTCGGCATAGCCCTTTACGGTTTCGACGAGATTGGGGATGAGATCGTGTCGCTGGCTGAGCTGCACGTCGATATCGGCGAACGACTGCCGGGTGCGCTGCCGAAGGCTGACGAGGCCGTTGTAGATGCTCACGGCCCACAGTGCGAGGGCCGCGAGGATGCCGATGCCGATCAAGCTACCCATGAATTCCTCCGGTTCTTTTCCGCGGTGACGCGCGGCGTGCGGCAAGGAACGCCCGCATGTGGAACTGCGCCTGCGGCGGCTCGTACGCGTACCGCCGGCCGACCGGACAAGCCCGGCGCGCCAGGCAGCCGCCCATCATGCAATCGCGCCCGCGCGGCGAGGCGATATGGTCCGTGCACGTCTCGACGGCATACGCGTGGCCATCGAAGGCTCCTACCGGACAGGCCGCGAGGCACGGCTTGTCCTCGCAGCTCTCGCATGGGTTGGAGCTGCGCTGGGCAGGAAAATCGAACGCTACCGGAAATACGAACGCGGCGCGATAGGCATGCCACAGACCGTAGTCGGGATGGACATTGAGGCCGAGCGGCGACAGATGCGCAGCACCGGCGCGCCGCGCCCAGGTGAGGAAGGGCAGGGCCGGCGTGTCGAACGGATAGAACGCCTGGCCGCCGAGGGTTTCGGCGAGGGGATCGAGAACCGCACGGCACCAGTCATCGAGCGTGTCCGTGCCCGGAACCCTTTCGCGCGCGAAGCGGGCGAACATGTGCGGTCCGGCATTGCCGATGAGGATCACGAAGCGCGCAGCCCCATTTTTCCCGCCATGGGGCACGCCGTCTCCGACCTTCGGCTGAAACCAGCCCAGCGGAACGAAGCCTTCGGTGCGAACGGCATTGAGCACGGGATGCTCGAACATGATGCCATCGGTAGAGAAGAGGATGGCCGTGTCAAGCACGGCCATGACGGCTGTTTATTGAGCCCGCGAGTGACGATTGGCGTCAAGCCGTCAGCTCGCCCACCTCGGATCGCCCGGCTCCATCATCGCGCGCGGCAGCTTGATGTCGTGATTGCGCGCGGATGATCTCGTCGATCGCCCGCGGCGATGTGTTCGGGATAATAGGTCGAGAGGATTTCGCGCTTGCGCGCCGTCGGCCCGCTCGATGATGTCGGGCCTGCCCGCCTCGTTCCATTCCTTGGGGCTCATGCGGTTGCCGAGCGCGGGATAGATATATTCCTTCTGCATGAGCGAGCGTCTGGTCGTGGCCGAGATAATGCCCCGGGCCCGTCGATGCAGACATTGCGGATGACCTCGACCGACAGCGTCTCGTCATTGACCTCGATGCCGCGCACATTGCGGTTGATCGAGCCCAGCATGTCGTTGTCGATGAGCAGGCTTTCGAGGCAGAAGCCGAGCAGCGAGGCATGCATGCCGGCCGTCTCGTAGAGCAGATTGATGCCGGTCATGGCCGCGAGCGCGGCGGTGACGCCCTTCTCATAGCCCGCCTGGATGTCGGGCAGCTTCGAATCGCACATGCCGGCAGCCGAGCCGACCGTCAGATCGTAGAAATGCCCCATCTGGGCGCAGGCCGCGGTGATCAGCGCCTGCTCGCCCGAGCCGCCCGACATGGCGCCGGTGCGCAGATCCGACACGAAGGGCCACGGCCCCCAGATCGCCACCGCGCCGGGCACGACCGCATTGACATAGACGAGGCCGGCGAGGCATTCGGCGACCGCCTGCACGACAGTGCCGGCGAGCGCGGCCGGCGAGGTGGCGCCCGCCTGCGCCGCCGACAGCAGCAGCACCGGCATGCCGCCGCGCACCGCCGTTTCCAGGCAGCGGCAGGCGTCCTCGGCGAATTTCATCGGCGGCACGACGAAGCAGTTGGACTGCGACACGAAGGGCCGCTCGCGCCACTTCGCCTTCGCCGCCCGCCACGTCGTGCAGCATCTGCAGGCACTTCATCGACATGGTCGGCGGCCACCATGCTGGTGCCGACATGCTTGGAGGTGCCGGCCATGCAGGCATACAGCGTGTTGATGTCGAGATCGTGCCCGCGTCACCATGTCGCGCGCCGTCAGCGGCCGCTGGAAGAAATGGATGTGATCGCAGGTATCGACGATGCGGCGCGGCGTCGTAGAGATCGGCCAGCACCGAATTCGCGATAGCTGCGGCGTCGCCGGCTCGACGATGTGGACCGCGGCGCCCGGCGGTGCCGAAATGGACCTTGTTGCCCCACGGCTCCATGTCATGCCTGGGATCGCGGCCGTAGAGCAGGAAATCGCCGCGCGCAGCTCGCCAGCGTGTCCTCGACGAGGCCGCGCGGGAATGCACAGGCGGCCCTTCGCCGTTCATGAAGCAGCCGCGCGCCGTCATCAGCTCGACGCAGCTCGGGATGGCCTGGGCGAGGCCGACCGTTTCGAGCAGTTCGAGCGCCGCCTCGTGGATGCGCTCCATGTCGCGCTCGCTCAGCGGCTTGTATTGGCCGCCTTCCATGCCCGGCCGGACGGCCGCTTCCTCCATCGGAATGGGCCGCGCCCGGAGCGCCCGCCGCGCCTCGCGGCCGCCGCGCCGGCGCGACAGGTCTTCGACCACGCTCATTGTCAACCTCCGCTGCAACGTTCGTCGCCGGCAAATCTGCTCGCATTCGGCGCGTGCCGAAAGTCGTCTATCTGTTCAATGATTGGTGAATTTATTCACCATATCATGCGCCAACCCTCTTGCATTCGGCTGAAATGTATGGAAATTAGCAGTGCTATGGCGATCCTGCACATCCTCTGGTGAAATTCATTGCCCCGCCGCGACCTGCCCCCGCTACGTGCCCTCACCGCCTTCGAGGCCGCCGCGCGGCTCGGCTGCTTCCGGCTGGCGGCCGAGGAACTCGGCATCACCCGCTCGGCGGTGAGCCATCAGATCAAGGCGCTTGAGCAGCGCTCGGCATCCAGCTGTTTCCACCGCGATGCCCGGCGAGCCGAGCTCACCGCAGCCGGCAGGTCTTTCTATCCCGCGGTCCGCGATGCCTTTGACCAGATCGAGACCCAGACCCGGCGGCTCTCAGGCCCGCAGTCCGCCGACAATGAACTGACCGTCCAGGTCTATGTCACGGTGGCGCTCAAATGGCTCATCCCGCGGCTGCATGATTTCGAGCGCCGCTTTCCCGACATGAAGGTGCGCCTCTCGACCGCCTATTTCGACTGGGATTTCGATGAGGGCAATGTCGATTGCGGCTTCATCCTCGCCCGCAACCGGGCGCCGGCCACTACTACCACACGCTGTTCCGGTCGCTGCTGACGCCCGTCTGCTCGCCCCGATCTGCTCGAACGGTCCGCACGCCATCACGACTCCTTACGATCTCAGGCAGCACAAGCTCCTCTATGTCTATACCGCCGAGGAGGACTGGCGCATCTGGCTTGAAGCGCCGCGGGCGTGCAAGGGCATCGAGCTTTCCGATCGCCTGGCCTTCGACAGCTACATCCTTGCCCAGGAAGCGGCCATCGAAGGCCGCGGTCTCGCCATGACCATCGGTCCCTTCGCCACCGACGAGATCAAGTCGGGCCGGCTCGTTCAGCCCTTCGCGCTGATGGTGCCGCACCGCCACTCGTGGCAGTTTCGCCTGCAAGGCGAAGCCAACCGCCTCAAGCCCAAGATCCGGCGCTTCGAGGACTGGCTCATCGAGCAGGTGGCGGCCGATCCCGCGCTTCAGGCGTATCGACCCCCCTCTGCGGAAAGGACGGGCACATGAACGAAACGGTTGTCGACTGGCGGCCGGCGCCGCCGCGCGAGGCTGGACGGCGGCGCAGCGCGCAGGCCGTCCGACCGGTCGCGATCCCCCAGTTGCCGCGGCGCAAGGTAAAGCCGGCTGTTCCCGCCGATGGAGACTCATCTCCGAAGACGAGCTCGAAGCCATCCATCTGGCCTCGCTTCGCGTCCTCGAAGAGATCGGCATGGACTTCATGCTGCCCGAGGCCCGCGATCTGCTCGAGGAAGGCGGGCGCCGAGATCGAGGGAGAGCGGGTGCGCTTTGACCCGCGAGCATGATCGAGGAAGCTGATCACCTCGGCCCCGTCGCGCTTCACGCTTCCATGCCCGCAATCCGCGAAAACACACCGAGATCGGCGGCGACGCGATGGTGTTCGGCACCGTCGGCAGCCCGCCCAACTGCTCCGACATGGACAGTGGACGCCGCACCGGCAATCATCGCGGACTATCGCAACTTCCTGAGGCTCGCGCAGTATTTCAACTGCATCGGCTTCATCTCCGGCTATCCGGTCGAGCCGATCGACATTCATGCCTCGGTCCGCCATCTCGAGGCGCTGCGCGACATGGCCGTGCTCACCGACAAGCCGTTGCACGCCTATTCGCTGGGCAGGAGCGCATCTGCGACGGCATCGAGATCGCCCGCATCGCCCGCGGCATCACCGACGACCGAGCTCGAAGCGCGAGCCCTCGCTCTTCACGATCGTCAACACCAACTCGCCGCTGAAGCTCGATGTGCCGATGCTGCGCGGCATCATCGAGATGTCGTCGCGGAACCAGGTCATCTGCGTCACGCCGTTCACGCTTGCCGGCGCCATGGCGCCGGTGACGGTGGCCGGCGCGCTCGTCGAGCAGAATGCCGAGGCGCTGGCCGGCATGGCCTTCACCCAGATCGTGCGCAAAGGCGCGCCCTTCATCTATGGCGGCTTCACCTCCAACGTCGACATGAAGTCGGGCGCCCCCGCCTTCGGCACGCCGGAATACATGAAGGCCTGCATCGTCGGCGGCCAGCTGGCGCGCCGCTACAATCTTGCCCTACCGCACCTCCAATACCTGCGCAGCCAACACCGTCGATGCGCAGGCCGCCTATGAAAGCGTGTTTTCGCTCTGGGGCGTCACCATGGGCGGCGGCAACCTCATCATGCACGGCGCCGGCTGGCTCGAAGGCGGCCTCGTCGCCTGCTTCGAGAAATTCGTCCTCGACTGCGACCTCATCCAGATGGTGATGGAGTTTCTCGCACCCGCTCGACATCGAGCGAGGACGCGCTCGGTCTCGACGCCATCCGCGAAGTGGGCCCGGGCGGCCATTTCTTCGGCGCCCAGCATACGCTCGCGCGCTACGAGCAAGGCCTTCTATGCGCCGCATCATCTCCGACTGGCGCAATTTCCAGCAGTGGGCGGCCGCCGGCAAGCCCGAAGCCTGGCAGAAGGCCAACACGCGTCTACAAGCAGGCGCTCGCCGAATATCACGAGCCGCCGATCGACCCCGCCGTCCGCGAGGAACTCGACGCCTTCGTGGAACGGCGCAAGCGCGAAGGCGGCGCGCCCACGGATTTCTGAGCCCCCCCCTCGAGGTGAACCGATGCCGTCCGAGACCGCCGCCACCCCAGCGCCTGCCCGCCGCTCCGGCCGGGCCGATCGCGTCGCCGGCCAGAAGCAGCACGTCAAGCAGCTCCCCTGGGGCCAGGTCGAACGTCGATTTCCGCCGCTGAGCCTCATTTCCGACGACCAGGTCGAGACCATTCATCGCTCCGCCCTCCAGATTCTCGAAGAGATGGGCATGCAGGTTCTGAACCCGGAAGCGATCGAAATCTATCGCGCCGCCGGCGCCCTCGTCGACGGCGACCGGGTGCGCATCGGCCGCGAGCTCGTCGATGAGGCGCTGAAGACCGCGCCCGGGCGCTTCACCCTCCATTGCCGCAACCAGAGCCGCAACATCGAAATGGGCGGCGACTGGATTGCCTTCTGGCCGGTAGGCGGGCCGCCCAACTGCTCGGACATTGACCGCGGCCGCCGGCCCGGCACGCTCGCCGACAACAACAATTTCATTCGCCTGTCGCAGTTCTTCAACTGCGTCTCGGGCGCCGGCGGCGGTTCCGTCGACGCGCTCGACCACCACGCCAGCGTCCGCCACCTGCACATCATGCGCGCCAAGGTCGGGCTTTCCGACAAGTTTCCGTTCGTGACCTCGACCGGGCGCGAGCGCCTGTTCGACGGCTTCGAGATCGCCCGAATGGCCCGCGGCGTCAGCCGTGAGCAGTTCCTGCGCGAGGCTTCCTGCCTCACCGTGATCAACACCAATTCGCCTCTGAAGCTCGACATTCCGATGGCCATGGGCATCATCGAAATGGCGCGTCACGGCCAGGCCTGCTGCGTGACGCCGTTCACGCTCGCCGGCGCCATGGCGCCCGTCACCATCGCCGGCGCAATTGTCGAGCAGAACGCCGAAGCGCTGGCGGGCCTGGTGCTGAACCAGCTGGCGAAGCCCGGCGCGCCGTTCATCTACGGCGGCTTCACCTCCAACGTCGACATGAAATCGGGCGCCCCGGCCTTCGGCACGCCCGAATACATGAAGGCCTGCATCCTCGGCGGCCAGATGGCGCGCCGCTACGGCCTGCCTTACCGCACGTCGAGCACCAACGCCGCCAACTCGGTCGACGCCCAGGCGGCCTACGAGACCGTTTTTTCGCTGTGGGCAGCCATCATGGGGGGCGGCAACCTGATCATGCATTCCTTCGGCTGGATGGAAGGCGGCCTCGTCGCCTCGTTCGAGAAGTTTGTCCTCGATGTCGATCTGGTGCAGATGGCGATCGAGTTCCTCAAGCCTCTCGACACGGGCGCCGACGCCCTCGGCGTCGAAGCCATCCGCGAGGTCGGGCCGGGCGGGCATTTCTTTGGCGCCGCCCACACCCTCGAGCGCTACGCGGAGGCCTTCTACGCGCCGCTCATTTCCGACTGGCGCAATTTTCAGCAGTGGACCGCCGCCGGTTCGCCCGCAGGCATGGCAACGCGCCAACGCTGTGTGGAAGCAGGCGCTCGCCGAGTACCGCGAGCCGCCGATGGATGCGGCGATCGCCGAGGAGCTCGACGCTTTCGTCGCGCGGCGCATCGCCGAGGGCGGGCAGCCCACCGATTTTTGAGGCGCGCCGGCGAGATAGACAGTGACTGCACTATTTGGCACAGGCTGTAGCATATGCCAACGGAGGCAACACCGGCTGTGGCACGTGCAGGGAGGGGATCGACGGTGACGGCCGAGCGACATGTCAAGTTGTTCAAGAACGGACGAAACCAGGCGGTGCGGATTCCCCCCGAGTTCGAGCTTCCGGGCGAGGACGCGATCATGCGCAAGGAAGGGGCACGGCTCATCATCGAACCCATCGCGCCGAAATCTCTTATAGCGGTGCTGGCCGCGCTGGCGCCGCTCGATGAGGATTTCCCGCCTATGCCCGACTTGGCTGTCGATCCCGTCGAGCTTTGATGCGCTATCTGCTCGACACGAATATCGTTTCCGATCTCGTCCGAAAACCACAAGGCCGCGTGGCGCAGCAGATTTGCGAGATTGGCGAAACGAAAGTCCGCACAAGCATTATCGTCGCGGCTGAACTACGATACGGCGCCGAGAAAAAGGATCGCCGCGGCTCGCGGCTCAACTTGAAGCAGTGTTCGGCGCTCTCGACGTTCAGTCTTTCGAAGCACCTGCCGACGCGGCCTATGGCCCTGCTACACGCCCGCATTGAACAGGCCGGTCGCCCGATGGCGCCAACGATCTGCTCATCGCCGCTCAGGTTATTGCGCTTGGCTGTACCATCGTCACCGACAACGAACGGGAGTTCGCCAGGATCGACGGCCTTGCCCGCGAGAATTGGCTCCGAAGTGGCATGGCGCAATGATGTAACCAGCAGCCGCGCTGGCGACTAATTGGTGGAACTTCATGCAAGATTTTAAAGCCCTGAACTCCCGCCAGATTGCTTGAAGTACCGCTGCCGAAGGCGTTATCGCGAAGCGATTTGGCGAGGCTCATCTTGTCAACCGCCTGATCACGGCTCATGTTCCGAAACGGCGCCGGGTTCGCAGACCCGCACAGCCAGGGGAGCGAGACCCA
>CAWADI010000033.1:0-49622 GCA_963780765.1 uncultured Alphaproteobacteria bacterium | reverse complement strand
ACGTTCGAGGGTGTGGGCAGCACCACGACCGGACAGGTTCTGCTGCCTGAGAAGAGTTCCTGGCCCTGTCTATTTCCTCTTCTCAGTAATACGCAAAGGTAATAGGCTTTTGTCAGCGGCTGAATACAAATGCTTAGCGTTGAAAAAAGCTCGCGGGAGGAACAAATGACTAAACGCAAGACGAAAACGTCTCCCAATTTGACGCGCCGCAAGGCGCTGGCCGGCATGGTGGGCATGGCAGCCGTGGTGCGCGCGCCCTGTATCATCCGTTCAGCCAAAGCCGCGGACCCGATCAGGGTCGGGGTCATCTCGCCGCTCACCGGCGCGTGGACCGTTTACGGCCGGGCGCACGCCTCGGGCTTCGAACTGGCGGTGGACGAGATCAACGCCCGCGGCGGGGTGCTCGGCCGGCCGATGGAGGTCGTGCTCGGCGATTCCAGACCGAACCGCGCATCGTCGTCGACAGGCGAACCGCCTGATCCGGCAGGAGAAGGTGGACTTCCTCGCCGGCACCTTTTCGAGCGCCGAGCGCCAGGCCGGCGCCCCGGTGGCGACGCAGGCCAACAAGGTCCTGCTCTACCCCACCTTCTACGAGGGACAGGAGAAAGAGTATTCCCCGGCGTCTGCAACAAGAACATCTTCATGTTCGGCCGGAGCCGACCCAGCAGGCCTATCCGTTCATGGAGTTCATGACGAACAAGTTCGGCAAGAAGTTCTTCATGATCGGGTTGGACTACGTGCTGACTCGCGTACAAACCTGGCGACCAAGCGCAAGATCGACGAACTCGGCGGCGAGGTGGTGGCGGAGGTCTACATCCCCTTCAACACCCCGCAATACGATTTCGTCTTGCGCGACATCCGCAACTCTGGTGCCAACATCATTTACCACTCGCTCACCGGAAGTGACACGGTCAATTTCCGCCAGCAGCTCCACGCCGCCGGCATGAGCAAGGACTTCACCTTGTGGACCGTGGACGACGAAGAGGTGGTGACTTCCGGCCTCGGCGCCGAGGTTTCGGCCGGGACCTATGTAAGCTTCGACTACTTCATGTCGATCCAGCACCCGAACAACAAGACTTTCCTAGAATCCTTCAAGAAGAAGTTCGGGCCGGACGCGCTGATGAACACCGTCGGCGTCGCCATGTACAACGCCGCGCATATGGCGGCGCTCGCTATCGAAAAGAAGGGCGAAGTCAGCACGGACGCCCTCCGCGAGGGTCTCGAGGACCTGGTGTTCGACAAGGCGCCGCAGGGCAAGGTGACGATGCGCAAACTCGACCATCAGGCGGTGGTGCCCTCGTATCTGATGCGCGTGCGCGAGGGGTGGACCGGCGTCAACGACATGTTCGAGGAGATCATGTCGGTGCCCGAGGCGATCCCGCTCGACGCCCGCTGCGATTACCCGCTCAAATAGAGCGGCGACCGGCGGCCCAGGGGTACCCCACCGGCAAGGGGGCCCGGACCACCGGAGAGGCCGGGCATCGATGCTGTCCACCACGCTCAGCGTCCTCATCGACGCGGGTCTGCTGACGCTGACGCTGGCGCTCGCCTCGCTGGGGCTGGCGATCATCTTCGGCCTCATCGGCGTCATCAACATGGGCCACGGCGCCATGCTGACGCTCGGCGCCTATCTCGTCTGGCCTGCCCTCGGCGCGGGCATACCGTTCGTCGTCGCGGCCTTGCTGGCGGGCGCCGGCGTCGCGTTGGTCGGGTCGCTGCTCGAGCACTGCATCATCCGCTATTTCTACGACCGCCCCTTCGACACCATCCTGATCACCTGGGGCTGCTACTCGATCGGCACCGAGCTGATCAAGCTGTCGTTCGGCACCAACTTCCTCCACGTGCCGAGTTCACTGCCGGAGGCCTTCGACCTCGGCTTCCAGCGGGTTCCCGCCTATCGCACGGTGCTCGCCGTCGTCACGCTGGCGTTGCTCACCGGCATCGCCTTCGTCTTCTTCCGCACCAACCTCGGCATCAAGATCCGGGCCTTGACCCAGGACCGTGAGATGGCGAGCCTGCTCGGCCTCGACATCGGCGCTACGTACAAGCTGGTGTTCGTCGCCGGCTCGTTCCTCGCCGGGCTGGCCGGCGCACTGATCGCACCGATGTTCAGCGTCCACCCCTACATGGGCATGGACTTCCTCATCCGGAACTTCTTCGTCGTCATCGTCGGCGGCATCGGGCAGCTCCTGGGCGGTACGCTGGTCGGCAGCCTGCTCATTGGCGGGGCCGAGACCTTCTTCGCGCTCTTCTCCACGCAGACCTTCGCGCAGACGGTGGTATTCGCGCTCGCCATCATCGTGCTGCGCCTCCGCCCCAGGGCGTGCTGACGTCGAGGCGGCAACGATGACGGCCACCCTCGCCTCCGCCGCGCCCTCGCTGGCGCGTCGGCTGACCTCTTCGGAGGACGGCTGCAGCGCTTGCGGCTTTCCTCCTGCTGGCCCTGCTGCCGATCGCGATCTCGGGATACCTGATCTACATCCTGCCGCAGTACATGTTGCACGGCGTAATGGCCATGTCGCTGGCATTGCTGTGGGGCCGCGCCGGTATCCTCAGTTTCGGCCAGGCCGGCTTCTACACCATCGGCGCCTACGTCATGGGGCTCGCTACCTGTGGGTGCCCCTGGTCGATCCGGCCTATGCCGCGAGCATTCGCGCTCGTGATCGGCGGGCTGCTCGGGCCGTGCTCGGCTATTTCATGTTCAGCGCCGGCGTGCGGTCCGCCTATTTCGTCATCGTCACCTTGGCCGTCTCGATCATCGTCCGCCAGGTGGCGGTGAGCCAATCGCAGATCACTGGCGGCTGGAACGGCATGTACATCGAGCGCATGTCGCTGACCCTCGGCGACTGGCTCAGCATCTCGCTCTTCGACGATGCGCCGATGTACTACTTCGTGCTGGCTATCGTCGTCAGCGTCTACCTGCTGCTGCGCTGGCTGGTCGGCGCCAAGTTCGGCAAGGTGCTGGCCGGCATCCGCGAGAACGAAGACCGTGTGCTCTCGCTTGGCTTCGATGTCTCCCAATACAAGACGGCCGCGTTCGCCCTCGCCGGCGCCATCTCGGCGTTTGCCGGCGCGCTCTATGGCACAACGCGGGTTTCGCGGCGCCGGCGCTCGCCGACGTGAACTTCTCCACCGAGGTCGTGGTCTGGGTGGCGATCGCCGGCCGGACGAGCCTGCTGGGCGCCTTTCTCGCCGCCATCGCTGTTTCCTTGCTGTCGAACTATCTGAGCGCGCTGATCCGGCCTACTGGCCGCTCATCCTCGGCGCGCTGTTCGTCGCCGTGATTGTTTTCTTCCGCGGCGGCGTGGCCGGAGCTCTCGAGCGCTGGAATTGGCGCCGGCTCGCGCGAGGGCGGTCGATGGCTGAGCTGCTGCGCGTCGAGGGCCTCACGAAGACGTTTCGCGGCCTGGTCGCCACGAGCGCGATCGACTTCGCGATCGCGGCCGGCGAGATGCGCTGCCTCATCGGTCCCAACGGCGCCGGCAAGACGACCTTCATCAGCATGATCTCCGGGCATCAGCGGCCGACCTCCGGGCGCGTCCGCTTCAAGGGCCGCGACATCACCGGGCTCCCCGCCCACCGCATCGCGCGCATGGGCATCCTGCGCAAGTTCCAGACGCCCGCCGTGTTCGACACCCTGACGGTGTGGGACAGCATCGAATTGGCCGCGTTGGCGACCGCCCTCCCGGCGAGGCGGCGGCGGGCGCGGATCGCCGACACGCTCGGCCTCGTGCGCCTCGCCGATGCGGCCGAGCAGACCGTGGGCGCGCTCGCTCACGGCCAGCGGCAATGGCTGGAGATCGGCATGCTGCTCGCCCGCGACGCCCAGCTTCTGCTGCTGGACGAGCCCACCGCGGGCATGACGGCGGAGGAGACGCACTCGACGGGCGAGCTGATCCGCCGCCTGGTGGGCGACCTGCACCTCTCCGCCATCATCATCGAGCACGACATCAACTTCATCCGCGACCTGCAGGCGCCGGTCACGGTGCTGCACCTCGGGCGTATCCTGGTGGAAGGCTTCTTCGCCGAGATCGCGCATAACGAGCAGGTGCGCAGCGTCTATCTGGGCAACGTTTGATGACCCTCGTCGCCGACGGCGTCTCGGCGGGCTACGGCACGGTGACCGTGCTACGCGGCGTCAGTCTCTCCGTGGCGGAGGGCGAGATCCTCGGCGTGCTCGGGCGCAACGGCATGGGCAAGACAACGCTGATCCGCTGCCTCGCCGGGGTCATCGCCCCGAGCGCGGGCACGTCTCGCTGGCGGGCGAGGACATTACTCGGCTGCCGGCCCACGAGCGCGCCCGGCGCGGCGTCGCCACGGTGGTGCAGGGCCGCGGCATCTTCCCGCGCCTGAGCGTGCGCGAGAACCTGGAGATGGGCCGCATCGCCGGCGGCCACGTCAAGCGGGACCGGAGCAAGGAGGTATTGGCCTACTTCCCGCACCTCGCCGAGCGGCTCTCGCAGGCCGCCGGCACGCTAAGCGGCGGCGAGCAACAGATGCTGGCCATCGGCCGGGCGCTGATGACCGACCCCAAGGTGATGTTGCTGGACGAGCCCCGGAAGGCATCATGCCGGTGCTCGTGCAGCAGATCGCCAAGATCGTGCAGGACATCAACCGCCAGGCCGGGCTTACCATCGTCATCGTCGAGCAGAACGTGCCGTTGGTCTTCAGCCTTACCGATCGCTGCATCATCCTGGAGAAAGGCCGTATCGTTGCGCAAGGCACGCGCGAGGCGGTATCTCGCAGTGAAGTGATGAAGGCGTACCTCGCAATCTGATTCGAGAGGAAGTGAGTCATGCCAATCGAAGCGCCAAACATAAACCAGGTGAAGCACATCGCCGCCAGCTTCGGAATGGATCTGAGCGACGCAGACGCCGCATCGTTTGCGGGCCTGATGAAGGGAATCTCCAAGTCCTATAACCGGCTGGACGCGATGGTCGACCCAAGCCTGAAGTCAAGTATTCCCGCACGACCGGCGCGCGGCCGAGCGGGCAGGAACATTCCTACGACGCCTGGGCATGGAAATCGATGATCACGGGCGCGTCGAGCGGCATTCTTGCGGGCAAGAAGATCGCGGTGAAGGACAATGTTTGTGTCGCTGGTCTGCCCTTGATGAACGGTTCGCGCGTGCTTGAGAACTACGTGCCCGATGTAGATGCCACCGTCGTGGAGCGGATTCACAATGCTGGCGGTACAATTCTCGGAAAAACGGTGTGCGAAGACTTGTGCTTTTCGGGCGGCAGCCACACTTCGAAACCGTTTCCGTGAAAAACCCGCACAAGCCCAACCATTCAGCCGGCGGTATCCAGCGGCAGTGCCGTCGTCATTTCAACCGGCGAGGTCGATGCGGCGCTCGGCGGCGACCAGGGCGGCTCTATCCGCATGCCGGCCTGCTGGACCGGCGTCTACGGGCTCAAAGCCACGCACGGCCTTGTGCCTTATACCGGCGTCATGCCGATCGAGCCGACGCTCGACCACTGCGGACCCATGGGCGCGACGGTGGAAGACGTGGCCCGCCTCTGACCGCAATCGCCGGCCCGGATGGCCGCGACCCTCGTCAAGTCGACTGCGAGACGCAGGACTATATGGCCCCACTGCGCCAAGACGTGAAGGGCATGAAAATTGCATTGGTCAAAGAAGGCTTCGGTCGGCCTTAAAGCCAGGCTGCCGTCGATGGGAAGGTCAAGAATGCGCTGCAGCGCCTGAACTCATTGGGCGTCCCGGTTGAAGACTCGATACCGATGCACGTCGCGGGGTATGACATCTGGAACGCCATCATCGTCGAGGGCGCAGCGGAGGTAATGATCAAAGGCAACGGCTTCGGCTATGGCTGGGTGGGCACCTACACCACCAGCCTTCTCGACGCTTATGCGCGCGGCTGGCGCTCGCGGCCGAACGTCATGGCCGAGACCGTGAAGATGGTCCTGTTCATGGGCGAATACATGCACCGTTATTACCACGGGGGCTATTACGCCAAAGCGCAGAATCTGAAATGGTCATTACGCCAGGCGTATGACGACGTACTCGCCAAATACGACCTGCTGGCCATGCCAACCATCCCATTCCTTGCCACCCCCATACCCGGCGATGACTGCTCAGGGAGGAATATGTAGCACGGGCGCTTGACATGGTCGGCAACACCTGCCCGTTCGATGCCAGCGGGCATCCAGGCATGAACGTGCCATGCGGAAAGGAGGACGGTCTGCCGATTGGCCTAATGCTCATCGGCCGCCGTTACAGCGAGACGACGGTCCTTCGTGCTGCCGCTGCATTCGAGAAATTGGGCGACTGGACGAAGATGTAGCTGAAACTTTATCGCGCCTCGGTGCTGAACACGCGGTAGAAGGCGAGCTCACCGCTGACTGGCGTGCCGCAGTAGGCCGCCTGGACGCCGACCGAGTTGGCAGCATCTGGGTAGCGCCAAGCAGCCCTACCGCATTCAGTATTCGTCCGCCTTGGCGCTGGTTCCGCTGCCGTCCGCTGGCAACTCGACGCTCTCGGGCGGAACCTCGACGACCTGTCCGTCGCGCGGCGCGATCTACGTCGAGGTGACGTTCGCACTCCCGGGACTGGGTTCGCTCACCGTCGAAGCCGCTCAGAAGCGCGACAGCGCCAGTTCAGGAAACTGCCCCAAGGCAACTGCCACTCGGTGCTAAAATTGCGAACTCCCGCATTCTGGCAGGTTAAGGAGGTCAAGGCGTTATGGCACCGGTTGATGCGGCGGCGCAAGCCGACGCCAACTTCCGCTCACGGAAGTGCCGACTACCGCGAATGACGGTCGCTTTATCGCTTATAGCTGTAGAGCGGACTTTGAGATCGCGTGCCCACCCACGCCGCGGCTGCCTGCAATGCCCGGCAGCATCTCAGTAAGCGAGCCTGTGAAGTCCTGCGGCAAGAAGTTCAATGCCGGCAACGATATCTGGGATGGAGGAAAACTCCTCGGGTGTGTGGCTGCGTCCGTCCTTGCTGCGCACGAAGATCATCGCCACCTTGGCGCGCTTTGCCATCTGCTGCGTATCGTGCCCAGCTCCGCTCGCCATGACCATGAATGGCACGTTTTGAGCTTGAGCCGCTTCCTTGAGCACAGCCACAATCGTCGGATCGCTCAGGCATGGAACATGATCGCTTGTCACCCGCCATGAAAGCTCGAGTTTCCGGCGGTCGGCGACTTCCTGCATCATGCGTTCGTGCGTGGCGTAGAGCTTGTGGCATTCAGCCGGATCGGGATGGCGCGCATCAATCGTGAACTCCACACGTGCAGGGATGACGGCCGGCGCATTCGGCTCGGCAATCACCCGCCCGACCGTGGTGACTGCCGGTCGGCCCCATCGATGTGCCGTATCGACGGCCCGTAATGCAATCTCGGCGAAACCAGCCATTGGGTCCCGTCTCAAGTCCATGGGAAAGGCACCTGCGTGATTCTGGGTACCTTTGAGTTCGACAAGATAATGTCGCAGGCCCGTGATGGCGTTGACGATTGCGACAGGCAAACCGGCCTGCTCCAGTATCGGTCCCTGCTCGATGTGAAGCTCGATGAAGCTGTCGATATCATTGCGCTCAGCTTTCGGAATTTGCTCGGGGTCGAGCCCGGCACCTTGCATCGCGCTTGCCATGGTCTCGCCGTCAAAGCCTGTGAGGCGTTCGGGCTCTTCCGGCGAGATCGCACCCGTAATGGCGCGGGATCCCCAGAAATTTGCCGCTGGAAATCGGCTCGATTCCTCCTCGCAAAGAGCGACCGCTTCCAAGGGGCGCCTTGGCGTGCCGAACCGATCTTTAAGCACTCTGATCGCGATCAGCCCGGCCAAGGCTCCGAGCGCACCGTCGTAACGCCCACCCGGTGTCTGGGTGTCGATATGCGAGCCGGATACGATAGATTTGCCGCCTTCGCTTCCCTCGAGCCGGCCCCACACATTCCCTACGGCATCGCGCTTCACCCTTAAGCCCGCCTCTTCACACCACTTCGCATAGAGATCGGTCGCCGCCACCCATTCAGGAGAGTAGACGGTGCGCCACACGCCGGTCTCGTGCCAGGCGCCATGGCGTCCAAGCTCTAGGATGGAATTCTCGATGATTTGTGGATCGATCGCGATCTCTGTCATTTGTTTCACTTTTCCCACACCGGCTCGACTTCATCAGCAGTCGCGGCGGCCCTCTTCACAGAAATCATGCTCATCGCCCGTGCCTACGCCTGTTGCAATAGGAATTTGAGCATTGCATTGGCCGCGCATGAGGTTCGCCGCGGCAGAAACAGAACCAGGGCAGGCTGGGGCGGTAGTGGTCGCCCAGGAAGTCGCTGGCGTTACGGTGCACTGCCGCCGCCTCCGGGGCGGAATGGCGGCGGGTCCAGCAACATCCTGGCCACACTCTCGGGCAGGTCGCCCAAGGGATTTTTGCGACTCGGCATGCCCTTCATGAAAGGCAGCAGCTGATGGCGCGCCACTTCGAACACGCGGCGCAACTCGGCCACCGGGTGGCGGTGCTCGTCGACGCGCAGGTCCAGATACGGGAACTCCTCCTTGTAGTAGACCTTGAGGGCCGCGGACTGCCGTCCGCGCTTGTCGCCACCCGCAGCCTGTCCGGCTTCGAGAACACCCATCAGTCGCTCGGGCAGCGTCAGTTCCTTCGCGCGCGCGAATGCTTCCGCCATCGCCTGCACCGTCGGCTCGCCTACCAGCATGTTGCCTTGGACAGCGTAGTTCTTTCCGGTGAGGTGACCGGCCCACGGCACGCAATCCTTGCCGGTAAAGGCGGCGCTCTGTCCTTTCTTGTCGACGAGGCCGATCTGGCGCACATCGCGTCCAGGATCGCCGGCGATCAACTTCTTCAACGCGGCTTTGGCACTCATGCCCTTGGTCATGAGCGTCACACCATCGATGCCGAGATAGGGATTGACCCAGGATTGCGTGGATACCGCACCGGCATTCGGCGCGATGAAAGGACAAAGGCCGCCGACGCCGGGCACTGCCGTTGACACGGCAACGCCCAGCATGCCCGTACGCTCACAGCGCGCGGCAATGGAGAATGTGTTCAGTTCGAGCATGGTTCATTTCCCCCGGTCTAACTCCTACTCGGCCGCACGGCGTGTCACATCGGCATCCGGCACGGCGGCGAGCAGCGTTTGCGTATACTTGTGCTGCGGGTTCGTGAAGATGTCGTGGGCCAATCCGATTTCGACGATCCTGCCCAAACGCATGACGGCTACCCGATCGCTGATATAGCGGATCACGCCAAGACTGTGGCTGACGAATAAGCAGGTGAGGCCCAGCTCGCGCTTCGTCTGTTTGAACAGGTTCAATATTTGCGCCTGGACCGAGACGTCGAGCGCCGAGGTTGGTTCATCGGCCACGACCAGCGATGGCCGCAGTATTATGGCCCGTGCAATCGCCACGCGTTGCCGCTGGCCGCCGGAAAGCTGATGCGGATACCGGTCCATGAAGGTGGCGTTGAGGCCGACCAGTTCGAGCGTGTCGCCGACCTGCCGGAGCCGCGATGCGCTCATACCGACACCGTGTACCTCCAACGGCGCGAGCAGGATCTGACCGACGCTCTGGCGCGGGTTGAAGGAGGACATTGGATCCTGGAACACTGCCTGCATCCGCCGGCGCACATTTTTGAGTTCGCGGCCCTCGAGCGCGCCGATGTCGCGTCCCTCGAACAGTACCTGCCCGGAAGTAGGGCGAATTAGCCGCAGGCCGATCCGCAGCAGCGTCGATTTTCCCGAACCGGACTCGCCAACGATGCCGAGGGTCTCGCCCGCCCGCAGCTCGAGGCTGACGTCATCGACCGCGCGCACACGCCGCTTGGTCCAGGGCATCAGACCCGATTCGAAGTGCTTCGTGACGCCGTGGAATTGGAGGAGCGCTTCGGACATCTGTCCCTCACCGCGCGACCGAGTGAACCGAAGGCCTGGTGAGGGTTTGGCGCGGCTCGGTTGGCGCCGAGTCGTCCGACAACAGCCAGCATCTGGCCGTGTGTTCAGCATCGACGTGGAAGTGCGGAGGCTCGCTGCCACAGGGATCGAAGCGGCGCGGACAGCGATCGGCGAAGCGGCAGCCTGCCGGCAGGTCGAATGGCTGCGGAATCTGGCCAGGAATCGACAACAGCTCTGCCTGCACCGTGCGCACCGTCGGCGTCGCCCGCAGCAGCATCTGCGTGTAGGGATGGGCGGGCTGGGCAAACAGGCGCTCGACCGGTCCCTGCTCCAGCACCGCGCCGGCGTACATGACATAGACCCAGTCGCACAGCTCGGCGATGACGCCTAGGTCGTGCGTGATGAAGAGGATGGCCATGCCGTGGGTGTCACGAATTTCGCGCAGAAGCTTTAGCACCTGTGCCTGGACCGTAACATCGAGCGCGGTTGTCGGCTCGTCGGCGATCAAAAGCTCCGGTTCCAGCGCCAGACCCATGGCGATCATGGCGCGCTGCTGCATGCCGCCGCTGAACTGGTGCGGATGTTCGCGTGCCCGCTCGGCTGGGTGCGGCAGATGCACGGCTCCGAGCAGCTCGACGGCACGCTGCTTCGCCTTTCCCCACGGCGTCTGGCGGTGAATATTTAGCGGCTCGCCCACCTGTAGATCGACGCGAAGCACGGGATTGAGAGCGCTCAGCGCGTCCTGCGGGATGAATGCGATACGGTCGCCGCGCAGCTTGCGGCGCTCCGAGTCCCGCAGCTGCGTGATGGCCTGGCCCCGCAGACTGATCCCGCCGGCGGCAATCCTTGCCCGGCGCGGCATCAGTCCGAGTACCGACAGCGCCATCATGGTCTTGCCGCTGCCGGACTCGCCGATCACGCCGACAATCTCGCCCGGCCAGACCTCCAGCGTCGCATCGTCGACGACGCGCGCGATACCGCGCTGCATAACAATCTCGATCCGCAGACGATCGATCGCGAGCGTCGGGGGCCGATCGGTGCGGCGATGCGGTCGGGGGGCAGACATGCTATTCGCGCAGGTGCGGGTCGAAGGCATCACGCAAGCCGTCGCCAAGCAAATTAAAGGCGAGCACGCACAGGAACATGGCCGTGCCCGGCACGATGCTCAGCCACGGTGCCTGGGCCATGAAGCCGCGGCCGGTGTTGAGCATATTGCCCCAGGAGGGCTCCGGCGGCTGCGCCCCCAGACCGAGGAAGGACAACGCCGACTCCAGGAGCACGGCGTAGGCGAACGCGACGGCCGCCTCGACCAGGAGCGGCGTCACCACGTTGGGCAGGATCTCGCGCAGCAAGATGCGCCAATCGCCCATGCCAATGGTGCGAGCCGCGTCAACATATTGCTGGCGCAGCACATCGTTGGTGGCGGCGCGCGCCAGGCGCGAGAAGCCGGGGATGAAGATGATGCCGATGGCCAGCATGGCATTTAGGATGCTGGTGCCGAGGCTCGCCAGCAGAATGACCGCCAGCAGGATCGCCGGAAACGAAAACAGGAGCTCCATCAGCCGCATTAGCGCCAAATCGATCCAGCCGCCAAAATAGGCGGCTATGATGCCGATGATCGTGCCACCGACGAGGCCTACGCCGACCGCAACCAGAGCCACCTGGACGGAAATGCGCGCAGCGAAGATGGTGCGCGACAGCTCGTCGCGGCCGACTTCGTCGGTGCCGAGCCAGTGTGTCGCGCTCGGCCCCTGCAACATACTCGACACGTCCAGGTCGTATGGCGAATAGGGAGCAACCATGCCGGCGAAGACGGCGCACAGCACGACGAAGCCGACGAGACCCCCACCAATCAGGAGAAGACGCCATCGTCGCCAATTGATGCGACGGCGGCTAGCCGATGAACCGGAATGCGCCACCTCGATTGTCATCCGGCCGCCTTTGCGCGCACCTGACGCGGATCGAGCAGACCGGCGATGATGTCCACCACCATGTTTGCGGTCAGCACGACAACCGTGATGACTAGCGCCGCCGCCAACAGTACGGGATAATCGCGGTTGATGATGCCAACCAGCACCAGCGACCCGATTCCCGGCAGCAGGAAGATATCCTCGATGATCACCACGCCGCCGAAGAGGAATCCGAACTCTACGGCACCGACCGTGAGATAGGGGATGAGGGCATTGCGAATGGCATGGCGCCAGATGACAATCCCGCGAGTCGCTCCCTTGGCGAAGGCCGTTCGGATGTAGTCCGATGTCAGCACCTCGATCATGGAGGTGCGCATGATGCGCAGCAGCAGTGCCGAGGAGACGACGCCGAGCGACACCGCCGGCATGACCATCTGTTTAAGATTGACGATTGGCTGGTCGATCAGGGGCGCGTAACCGCCGGCAGGCAGCCAGCGCAACGTCAATGCAAACACGAGGATTAGCAGGGTCGCCAGCCAGAAATTCGGGATGGCGCCGAACACCGTGGCCAGAAACGTGATTGCCGTATCAGCCTTGCGCTGGTGGTAGAAGGCGGCGAGTGCGCCGAGCGGTATGGCGATCAGATTGGCGATGAGAAAGGCGAAGATCGTTAGCTCCAGCGTAACGGGCAGCCGCTTCAGCACCTCGGGCCCGACCGGCACATGATTCTGGAACGACGTGCCGAAGTCGCCGCTGAGCACCCGCCCGAGCCAGTCGAAATATTGAACATGCAGCGACCGGTCGAGACCGTGCTGATGCTCGAAGCGGGCAATCGCCTGTGGCGTGGCATCGATACCCAGCGCCGCCTTCGCCGCCGAGCCTGGAACGACGTTGATGGCAATGAACAGCACCAGCGACGCCGCGAGCAGCGTCGGGATGAACACGGCAAAACGGATCGCGATCAGTCGAAGCATTTTCGTCGATGACATAGAGAGGCGGGGTTCGCACCCGCCCCGGCGTCATCTGGTACGGTCCGGACCTCTAGCTCTCGAACCACGCATCCTTCAAGGTCTTGAGGAATCCGGTGCGCATCGGCTTGTAGTTCTGCAGCTTCTTGCTGTGCGCGATGAGCAGCCAGCCGTTGACGAGGGGGACTTGACCCATATCGTCGAGCGACAGCTGCGTCACTTGCCTGTAGAGTTCCGCGCGCACCGCTTCCGTGGCCGCGCTCTTGGCCTTCTCCAGCAGATCGTCCATCTGCTGATTGCAGTACTTTTGCACGTTAATGGACATGCCGCATTTGTAGTTGTTGGTGAGGAAATCGTCCGGATCGGCGAGCGGCGACAGCCAGTACATGGTGGTGATGTCGAAATTGCTGGTCGACCACACCTCGTCCCAGAAGCGCGGGATCTCCATCGTGCCGATCTTCGCCTTGATGCCGGCCTTGGCCAAGTTTGCCTGGATAATGGGCGCCATCGCCATCTGCGCAGGGAACGAGGATGCGATGGTCATGGAAGTTTCGAATCCGTCGGGATAACCGGCCTCGGCCAAGAGCGCCTTCGCCTTCTCCGGATCACCGCTCGGCTTGAAGTACTGAATGTCGGCATAGGCCCAATTCCATGACGGGATGACACCCCCCAGGATTGGCGTCGCCTGGCCGAAGAAGGCACCCTTCACCAGTGCGTCGCGATCGATCGCCTGGGCGATTGCCTGGCGCACCTTCGGGCTATCGAGCGGCTTCTTGCCGGTGTTGCAGAGCAGCCAGTTGTAGCGCGATCCCTCCAGAGCGACGCCGACCAGGTCCGGGTTGCTTTGGATCGTCGCCCAGTCCTTGGGCGGAATCTCGTTCGAGAAGTTGACCTCACCGGACATCACGGCGTTGGTGAGCGCGGTAATGTCGGAGATGATGCGATACTCCATTTTATCGAAATAGGGCTTGCCCGCCTCGAAGTAGTTCGGGTTCTTCTCGAACACGATCGCCTGGCGCGGCTGGTAACTGACGAACTTGAACGGCCCGCTGCCCACCGGTTTCGCATTCAAGTCATGACCCGACTCGACCAGTTTTTTCGGCACGATCGAGGAACCCGGAAACGCCATGTAGATGAGGAACGGGCCGGTGCGCTTCGACAGCTTGAACTGCACTGTGTGCGGGTCAACGACATCGACGCTGGCGATGGTTTCGACCTGCGCGCCATAGGAGTAGCCGGAGTCCTTGGCACGCAACCGGTCGAAGCTGAATTTCACGTCGTCCGCGGTCAGCTCGTCGCCATTGTGGAACTGCACGTCCCTGACGCAGCTTGAATGTGTAAGTAAGGCCATCCTCCGAAACTTCGTGGCTCTCGGCCAGTTCTGGATAGGGTTTGGCATCCGGGTCGAGCGCCATCAACGTGGAGTACACCTGCTCGATCACGACGTGCGACATGCCGCTCGGACCGCGCTGCGGATCGAAGCCGGCCGGATCAGCGGAGAAGCCAGCGATCAAGGTACCGCCGGGCTTGCCTTGGGCGGCCGCCGAATAGCCCCAGAATCCGGCAGCAGCCAGCGTGGCCACGGTCGCAATGCCGGAGTTGAAGCGCCGACGCGATATCGGCGGCATCAGATCAGGGTACGCCATGTCTTTCCTCCGGATTTGTTATGCGCCGCATCAGGCAGCTTTGGGGATCAGTAAACACGGGCGCCCCATTGACTGTCAATTGATCGGTCTGAGCCGTTGGCCAAACCAACCCAATCGGTGTCGCTCTTTGCGAGCGCAATTGGCGGTGTCAGGGATGACTTGCGCTGCTCGCGTGAGCAGCCTCTATGTGATTACAGTCGATGGCTTCCGGTCCACGCGGGTGACTATGCAGATCTCTCTCAGGGTCTGGATCAACCTTCAACTCCGAGATTCTCGACAGCGATCACAACTGCGTTTGACTATAAGGTGCTTGCCGAAGTCCAATGAAGAACCGGACCGGTTTCGCAATTGCGCGCGTGTGCAGCACATTCGCGGGATCTTAACGTCTGGGACGCTCAGTCGAAATCACGGGACCAGAGAAGTGCGATCTGGGTCATACGTCACCTGATAGTTACCTCGCAAATTTAGACCCGCCGCCATATTAAACAAAATCAACTGGCCCACCCAAGCCTATCGGCGCGATCGTACTGTTGCGCCGTCGAAACTCACCAGCGCCTCTTCATAGACGGCTCCAGGCGGTGCTGGTTCATGGGCTGCCCGCAATATCGGCGCGACATGAGCCGAGGCGTTATTGTCGTGAGCCGGCTAGCGATTCGCATCCGGAACGTCCGACGAGGTAGCGCCGACAAAATATATGCCGTCGCGTTGAACCATGATGAGGACAGACTGTATGTCACCGAAATCAACACGCAGACCGCGCCCGTCCAAAGTCGTCTTGGACGAGTTTGCCGGTAAGCACATACCTTGGGATCTGGAAAAACACTTGAACGGCTGTTTAGCAGGATATCAACAAAACCGCAGCTATGGCACGGCAGTACATTTCGCACTCGAAGCATTGTGGGGAATTGCGCAGGACATAGAGATCCGGGCTTCCTCCGGTAGCCTGGATCCACATCAGCTTGATCCGGATTGGACAATCGCTCCTAAAACTAATCTCTCCGTTCCTTGGATCTGGATTCGCGCGCTTGCTACAGCTTGGGAGAAGTACAAGAGGGAAGGTGGTCCGCTTGGCCGTGCTTTCGGTCTGGAGGGTGGACAGGGCAAACCGCCAACGCTGGATAAATTGGAGCAGAAGCTCGATGAGCGCGCGATCGCCCGCTGGATTTGGCAGCGGGTGCTCGAGGCACGGGCATCAGATAAGAATTTCCGGATAGAAGACGCCATACAGGAGGCTGCGGATAAGTTCGCGAAAAGCGACGTAACTATTCGGCGCGCGTGGCGACGCTTTGGTCCTCTCGAGCGCCTCAGGCCTGCCGGGGGGTCATGACTTCCCCGAAGTTGTGACGCAGCGACGAGATTCCACTGACGCGTAGAGACTGCTCTCAGCCGCATGAAGCGGCACGAGAGCGCCGTGACGAAGTCGCCTGCCAATTCTCCGCTCGCCCGCAAGGCGAGGCCGAGTGGTGGACCTCGCCCCAGGACCGGACCTGAGGGGAAGGTTGACCTGGTCCTCTTCCAACTTGTTCGCCTGCTTGCTCGCCAAGCTGCGCACGAGTGGTCTGCTCGCTCCCGAACGCTTGAGCCGCCAGGGCCCGCCGCCGCCACCTCCGATCCGGAGGAAAAGCAATGAGCGGCAGTTCGGAATACCTCCGCGCCGCCGACATCGCCCAGCTTACGGGGATGCACATCCGGACCATCCGGCGCTGGATCGCCGCCAGGGTCGTCCCCTCGGCCAAGCTCGGTGGTGCCAGGCTTGTGGCGAGAGCCGACCTTGACCGCCTGCTTGGGGCACCTCCCGAGCCAATCAACGACGATGATAGCGAGGAAGAATATGATGGTGATTCAGGGCAATAACCGTAGATCGGGAATATCTTACTATGCGAAAACACGTTCCATCTACTTTATGATAGGATGCCCGAATGTCACCTCATGACACCCCATGTCACCATGACGAGAATAAGGTCGTCGCAACCCTCGCCGACGTGCTCGGAGTCCTTGATCGGGCCGGCCTGACCGCCACGCGCCGCCGGGACATGGTCTCGGCCGTCAAGCGGATTTGCGAAATGGCCGGCACCACGCCAGCGGGCGTCGCCCCCGAGCCGCCCCTCCTGAGGCGGATGCTCTCAACGATTCGTCCCGCCGCCCATGGCATCAGCGCCAAGAGCTATTCAAATCTGCGAAGCCTTCTGGCTGCCGCGCTGCAGCTTGCCGGAGTTATCGACTCCCTGGGCCGGGGCGGCGCCAGACGCCACCCAGTTTGGGCACCCCTGCTCGAGGCCATCGCTGATGACAAGCGCCTGGCGAACGGGCTCGCCGCCTTCGCCAATTGGTGCGCCGCCCGAGGGATCGGCCCCACCGAGGTCGATGACAGTACTGTCCAGCGATTCCTGACCTGGCTCGAGGCCAAAACGCTCCATCCGAAGCCACGCGATCTCACGCGCGGCGTTCCCAAGCTCTGGAACGAGGCCAGCGCCAAGTTCAAATTCTGGCCGGTTACCAAGCTGGCGACCCTCTCCTTCAGGGCGCCTTCCAAACATCTCAAGTGGTCAGACCTGAGCCAGAGCTTCCGGCAGGATGCGGATGCCTATCTCACGCTCCGCGAAAACCCCGATCTCTTCGACCAACGGCCCGAGGCACCAAACCGTCCACTTGCCGCCACCACGCTCCGTCAGCAGAGCGAGCATTTGCGCCTGGCAGCTTCCATCCTGGTTCAGAATGGCGAAGAGATTGCCTCGCTCGCCGATCTGGTAAGGCCGGAACGGTTCAAGACGATCCTTCGCCATTACCTCGGCCAAGCCAAGGGCGAGCCTAACGCCTTCGTCATTACTCTGGCCAAGACCCTGATCCAGGTCGCCCAATACCACGTCGGCGCAACCTTGGAGGAAGTCCGCGAACTGAAGCGCTTAGCCGGCAAGCTTCCGGCCGTCCCCTTTGACCTCACCGAAAAGAACAAGACCCTTTTGCGGCAATTGGAGTCCGACCGCCTGCGCGCCAAGCTCCTCTTTCTTCCCGAGCAGCTGATGGCGAAAGTTGCCAAGGACTTGGAGAGGGGTCGCGTTCGCTTCGTCGATGCTCAGGTTGCGATCGCCATTGATGTCCTGCTCGCCATACCGCTCAGGCCGCAAAACCTGAGCAGCTTGCATTGGCAAAAACACTTCAGCGAGCCCAACGGCCCAAGGAGCCGGCTGGTGCTGCACATTGCGGCCAGGGACACGAAGACCAAGCGGCAGGAGATCGTTGCCGAGGTCCCTGATGATGTCGCCCGCCGCCTGCGGTGGTATCGGCGCCATGTCTTGCCGCGTCTTGGCGCCGATATGAATGGCCATCTCTTCGTCACCGAGAAAGGCAGCAAGAAGATCCAGGAGACGATTACCCACCAAATCATCCAAGCGATCGCCCGGCATATCGGCATCCACATGACGCCGCATCAGTTCCGGCATTTTGGTGCGACCTCGTATCTCGAGCAACATCCCGAGGACTTCGAGACAGCTCGGTCGATCCTCGGGCACGCCTGGAGCAAGACCACTCGCATATATGCCGGCTCCTCAACCCGGCGCGCTAGTCGTGCCTACAACGAGTTCCTGTTCAAGCAGCGCGAGGAGCTCAAGCTGAGGCGTCCGGTCAAGAAGCGGCGGCGGTAAAACACATGCGAACGCTGAAGCATCTGCCGGTGGACGAGTGGCCCGAAGCCGATCGTGAGGCCTTCAAAGCGGCCTATGTGGCCGGTGACGTGTTTGATGAAACCGCCGGATCAGGGGCTCACCTGGCCGAAGGGACACGCCGGATGATTAAAACGTACTATCGGCGCTGGCTTGCGTTCCTCAAGGCGTTCTATCCCGACGCGCTCTCGCTGCCGCCGGCCGCCCGCATCACGCCCGAGCGGGTGCGCGCCTTCATCAACCATCTCAGCACGGAGATAAGGGCCAGCTCCGTTGCCTGCGTCGTCCAAAATCTCTACGGCGCGGCACGCTTGATCGCCCCGACCGCCGATTGGGCCTGGCTCAGGTCGCTCAAATCACGCCTGTCATCCCGTGCCCAGCCTGAGGATCGCTTCGATCGACTGGTCCCCGCCTGGCGCACCCTCGACTTCGGCATCGAACTCATGGACGAGGCGCTCAAGCTGCCGGTCACCGGCCACAAGCAGCGCGAGATCCAGTATCGTGACGGGCTCTTATTGGCCATGCTCAGTCTCTGGCCGATACGCCGCCGCAGCCTCGCGGCCCTCACCGTCAGCCGCCATCTCGAATTCGACGATTTGGGGGTGAATATTCTCCTCTATTCCGCGGACACCAAGGCCAAGCGCCCGGAAAGCGTCAGGGTGCCTGCGCCGCTCCTGCCCTATCTGCGGCGCTACTTGGACGAGATACGCCCGCGCCTGCTTGGCGGCAGCAACAACCACGACGGCCTGTGGGCTTCCTACCGGAATCGTCCTCTATCGGGCCAACGCCTATACGAGATCGCGCAGGCGCGGACTTTCCACAAGTTCGGCAAGCCCATGGCGATCCATGATTTCCGTCGTGCGGCCGCGACTTTTGTGGCGATGGATGCGCCGGAGAAGATCGGCTGGATCCCAGGGGTGCTGCAGCATGCCTCGCCGGATGTCAGCGACCAGCACTACAATCTGGCCCGTTCCATGCAGGCGGGGCGCCGCTTTGCGGCACACCTATCGCAAGCTCGCAGCAAGTTGCGCTCGGTTTCACCAACTAGCGAGGACTGATTCATGCGCGCCGTCATTTACGCCCGGTACTCCTCCGACAATCAGCGCGAGGCCTCGATTGAGGATCAGCTCGAGATCTGCCGGCGATACATCCACCGCCAGGGCTGGAAACTTGTGCGTAGCTATGAAGATCGCGCTCTGAGCGGCGCGAGCGACAAGAGACCGGCTTATCAGCAGATGCTTGCTGATGCGGCGGCAGGGCAATTCGACGTCGTCGTCAGCGAGGCGCTGGACCGGTTGGGGCGGCGCCTTTCCGACGTAGCACGCCTGCACGATCATCTGGAATTCCGTGGCATCAGCCTGCATACCGTTAATATTGGTCAGGTGACCACGATGCATGTCGGACTGCTCGGCACAATGGCCCAGCTCTATTTGTCCGACCTGAAGGAGAAGACCCGGCGGGGCCAACTCGGCAGAGCCCTTGCCGGGAAGATCCCGGGCGGCAAGGCCTATGGCTACCGACTGGTGGACAGCCACCCCGGTGAGCGCCAGCTGGATGAAGCGGAAGCGCTGGTGGTCCGACGGATTTTCCGCGACTTCGCCGCCGGCCTGTCCCCCCAGGCGATCGCCAAGACCCTCAATGGTGAAGGCATTCCAGGGCCCCAGGGCCGCCAATGGCGGGATACGACCATCAGAGGTCAGGCCGATCGAGGCACGGGCATTCTGAACAACAGCCTCTATGTGGGGCGGATCGAATGGAACCGCTGCTCCTATGTCAAGGACCCGATGAGCGGCAAGCGTGTGGCGCGGCCTAATTCGAAGGAGCTATGGGAGGTCGTGGATGTTCCCAGCCTCCGAATTATTGATGACGATCTCTGGGAAGCAGTGAAGCTTCGTCAGCGTGAGCTGTCGTTCGAAATCCGACGTGATGATGGCGGCAACGCCCTCAATCGCGCCCATCGGCGTAAGTTCCTGCTATCCGGCCTGCTCAAGTGCGGGTGCTGCGGGGGCGGGTTCACCATCGTGGCGCAAGACCGCTATGGCTGCGCCACCCATCGCAGCAAAGGCACCTGCAATAACAGCGCGACGGTTACCAGGCAGGAAATCGAGGAGCGCGTCCTCGGCGGCCTCAAGAATAAGCTCCTGGCGCCCGAGCTGGTGCGTGAGTTCATTCGAGCCTTTCAGGAAGAAGTAAACCGCGCCGCGGCGGAGCGCGACAAACAATGCCGGGCGGATCGGCAGCAGCTTGACTCCATCAACCGAAAGATCGCGGGCATTGTCACCGCCATCGAAGAGGGCGACTACAGCCGCGCCTTGGGCGACCGGCTGGCGCATCTCGAGAAGCAGCAAGAACTGCTTGAGGCGCGATTGAGCGAAGCTCCCTCATCAACCGTCCGTCTCCACCCGCGGCTGGCCGAGGTCTATGCCGAAAAGGTCCGGCAGCTCGAAACGGCGTTAAACGACCCCGCCATCAGGGCCGAGGCCGCCGAACTGCTCCGCTCCTTGATTGACCACATAGAGCTGCGTCAAAGTGGCAAGGGTCGGGGCATCGCCGCCACCCTCCACGGCGACTTGGCTCAGATCTTGGCCCTTTGTGACGACTCCGGCCGCAAACAAAAACTCCCCAAAACCGGGGTTTCGGGGAGTCAACTGTCGGTGGTTGCGGGGACACGCAACCACCTTTACCGAACAACGATTCAATGGCCGTGAATGCTAGATCTCTCCAGAATGTCGATCGGTGCCGACCGCCTCGATCAACGCTAATACCAATCCTCACAACGGACGAGCATCGCCGCTTGTGCTCTTTCCGTCCAGTGGGAACCAGCCCCCAGCGCATAGGTTGAAGGGTCCGCTTACCTTTCCTAACGACCGGCAGCTGCTCGGTCGGCGGCACGTTCCAGGTTGGGCGATAGTCGTGCTCAACCAAGTCGTCGAGCCTGAGTTCAATCCTGATCTCTGAACCAATCCTTGGAAGGCGAGCGCGGCCACACATTGCACACGAGTTTAGCCCGCAGCCGGTACTGGACAACCGACCTCGCTTCAATTCCCTACGAGGATGTCGGCAGCCCTGGGGCAGTGGTCGCTGAGCCGGTTCCCTAGTGGCACATCCTCATCACCGTAGAGTAGTTCGAAGAAGCTCTGCTGATCCACCTTGCCCAAGCCTTCTGATTGAACACTAAGAAATCGATCGGGTGTTGGCGGTCAAACTCGCGGGTAGTGGGGCACTCGGATGGCGTCCAAAAGCAAAGGGCGCTGAGACAGCGCCCTTTAACTTACTGGGTCTCCACCTTACCGTCTGTGGGGCTCGGGTTGAGTGTTAACGAGACTTAGCAGTCATCCTTTAGAACTGCGATCACGGCGACGCAATGCGCAAGGAAGAGCCGCCAAGCATTGGCTCAGCGGCGCGATCCACGAACTGGGAACCGTCATCGCCGAACTGCGGAGCCAAGAGCGAGCAAGAGAGGTGATCCGTACACGGAACACAACAACATGGAGGAATGACCTCCGGGTACATCAGAATTGGAAAATTGCCTTTTCTTGCTACCCACGACCCGTTACCGCGACCTTTTTTCTGTGTACGGAATTTTGATTTGAGGCAATTTTGACAGGCAAGGAGGCCACCCTATGAAACGCACCGGACGCGCATGTGCCGAGCAATGCTGATTGAACGCGGCACGGCCTGCAACATGACCAATGCTGAATTGGCTTTTGCGCTTGACATTCGGAGCCGACATTGCGGAAGCACTACGCTGAAAACTACGGCACGGTCGGCCGCGTCAGAGGCTTCTGGTCATCGACAGGTTGTTCAGGCAGGCGCTGCGCGGAAATGTTCTGCCCTCAAGGCGGTGAAAATCAGTTGGCGGAACTTCGCAGTCGTGTCGATGGGCAGCGGCGGTTGAGTGTTGTTCGAGGAAGGAGCGGTGCCGCATGATGCGAACAATCCATCATGCGGCGATGCGTCTGCAAGAACAGATGGTTGACCGTTGGCCGAAACCTACTCGCTACGAGCAAATCGCCTTTTCAGCACGCGCTTCCAATCGGCGCGCGTACCGTTGAAGCTGTTGCGGTCGACCGGGCCGGCCACGCCGTGCACGCGCCCGGTGGTGGTGAACTGCCAGAACGCCCAGTTGCGCGCCCGGTACTTCGCTTCCGGCCTCGCCGCCACCGAGCGCAGCCAGAAATCATGATTGGTAAACTCGCCTTCGAGCACCTCGCGGTGAAACTTCGGGTCAGTGTAGATGATCGGCCGCTTGCCGCTATGCGCTTCCATCGCCTCGAGCATGATCTTGATCTTGGCGATGGCGGTGTCGCGCGCGATGCGGTGCGGGCAGGTCGGGGAGTGGCTGTTCCACTCCACGTCGAGCACCGGCGGTAGCGCGTCGCCGTCTCCCGGCACGTTCAACATGAACCACAACGCCTGGTCATGCGCGGGCCGGCACCAATACATGAAATGATAGGCGCCGCGGGCGACGCCGGCCTGCTTCGCCGCGTGCCAATTGTCGAGAAATTTCGGGTCGAGGCGGTCACCCCCTTCGGTCGCCTTGATGTAAGCGAAATGGACTCCCGCATCGCCGACTTTTTGCCAGTCGATGTCGCCCTGCCAATAGGAGACATCGATGCCCTGGACCGGCATCGCGTGGGCCCTGGCGACGCCGTTATGTGGCTTCTTGTCCGAGAGCATGCGGGAAAGTGCGGCCCCAGCGCCTAAGCTTGCGGCAAATACGCCCACGGCAACGGCAATGACCGCCATGCGGCGTCGATCAAGCGCCATCGGTTAAGCCCCGACCCGTCCGAACGTCAACCTAGCCTGACGAAGCTTAGAACTTTCTTGCCCTAAGGCAACCCTTCAAGTTTTGTCTCGCACGATTCGAACCCACCGAAATCTGACTCCCAACCAGGCACACGCAGACCGAGCGCCCCGGCCGGAACAGACTCCACATCCGGGGCGATCATATCGCTGATACGCGCGTCTGGCAGATCATCCTCGCGGACTCGCAACACGTCGCCGCCACTAGCATCCACCGGCGAACCGTTCCACGAATGCGAGACGCCATCCAAATCTTCGCAAGCACTCACTCAGAAGAGTGAGGAGCCGCGCGCCAGATCACTCTTCGAGGACTCTGCGTACCGATTTGGGACGTCTCGCATCGTCACGTTCATCGGTGGAACGGCTAGATGGCGGCTTGCCCTCGAGGTTTTTCGAGTCCCAGGGCCAGTTGATTTCGCTGCCGAATGACGCCCCGGCCTCTGCGAGTTGATTCCGGCCGGGATGCAGTCTGGTGCGCCCAAGCGTAGCACTTGCTTTGGCGTCGAGAACGTGAGTGTGAGACCAGGGGAACAGCCCAGTTTTGGTTCGCTCCGTCAAGGAAAGAGAGGCCCGACGGGGCATTGGCCCAAAGGCCAATATCGTTCGAGCTGGAACGACGTTACGTTGGTGTACAGTACAGGCTGTCGTACGAGGCGGTCTGACTGCCCCCGCTGATCTGACCGCCGACGGCCGTACCGCGTCGGCTTTCCCCTCCCGACGCACAGCGCTAAGCGCGGCGAGCGCCCAGCCTCCGACTGGGCGCTCGTTCATTTGGTGGGGCTGAACCGTATGTGACAGCGCGCTGCAAGCGCCTCTCCGACGCAGTCAAAACCTAAGCAACCGTGCCTTACAGCAGACTGCTCGCCATCTTTACGAGGCGCGGGTGTATCAGCCAGGCTCGCGTGTTCCTTGAAATGGTCAAGGCAGCGCGGCCTCGCCCCGCATTAAAGACAATTCATGCCTCCCTCCCTGCAAGCCCCTCAGCTTCTGGTGCGAATATGACCTTGCAAAGCAGAAGGAATTGTGGCGCGGCGATGAGGCACCGATCCTCGCCCCATCCATGCACGAGACCATAGCCGACGGCGAAGACCCAGAAGGGGGGCGGCCTTCGCGTCGCCCTTCTACTTTGACCTCGCAACTCCGCTTACGTTTCTTTTGACCAGCGCTTGATCCTAGCTGGCGCGGCTTCCATCGCTTCCGCCGAGGAGAGTGCCCTTGAGGGAATGCGTGCCGCGCGGGGCAAAAGTGATCCCGGCGCCCGCCACGAGGTCCTTGACCGTGCCGGAGACGAGGACCTCGCCGGGCTCGCCCAAGTCGGCGATCCGCGCCCCCATGTGTATCGCGATGCCGGAGAGGTCGTCGCCCTTCAAGTGGCACTCGCCCGTGTGCATGCCCGCGCGAACCTCGAGTCCGAGCGATCGGACTGCCGCCGCGATCGCCAGCGCGCAGCGAACCGCGCGAACCGGGCCGTCGAAGCAGCGCCGAGAACCCATCCCCGGTCGTCCTGACCTCCCGCCCCGGTGGCGTTCGATCTCTCGCCGTACACTCGCATGATGCCGGGCCAGGAGATTGCTCCATGGGCGGTCGCCCAGCGCCGCAGCTTGTTGTGTCGAGGCGACGATGTCGGTGAAAAAGATCGTCGTAAGCACGCGGGGCCAAGGATGCTTGGAGCCGCCGGCTTCAGGCGTCGCGTTCATTGGCGACCAGGCGGAAGCTGCCGATCCCGAAGCGGTCGGCCAGCCACAGGAGTAGGCGCTCAGGCGCGGACAGGGCGTTGCGCCGCTCCATCACCTGCCTCGCCAGCGCGGGCTCGTTAGTGATAAGCCCGTCCACCCCCATCGAGATCATCCTCGACATCGTGAGCGGGTTGTCGACAGTCCAGGCGTAGAGGTCCTTTCCGGCAGCTTCGCTCCGCTTGATCAGGTCGAGTGAGACCTGCCCCGTGTTCACTGCGAGGAAGTCGGTGTCGAGTTGGGAAAGATCACCGAGAGCCTTTGCGGCCAGGATTCCGGTCCGCCAGTCTGGGCGCAACACGCGCATCTTTTCCACTCCCGGCGCTTTGAGCGACATCACTGCGATTTGACCGCTCATCGCTGTCTCTTCTACGATCCGGGCCACCCGTTCTTCCAAATTCTTGTCGTGGCCGTAGTACTTCAGCTCGATCATCACCTTCGACTTACCACGGGCGGCCAGAAGCACGTTGCGCAGGGTCGGCGTACGCTCGGCCGCATAGGCCGGATCGAACCAGCTGCCAACGTCGATGCGGGCGAGATCGCCCATTGTCGCATCCCATATCTTCAGGTCCTCGCCGGCCAACTTCATGAAGTCGCTATCATGGGCGACGACAACTTCACCATCCGCGGTCTCCTGCACGTCGATCTCGACCCAGTCGGCACGATCTTCGATGGCTTTCAGAACCGCCGCCATCGTGTTCTCCGGCCGCGCGCCCGCCGCGCCGCGATGGGCGATGATCTCGACTGTCTGCGGTTCGCTGATCCGCTTGAGCAACTCATTTGCCAGGATCAGCCCGGCACCGACGCAGGCCGACGCCAGGCTGAGGACAGCCCAAAGAGGTACGCGGCGCCAGTCGCCGGTGACGCCGGTGGGGATCGCCGGGAGGTTCTGTCCCGTCGCCTCCAAGAAGTCCGACAACAGGAGGCTTGCCAGAGCCCCATTGATTAGCGCTGAGACTACTGCGTTCACCAGCCCCCAGATCAGCAAGAAGGTAAGCGTCAGTCCTGCGATCAGCCGAAGGTTGCTCCCCAGGAGCGAAGGAATGGCGCCAATCACGGCACCGAACAACGCAGCAGTGGCAGTGGTCAAGAGGATGCTGAGCACGAGCCAGACGACGATCTGCCGAAAAAGGGCGATTTTCCGGCCTGCCAGTAGCGCCGCACTCTCCGTGAAGGCGGCGCCGGGCCGCATTCCCCGCCCCACTACGAGTTGCAGCGCGAAAGCCCAGCTAACCAGCCGCGACAGGAGAATAAATCCAAGCCCAATCGTCAGACCAGCAATGATGCCGGCGGCGAGCACGGCCTGCGGCGGTCGGTGCGTTAGGTAGTAGTTGATGTCGTAGTCGTGGAAGGCCCAGTAGGCGACGGCCGCCATCACCAGAACGAAGGGCAGCGCGATGCCGAGGATGCGAAGGAGAAGCCCGAGACTGAATCGCAGTAGTTGCGGAAAGCGCGGAACGACGAAGGCAAAACCCCGCCGGATTGCGGGAACGATGCGCGTCTCGCGCGTGGCGAGCGTGTGCATCATTACCGTCACGTCCAGCACCGCCGCGGCAATACCGAGACTGATCGCTGCTAGAGCGCCGAACGCACCCGCCGGCGTGAGCAGAAACCGGGCGATGTCCTGATCGGTAAGCGCGCTGCGGTCGGAGAACCCTATGGCCGTGCTCAGAAGCAGCCCGATCAGCGGCACGAGCAGTGCTGCGATGACCAGCCGGACGGCGAGATGCGTCGCCGTGAAGGGCATGCGATAGGCGAACGCGCCCTGGAAATGCGCCAGGATACTCGAGAGCGCCGTCATCGTTTCAATTAGAGCGGATTCCGGTCATATTGACGTGTAGCCGGCATGCATTGCTAAGGGGAATAGTCTGGTTACGCTGAAGCGCCCTTAATCGCAGCGGGTAAATGTATCCCCGTTCCAGAAAATGACATCAGTTTGATCGAGACGGCCATAGCGTAGCTCGCTGCGGTCGATTTCAAATACGGATTCCTCAAGGTGCCCTGTCCCTTGATGGCGTCCTCTTCGGTGAAGGGGCTCACCGCGATGGATTTACGAGTTGCGCCGGGCCGCGCCAATGAGGGAAGCAGATGACTTCGTGCGGGGGCTCGGGCCTTATTCTCGATTGAACGCGTCGTCGCCCGCTAAGCCCTGCAGCCGCAACCCACCGGCGGTGATTAATTCGTCGCCCGGTGCGGGACGACGTGCCGCGGTTCGTAAAGGAATTGATGACGCAGCCCTCGATGCCGCCAGTTGGCCGAAGGCATTGGGCTCCGTTGCCGAGGCGGCCGGATGCTCCGCCAGCGAGTTATGCGGCTCGATGACGACGCTTGGGGCGAGCTATTTCCTGACCGCGAAAGTTCTGGATGGGCGCCAAATTTCAGCAAATTTGGCAGCGCAAGGAGCGCTCGAGCGGTCAGCCGCAACACCGCACCAGCTCACAGTATTGAAACGGCTTACTCCCCATCTGCGCCGTGCGCTGCAAATCGGCCAGCAGGTTGGCCATATGAACCAACATCTGAAGGTTTTTCATGAAGTGGTCGATCGTTTGCCCATCGGTGTGATCATTCTCGGTGATGCCGGCACCATCGAGTTCATGAACCGCGAGGCCGTCCGGATTGGCAGCGGGGCCGATGGTCTCGCCATAAGGATGAATTCCGTTTCGGCGCACATCGTGCTGAAAATGCCGTCTTGCGCGATTCATCTCCGAGTCACTTCAAGCTGGCGGCCAGCGGTCCGGGCACTGCTGGCGGCACTCTCAGTGGCTCGCGTCCGTCCGGACGCAGGGCCTTCTCGGTCCTTGTCTCTCGTCTGCCGCAACATGCCATGCTCATGTCGCCGGACCGTTCGGCGGCCGTGATATTCGTCACAGATCCGGAGCGACAACGGGGCACGCATGCGGAGCAGGTTCAGCATCTCTATGGGTTGACGGCAAGTGAAGGCCGCCTGGCTTCGGCACTCGCAGCCGGTGTTTTCCCTCTCCGACTACGCTCGAGCAACATCGGTGACGCTCAATACGGTCCGCGGACATCTGAAGAACATTTTCGGCAAGACCGGAACCCACAGCCAGACGCAGCTCATGCGCCTCATCGTTTCCGATCTGATCACGACCATTGACGGCAACAGACTGACCGGAGATCGGGTCGGTCATCCGTAGAACGATCATGCTCCCTTGCCAATCCTGCCAATGACGGCAGCCATCGCTTACAGAATCGCGCCGACGTGAACCCGTCGCGCGCCTGTTGAATGGCGTCATTCATGAGTTTCGGCGACCGCGGCTCAGTGGGCCTCCGGCCAAGCAGATCATGCTTCCAGGATTTCATCCCTGGCTGCCGAGAAGCCGGCGATCGGTCTGTGCTCGGCGAGAAATGAGAGAGTGCTCTCGAGCTGATCGGGTGGAACAAGAGATCCCAGAGATGCTATCGGCTTTACCCCGATCTCGTTCAAATGCGTCTTCTTCAGGGTCTCGAAATCGTCACCTTGGAGATTTTCGCTGTTTTCCACGGACAAGGCCCGCACCCGCGCGACCACGGGGCGGCCCGAGCTGGTGAGCGACAGAGAGATTCCGCTTGCCACCCTGGCGTGATCATGCAGCTCGGGGTTGGACGTGAAGCGCCAGACCATGAGGGTGAGCAGCTTGTGGCGGGTTGAAAGTCGCCCCAGGAATTCGATGCGGTCGACATTGGGAATGACGAAGCCTTCGAAAACGCGGCGCTCGTCCCGTTCCCGGTCCTTTCCCAGGCTGTACCAGCGAAAATCGCACAACGTGCCGCCGATGACGTTCCGTGGGCGGATATTCAGCAGGGAACAGCTGACTTCTTCCGCGTTGGCGCGGTTGGCCGGATCGCCGGAGTTCTGGAATGAAGAAGCCCTGAGCACGGTCCACAGGCCGCTATAGCGCAGCTCGACTTCGTCGGTCTCATCGCGGGAAACGGCCAGCCATTTCGCCAGCGTTTCGTCGAGAGCCGGATCGCGATGGTTTGCCGGCAGTTTGATTCCCGCCGATTCCAGCCATTGGGCGCCGAACAGATGCTGCAGAATGGAGACGGCGAAATCATCCAGCCGAATGCCGCGCGCCCGTTCTGAGATCAGCGCCGCGCAGCGCTCGCAAAATGCGCTGTACATCTCGCTCGCCCGCAAGCTCCGGGATGACTTGTCGTTGGTATAGTTCTTGACGGCGCTTTCGTCGAACTGGTGCCGCTGCTGATCGATTTGTATGGAATGCTGAGCACGCTGCTCATGTATTTCATCAGCGCGCGCAACGCGACATGGTCAGCCGGAAGCGGGACCCGTGGAGGCGTCAAAAGGGCCAATGTCAGAACCGTACCTATGGCGCAGCGCAATGTGACAACGCTGTCACAATCTACCATATCCGGCGCCGTTTGCACGTGTGGGACCTGCACGTGCTGGAACGAGCGAGCGGCCGCGGCAGCTCGCGAAACCGGCGAGCCTCCTGGCACCACATGCCACCACGCCCGGCGGGACAGCCCGGAAAGTGGCCCCTAGACAAGGATCATCTCTGATTACGGGAGGTGATCATGAACACGAAACTGCAGCGCAACGCCGGAATGTATCCCGCGCGTTATGGCGGAGAGGGACACTGGCCGCATCATCCAGACCTCCTTGACCCGCACCCCGCCCCCGGCGAGGGGAGCATCACAGGGAATGTGGACCCTTACGAGATTGCCTTCCTGCGCAGTGATGAAAACGCGGTCCTGACTCTGGCTCTTTTCGACCTCGTGCAGCGCGGACATCTGCAGGTCGTTGAAACGAAGCGTTGGCTGGGAACCGAGCAGAGGCTCTCGGCGGCAGAGAATCCGCGTCGCACGACCCTTTGACGGAGGCCGAAAAGGATCTCATCGGCAGGTTCAGCACCCCTCTTGCTGCCGGCGAGACCTTCGCCTTCGGCCTGACCGAAGCGCTGCGATCGGCTTGCTCCGGCTACCGAACCAGGCTCGAAGAGACAGGTCTGTTGCGGACGCAGGGCCAGGCGAAATCTGCGGAGAACGGCGCTGGGAGTAGCAGCGATTGTCGGCTTCATTGCGCTCGCTGCGGCAAAAGCGCCCCTTCCGATGTTCCTGGCATGTTTCGCGGCGGTCATTGCGGCGAACGCCCTTCTCTCATCTCGCCTGACCGCGGCCGGCAAGGCGCACCTGAAACGGATCGAGGCGCGGCTCGCTCGCCTCAAGGACCGTCCTAAAGCCGCCCGGTTGGGCGCCGCCGATCCTTTGCTTCTCACGGCGGTTGGCGTGTTCGGTGTCCCGATCCTCACCGGCAGCGCCTACGACGCATTCGCGACAGCCGTGAAGCCGATGGCAAGCGGCGCATGGAGCTTCAGTGCCGATGGATGCGATGGAGACGGATGCGGGGGGTGCGGCTGCGGGTGCGGCGGAGTGACTGACCGTGAGCAAGGCGCGTCCTGCCGTTCGCCGGCGCATCGAGGCTGCTACCGCCGCAACGGGACGAAAGCCGGCGCATTATTCGACAGACCCCCTCTGGAGCCGGATCGACGACTTCGCGCTCGATGATCCCGACTACCGAACTGTCGTTTTCACAACGCCTAGCGCGGGATAACGGCTGGTCCCGTCACTATGCCAGCCGGGTCATCGCGGAATACAAAAAGTTCTGCTACCTGGCGATGACGGTAGGCCACAGCGTCACTCCCTCCGATGAGGTCGATCAGGCGTGGCATCTGCACCTTCTCTATACGCGGAGCTACTGGGAGGATTTCTGCTGCCGGGTTCTTAAGCGTCCCTTTCACCACGGCCCCACCCGCGGCGGCTCTGATGAAAGCGCCAAGTATCACGATTGGTACGAAGCAACTCTCGTTTCCTATCAGAGCACCTTCGGCTCGCCGCCACCGGCCGACATATGGCCGGGACCGGAGTCACGCTTTGCCAAGGCCCGAACGTTCCGCCGCATCGACACGGCATCCTGCTGGCTTCTGCCAAAGCCCCGTTTGCGCCTTTTTACTTGGCGCTGGCGCAAGGAGGCCTGATCATGGCTCACACCAGCGGCTCGACTGAACGGACCCTCGGCAGGAAACGGCAGTACCGCCCGATATCTGGCAGACCTGCTCTGTTTGAGCGTGGACGTGGTTTGCCACTCATTGCGAGGCGCATTTCCTCCAGTTTGCATGTAAGTTCTAGCTTGGCCCAGGAGAACGTCACAGGAGCCAATGGCGCGGATCGGAACCCAGCGGCAAGGCTTTCGTCACCGGCGATAGTGCTCGATCGTCCTCGACCACCGTGCCCTTCACGGAGGCCGGGAAGTAAGTAGTATTCCCGCTGTAGGGTTTTTGCCTTGGGCGGGTACGCGCGGGGACGCCGAACAGGATGGATAGCGACCCAAAACCGAAACGCAAGATTTCCGCCATCCTGGCCGCCGACGTCGTGGGATATTCGTCTCACTCGGAAAGGGACGAGGCCGGAACGTTCACTCGTCTCAGGTCCCTCCGCAAGGAGTTGTTCGAACCGCAGATCAGAGACCATCACGGCCGCATATTCAAGCTGATGGGCGATGGTCTGCTGGCCGAGTTCGCCAGTGTCGTGGAAGCGGCTCAGTGCGCGGTCGTACTGCAGAGGGAGATGGCTAGTCGCAATGAGAGGCTGCCGGAGGACCACCGCATCCGCTTCCGGATGGGCATCCATCTCGGCGACATCATCGTCGAGGGCAAGGACCTCCTCGGCGACGGCGTGAACATTGCCGCCCGTCTTCAGCAGCTCGCCGAGCCGGGTGGCATCGCTGTGTCCGGGGTGGTTTGCGAAAATGTCGGCAACCGGCTGGCTCTCGCCTTCGAGGATAGGGGTGAGCAGCGGTTAAAGAACATCGAACGGCCGATGCGAGTCTATAGCCTGCTACTTGAAAATGATCGACCCAAAACAGCAAACGGCCGGGCTGCTGTCTGGATCGGCGGGCCGATAATAGCCGCTCTGCTTGTTGCGGTGATGGTCGAATGGCCGCTGTGGCCTCTCCAGGCCGTCTCAGTCTCGATTGCCAGCTCCAGCAACAAGGGGGAGTGGCTGGACCAGGCGATCGCTTCGTTCAATGCCGCCTCCAGGAGCAACGCGGCGCTGCAACTCGAAGCCAGGCCAGTCTCTGTCGAAGTGATCCTGGAACAGCTTGAGCCCGGCAAGAAAGACCACTATCGCTCCGGCCCCATGGTTGCCGACATCCTGGCCGGCAAGATCAAACCCACTATCGCCTCTCCGGCCGAAAAATTCTGGATATCGAAGCTGAACAACGAGTGGCAGGTGGCCAACTCCAGGCCGATAACGACCGGACAGGCGCCGGCTACGGCGCGCACACCACTCGTCATCGCCATGTGGGAATCCAGGGCCCAGGCTTTGGAGTGCTGGCCGGCTCCGAAGCCTGAGTGCACCTGGGAGCGCATCCGCGCCCTCGCCACGAACCCAGACGGTTGGACGATGTTTGGGAGGCCCGATTGGGGAAAGTTCAAGCTGGGTTACGGCTATTTCGATCAATCCAATTCGGGCACCCTGACCGCCGCCATCCTATGCATGCGAGGCCTCGGCAAGAGCGGCGACCTCACCATGGAAGATGTAGACGCAGGCAACGGGTGTGGCCGGATGATTGCCGCCGTCGAAAAAGCCAAAGTGCACAGCGGCAAAAGGAGTGCTTGGCTGCTCGACAGAATGCGAACCGGCGGTCCGGAATATCTGGACGCTATCGTCACCAACGAACAGGAGGTAGTCGAATTCAACCATGACCCGTCGGGGTTGAGAGAGCCCATGGTGTCCGTCTATCCGCAGGACGGCACCGTGTTCAATACCCATCCCTTCGCCATTCTTGACGGGGCGCCATGGGTCATCCCGGAGCAAGTCAAAGCCGCAGAGATTTTTCGAAAGTATCTGCTCTCCGACGAGCAGCAGGCGCTGCTCGTCAAGCACGGCCTCAGGTCGGTCGATGAAGACGCACCGCTCGGTCCTCCTCTGGAGCCGGCATTTGGTGCAAATCCGCAAGCCAACCTGGTGACTATTGAAGTGCCGGAGGTTCAGGTCTTCGATCGCGTGCGAGAGGTATGGCACGAAGTAAAGAAGCACGCTCACATCGCCATTGTATTTGACAAGTCGAGCAGCATGGCGGGCGAAAAAATGACCCAGGCTATCCAAGGCGCGCAGGCGTTTGTATCGGCCATGGACGCGAAGGACTGGCTCGCCTGGTTCACCTTTGATGACCGGATTTATCCCAGGACCCAAGGGCTCAAGTCGGAAACCGGCGTGCAACTGCTGAGCGACATCAGATCAACCACCGCCTTCGGCGGTACGGCGCTTTACGATGCGGTGCTTGCTGCGTTGGATACATTGGCAAATAAGCGAAGAACTCGGGAGGACTCGGTTCGCTACGGCATTGTGATCCTCTCGGATAGCGGGGACACAAGCAGTACCACCACATGGACTGCGCTCGAGGCGAAGCTGAAAGATTCAGAGCAAGATCCCACGGGGATCCAGATTCACACCATAGGCATTGGCGATGAAGCCAACGAGGCAGTGCTTAAGAAGATCGCCAATCTTGCCCACGGAAGATACTGGAAGGTGAAGAACCCTGCCGACGTTGTCGCGGTTTATGGAGAGATCGCCACTCACTACTGATGAGAGGGTCGATGGTTCGATCGCACGCCTCCGGTGAGGGTCGTCTTGCAAAGGCGAGAGCGAGGGCGGTGAAGTCATAGGACCATTTTCGCATCTTCGCATCGAACTTTCGGCCTGATGCAACGGAAAGCGGTTGTCGAGGGGTTGCAGGGTTTTTTGCTCCAGATCGAAGTAGCCGAGATCGTAGTCCATGAAGCTGACGAGCCAAATGCCCTCGTCGACTTCCTTGATGCCGAGGGTGTGGCCTGCGAATACGGTCGAGAGATTGATCTTCTTGCGATGCAGGCAGATGCGTCCACAGGCAGTGACGAGGACGGTGCGGTCGTGGAAGGGATAGTTCACCTCCGGCAGGCCGATGTATTGCCGCTGCGAAGGGGCATAGAGCTGGGCGGGGCATTTCATGCCGAGCGCTTCATGCGGGCGCTGGTCGTTGAACTCGAGAAGGAAGTCATCGAACCTGGCCTGCTGCTGCAGGCTGTTCATGCCGGGCGGTCGGGTCGCCTCCTTTTTGAGGGTCAGATGCATGCGTTCGTGGCGGCCGTTTTGCTGGGGGCGGCCCGGCCTGATGCGCTCGATCTGGATGCCGAGCCTGAGCCACCAGACGGACAACCTGCTCAGGTTGAACAGGGCGTTTGGCGAGGCGAAGGGAACGCCATTGTCGGAGCGGATGCCGACGGGCAGGCCGCGATCGTGGAACAGCCGCTCAAAGGCAGTGAAAGCAAGATCTTCACGGACCGACTTCGAGTGCCTCGCACAGCAGGAGATAGCGTGAGGCATGATCGGTGACGGTGAGGGGATAGCAGTACGAGCTGTTGCCGAGCTGGAATTCACCTTTGTAGTCGGCACACCAGAGATCGTTTGGCGCCTGTCCGGGTGATAGCGGTGTTCCGGTGGCGTGGGCTCGCCGCTTCATGGGCTTCACGAGGCCATGGCGGTGGAGCACGGCATGGACAGTGCTCCTGGCTGGCACCCTGACCTCGCCGGCCAGGCGGCGCACCAGGAGCTCGCGTATTTTGCGGGCGCCCCAATGGGGTTTGTCGCGTTTGAAGCTGACGATGGCAGCTTCGAGCTGGTGCGGCAGCTGGTTGGCGTAGTGCACCGGCCGCCGGGAGCGGTCGGTAAGGGCACTGAGGCCGTGCTCCTTGTAGCGATCGAAGAGCTTGTAACCGGTTTTGCGCGAGATGCCGAACTGGCGGCACAACGCGGTCATCGGCTCCCCTTCCAACAACTGGGCGACAAAGCGCAGGCGTTCTTCCACTACCGAACTCTCTTTCCACGGCATCGCCACCTCCCGCATGCAAAGGCAAGGAAGAAGTGTTACCCATGTGTCCGGTACGATTTGTCACCCATGTCTCAGGCCGCTCACGAACAATAACATAATGTTGCGAGCGAGCATAAGCTGATCTGATAGCTGGAAAATTTCGGGGAAGCATGGGGGAAGCAGCAAGAGGCGCATTAGCCACCCGTTCCATCCATATTAGGTGGTCACGCAGCACCTTTTTTTATTCGGGAACAACTCGGCGAGGCCCCATCAAATCAAGATGGGGATTGAGGCCTAGCTAGTGGCTGGCGTATCGGTAGGTACAGTGAGCTGATCAGCAGGCAGTGCGCTATTACCCTCAGGTATGCGACCACTATGCATAGGTTTAGCCGACAGGACTGCGTTAATTCGATCCCACGCCGCCACCTTTTCTCATTTCCGGAGAGGCGCAGGCGCCCGGCCGCTCCCTAAGGACAATCGCCCTAACTTGTCTCTCTACACAGCAGGCGCGCCCCGGCACAGATAGGGGCCTATACAATATCGGACCTAGGTTCCATTGGCGCGGTAGCGCCAAGGCTACTATTGTCTGGGGGGATGGCAAAGATACGGGTGGCAGTGGTAGACGATGATGACTCCGTGCGAGAAGCGCTCCGTCGCCTCCTGAATGCGGCCGCATTCGATGTTGCCACATACTCCTCGGGCGCCGAACTGCTGCAAGATCTTGGATCTTTTCAACCGTGCTGCATCATTCTCGATGTGCACATGCCCGGCGCAAGTGGTTCGGATGTCCAGCGCCGTCTCAACCAAATACATTCAAAAGCACCGGTAATCGTAATGACCGGCCATGACAGCTCAAGGGTGCGCGCAGAGTCGTTCCACCTGGGGGCAAGCGCCTATTTCGCCAAGCCGGTCGAGGGCGATGATCTGATTGCGGCGATATGGAAGTCGGTGTCCCAGCCGTCTCCGGCATAGGAGCTTGGTCCATCTATACCCAGGGGCGGACGATCTGCCATGATGCGGCTTCCAAGTCATCCTCCCCTCCTGCTCATGCCGGATCCCCCATTCCATGAGCTGGAGCACTGAAAAGGCCCCTTCCCGATGGGGCCTTTTCTTCACGCCGTCGCCAACACGACCATTGGACCAAGGTCCTACTATCAGTGGTGATGGCAGCGGCTGATAATTGCAACAGCCGCGGAGCATTTGAGGATCTTGGCCTGAAGGACAACGACATCATCGCTTACTTGGGCTGAGCAAACTGCTTTTGTATGAGTACACGCTCAGTATTCTCGCCGAGCGGGGCGAGTGAAGGCATGGTTTACTCGCCCGATGGCCCTCGCTAACAATGCGCTGAAGGCCGCAACTGCTTCTTCGACAGTGGAGCGAGTTCAATCCCACTCGACAGGTCCGTCACAACGTCCCGTGATCTACCATGACGGCCGTCATCACCTGGCTTGAGGGAGTCATCGGCAACATCCCCCTCCCGATGCTGGAGGTATGGGGGCGATTTGCCTATGTCGTCGGCCTCCTCCTGGCAGTCTGCGCATTCGGCGGCTTTACATTCCGGATCGGGGAGCATTGGGGATTCGGCCGGGCGCGGCAGACGTGGAACGTGAAGGCGTTCCTGAGCGTGCCGCTGACGTTCGTGCTGATCATCGCGACCGGCTACATCGGATCATTCATCGTGCTGGTACCGGGCGCACAGACGTTCGAGTCCTTGAAGGATCTGGTCGTTCTGCTGAGCGTCGTCCTTCTGGGCTACCCGGCGCTCATCACCATTCCGTTCGCGTACGGGTTGTCGGACTTGATTGAGGGCGTCCCTCCGGAGTTCCTGCTCGCCTGGCTGCCGGGATATTTCATCAATCCCGCGTGCTTCTGGATTGCCCACCAGTTCATTGGCAAGAATCCCGACTTTCGGATGGCCAGGACGTGGCGGCGATATCTCGCAGCCGCCGTCTTGTTCATGATGCTGGAACCCGTGTTGTGGGGGTACGTGTGTTCGGATCAGTTCCCCTCGGGCATTTCGTATCACAGCATCACGCCGGCGCTGTTCTTCACGACGTCGATCACCTGGGTCATGGGGCCCGCGGCCTTTCTGGCTGCCCTGCCGCTGGCCAGACGGTTCGGATGGTTCTGGGCGGAGATCCCCGGACACGTCAGAGAACGCGCGATTGGGAGCAGCGAGTGGATCTGGGAAGCAGGCCGCAGCGAGACGCGCGGCGAACGGCGAGCCGGTGCCAGGAAGGCCTGCCGATCCGGATCTTCATCTTCACGCCGTTCATCGCGCTGGTGCTCGTGATGGTTGGCGCCACGGCGATCGTCGCGCTTCAGAGCGCAGACGATGATGCGGCGATGCTGGCGACGAACCTCCATCAGGCAACGTCGGCGAACATCCGCATGCGGCTGGACGACTATCTCGCGCGTTCGCCGTCGCCGGCAGGCGCCCAGCGCGAAGACGCTCTCGTCTCTCTGCTGCGAAGCCAGGCCGTCGGCACGAAGGGTCGAGCCTTCATCCTTGATACGAACCGGCAAGATGATCGCCTCGTCCGCTTCCGCCGGCGACCCGGTGGTGGAGAGTGCGGTTGCGGCTCTGGCGCGGCACACCGGTCCGTCGGGCCTGTCCGCACGCAGCGACGGAGTTCCAGTTCGATCACGTCACGGCGAAGCCGCTCTCGCGGGAAACGTGGCTGACCTACGCGACCAGCGTATCGCGATCGACAGCGCCGGCCATCATTGGATCCTGATCACGGCCATGCCTGAAGCGTTCTATCTGGCAGGCTTGCGCAAAGCCAACAGCCGTTCCGCGATGGTGTTCGCCCTGGCGCTGGTGCTCTCCCTCGTGCTGGCCGCAGCGCTGGCGTCGATGGTGACCGCGCCGCTCCGGCACATGGCGCAGGCGACGCGGACGATGGCGCACGGGGACCTGAGCGTACGGGTGCCGGCAGCAAATTGGAGGAGCTGGATGCCCTCGCGAAATCGTTCAACGCCATGGCGGCCAGGCTCAAGAAGTCGTTTGACGATCTGGTCGGAGAAGTCGAGACGCGGAAAAGCCGCGAGCGCGAGCTGAAGGAAAGCGAAGCCCGCCTGCGCGTGAGCGAAGAGCGGCTGCAACTCGCCATCGACGCGGCGGGCCTCGGCATCTGGGACTGGGACGTCGAGCAGGATCGGCTGGTGTGGGACAACTCGATGTACCGGCTCTACGGCGTTCGCAAGGATGAGTTCAGCGGCGCTTTCGACGCCTGGTCGCGGTGCCTCGTGCCGGAAGACCTCGCGCGGGCCAATGCCGATGTCGAGGCCGCACTTCGCGGCGAGCGCGAATTCAGGTCCGACTTCAGGGTGCGGCGAGCGGACGGCGCCATCCGCGACCATTCGCGCCGTCGCGCAGACCATCCGAAACGCGGACGGACGGCCCGTGCGCATGGTCGGCATCAACCGGGATGTCACGGATCTGATGAACGCGGAGACTGAGCGCGTCCGCGCCAACGCGGCCATGCACGAGGCGCAGACGGAGCTCGCGCGAGTGGCGCGGCTCACCACCATGGGCGAGCTCGCGGCTTCCATCGCCCATGAAATCAACCAACCGCTCGCCGCGATCGTCGCCTATGGAAATGCGGCGCGCCGATGGCTGGCCCACGCCCCGCCCAATCTCGAGGAGACGAGAGACGCGCTCAAAGGCATCGTCGAGGAGGGCAAGCGCGCAGGCGAGGTGATCGCGCGCATTCGCACGCTGCTCAAACATCGCAAGCCGGAATACGTTGCGCTCGACATCAACGAGGCGATCCGGGAGGTTCTCGCGCTGGCGGGGAGCGCGCTGCGGAGCCGCTCGGTAGCGGTTCAGACGATACTGCCCGCGGATCTTCCGCTTGCATTGGGCGATCGCGTCCAGCTGCAACAGGTCATCATGAATCTGGTCATGAACGGGGCGGATGCCATGGGCTCCGTCACCGACCGACCTCGCGTCCTGCGGATCGGATCGAAGGTCGACGGCGAAGGCAGCATTCAGGTCACGATCAGGGATTCGGGCACTGGAATCGAGGAAGCGATCCGTCAATCGCATCTTTGATCCGCTGTTCACGACCAAGCCCACGGGCATGGGCATGGGGCTGTCGATCTGTCGAAGCATCATCGAGGCGCATGGTGGCCGGCTCTGGGCCTCGCCGGGCACACCCCACGGCACGGATTTCCAGTTCACGATCCCCACTGGAAGTCAGCCCCTGCACTCTGCATGACAATGGCTTTGAATGCCAGGCGGAACCCATCCGAGATCTTGCCGGCGACCGAGGAGGCCAGCCATGGCGGAACTCCCTCAAGCGCTCCCTCACAGGACTAGAGCACTCTTGGGGTCAGTGGAATCCGAGAGGCTTCCCAAATCAGTAGAAATTTGATTTACGGTTCCAGGCTATCGAAGGGGGACCGCGATGGGCAGGCCATACTCGCAAGATTTGCGCGACCGGGTGATGCGTGCGGTGGATGAGGGTCATCCGGTGTACGAGCTGGCGGATGTTTTGGGGATCAGCGTTTCGTACATTTACAAGGCTCTTGGGCGCCGACGGGCTACGGGAGAGACATCGGCGCGGCTTCTGGGCCGCGGTCCGAAGCCGAAGCTCGCCGCTCATGACGAGGCCTTGCGCCAGAAGGTCAAGGAGACGCCGGACGCCACTCTTGCCGAGCTTCAGGCTTGGCTGCTCGGCGAACGGGCGGTCAAGGTGAGCTCGGGCTGTTTGTGGAACCGGCTCAACCATCTCGGATTGACGCATAAAAAAAGTCGCAGCATGCAGCCGAGCAGGAACGCCCAGACGTGGCCCAGGCGCGTCGCGAGTGGATCGCCGGTCAGGCCGACCTGAACCCGGAAAAGCTGGTCTTTATCGACGAAACCGGAACGGCCACCGACATGGCCCGCCGCTATGGCAGAAGCCCACGCGGCGAGCGGCTCGTCGCCGCCGTTCCGCGTGGTCACTGGAAGACCGTCACCTTCGTCGCGGCGCTGCGCCACGACGGCCTGACCGCTCCTTGTGTCTTCGATGGGCCGATGAACGGCGAATGCTTCCGCGCCTATGTCGAGCAGGTTCTCGCGCCAACTCTTCAACCAGGCGACATCGTCGTCCTGGACAATCTCGCCAGCCACAAAGTCACCGGCATCCGCCAAGCCATCGAAGCCGCCGGCGCGAGCGTGCGCTATCTGCCGGCCTACAGCCCGGATCTCAATCCGATCGAGCAGGCCATCGCCAAGCTCAAAGCCTTCTTGCGAAAAGAGGCAGCCAGAACCGTCACCGCGCTCATCGGAGCCATCGCCGCCGCGCTCAAGACCTTCACCACCTCCGAATGTGCAAACTACCTCCGCCATTGCGGATATCGCCAGGAACTATGAGGATGCTCTAGCAAGCTTACGTGTGTGACAGCACCGGTCGCCAGCGTCAGCATGCTCAGACCAATGAGGATGCGGCGCAAGAAGCGGACATCGGCGGTGTGTGTGGCGTCCATTTCGAGTCGTCTCCCTGTCTTGATGTTTGCGATCGAAAGGAAGCTTAGAATGGTGCTTTCGACTGTTCGATTGCACGGAAGTAGGGCGCGCTAACCAAATCGTTGGCGCGCCTATACAAAAGTATAGAGGTATGCTGGGGAAGCCTTCAGCCTGGGTCCAATCACGCCGGTTCCGCCATGTGCCGGGAAGCTTCGCCCTGCCGCTGCCGCGCTCGGCGCGGATCAGCGTTCGATAGCGATCATAGCCCCGAACATCACCTTCAAGGTTCTTTCTCAGTTCCTGAGAACGCGCCGAAGGAGATCGCCAAGCGTCAGTTCGTGATCGAAACGCCCATGGCGAAGGAAATTCAGTGTCTGCGCGACCACTAGCGGATTGTTCATCATGAAAGTATGGGTCGTCGGCAGGACAATATGATCGTCCATGCCTTCGAGTTTTGTGCTTTCCACCGAGACCTTGCCGTCGTTCGGCCCGTTGAACATGGTCGACAGGATCGGATTGGCCGACCGGTCACCGGCTATGATCCCGAGTTCGAAATCCGCAGCGCCTAGACTGTTGGGAACGCTGGCCGGCTCCTGCCAGTTGCCGGCCGACAGGCCCATTGATGAATTCGAAGATCTGCATGTCGCCAAACGCATCCACCACTTCCGAACCCTTATTGGGCGGCCCGAGCATTACAATGCGACCGAGATTCGCGGGCCGGTTCTGCACGAGCCAAGCCCGCACCAGAATGCCGCCCATGGAATGGGTTACGAAGTGGATGCGGCCGGTCTTGCCGCACATTGCCACCGACGCATCGACATAGGCGATCAGCTGTTCGATCGGAGCATCGGTCGAGGGATAGGATTTCATTGACGACTCGGAAATCAAAAGCCTTCAACGTCTTTTCCATCAGAAGGAACGACGATTCCGTCCGCCCCAGTCCGTGAAAAAGGGCAATGCAGTCCTGCGCGAAGGCAGCCGGTGAGAACAGAGAAAACAGGAGTACCAGCAAATAGCGCATCAATGAAGCCAAGGGTCTCAACTTGGTTCCACCATACAGGGACGACGGCCAAGCGGACAGAGGCCAAATAGTTGCGCGCCAGACAAGCGCTGCGTCCTGCACATGGATTGTGGTGCATGCCTCTGGCAGCGATCAGGACGGTCTCATCCTTTTCCAGAACTCGACCAACGACTAGTGCAAAATAGGCGATCCTTGACCCGTGAGCGCTCTTATTGGCGTAACGTCAGTCGTCACGGCGGCCGGAGTTGAGTTATCGACCGACTTGAGATTCGATGCCGCCAAAAACTGCAAAGGAGGATATCGCATGATCACGATCTCCGCATTCAAATGGGTTCCAGAGTTTGCGCAGGGCCAAGTCCGTGATCTGCGCGCGCGCTGGGCGCTGGAGGAAGCTGGTCTGCCTTACAATACGCGTCTTCTCGAACAAGGGGATCAGGACAAGCCGGACTATCGCGCGCTTCAGCCTTTCGGTCAGGTGCCGATCCTTGAGGAGAACGGCCTTGTGCTTTTCGAATCCGGGGCCATCGTGCTGCATGTCGGCGAACGGAGCGAGGCGCTGCTGCCCAAGGACGCCGGCGCCCGCGCCCGCGCCGTGCAATGGCTGGTCGCGGCGCTGAATTCCGTCGAGCCATTCGTTATGAACGTCGCGCTGATCGATCTGTTTTACGCTAAAGAGGAATGGGCGAAGCTGCGCCGCCCAGGAGCGGTGGAGTTTGTGCAGAAGCGCCTGTCCGCGCTCTCCAAGTCGCTTGCCGACAAACCCTACCTTGACGGTGACCGCTTCACTGCGGGTGATTTGATGATGACGACTGTGCTGCGAATCCTGAAGCACACCGACATCGTCACAAGCGACAAGCGCCTCGCCGCGTATGTCGAACGCTGCACCTCGCGGCCTGCCTTCAAGCGGGCGTTCGATGCGCAGATTGGTGATTTCAGGAAGGCTGCATAGCCCGCGATTGGGCCACCGTGAAAGCGAAAGGACATGCAATGGCAAAGAACACGATTTGTGTCTGGTACGACAAAGATGCCGAGGCCGCTGCTCGCTTTTATGCCGAGACCTTCCCGACAGCACGGTGGGTGCCATCCTCCGTGCACGTGGTGACTACCCTTCCGGCAAGAAGTGGGATGTGCTGACAGTCGAATTCAAAGTTGCCGGCGTCTCTTGTATCGGCCTCAACGGCGGTCCCACGTTCAAACACAGCGAAGCCTTCTCGTTCCAGATCGCCACCGACGATCAATCCGAGACCGACCGCTAGTGGAACGCTATCATCGGCAATGGCGGCCAGGAGAGCGCGTGCGGCTGGTGCAAAGACAAATGGGGGGTTTCGTGGCAAATCACGCCGCGTGTGCTTACCGAGGCGCTGGCGGCCGGCGGCGATGAAGCAAAGCGCGCGTTTGATGCGATGATGGACATGACGAAGATCGACATCGCCGTAATCAAGGTGGCGCGGCGGAGTTTCGCGGCGGGGAGGTCCATGATGGCCGCTATTGGGCCACAACTCGGAAGCGATATCCCTCGAGTTCCACAGCCGCTTGCGGCCCATGAGCGGACTTCAACGATCCGCAACCGCAGTCATCGGTTTCGTTTGCGGGCTAGTCGCTCAGGGTGTGGTTACACCGCGGTCCCAGCCGACACCTGGCACCGTCCTCCATAACATTTGCATATGGAGCGCTTGTCACCATAGCGGAGGACGGCATCAGGCCAGCAGTGGTTCTTCAAATGGAGTACATCACGCCAAACGACGAGGCGAGGGCAATCACACAGTTACCGGAGCTATGGAAGGCTATCCAGCCGCCCCGGCATCGGTGTCAGCAGCCAATGCAAATGAATACGCCGGGATGACCTCCCACCAAGGCCGCGCATACCACCAGCCGTTGTAATAGACGTATCCCTCCCGTCTATCCCGATAGCGTCTGCCGTGCCTGTGCACCTCATAGACCACTTTCTTTTTTACATATTTATGGCGCTTTCCCTTCTTGTGAATGATCGAGATTGGTGTCATTCTTGACAATGTCGGGTAGACCGCCGGAGATCGGCATAGCGCTCGCCGTCCCGGGGGCAAAATAAATGCCAGTCGCGCCTACTGCCGCAGCCACGAAAACCGCGGCTAGATTTTTCCTGAGCATCGTGTTCTCCTTCGATTTAGACTGCCCCATGCTTCGGGATGTGTCGCGAGCGTGAGACCGCGTGACACAACGCGGCAGCTTAGATTACGTTCTAGGCGAAAAAAAGCCCTTGTCTCTGACGGCTACCCCCGGCGCTAGGGAGCCTGAAGGAGAGGGCCAACTCCAGAAAATGCGGAACGCCCGCAAGGCGGAAAGCATGGCTCCGCTGACCCTTGGCGACGTTGGTTCCGAGAGTACCGCCGCTCACCGTCCCGGCTTGAGCACGAGGCAGGCCACGCCGCTCTTGCGCATCGCGGCGCACTTGCGGTCGGCCGCGGCGCGGGTCGGTGCGCCGACGAACACTGCATGCCGGGGGCGTCGGCCCATGCTGTAGTTGACGACCGGCACGACGAAGCGGGGCCCGGCGCCGAAAATCGCCGGATGGCGTTTCTGCAGGCTGTAGTAGACGTTCACCGCCTGGGCGCGCGAGAAGCTCTCGAAGACCTGGGCGCCCCACGGCTGGCGCGGCGCCGAGGGCGCCGAGGCAACTGCCGCCACCTGAACGGTCGGCGTCTTCCGGGTCTCGACCATTTTCGCGCAGGCCGCGGCGAACGGCAGCGCCTTGTCGAGCGGTTTCGGCGTCTCGTCCGCGGCACCCTTCCAGTCGGCGATCGGCCGGCCGGTGATCTTCAGAACGTAGTCCTCGGTCTCCAGCGGCATCGATCCGCCGCGGCCGGCAAGGAGGTTCTCGACCCGCTGCTCGCCGGCATTGTAGGCCGCCGCGGCCAGACCGAGATTGCCGAAGCGACTGCGCAGTTCGGCGAGATAGCGGATCGACGCGATGAGCGCCGTCACCGGCTCGAAGGGATCGGCGAGTTGCCGCAAAGCCGCAGTGCCCGGCATGAACTGGGCGATCCCCTGGGCTCCCTTGGGACTTACCGCTCCCGGGTTGAAGCGGCTTTCGGTCCAGATCAGGCGGGCGATGAACGCCGCGGAGATGTCGCGGGGTGCCGCCTCCTTTCCGATGATCGCGCAGGCGTCCTCGGCAAAGTGCGAGGGCCGGATACTGGCAGCCGTAGCGGCCGGATCCGCCGGCTCACGCGCCGTGAACGGTATCGGCGCCGCTTGAAGCGCCGGAGCAAGGTTCGCGGCAAGCACTGAAACTGCGAGCAGGATCACGGCCGATCGGCCGTAGCGTGTCCGTCTCGGAGGGGACGCTCCGCCCGCCCGCAACTTCTCACCAGGGCCACGCCCCATCCGCATCACCCACACACTGACCACAAGCCAGAGTAGAAAATATCGAAATGACGAGCAAGCTGCCGGAAGCAGGCGATCAGGGCAACCCGGCCTTCGCCAGACCTTCGGCGATGCGCTGAAAATCGCTGGCATCCTTGTAAGGCAGAACGCGAGCGCGCTGCGTCAGCGAGAAGCCGGGATTGACCTTGAGAAGCTCCGCCCACGCCGCGCGCGCGTCTTCCATGCGCCCCAGATGACCGTAACAGGCCGCCAACAACATGCGGCTGGCGTCGGTGTCGGGATTGCGGGCGATGCGGTCGAGCAGGTGATTGGCGGCGGTCTCGTAGCGGCCGAGGCTGAACTGCGCCTGCGCCAGGAAATGCAGCAGCATGTTGGGATAGTGGGGGTCCAGGCGCATCGCCGTCGCGAATGGCTCCAGCGCCTCCGCCGCCCGGCCGGAGTACATCAGCGCCACGCCGACGCCGATATGGCCCTGAGCGTAGTTCGGATCGAGCTCGATCGATCGGCGGTGCGCGGCCAGGGCGGCATCGTGGTCGCGGCGCCAGAGCAGAGGCGCTGCCGAGGGCCATGTGGCCGACCGGCTCCTGATCGTTCAGTTCGACCGCGCGACGCGCCCAGCTTTCCGCCTCTTCCAAAGCCTGCGCCGGATCGTCAACCCAGCCGTTGACGTACTCCGCCATCGCGGCGAAGGCCAAGCCGGCGTGGGGAGCGGCAAATTCGGCATCGATCTCGATCGCCCGGCGGTGCATGGCGCGGGCCTGGGCGATGGCATCGCGGGTGCCGCGACCGAGCAATTCGCGCGCGCGCCACCAGAAATCGTAGGCCTGGACATTGCCGGTTCCGCGCTGGCGCAGCCGCCGCTCCTCGCTCGGCGTGAGCTTGATCGCCAGCGCGTCGACGATCTTCTGCACCACTTCGTCCTGGGTCGCGAAGATGTCGGTCAACTCGCGATCGAACCGCTCGGCCCAGAGATGCCCGCCGTTGCCGGCATCGACGAGCTGCGCGGTGATGCGTGCGCGATTGCCGGCCTTGCGGATGCTGCCCTCGAGCACGAACCGCACGCCAAGGTCGCGGCCGATCTCCTGCACCTTGACCGCCTTGCCCTTGTAGGCGAAGGAGGAGTTCCGCGCGATCACGAACAGGCCGGAGACCTTCGAAAGATCCGTGATCAGATCCTCGGTCATGCCGTCGCTGAAATACTCCTGCTCGGCATCGCCGCTCATGTTGGCGAATGGCAGCACGGCGATCGACGGCTTGTCCGGCACCGGCGGCGGCAGCGGCTCGGGTCGGCGCCGACTCCGCCCGGCCGATGCGGAAGACCCGCACCGGTCTGGGCGATGTTCTTGACCGGCCTTTCGCCCAGATCTTCCAGCACGACCTCCAGCTTGTCGCGCACCGAATCGCGCACGGCGCGCGAGACGAAGATCGCGCCTGGTTCGGCGATGCTCTCCAGCCGTGCCGCAATGTTGACCCCGTCTCCGTAGATGTCCTCGCCCTCGATGATGACGTCGCCCAGGTTGATCCCAATTCGGAACTCGATGCGGCTGTCTTCGGGCGCGGCGCGGTTGCGGTCGGCCATGCCAGACTGGATCTCGACGGCGCAGCGCACGGCTTCGACCGCGCTGGCGAAATCCACCAGCAAGCCGTCGCCGGTGCGCTTCACGATGCGTCCCTGGTGCACGACGATGCGTGGCTCGACGAGCTCGCCAAGATGCTCCTTGAGCTCGGCGAAGCGTGCCTTCCTCGTCGTGGCTCATGAGCCGGCTATAACCGGCGACGTCAGCCGCCAGGATCGCTGCGAGCTTGCGTTTGGTGTGTTGGTCTTCCATCCGATTTCACGCGCTTCTGGCGAGATAGGAGGGGCGAGGTGGCAACACAACCCCCGCTGTTCAGAGCGGCGCCAGCGCCAAAGATGCGTGCCCTCGCCCAAATCGGTCGGCAGTATCAGCCGGCCTTGTGAATTGGGTCGACCCAGCGAACCTGTTCGGGCTTTTCCACCGGCTCGATGTTCAGATTTACGACCACGGCCTCATTGTCGCTGCGCACCACGACGCACTCGAGGGAGTCGGCGGACGAGGCGTTGATCTCCTGATGGGGAACGAAGGGCGGCACGAAGATGAAGTCGCCGGGCCCGGCCTCGGCGACGTATTCGAGCCGCTCTCCCCAGCGCATCCGTGCCCTGCCCTTGAGGACATAGATCACGCTCTCGAGCGAACCATGATGGTGGGCTCCGGTTTTGGCGTTCGGATGGATCGTGACGGTGCCGGCCCAGATCTTCTGCGCCCCGACCCGGGCGAAGTCGATAGCCGCGGCGCGGTTCATCCCCGGGGTCTGGGCGGTCTTGGGATCGAGCTGGTCGCCGGGAATGACCCTGACTCCATGGCGCTTCCAGTCGACCGCCGCCGCCGGCGGTTCGCGGGTGCTGGGGCTGTCTGGCATCTGAGTTGTCTCCAATGGCGAGGCGGCAGATTCGCTCCTGTCGACCCGGAATGCAAATCAGCGTTGGCGTCAGGGGTGAGCTCCCACATTTTTGACTCCCTGCGCGGAAGAGATTAACGTTTTGAACCGATGGGAGAGAAAAAAATAACGAACGCGAGCGACGGGACTTTCACGCAGGCCTTGGCGAAGAGGTCGATGCCTGGCTCAGGGGAGAAAGTTCACGGCGCGAGTTCCTGACCAAGTCGGCAAGACTGGCCGCGCTGCTCGCCGCGTCCGGCTCGCTCCTGTCGTCGTCGAGCCTGGTGGCCTGGGCTGCCGCGGAGCTCGCCGATCCGTCATCGCCGCTCGGCCAGGCGCAGGCGGCGGCCGTGAAGGCGTCGACCGAAGGCCCGGCGGAAGGCTCCGCTTTCCGGGCCGTCGATGCCGCCGAGAAGCTCAGCGGAGTTGGGCTCAACATGACCTACGAGTTCGGTTCTGCAGGCGCTCGAGCCCAAAAACTTCTCCGGGCCGTTGTGGCAGGACCTGACGGGGATCACCTCGAACGTCATCGAGCTGCCGCATCCCGACCAGTATTCCAAGCCGATCGCCGAGCACATCGCCGCTTCCGGAGCCTATGACATCCTCGATATCGAGCCGGCGTGGATCCCGGCGCTCGCCGACGGCGGCGTCATCGCCCCGATCGACGACTACATGGGCAAGTACCTGAACAAGGCCGATCTCGACGACTACCATCCGCTGTACAAGGCGATGGCCACCTACAAGGGCAAGACCTGGGGCTTTTTCGACGACGGCGATGTGTTCGCCCTCTACTACCGCAAGGACATCTTCGAAGATCCGAAGCTGAAAGGCGCCTACCAGGCCAAATTCGGCAAGCCGCTCGAAGTGCCGAAGGACTGGACGGATACGCGCAGGTCGCCCAGTTCATCACCGACCAGCTGGCGCCGAACGTCTACGGCGCGGCGCATTTCCGCAAAGCCGGCAGTCCCGGCAACCGGTTCGACTTCCTACAGCAGTACCGGTCGAACGGCGGAATCTTCTTCGACGACAACACCATGAAGGCGCAGCTCGCCTCGGCGGCCGGCGTCGAAGACTTCGAACTGATGATCGCCGCCAACGCGGCATCGATGCCCGGCAACAACGACTTCGGCGCTGTCGAGGTCTGGACTGCCTGGCTCCAGGGCAAGCTGGCGATGATCTATTCATGGCCGCCGTCGGGCCGCATCACGGCGAACTACGCCCAGCGCGACAAGGCGTTCATTTTCGTGCCAGTTCGACGATCGCCGGCAAGGAAGGCTATGCGGTCGTGCCGGGCAACCCCGAGCACGCCTCGGGTATGTCAAGTCGCTCACCGCCGAATCGCCAAACGCGGAGGCCGCCTATCTCTTCATGCAGTGGACGACCTGCCCGGAGGTGTCGCTCGCCCGCACCATGATCCCGTTCGCGCTGCGCGATCCCTACCGCCTGTCGCACTACAAGTCGCCCCTCTATCGCAGCCTGTGGCCCGGCGCCAAGGACTATCTGGTCAACCTCAGCAATTCCGCCAACAAGGCGGTGATCGACATGATCATGCCCGGCTGGCAGGACTATGCCCTGACCATCGACCGCATGTGCACCGAGGTGTGGGCGGGCGGCGATCCGAAAGCCGCGCTCGAGAAGGCGGCGGGGAGTGGGACGCCACGACCGAGCGCACCGGCGTCGAAGTCATGAAGTCGGTCCACGCCGAGTTCAAGAAACTGCCCGGCTCCTACGCCGACCACACGATCGAGAAGCTCGGCACGGCGGTGACCATCGAGTAAGCCGGCGCCCGACACTTCACCTCCCACGTCATGGCCGGGCTTGACCCGGCCATCATTGCGGGCGCCGTCGTGGCAATGATCACATCGCCCTGGAAAATGGCCGGGTCTGGGCCCGGCCATGACGGCAACAGGACAATGAGCAAAAAACAAAATCGTCATTCGCGGGCTCGACCCGCAAGTCCTCTGCGGGCCGCTGCGCCTGATCGAAGAGGATGGCCGGGTGGAGCCCGGCCATGACGGCTGGCGCCGGAACGCATGGTGTTGGCAGGCGAGCCCCCGCCCGCCCGCGCAGCCTGTCGGAATGGAGCGACCGAAATTTCAAGTGGCTGCTGGTCGCGCCGGCGACGATACTGATCCTCGCGCTTTCGGTCTATCCGCTGCTGTTCTCGATCTGGGTCGCGTTCATCAACTACGACTTCTCGGTCCCCGGCCATGCCTTCGTCGGGCTGAAGAATTTCCGCCAGGTGGTCGTCGATCCGATCGCCGGCTGGTCGCTGGTCGTCACCGCCATCCTGTCGTTCTCGAGCGTGGCCATCGAATTCCTGCTCGGGCTCGTCCTGGCGCTCGCCATGGCGAAAAATTTCAAGGGCCGCGGCGTGATCATGTCGATCCTGATCATTCCCCTGTTCATCAGCCCGGTGATCGTTGGCCAGACCTGGGCGCTGCTGCTCCAGCGTCCGTTCGGCCCGACCAATTTCCTGCTCGGCAAGCTCCTCGGTCAGGAGGTCACGATCAGCTGGCTGACCACGACGCCGTGGAACTTCTATGCGATCATCATCGCCGACGTCTGGCAGTGGACGCCGTTCATGTTCGTCATCCTGCTCGCCGGCCTCAGCGCCATTCCCCAGCACATCTACGAGGCGGCCGAGATCGACGGCGTCGGCGCGTGGCGGACGTTCTGGTTCATCACCGTCCCGCACCTCGCGCCGATGATGCTGCTCGGCCTCACGTTCCGCCTGCTCGACGCGGTCAAGCTGTTCGACACCATCTTCGTGATGACCGGCGGCGGTCCCGGCTCGAGCACCTACACCGCCTCCTACTATCTCTACACGATCGGCTTCACCCAGTTTCACCTGTCCCA
>CAWADI010000032.1:0-79067 GCA_963780765.1 uncultured Alphaproteobacteria bacterium | reverse complement strand
GCGAGCGCCTGAAACTGCTGGCGGGGCTCGAGGTTTCCGTCATCGATGGACTTCTCGCTGGCCTGCGCTTCACCTCCGGCGGCGCCACGCTGGTCGCCACCATGCGCCGCCACGGCGCGCATGCGGCGCTGATCTCCGGCGGGTTCACGCAGTTCACCCGTCATGTCGCCGCATCGCTCGGCTTTGACGAGCATCGCGCCAATCGCCTGGCGATCGCCCGCGGAAGACTTACGGGCGCTGCAGAGGAACCGGTGCTCGGCCGGTCAGCCAAGGTTGCCGCGCTCGAAGAGCTGACGGCCCGTTACGGGCTTGAGCTTTGCGACTCGCTTGCGGTTGGCGACGGCGCCAATGATATCGACATGCTGGCCGGGCCGGGCTCGGCGTCGCGTTTCGCGGCAAGCCCGTGGTCCGCGACGCGGCCCGCGTCAGGATCGACCACGGCGATCTTTCGGCCCTTCTCTACCTGCAGGGCTACCGGCGCGACGAATTCGTTTCGTAATCTCTGGACGCCGCACGCTTAACCAGCTCTGTGGCCCCATCAGATCGTCATGGCCGTGCTTGACACGGCCATCTTCTTCCTTGGGATCGAACCTCCAGCTGCCGCCAAGTCTTGCGCGAAGTATTTTTCGCAAGTACTGGCGATGGCGCAAAAAGGATGGCCGGGTCAAGCCGGTCAAGCCCGGCCATGACGGTTACTGCTACCCCTTGAGCTTCAGGGCGATGAACCGCAGCTCGCCCTGCTGGGCCGATTTCGAGACGAGCATCAGCATCGAGCTCTTGCCGCGCCCTTCAAGTTCCTTGGCCCGGTCGGCGATCTCCCTCGGCAGCCGCGCCTGGCGCTGGTCGGCTTCCGTGATGACGTCGCCTGCTTCGATGCGGTTCTCCTTGGCGGCGCGGCTTTCGGGATCGACCGCGACGATCACGACGCCCTGCACATGGCTCTCGATTTTGAACTGCTTGCGCAGGTCGTCGTTGAGCATCGCCAGCTTCATGCCGAGTACTTCCGTGCTCTGCGCCGCAGAGCTGGTCGCATCGGGGCTGGCGGCTGGCGCCGCCGCCGCCACCTTCTCGGCCTCCTCGAGCCGGCCGACCTCCACCTTGAGTGTCTTCTGTTCTCCCTTGCGCTGGACGACGACATCGACGAAGACGCCGACGCCGGTCTCGGCGACGAGCCTCGGCAGATCGCGCATTTCCCGGATCGGTTTGCTGTTGAAGGAAACGATGACGTCGCCGGCCCGGATGCCGGACTTCTCCGCCGGGCCGGCGGCGGTGACGTCGGCCACCAGAGCGCCTTGCGGTTTGGCAAGACCCAGTCCCTCGGCGATGTCCGGGGTCACCGTCTGGATTTTTACGCCCAGCCAGCCGCGCCGCGTTTCGCCGAAGTTCCGCAGTTGGGCGATGACGCCTTTGGCGGTGTTGGCCGGCACCGAGAACCCGATGCCGATCGACCCGCCGGATGGCGAGATGATCGCCGTGTTGATGCCGACCACTTCGCCCGCCATGTTGAACAGCGGTCCCCCCGAGTTGCCGCGGTTGATGGCGGCGTCGGTCTGGATGAAATCGTCGTAGGGTCCGGCGCTGATGTCGCGGTTGCGCGCCGAAACGATGCCCAGGGTGACCGAGCCTCCAAGGCCAAAGGGATTGCCGATGGCCAGCACCCAGTCGCCGACCCGCAATGAATCGGAATCGCCCAGCACTACCGCGCTCAGCGGCTTGTCGCTGGTCACCTTCAGCACTGCGAGGTCGGTCTTCGTATCCTTGCCGATCACGGTCGCCTTGAGATTGCTGCCGTCCGGGAAGTTGACCTCGATTTCTTCCGCCCCTTCGATCACGTGGTTGTTGGTGACGATGTAACCGGAAGGATCGAGCACGAACCCGGAGCCCAGCGAGTTCATGCGGCGCGGCAGCTCACCACCCTCCCGCTGCTGCTTCTCGAAGAAATCGTCGAAGAAGTCCTTGAACGGCGACCCCTCCGGCAGCTCCGGGATCGGCACCTGGTTGGGGACGCCGTCGGACTTCTGCGTCGTCGATATGTTCACTACCGTTGAGGACAACCGCTCGGCGAGGTCAGCCACCGAATCCGGTCCCGCCGCATTCGCCGCCATCGCCGCGCCGAGCAGGAATGCAGCGGCCAGGATCGGCGCCACCATGCGGGAAAGTACCTGTCTCATCAGCCTCCTCCGGAGCCGTACGCCAAGGTTATTCTAGATGGTCGGCGGCCCTCACTGCAAACACCGCCTCATCAACTCTTATTCATCCCGTTTCATCCCGGCGCAAGCATCGACCGGCCCACCCACACGATGGCGACGCCGATCGCGATGGCGATCATTCCACCGGTCCGCATCTGGTCATCGCTCATGCTCTGCGCCATGCTCATCATCCGCCGGAGGCCCCCCGGCGCGACCGCATAGAGCAATCCCTCGATCACCAGCACCAGCCCGAGCGCCGTCGCTATTTCGCTCATTGCTGCGGCTGGGCTGGCTGCGCCTGAGGTTGCGGCTGCGGTCCCGGCACAGCTTGCGGGTTCTTGCCGAGATGTTTGAAGAACTCCGAATCGGGCTTGAGCACCAGCGTCGTGCCGGGGGTCGTCAGGCTTTTCACATAGGCTTGCATGGACCGGTAGAACGAGAAGAACTCGGGATCCTTGGTGAACGCATCGGCGAACACCTTGTTGCGCTCGCCCTCGCCCTCGCCCCGTATGATCTCCGATTCCCGGCGCGCCTTCGACACCAGTTCGACCGCCTCACGGTCGGCCTCGGCGCGGACCCTGATGCTCTGCGTTTCGCCGATGGCACGCAGCTGCGCGGCTTCCGCCAACCGTTCCGCCGACATGCGTGCGTAGGTCTCGTTGAGCACATCCGGCATCAGATCGGTGCGCCTGATACGTACGTCAACGACGTCGATGCCGAGCGAGGCGGCCTCGGCGCGCACCTGGTCGCGGATTTCGCGCATCATGACGGCGCGGTCCTTGCTCAACGCCGCATCGAAGGTGCGCCGGCCGTAGGTCTGCCGCAGCGCGGCATCGAGTCTCGTTGCAATGCGGTCGCGGGCGCGGGTGAGCGACGCGTCCACGGTCTCGCGAAAACGCTGCGGATCGACCACCCGGATCATGGTGATAGCGTCGACCTGGTAGCGCCGGCCATCCACAACCTGCACGGTCTTGTCGGTGCTCTCGAAAAATACGATGCGGTCCTCGATGGGGACCTGATCCTCGACGAACGGCAGTTTGAAATAGAGTCCGGGATCGTTGATGATGCGCTTGATTGCGCCCAGTTGCACCACCAGCGCCTTCTCGCGCTCATCGACGATAAACATGGAGGAATACGCGATGACGGCGATGACGCCGAGCACGACGATGACAGCGGTTCTGAGCGTGCTCATTGCTGGCTTGCTCCCGGGTTGCCTTGGCCCACCGCCGATTCCTGCCGTTTCTGAATTTCCGGCAGCGGCAGATACGGCACCACCCCTTGGTCGCCACCGAGGATGACCTTGTTTGATTGCGACAGCACGGATTCGAGGGTTTCCAGGAAGATGCGCTCGCGGGTAACGTCCTTGGCCTTGGCATACTGCTCGTAGACACTGAGGAAACGCTGTGCCTCGCCCTCTGCCTCGTTCACGACCCGCGCCTTGTAGCCCTTCGCGTCCTCCACGATCTTCGCTGCTTCGCCGCGCGCCGCCCCTAATCGCTGGTTGCGATATTGCTCGGCCTCGCGGATCAGGCGATTCTGGTTCTGCTCGGCGCGCTGCACCTCTTCGAAGGCGTCGACGACCTGGGGCGGAGGATCGGCCTTTTCCAGCTGCACGCCGGTCACCTGAATTCCCGCGTCATAGGAATCGAGCGTTGACTGGATCAGCTGCTGCACCAGCGCCCCTGCCGCCTGGCGTCCCCGCGTACGGATTTCCTCCGCCGGCGTGCGGCCGACGATTTCGCGCATCGCACTCTCTGCCACCACCCGCACCAGCTGTTCCTGTGCCGCGACGTTGAACAGGTACTGCTCGGGGTCCTTGATCCTCCACAACACGGTAAATTTCATTTCGACGATATTCTGGTCGCCGGACAGCATCGAGACTCTCGGTCGAGTTCTCGCCGAACTGCAGCAGGTTTTCCGTCTCCACGCGCGGGCGCTCGACTGTCTCGACCGGCCAGAGAAGGAAGTGCAGTCCCGGACCCGTCGTTCGGCTGTACTTGCCGAAGCTCAGAACGACGCCCTGCTGCTCGGGGCTGACTACATAGATGCTGTTGTACATCCACAGGGCTGCAAGAACGAGGACGGGCAACAGCCAGGTCGCCCTGCCCCCGCCTCCGGGCATGATATCCTTGAGCCGCTCCTGTCCCCGCCGGAGTATCTCTTCGAGGTCGGGCGGGGTTCCGCCGCCGCGTCCCGGCGGGCGTCCCGGACCCTGCCCCCAGGGCCCGCGGTTCTTGCCGCCGGACCAGCCATTACCGCCTTGATTTTGCCACGGCATTTAGGGTTCCTTGTTTCGAGAGAGCGTGCCCGTCATATAGAGCATGTCGCGGGAATATGTATGCTCTTTTCGATTCTCCGAAGCGGATACCAGACCTGAAGTAACACCAATCAACCATCGCCGAAACTAGCGGCGGAATCGGTGGGATGATGACTTCGATGGCGGAGTGCGGTTCGGGTTCGGGTTTGGCGCGCCGTTCTTCGCCTTCGGCGGCTATCCCGGCTATGCTTACGGCGGCTACCCTACCGCTACAGCTATGGGCTACGGCGGTTATCCTTATCGCTATAGCTATTCCGATACCGCTATGACGACTCCTATCTGCATTGTCATGGTAAGAGATATTGGAGAAACGGTAAGCGGCGCTGCGCGGGAAGGTGGCACCGACACCTACAATTACTAAACCACTACGCCGAGCATAGCCTAACACCTAAACCCGCGCGGAAAGCCCCGCGCGGGTTGCCATCTTCTTAGGCAGTTTCCGGCATTTCTACCATCGATCCGGCCTTGCGTGCTGCTGCCTTAGCCGCTCGAATTCCAGACAGGTAGGCGCCATGAGTGGTCGTCATCGCGTCCAGGCTAGCATGCTCCCCGGCTACGAAGACCCGGTCGTGAAGGGGCTCGAGGAACCGGCGCCGCAGGTTGGCGCAACCGGGCCGCGCCGTCGTGTAGGCGCCGCCGATGAAGGAATCCGAAGTCCAGTGCGTGGTTGAACCGCGCAGAAATCGCCGGCGCACACCGGAGCCGAAGGCGCGCCCGAGCGCCGCCATGGCGAAGTCGATCATCGCAGCCTCGCCTGCACTTTCCATGTCCCGGGCGAAGCTGCCCCCGATGTGGGCGATGGCAATCGGGCGGCCAAACGGGTTGAGTTCGAAGTTAAGCGGGTGCGTCCTGGGCCCGACCGGATCGAAGACATCGGCGTAGGGAACGCCCACCTCCTGGAACACGGGCGCGTCGAATAGCAAGGCAATCTTCTCGTAGTGACCCATCGGGATTCCGGCAAACGCCTCGGCAAGCTCACCCGGGATGGCCGGCCGGATCACCAGCCGACCGCGCTCCATGATCCGTGCGGGCACTGCGAGAACCACTGCCTTGGCCTCGATGCATCCCCTCTCGGTGTCGATCCGGGCCCCGCTTCCGGTCACTTCGATCGACCGGGCTGCGGTGTTGGTATCGACCGGCAGGCCGTGCGCGAGGCGCACGAGCAAGGCGCCGTAGCCGTCCCCGACCGCCAGATTCAGGCCGCTGTCATCGTAGTTTCCGGCATCGGCTGTCGACACGTTCTCGGCGTCGACCGAATACATGAGAGCGACCCAGTGCCGGGCGAGAGGATTCCATGGGTGATCTTTGTCGAGCACCGCCGCCGCAGGCACATCATTACCGGCCCGGCCGTGCTCGGCGATGCGGCGCAACATGGCCCACGCGTAGTTTCTCCGAACCTCCTCGCCGAGCCATTTGCCGCCGAGAAAGGTCTTGTGTGCCGGTGCCAGGGGCTTGGCCCGGAAGCGATGGCCTAGTTGCTCCGCCAGCCTGCGCAGCGGGTTCTTGTCGGCCGAATGGAACCAGTGGGCGCCGTGATCCCACAGATGGCCGAGCGAAGCCGTATCGGTGTGGGTGCGCCCCCCGATGCGGCTCTTGGCCTCGATCAGCCGGAACGGAACGTTCATGCTGGCGAGCGCACGCCCGGCTCCGATGCCCGCCGCTCCGGCGCCGATCACCAGGACGTCGGGATTCAATCCGAGCGCCTTTCGAGGGTCCGGACGACGAAGGCGGCCTGGTCCCTTTCGCCGCGCGGATAACTCGTGGCCGCGCTCTCGCGCCACTCCTGCGGATCGAGCGCCGGAAAGACGGTATCGCCTTCGACTTCGAGATCGACTTCAGTCAGATATAGGCGGTCGGCGCGGTCAACCAGTGCGGCAAAGATTTCGCCTCCGCCGATGACCACGATTTCATCCACCCCGGAGCGCTCCGCCAGCGCCTTGGCGCCGGCCACCGCCGCATCCACGTCCCGCACGACGATGGCCCCCTCCGCACGGTAGCGCGGATTTCGGGTAACGACGATGTTGTCGCGGCCCGGAAGCGGTTTCTTCGGCAAACTTTCCCACGTCTTGCGCCCCATGATGACCGGCTTTCCCACGGTGATCGCCTTGAAGTGCTTGAGATCCGAGGAAAGCCGCCACGGCAGTCCTCCCCGATGGCCGATGATGCCGTTCCTGGCAACGGCTGCGACGAGCGCGAGGCGGGCCATCGTGCCTCAGGCCTCACGAGTTGTTCGAGCGCTCGAGGCTCATACCGCGACCGGAGCAGCGATATGCGGATGACTTTGATAGCCGATGATCTCGATGTCCTCGAACCTGAAATCGTTTATCGACCACACGTTACGTCCGATGACGAGCCGCGGCAGCGGCAGAAGCTCGCGTTTCAGCTGTTCACGCGCCTGGTCGAGGTGGTTGAGATAGACATGTGCATCGCCAAGCGTGTGCACGAACTCGCCTGCTTTGAGGCCCGAGACGTGCGCCACCATGTGAGTGAGCAGCGCGTAGGAGGCGATGTTGAACGGCACGCCGAGGAAAACGTCAGCCGAGCGCTGATAGAGCTGGCAGGAGAGCCGTTCGCCTGCGACATGGAACTGGAAAAGGCAATGGCACGGCGGCAGCGCCATGCGCGCGACATCGGCTGGATTCCACGCGGTCACTATGAGACGCCGGGAATTGGGTTGCTTGCGGATCATGGCGATCACTTCGCCGAGTTGATCGATGGTCGAACCGTCATGGGCCGGCCATGATCGCCACTGGGCCCCGTAGATGGGTCCGAGGTCACCGTTTTCGTCGGCCCAGTCGTCCCAGATCGTGACCTTTTGGTCGTGCAGATATTTGACGTTCGTGTCGCCCCGGATGAACCAGAGAAGCTCGTGCACGATCGAGCGGACGTGCAGTCTTTTCGTCGTGACCAGCGGAAAGCCGTGCGCCAGATCGAAGCGCATCTGGTGACCGAAAACCGACAGTGTGCCCGTGCCTGTCCGGTCATTGCGGCGGTGGCCGTGCTCCAGCACGTGCCGCATGAGGTCATGATATTGGCGCATCGGCGGACAATAGACGATTCTGCCTGGCTGGCGGAGTTCTTAGCCTGCGGTTCAGCATGCCCTGCCGGCGCCCTTTTAATTTCAACCGTATGCACTATACTTATGGGGCCGTCCGCAAGGTCGGCTATGGCGATAAACGGCCGTTGCAATAAACCCATCGGACCCGGGGGCAGTACCCGGCACCTCCACCACTATGGGGGTGAAACAGGATCGACGAGGGCGTAAAAGGCGCGCTTTTGCCCGGGATGGTACCGCCGTTATCGGACCAAACATATAGTTGCCAACGACAACTATGCTCCGGTTGCGAAGGCCGCTTAACGCGGTCCGACCACCGAAATCAAAGTCCTGAGGCCTAAGCCGTTTCAGGCGGGGTTCGCGAGGCACCTGGCAACAGAAGCCTCGCACTCTTACCTGCAATCAGTGTTCTTTGGTGTGTTCAGCGCTTTTTGGAGTGCGGGCGGTTTGTAGTATGAATGCGGTCTCCAACTCTGTTGGCGAGCTTCCTGTGATGGGTGAAGACCTGATGCACTACAACCTCCTGATGCAGGAGGCTTTGCACGGCGTTATTCGCCGCGCCCTGCAGCGCGTGAAGAAATCCGGCCTTCCCGGCGACCATCATTTTTTTATCGAGTTCGACACGCGTCATGCCGACGTTCGCATCTCCGAGCGCTTGCGCAAGCAGCACGACAAGAACATGACCATCGTCCTGCAGTACCAGTTCTGGAATCTCGTGGTTGACAACGTTGGCTTCGAGGTTGACCTGTCCTTCAACGACATTCCGGAGCGCCTGGTGGTGCCGTTCGCCGCCATCAAGAGCTTTTTCGACCCGCCTGCTCAATTCGACCTGCAGTTCGAGATGGTGGAAGCCCCGGTTGCCAAGGCGACCGAACCTGAGCCGCCCAAGCCTGGCGCTCTCTTACCCCCGCGCGATAACCTGCCCGCCGCTGTGCCGGAGCCTCAGCAGCAACCAGACGAGAAAGTCGTGAAGCTTGACCAGTTCCGCAAGAAATAGCGCTTGCCCGGACCCCCTCGCCTTCCTCTCCGACCAAATGCTAACTGACTGGATCCTGGGGGCAGGAATCGGGCTGATGGCCATAACCATGCACTATCCGACGCTCCGGCGGAGGCCGGGACCCAGCCACCGCGGTTTTGTTTTGGCCAAGTATGTTGTAGTGGCCGCCATATTGGGTGTTCTGGCAACGATGGGCGCATTGCCAGCCGTTGCCGTCAACATCGACAAAGTGCCGGCCAAGGAGCTTTTCGGAAAGATCAGGACGCCGGCGCCGCTGGCGGCCCGGTCGATCGGGTTTTACGCCAAGGGCTGTCTCGCCGGGGCCCAGGCCCTGCCCGTCGATGGCCCGGCCTGGCAGGTCATGCGCCTGTCGCGCAACCGCATGTGGGGGAACCCCGAGCTCATCCGGCTCATCGAGCGGCTGGCCAAGGAAGCGAAGGCGGACGACGGCTGGAACGGATTGCTGGTCGGCGACCTGTCACAGCCCCGGGGAGGGCCGATGCTCACGGGTCACGCCAGCCATCAGGTGGGCCTCGATGCGGACATCTGGCTGACTCCCATGCCGGACCACACGCTTTCCCGCAAGGATCGCGAAAGCATGAGCGCGACGAGCGTCATCATCGACTACAAGACGATCAACCCCAAGGTGTGGACCGAAGCTCACGCCAGGCTGATCAGACGCGCCGCCTCCTATCGCCAGGTGGCGCGCATTTTCGTGCACCCGCCGATCAAGAAGGCGCTGTGCGCGTGGGCCAAAGGTGACCGAAGCTGGCTAGGCAAGGTGCGTCCCTACTATGGCCACACTTACCATTTCCACATCCGCATGAACTGCCCGAACGGCAGCACCAATTGCCGGAATCAGCCGGTCGCCGCGCCGAAGGACGGCACCGGCTGCGGCGAGGAGCTCGCCCACTGGCTATCTCCGAAACCGTGGGCGCCGCCCATGCCACGCGACCCCAGAAAGCCGAAGCCCAAGCCGGCGCCGCCCCTGATGCTTTCAGCGCTTCCAACCGACTGCCGGGGCCTGGTCAACATCCAAGTAATCGCCAAGCTACATGACCGATCGCCACTACGATCTGGCCGGCGATGACGGCGAGGTCTCGGAGCGTCTGGCCAAGCCCGGCCTGGCGTTTGCGAGCATCGGCGTGGTTTTCGGCGACATCGGCACGAGCCCGCTCTATGCCCTGCGCGAGGCCCTGGCCCACACTGCAGCCGGCGGCGCCGTTGCCCGCGAGGACGTCCTGGGCATCGTTTCCCTGCTTCTGTGGGCGCTCATCATCATCGTCACCTTCAAATACATCTACCTGCTGATGAAGGCGGACAACAAGGGCGAGGGCGGCATCCTCTCCCTGGTCACGCTCGTCGAGCACGCCATCGGAAACAAGCGCGGCTTTGTCCTGTTCCTTGGCATGATCGGCGCTGCGTTCTTCTTTGGCGACGCCATGATCACCCCGGCGATTTCGGTGCTCTCGGCCGTCGAGGGTCTCAAGGTCATCAACCCGGGGTTCGAGGACTACATCGTTCCCGTCACCATCGCGGTGCTCGCGAGCCTGTTCGCCGTGCAATACCGGGGCACCGCCGGCGTGGCGCGCTTCTTCGCCCCGGTCACCACTCTCTGGTTCATCACGATCGCCGTCATGGGCGTTGCCCACATCATGCATGATCCGGAGATCCTGCTTGCCTTCAATCCCGCCGCCGGCCTGGTCATCCTCGGCAAGCACCCGGGCCTCGCCCTGCTGATTCTTGGCGGCGTCTTCCTCGCGGTCACGGGTGGCGAAGCGCTCTATGCCGACATGGGTCATTTCGGCAAGTCACCCATCCGCCTCGGCTGGTTTGCCGTCGTCTTTCCGGGGCTGGCGCTCAACTACCTTGGCCAGGGCGCCCTCATTCATGCCGATCCGGCGGCAATCGCCAATCCCTTCTTCCTCATGGCGCCGGGCTGGGCGCTCATCCCCCTTGTCGTGCTGGCGACCCTGGTGACCGTGATTGCCAGCCAGGCCGTGATCACCGGCGCTTTCTCCGTCGCCCAGCAGGCCATGTATCTGGGCCTTTTGCCGCGCATGAACATTTCCCATACCAGCGAGACCGAACACGGCCAGATCTACGTCAGCCAGATCAACTGGATGCTATTGATCGCGGTCGTCCTGCTCGTGCTCACCTTCCGCTCCTCATCGAACCTTGCCGCCGCCTACGGCATCGCCGTCAATGCCTCGATGATCATCGACTTGCTCCTGGCCTTCCTGTTCTTCTGGAAGGCGCTGCGCTGGCCGTTGCCGGTCGCCGGCGCCGTCATGGGTCTCATCCTGTGCATCGAAGGAGCGTTCCTGGTCGCCAACGGCTACAAGATCGCGAGCGGCGGCTACGTGCCGCTGCTGATCGGTTTCGCCATCATCATCACCATGCTGACGTGGATGCGCGGCCGCGACGCGCTGGCCCAGAAGCTGCGGCGCGACAGTGTCGAGCTCACCGGCCTGCTCGAAAGCCTCGAGCGCAAACCGCCGGTGCAGGTGCCGGGCATCGGCGTCTTTCTGGTGACCGATCCCATTGTATGCCCCGAGCGCCCTGTTGCACAACCTGAAGCACAACCGCGTCCTGCATAAGACGCTGATCTTCATTCACGTGACGACGGTTGACGAGCCGCGCATTCCCGCCGCCGAGCGGGTGGCCGTCTCGCGCCTTCCCCTCGATGCCTGGCTGGTCGATGCCCGGTTCGGCTACATGGAGGCGCCGAATGTGCCGACCGCCTTGCGGCTGTGCCGGGTGCACGGGCTCGATGTCGATCCGCGCATGGCCTCGTATTTCCTCGGCCGCCGCGCCATCCGCACGTCGGCCCGCTCCGGCCTGCCGTTCTGGCAGCAGCGTTTGTTCATCATGCTCGCCAACCAGTCCTCGCGCGCCACCGGCTATTTCCGCATCCCCCCCGACCGCGTCGTCGAGCTTGGAATGCAGCTTTCCGTTTGAGCGGGAATGCTCATAAGGCGGCGAGGAGACTTGCATGGCCGACGTGTCGCCTTTTTCTCTCCCCGGCCGGTTCTGGCGCGGCAATCTGCACACCCATTCGAACCTCTCCGATGGTGCGCGGCCCCTCGGCGCCACCATCGATGCCTACAAGGCCGCCGGCTACGACTTCGTGCAGTTGTCGGAGCACTTCGTCGCGCGCTATCGCTGGCCGATCGCCGATACCCGGGACTGGCGTTCGAACAGCTTCACCACCATCATCGGTGCGGAGCTGCATGCGCCGGCGACCGGCGTTGGCGAGCTGTGGCACATTCTCGCCGCCGGCCTGCCGCGGGATTTCGAGCCGGCGGGCGAGAGCGAGACGGGACCGGAGCTTGCCCATGCGCGCTGCCGCGGCCGGCGCATTCGTCGGCATCGCGCATCCGGCGTGGTCGCAGCTGACGATTGAAGACGGCCGCGCCCTTGCCGGCGCCCACGCCGTGGAGATCTACAATCACGGCTGCGCGGTGGAAACCGACCGCGGCGAAGGTTGGTATCTTCTCGATCAGCTGCTCACCGAAGGCAGGAGGCTCGGCGGTTTCGCCACCGATGATGCCCACTTCAAGATCGACGATGCCTTCGGCGGCTGGGTGCAGGTCAGGGCCGAGGCGCTCGATCCCGAGGCACTCGTCGAGGCGCTGAAGAAGGGCCACTACTATTCGAGCCAGGGGCCGCAAATTCACGAGCTGTCGCTCGACGGCGATGAATTGTCGATCGCCTGCTCGCCGGTCAACGCCATTTCGGTGATGGGCGGGAACTCGCGCACCGCCGGCCGCTTCGGGCGCGCCATTACCGGTGCAACGGTGAAACTTTCGAAGCTCGAAAAGTCATGGGTCGAGGTGGCGATAAGCCCATGGCTCAGAGTGGCGGTCATCGACGCGGCCGGCAAACGGGCCTGGACGAACCCGATCTGGCGCGATCAACTCTAGCCGATGGCCAGAACCCGCATCGAAAGCGACAGTTTCGGCCCGCTGCCGGTGCCGGCAGACAAATATTGGGGCGCCCAGACGCAACGCTCGCTCGCCAACTTCCGCATCGGCGGCGATACCATGCCGGCCCCCCTCATCCACGCCATGGGGATCGCCAAAAAAGCCGCAGCCCTCGCCAACATCAAGCTCAGGGTGCTCGATCCGAAGCTCGCCCAGCCCATCGCCGATGCCGCCCAGGAAGTGATCGACGGCAAGCTCGATGCGCACTTTCCGCTGGTCGTGTGGCAGACCGGCTCCGGCACCCAGACCAACATGAACGCCAACGAGGTGATCGCCAACCGCGCCATCGAGATGCTTGGCGGCGTCATGGGCTCGAAGAAGCCGATCCATCCCAACGATCACGTGAACCGTTCGCAATCGTCGAACGACACCTTTCCGACGGCCATGCACATCGCTGCGGCCATCGAGGTAAAAACTCGCCTCATCCCCGCCCTGCGGCGCCTGAACCAGGCGCTCGAGCGCAAGGTGAAAGCCTGGGCCAGGATCATCAAGATCGGCCGCACCCACACCCAGGACGCAACGCCCTTGACCCTGGGCCAGGAGTTTTCCGGCTACGCCACCCAGGTCGCCAACGGCATCGAGCGCCTGAAGTCGGCGCTGCCGCGGCTCTACCTTCTGGCCCAGGGCGGCACTGCGGTCGGCACCGGGCTCAACTCCAAGGCCGGTTTCGACGTCGTCTTCGCCGCCGAAGTCGCCAAGATCACCAGGCTGCCGTTTCGCGCCGCGCCCAACAAGTTCGAAGCGCTCGCCGCCAACGATGCCATCGTCGAGCTGTCGGGCGCCCTCAACACGATCGCCGCGAGCCTCTTCAAGATTGCCAACGACATTCGGCTTTCTGGGTTCGGGTCCGCGGTCCGGCTTCGGCGAGCTGAAATTGCCCGAGAACGAGCCCGGCTCATCGATCATGCCGGGCAAGGTCAACCCCACCCAGTGCGAGGCGCTGACGATGGTCTGCTGCCAGGTGATGGGCAACCACGTGACGGTGACGATCGCCGGCAGCCAGGGCCACTTCGAGCTCAATGTCTTCAAGCCGGTGATGATCGACAACGTCCTGAACTCGATCCAGCTGCTTGCCGATGCCACGGTGAGCTTCACCGACAACTGTGTCGCCGGCATCGAGCCCAACCGCGAGCACATTGCGCTCCTGATGAATCGGTCGCTGATGCTGGTGACGGCGCTGGCGCCGCGGATCGGCTACGACAAGGCCGCCGAAATCGCCAAGCTCGCCCACCGCAACGGCACGACGCTGCGCGAGGAGGCATTGAAGCTCGGCCATGTGACTGCCAACGAGTTCGACGAGCTGGTCCGGCCCGAGGACATGGTGTCGCCGAAGGAATGACCGGACCGGTGAAGCGCTCGGTGATGATCGGCGGCCACCGCACGTCGGTGTCGCTCGAGCCGGAGTTCTGGGCGGCGCTGAAGCGGCTGGCGGAGGCCCGCTCGCTGTCGCTGGCGAGCCTGATCACCGACATCGATCATGGCCGCGACCGCGACAACCTGTCGAGCGCCATCCGCGTCTACGTCCTCAACTCCCTGCCCCTCACCCTGCCCTCTCCCCGAAACGGGGAGAGGGTTCAATAAAGAAACCCTCGCCCCGCAGGGGAGAGGGAAGCGAAGCGGCGAAGCCGCTGAGCAGGGTGAGGGGCACCGTTCGTAAGCCGGAAGCACGCATGCACGTGGCCGAGGTCCTCCCTCACCCTGCCCTCTCCCCGAAGGGGAGGGGTTCAATAAAGAAACCCTCGCCCCGCAGGGGAGAGGGAAGCGAAGCGGCGAAGCTCTTGCGCTGAGCAGGGTGAGGCGCCGGCGAACCGCTTCTCCTCATTCGCTCCGGCCGGTGGTCGGGGCAAGCGGGACAGACCCGCGGTTGAAGTTCCCGCGGTATCGTATTCCGCCCTGCACTTCCGGCTCGACATCCGAAAGCGACGAGGCCGCGCGGCCGTTGACCGCGGCAGGAGCGAGCTTCAGGCCCGTGGGTGCAGCGGGCAGCAGCGTCTCATCCGGCATCGCGGGTTCGGGTTTTGGTGCGGGCGTGCGCTCCACGGCAGGAGTTTCGGTGCCGCTGCCGGCGCTACCGCTTCCGCGTTGCCCAACCCCTCGGGCAGCGGCGACATCTCGATGCTGACGGGCTCAGGTTCGGGTTCGGAGGCCTTCACGCTTTCAACCGGCAGGGCCGGCAATGGCGCGACATCGATCGTGACCTGACCGGTTGCAGGCTCCTGCCCGCGTTTCCAGGTCGCCAGCTCCCGCGAGCGGCGCTCCATTTCCAGCTTGTTGAGATCGTTCAAGAGCACTCCCCAGAGGCCGTTCAGATCGTCTTCACGTTCACGTGCCCGCTTGTCCTTCTCGGTCCGCCGCATTTCCTCGGCGATGATCCGTTCCTCCTCACGCTGCAGCGCCTCGAGCCGGGCCATCTCTTCGCGCAGCGATTTTGCCCTGAGCCGTGACTTGAAAGCCGCGGCATCGAGGTTGCGCTCCAGCCCGTCGCGCGGACCCGCATAGGCGAGCGAGATTGCCGGAGCTTCGCTGACCGCCGGCAGGCCGAGGTCCACCTTCAGTTCGGCGCGGCCGCTGGCGAGCTCGACCAGCGCCGCCATTTGCCCGGAAAGCTGGCCTGCCTGGATGGCGACGGGTCCGAGGCTCGCCAGGCCATCGGAAATGCGCAAGGCCGCGGCACCTCCGGAGAACCCGAGCTCACCGCCGGAAAGGGCCTGCCCCACCACCGCGTCCACCTCCCCCTCGCTCCGCACAGCCGCCAGGCCAGCCGCAAGCCTTGCCTGGTCCACGCCCGCCAGGAGGCCGTAGTCGAGTTTTACCTGCCCTGATCCCTTGAGCACCGAGGCAAGTCCCGCCGGGCTGCGGCCCATTCCGGAAAAGCTGCCGCTGAAGTGGGCGGGGCCGATCACCACCGGCTGGCCGGCGGCGGTGACGAGCTGCTCGCCGAGATCGAGCCCGGCCGAGAAAGTCGCCGAGACATCGTAGTCGCCGGCACGGCGCACGATGTCGGCATCGGCGGTCACCAGTCCGGTATCCGACCCCAGGCCGCTCAGCGTTATGTGGAGCTTCTCGGCGGTGGCATCGAACGCGACCCTCGCGTCGCGGATCGCGAGGTGCGGCGCGATGTTCAGGCGCTCCGCCTCGACGCTGACCACGCCGACGGCGCCGCCCAGGGGCTTGGGCGCAAACAGCGTGACGGAATCGACCGGCCTGCCGTCGCGCGGCAGCAGGGCTGCCGAAAGCATCCACGGCAGCGACACATCGGCGGCTTTCATCTGGACGTCGATGGTGCCCGGCCCCGTGCGCAGGCGGCCCGCGTAGCGCTTGTCCCCGACGCTCGCCGTAAATCCGTCAAGGGTCAGCTTGTCGTCACCGGTGGTGATCGAGCCTTTGACGCTGATCGGCGCGCCGGGCTCGGGATTGGGGATGCCGAGCGCCGCCAGCACCCGGTCCGCCGTCGCTGCTTCGATCGAGACGGCGCCGGTTGTCGCCAGCGCCGGAGCGAGTTTGGTGAGCGTGCCGTCGAACGACGCCGTCGCTCCGAGTGCGGTGAGCTGCGCCTGGCTTTTCAGGCCATCGCGGAGCGTGCCTTTCGAGCGCAAGGTCAGGTGCGCCCCGTCCTGCACGTCGGTCTGGCCCTCTATTCCGAACAGCAGCGCCAGCGACCTCGTGTCGGGACTGTCGAGTTCGGCAGAGAACATCACGTCAGCCGACTGGAAGTCGTCTGGATCGGCTTCGAGGCTGCCGTTCGCCACGAGGTTCGATCCGCCCGCCGTGATCTTGCCGCCGATCGTGGCGGCGATCGAATCGTTGTCGAGATCCGCCTCGCCATCGAGGCGGGCGTGGAACGGCCCCAGGTTTTTCGCCCATGCGGTCGCCCGGCCGTTGGTCTCTCCCGGCATGCCGAGCAGACCCAAGAGCCGCAGCAGCGGCTCGGGGTCCGGGGCATCGATCTCGATCGTTGCCGTGCCGTGCCGCTGTGCCTGTCGCGGCTGCAGCGAGCCGGTTACCGCCAGACGCGCATCGCCCACGCTGCCGATGTTGATGGCGTGCACGTTGATGGCGTCGTTGCTGGCGGCCACGTTGACGGCGATGTCGCGCGCCTCGGTGCCGCGCAGCTTCAGTTCCCCGGCGAGCACCGTCAGCTGCACATTGTTGCGCTCAGAACCTGGACGGAAAAGCTCGGTGATCAGGCCGCTGGCATCGTCCCTGAGGTCGGCGATTTTGGCGTCGGCGGCGACATAGCGGTCGGCATCGATGCGGTCGACGGCGAGCCTGAGCGTCGTCTGGCCCGCTTCGCCCCCGAGCATCGACAGGGCGCCCGTTGCGTGCGCGTCATCGAAGCTGAGCCTGGCTTCGCCAAGCTTGAGACTGCGCGGCTGGTGCTCGAAGGTCGCCTCGAGCGCGAGCTTGCCGCGCGCGCCCGTCCACGACCTGGCGATGGCTTCTTTCCATTCCGGCATCGCCCAGGACGCGAACTCGCGGGCGTTGGCGGACTCGACCGTCAGGTTGCCGGTGAGCGTCGGCTGCTCGCCACCGACCGTGAACTTGCCGATGAGCCTGCTCTTGGTCTGCCCGGGCATCGTCACGGCAAGGTCGTGGATGATCAGCCCGCTTTCGGAAAGCTCGGCCTCGAGGCGCGTGCCCTGAAGCTTCGCCCCGCCGGCGATGAGGTTGCCGATATCGAGCCGCACGCGCCCGTCGAGCGTGCCGGGCAGCACTTCCAGAAAGTCGGCGACGCCTTCGAGGAAGGCGCCGCTCTTCAGAACCTCGCGCCCCTGGCTGCCGAGCATGGCGTCGAGATCGTAGTTGGGCGAGCGCAGATCGGCCATCACCGAGATGCGCTCCTGCAGATCGATGGCCGCAGTGCCGGTCAGAATGTTGCCGGCATGCTCGCGGTCGGCGGGTGCGATTTCGATGTTGCGCAGGAGCGCATGGTCCTCGCGGAAGCCGATATCGGCTTTGAACAGCAGCGGCCGCATGTTGGATTGTGAATCCGCCTTGCCGCTGTCGGCGACGTAGGGCTCGGCCGTGATGGTGCCGCTGAGCGGCTCATCGCCCTGGGAGGAGTAGGCGCCGTCGAACAGGTATACGAGGCCCGACCCCTCCACCGGAGAAAAGCGGAAGTTGAAACGGAAGGGTTCGCCCTTCTTGTAGGTGGCGGTGCTGATGCCGACCGAAAACGGCCGCCCCTTGTGCGGCGAGCTGGCCGCGCGCCTTCCACGGACCCAGCAGCGACTGGGCGGAGACGGACATGTTGACATCGTTGAATTCCGCCGTGCCGCCGCGCCGCGTGTCGGATACGAACAGGGTGCCGTCGACGATTTCGAGATCTTCGATGGAGATTTTCTCCGCTCGCAGCGACCCGCCGCCTTCGAGCTTGGGTGAAAGCCACCAGTTGACATCGCTCGTATCGAGCCGCTCGAAGGAGAACACCGGTTTCACGATGCGGATGTTCGATACCTCGACGCGGCCGCCGAGCAGCGAGCCCAGCAGCATCCGCGCCTCGACCGTTTCGGCCCGCGCCACATCGCTGATGAGGGTTCCCGGCACGTTCGCCACCCGGACCCCCTTGAGCCTCAGGTGCGGCCACGGGAAGAGCCGCACGGAGATGTCGCCGGTCACCGTGACGTCGCGGCCCGTCAGCTTGCGCGCGTAGTCCTCGACGGTTCCGCGGTAGCTGTTCCAGTCGATGAGGAAAGGCGCACTGATCAGGCCCGCGACCAAGAGGACCAGGAAGATCCCGGTGTAAAGCACCGGGGACCGCCAAACGCTCATCTCGCCGCCTTCCGTGGGAGACACCCTGCCGCCGCCATTCTGGCGGGCGCCCGTGGCCAGAATATGGGAGAGGCGCGGCACAGGCAAAGGCGAAAACGCAATGACGGCCTGAGATTAGGGCCGGATGCGGTATTTTTCCTCATCTTTCTCGTGTTTCGTTAATGGCCGTGCTTGACACCGCCATCATCTTTCAGGCCGCAGTGATTCGTGGAAGCCCCCTCAGAAACCCTCGCCCCGCAGGGGAGAGGGAAGTGAAGCGGCGAAGCCGCTGAGCAGGGTGAGGAGGCATTGCACAATCTATCCTCGCGCACTCGCGAGCCGATGTCGTTCCCCTCACCCTGCCCTCTCCCCGATGGGGCCCGATGGGGAGAGGGTTCAATTAAAGAAACCCTCGCCCCGCAGGGGAGAGGGAAGCGAAGCGGCGAAGCCGCTGAGCAGGGTGAGGGGGAGAAAGCATCCCTCACGGGAGGATTTTGCCGGGGTTGAGGATGCCCTTGGGATCGAGCGCGGCCTTGATCGCCCGCATGACGGCAAGGCCCGCGGCCCCGTGCTCCGCGGTCATGAACTTGCGCTTGCCGAGGCCCACGCCGTGTTCGCCCGTTGAGGTGCCCTCCATGGCGAGCGCGCGGGCGACCAGGCGCTCGCAGAACGCCTCGTGCCGTCTGACCTCGTCCTTCGTCCGTCACGTCGCAGAAGAGTTGCACATGGAAGTTGCCGTCGCCGACATGGCCGACGATCGGCCCGAAGATGCCGTGGGCCTCCATGTCCTTCTGCGTCTCGACGACGCATTCGGCGAGCCGCGAGATCGGCACGCAGACATCGGTCGCGAACGCCTCCTTGCCGGGCATCATCGCTTTCGCCGCATAGAACGAGTCATGGCGCGCCTGCCACAGCCGGGCGCGGTCCTCCTGCTGCTCGGCCCAGACGAGGTCCCCTCCCCCGAACTCCTGGGCGATGGCGCGGAAAAGCTCCACCTGCTCCCCGGCCCCCGCCTTCGTGCCGTGGAACTCCACGAAGAGGTGCGGTGATTCCGCCAGGTCGAGCTTCGAATAGGCGTTGCAGGCCTTGATCTGCAGGGCGTCGACCAGCTCGATGCGCGCGATCGGGATCGCCGACTGGATGGTGAGGATGGCGGCGTTGCAGGCGGCCTCGATCGTGGGAAAGGGCAGGACGCCGGCGAGGATCGATTCCGGGATGGCATGGAGCCGCAAGGTCACCTCGGTGATGATGCCGAGCGTTCCTTCCGAGCCGACGAGCAGCCGGGTCAGGTCGTAGCCGGCCGAGGATTTCTTGGCCCGCCGTCCCGTGCGCACGATCTCGCCCGAGGCCATGACCGCGGTGAGGTTGACGACGTTCTCGCGCATGGTGCCGTAGCGCACCGCGTTGGTGCCCGAAGCGCGCGTCGCCGCCATGCCGCCGAGGCTCGCATCCGCGCCGGGATCGATCGGGAAGAACAGCCCCTTGTCGCGCAGGTGCTCGTTCAAGGCCTTGCGGGTGACGCCCGCCTCCACCCGCGCGTCGAGGTCCTCCTCGTTGACTTCGAGCACGCGGTTCATGCGCGACAGGTTGACCGAGATGCCGCCGGCGGGCGCGCTGATGTGTCCTTCGAGCGAGGTGCCGGTGCCGTAGGCGATGAGCGGCCACGCCGTAGCGGTCGGCGATCCTGACCACGGCCTGCGTCTCGGCCGTGGTCTCGAGGAAGGCGACCGCGTCGGGCGCGCTGCCCCGGCTCCAGGTGAGGTCCTGGCCGTGCTGCTCGCGCACCGGCATCGCCACCGAAAGCCGGTCGCCCAGCAGCAGGCGCAGCTCTTCGATCGCCTGCGCCGTGCTGTTGCGTCGCATCGCGTCCGGTGCTTTGGTCGTGCGTTCTACGCCCATGTCAAAAACGTTTCCCGCCGCGCCCTTCGAAGGCCGCATGCAATCGGTCGAGGCCCAATGGACCGATTATAACGGCCATCTCAACATGGCCTACTATCATGTGCTGTTCGACCGGGCGGGGGATGAATGCTTCGAAGCCTTCGGGCTGGGGCCCGACTATGTGAAGCGCACCGGGGCCTCGTTCTTCACGCTCGAGGCGCACGCGACCTACCTCCAGGAGCTCGTTGCCGGCGATCCGGTGCGCGTCACCACGCTGATCCTCGATTGCGACGCCAAGCGCGTCCACTATGCCCAGGAGATGTTCCATGGCCGCGAGGGCTATCGCGCCTGCGTGAGCGAGAACATGGTCATGCATGTCGACATGAGGGCCAAGCGGTCATCGCCGTTTCCGGAGGAGGTGTTCGCGGCGATCACGGCGATGCGCGAGGCGCACAAGCATCTTCCGGTTCCGCGCGAGGTCGGGCACCGGATCGGCATTCCGCGGAAAGGCTAGCGGCAGCTTTCTTGCGCCTCTCAGCCTTGAACAGGGGAGCCTGTGGGAGCTTCGTGAGCTCCCAGTGGCATCACTATTCTGCGGAACATCGCATGAACATCCCAATAAAGATTTCCTTGCCGCTTGCCCGCGTTGGGCAACATAGTTTCCTCCATGGCAGTTCGGCTCGTTGTTGCAGTAACTGATCGCGACTGGTTCGAGCATCTGCGGCAACTCCCCGATTTGGCCGAAGTGAATTTTTGGTCCCCGTCACCGAGTTCGTTCGCCGCCCTACAGCCTGGTGAGCTGTTTCTCTTCAAATTGCACTATCCGATCCACATGATCGTCGGTTGGGGAGTATTTGCGGTCTCCAATGTGATGCCGCTGTCGCTGGCGTGGGAGGCTTTCGGCGAAGCTAACGGCGCAGCCAGTTTCAACCAGATGCGGGAGCTCATTCTGCGCCATATTCCCGAACAGAACCGCGCCTTGGCCTCCGTAGAAATCGGCTGTCGCGTTCTGACACAGCCCGTGTTTCTGCCACGAGCATCGGTGGATCGTGCCGCCCCCGAGCTGGAAGCCGAATATCGTGAGACTGCGGCGCTATTCCACCGACGAGCCAGAGGGGCGCGCGCTTTGGGACAGCGTTCACGACGCTGGCACTCCTGCAGCCTATGCATCGGGTGTCGCCGAGCCGACGCCGCGGTTTGGCGAGCCGACGCTGATCCGGCCACGATTGGGTCAGGGCGCATTCCGGCTCCTCGTCACCGACGCCTATGGCCGGCGCTGCGCGGTTACCGGCGAACGCACTCTGCCAGCGCTCGAGGCAGCCCACATACGGCCATATGCGGACGGCGGCGAACACGCTGGCGCCAACGGCATACTCATGCGGCGCGACGTGCACAGTCTGTTCGATGCTGGCTATGTCACGGTGACTCCAGCCATCGTTTTGAAGTGAGCAAGCGCATCCGCGAGGAATTCGAAAACGGACGGGACTACTACGCCTTGCAAGGGCGTCCGGTCGAAAAGCCGCGCCAAACCGATCTGATTCCGGACCTGTCGGCATTGCTGTGGCACAACGAAAACCGGTTTCTGGGATAAGGCAACGATGCGGCATGGAACCCGGGCACTCATCGCCGGTTTTCGCGGTGATCAAGTCGGCGCTTCAGATCGCTCCGGGCGATCAGCTCCTTCATCAGAAGGCCCGCCATGATCATCTTGCCGGCGCCCGGATCGTCGGCGAGCAGGAAGCGCAGCGGCTGGCGCGGCAGCATGGTCTCGTAGACGGCGGTGATCTGGTGCGGCCGCGGCTCGACGACCGAGGTATGTACGGCCAGCACCGGATCAAACAGATGGGCGAGGCGAATGCGCTGCGCCTCGGAGACCAGCCGGAACAGCACGCCGTGGTCGTCGAAGCTCCACGGACGGCCCTGCTCCACGACCTCCAGGTGCGGTTCGTCATGGCGGTAGAGCAGCTCGCTCAGTACCTACCCTCCGGGGCGTCTTGTAGGTGAGCTCAAGTGCGGCGGAGCCGTGCCACTGGACGTTGACCACCGTCACCAGGCCATTCGGCCAGGATGCCGCGAATGGACGCGTGCGGTTTGATTTCCTCCAGTAGGCTCACTTATTCTGCCCCCAGCCTGAAAACGGAGTTTTCATGAATAGCCCCCGAACGCGATGGTACCAATGCGCGCCGGTATCGCATGAACTTCAACCCGGAGCGGCGAAGACGGTAGAGTGCTAGGCAAGCTCCCGACACCCCCAAAAAGTATGAAAGCTGTTTCAGGGACCGAAGAACTTCGGGCACGCTTTCGCCCCATCGGCCATTCGCGTACTGTTTGTCGGCGAAGCGCCGCCTGCCAGCGGGACATTCTTCTACGCTGAGAATAGTCAGGTTTACCGCCATTCTGCGCGCATCACTGGCGCCCCGCCTCGGATATCCGGATGACTTTCTGTCGGCATTTGTCGCGAACGGATTTTTTCTCGACGACCTGGTTCTGGAACCGGTGGATCATCTTCCCAAGCAGCAGCGCATTCCCATCTTCAGCAAGAGCGTTCCGCTGCTGGCGAGAAGGATGGCGGAGTATCGTCCGCAAACGATCGTTACGATCCTCAAGCGCATCGCCCCTTATGTAGTGGACGCCCGCTCGAGGGCCGGTCTGGATGTGCCGCACTTTGCCGTGCCTTTCCCGGGGACGGGGCAGCAACGGAATTTTGCTCGTCGGATGGCAGAGATACTGCCCCACTTGCCGCTGAGTTCATGGGCGTTCAGTCTGCATGGACATGCTCGGTCGATGACAACTCCCCTTATAGGCGCCCGCATCAAAGCACTGCGCGATGACCGCGGCCGTTTATAGCGGATTTATCAAATTATACCGGGAATTGTGTATAATCAGATATAAACGGCTATACATGGACCCGATCAGGAATCCCTTTTCGGGTCACGTCCCACGAGTTCGGGAGGCGGTGAGCCCGCGCCTGGCGATCCTCGAAGAGGCGCGCATTCTCCTTGGCCGGATCAAAAGGAAGAAGCCCGAAAAGAGCATGCTGCTCACCGGGCTGCGCGGCGTCGGCAAGACAGTCCTGCTGAACGAAATCGAACGGTTGGCGAAGACAGACGGATACCGGACACTCTCCATCGAGGCGCACGAGGACAAACCGCTGGGGCCGCTCATCGTGCCCGGCCTGCGAACGCTCCTCTACGATCTGGACCGGGTAGCCGGTGCAGGAGACAAGGTGAAGCGAGGCCTGGCCGTGCTTCGCAGCTTCATCGGCGCCCTCAAAGTCACCGTCGGCGATGTGAGTTTCGGCCTGGACATCGAGCCCGAAAAAGGTGCCGCCGACAGCGGCGACATCGAGATCGACTTACCCAATCTCCTCGTCGCGGTCGCCGAAGCTGCCGAGGAGAGGAAAAGCGCCATAGCCCTGCTCATTGATGAAATCCAATACCTCAGCCACCGCGAGCTGGGCGCGCTGATCATGGCGATGCACAGAGTGCAGCAACGGCAGCTTCCACTCGTGCTGCTGGGAGCCGGCCTGCCGATCCTCCCGGGGCTGGCCGGCGAGTTGAAATCCTATGCCGAGCGGCTCTTCAGTTTCCCGGACATCGGGGCGCTGTCGCGGGAAGACACCGCGAAAGCTCTTCGCGAGCCAGCCCGCGTCGCGGGCGTGGCATTCGAGCCGAAAGCACTGGAGGAAGTATACCGGCTCACCAAGGGCTACCCGTATTTCCTCCAGGAATGGGGCTACCAGTCCTGGAATCTCGCCACGGCCAGCCCCATCACCCTGAAGGTCGTCAAGAACGCCACTGCAACCGTAATCCCGCGACTGGACAGAAATTTCTTCCGCGTCCGCTTCGACCGGCTCACGCCGAGCGAGAAGAATTTCCTGCGCGCCATGGCCGAGCTCGGACCGGGCGCCCAGCGCACCGGCGACATAGCCGAGACCTTGCGCGTAAAAGTAACCAGCCTCGGGCCGGTGCGCGCAAAGCTGATCAGGAAAGGCATGATCTACAGCCCTGCGCACGGCGACCTTGCTTTCACAGTGCCGCTATTCGACGAGTTCATGGTTAGAGCGATGCCGGCTTTCAAACATTGAGCCTGTTGCCTCCGCACTCGGCAGTGCGCGGACAACAAGCAAGCATGATTGGAATTTCCGGTGTTCGCTCGGTAGCGCACAGCAATTTGAGCCCGGGCCAAGTCGTCGGTGATGGCAGATTTCCACAGGGTGTTGATGGTTGTCTACGCTGGTTGAGGTTCGAATCAGAATGAAACACTATCCTGCGCAGGGGCAAACGGGGCTGGACATGCCATGGCGAGCAAGGTGGGGGACGTGGTAACTTTGTCGCGAGCGAACTTCGAGACGGCGGAAAACAGGTCTGCGGACGTGCGACAAGATCGCTACAAACAATCCGGCGTCGATACCTCCGAAGCAGACTTGGGGCTGAGGCATATCGTCAAGCAGGTTCAGGGCACATGGCCCAGAAAGGGCTTCGGCCGGGTCCTGCTGCCCATCGGCTATTTTGCAAATGTCATCGAGATGGATGGCGTTGGCATCGCGCTGTGCACCGACGGCGTCGGATCCAAGACGATCATCGCCACGGAGATGGATAAATACGACACGATCGGCATCGATTGCGTCGCGATGAATGTAAACGACATGATTTGCGTCGGCGCAAGCGCCTGTCTCACTCGTCGACTACATCGCGGTCGAGCAGGCCGACGCAACCATGCTCGATGCGATCGGCGCCGGCCTCTGCAAAGGCGCCGAGATGGCCCGTATTTCGATTTCAGGCGGCGAGACGGCGCAGCTGAAGGATATCGTCAACGGTTTCGATCTGGTGGGAATGGCGATCGGCCGCGTGGAGCTCGACAAGATTGTTTCCGGCAAGGGAGTTGTCGAGGGCGACGTGGTCATCGGAGTGCGAAGCAACGGCGTTCACAGCAATGGCCTGTCGTTGGCGCGGAAAGCGTTCTTCGAGAACAACCGCTACAGCATCGATCACAAATTCGACGAGCTCGGGCGGACCATCGGCGAAGAACTGCTCCGCCCAACGGATATCTATGTGCGTGAAGCCCTGGAAATCTTGCAGCGCGTCAAGGGCGTAAGGGCGCTCATCAACATCACCAGCGACGGCTTGCTCAATCTGGCGCGGGTCGAGGCGCCGGCAGGTTTCGAAATCGACCGGCTCTTCGAGCCGCATCCGATCTTCGACCTCATCCAACGGCATGCGAACGTAGAGACGGCGAGATGTTCGAGGTCTTCAACATGGGCGTCGGGTTCTGTTACGTGGTTGCTCCGGACGAGGTGGCGCTTACCCTCTCCATCCTCGAGGATCCATGGCCGCATCGCGCAGCCCATTGGCTACGCCGTACCGGATCCTGAGCGGCAAGTCCGTATTCACGAACGAAGCCTGATCGGAATTCACAAGACCTTCAAGAAAGATGACCGACCCGTTCGCAAGGTGAGTTAGTGGCAGCGCGATCGCTCTCCCGGCGAAATCCAGCTGATACAACTCCGCGAAGAGATCTCCGGGACTTCGGAGCCTGCCTCGCCTGTCGCCGGAATTCGCAACCTGGTTGAGCCGCTTCTTCATTAACCTCAAGACCATTTTCGGCAGCCATTCTGATGAAATGCCACAGCTGCACGCAAACTCGCCGGAATTGCCAAGCGAGTTCTATGACAGCTTCACGGTAGCCTCATCCCGCTTAAATTGCTGACAAGCAAACCAACGCGCTTCTTACAGCGCTGATCAGGGACGTGCCGCAGACCGTATTCAGGAACCGCCTGTATCAGTACGATGACCTGATCGCGGCAATGATTTATAGTCTTCGATCTCGAACGTAACGGCCTAGCCCCTTCGTCACTGCACCAAGATCCGAGCAACTTATCGAGATGATCAGGAGGTACGCTGGGTCATAATGAACAAACCGGCAGTTTATCCAACGCATGTGTACTGGGACGAGCGCGATCAGAGCTATATCGCCATTGCTACCAACCTTCCCGGCTGCTCCGCATTCGGCGATACCAAGTCGAAAGCGTTGCGGGAGCTCGAGCGGGCGATCGAGGCCTGGATAGGACGGCGAACGATGATGGCCGGCCACTGCCCGCACCGTCACCGCCGCCGGCACCGGCCAGATACAGCGGCAAAGTGCTGCTTCGCCTGCCTTCAGCCTGCATGAACAGCTGGCCAGGGGAGCGGCAAGCGGGAAGGCGTCAGCCTCGAATCGTGGCTCGTCACTCTGCTCGCATCCGAGACTGCACTGCGAAAAAGGTCGCTCGCCGTGTCGGCCCCACCGAGCGCCCCGTGTCTCCGGCGTGGCGCCAGAGTACATCGAAATCCGTCCCGCGAAAAGCCGCGCCGCGCGATAGAGCTGAGCGAGGCCGCACCTCCGTCCACCCTGCCCTCTCCCCGATGGGGAGAGGGTTCAATAAATTGACCCTCGCCCCGCAGGGGAGAGGGAAGCAAATCGGCAAAGCCGCTGAGCAGAGTGAGGGGCAAAAAAAAAAAAAAAAAAAAAAAAAAAAAAAAAAAAACACTACATTCACACAACAAACCTTAGGTCAACCCACGGCTTGAACTGCTTGGCGAGCGCGACCCCCTGGCCCTGGTAGTTCGATTTGATGCCGGCGCCGTAGACCCTTGTCCGGCCGCCCGTGGGCGAGCTTGCTGTAGCGCAGCCAGCCGACGGTCTGACCGTGCTCGAGCGTGAAGGCCACGCCATACGACCGCACTTCGAGAACCGCCTTGCTGCCCCGGGCGCGGCCCTCGCTCCAGCCGAAGCCCGGATCGAAGAACCCGGCGTAGTGGACGCGGAACTCGCCGGAGCTCGTATCGTAGGGCACCATTTCGGCCGCCAGCTCCGGCGGCACCCCCACATCCTCGCAGGTGGCGAGGATATAGAAGTCGTCCTTGTCGAGACTGAGCCGGCCGCCCGTGTTCCCGATCCTCTCCCAGAAATCCCGGGGGTCGTAGTGGCCGATGCGGTCGATGTCGATCTTGTTGGTGTGTTTCTTCGCCTTGTAGCCGATGGCGCCGCCGTCCCTGCCGATGAGATCGACGGTCACCGGAACGAGCCCGTCGCGAAGCAGCAGGCGCTTGCCGGCGGGGCCCAGAAGCTTGCCTTCGGCGAGGAGTTTCTCGACCTGGGCGCCGGCGAGAGCCGGCGCTCCCTTGTGAAAGCGGACCTGGTTGAGGCGCGTGCCCGGGCGCACGATGACGTTGAAGCTCAACGGTGCGATCTCGATGAAGAGCGGCCCCCGATAGCCCCTCTCGATGCGGTCGAAGGCGACACCCCGGTCGGTGGTGAGCCGCGTCAGAACGTCCAGCCGGCCGGTCGAGCTCTTGGGGTTGGCGGTCCCCTCGATGCCGTTCGTCAGGCGCACGCTCTCGAGCAGCTCGACGACATAGACACCGCCCTTCTCGAGCACCGCGCCATGGGTGAGGTCGATGGCCGGCAGGCCGTCGAGCTCCTCCACCCGGCTCATCACCGTCGCGTCGCGCCCCGGGAGAAAGCTCGCGCGTACACGATAGGCTTTGGATCCGAGCCGCAGGTCGAGGCTCGCCGGCTGCACCTGGTCGGGGGCGATGGGCGTGAGGCTCGCGATATCGCCGGCCTCGATCATCGCGCTGAGGCGCTGATCGGGCAGGATGCCGGTGCCGCGCAGCTCCACCACGTTGGCCGCCGCCTCACCTGCCATCGCCGGGAACAGCCCCGGCCCACCGTTCGTATCGCTCATCCACCTGACTTCCTGGCGCGATGAAGTTTACCGGCGCAGAGGCATCAGGCAAACACAACGCACCACAAAGCCTGTTGATAATTCACCTGCAAAGAGCCTCGCGATTTCGCGCGGCGTGCTGCCCGCCAGCCGCCGGCTTTCCCGGATGAGGTGGGCCTGGTCGGCATAGCCGGCCTCGGCGGCGAGGCCCGCAGCACATTGGGTCTCCTGCTTGGCCGTTTCATTCAAGACAACACGCCCCACTTCAGCACAAATGCCGGCGAGAGGCATCGGTTCCGGGCATTGAGGAGACAGGAGAACCCATGAAAGCACGCATCACGCTGATCACCCTGGGGGTCGACGATCTGGAACGGTCGCTCCGGTTCTATCGCGACGGCCTCGGCCTTCCCACGCGGGGGATCGTCGGCCGGGAGTTCGAACACGGCGCCGTCGCGTTCTTCGATCTCCAGGCCGGCTTGAAGCTGGCGGTCTGGCCGCGCGACGATCTCGCTCATGACGCCGGCCTGTCGAAATCCGCTCACAGCCCGACCGAGCTCAGCATCGGCCACAACGTGAGGAGCAGGGAAGAGGTCGATGCGGTCATGAAGGAGGCGGCCAAAGCCGGCGCGAAGATCGTCAAGCCTGCCCGGGAGACTTTCTGGGGAGGCTACGCCGGCTATTTCCAGGACCCCGACGGCCATTTGTGGGAGATCGCCTGGAACCCCAACCTCATCCCCGAGGAATGAACCATGACCGCTCGGCGCTTCGGCCTTGGCTGACGAGCCTTCGCTTTCACGTGTTCCGCATTGCTTTCGCTCCTGGCGTTGAACGCACTAAAGTTTGATCGTGTCGAGTGCCAGATCCGGAATCGGCGGGAACTCTTCGTCGAGCGGTGCCAGCGTAGCAATGCGCGGCCAACAGGGTTTTCTGCGGCGCGGTGCTCGATACATGAGACGGTTACCTTCCTTGCGCATGATCGCGCCGCCGGGAGCTCGAACTCGCGCGGAACCGCACTGCCTGGTTTCGACCGTTTTTGAACAGTTTGACATGCGCGGCTGCCACGTTCGCCTCCTTACACGTGCCTTATGCCATAGCCGATGCCAAACTTCTTGTCTGACAGCGTGAGGGACCCGGCGCTGCGCAGGTCGTGACACGCCAGTTCCGTATTATCGGTTGATGCTGTAACGAAGTGCGTTATATAACGGCTCGCGTTATGAGCTGGGCATGATCCGGAGCTTTGCCGACCGTGAAACGGAACTGATCGATCACGGAAAGCAGAGCCGAAGGCTGCCGTCGGATATTCAACCCGCCGCACATCGCAAACTCCTTGCGATTTCGCGGCCGCTACGCTTGAAGACCTCCGGCAACCTCCTTCGAACCGGCTCGAGAAGCTTTGCGGAGACCGCCAGAATCAATGGTCGATTCGAATCAACGACCAATGGCGCATCTGTTTCAGCTGGCGCGATGGAGGAGCCGACAATGTCGAAATCACGGACTATCACTAAGCGGGCGAAGTCACGGAGCTGCTGCCTATCGTTCACCCGGGGGAAATGCTGCTGGAAGAGTTTCTGAAGCCTCTGGGCTTGAGCCAGAACGGGCTGGCCCGTGCTATCGGCGTGCCGCCCCGGCGCATCAACGAAATCGTCCTCGGCAAGCGGGCCATAACCGCGGACACGGATCTCCGGCTGGGACGATACTTCCGCATGTCCGAGGGTTTCTTTCTGCGGCTGCAGATCGACTATGAAGTCAGGCTGCGCAAGCGGCAGCTCGGTTCGAAGCTCGACCGCATCAAGCCGCTCAAGGCGGCGTGAACCGAGTAGCGGTAGCGGCTTGCCCCTCACCCTGCCCTCTCCCCGAAACGGGGAGAGGGTTGAGTTGATAACCCTCGCCCCGCAGGGGAGAGGGAAGCGAAGCGGCAAAGCCGCCTGAGCAGGGTGAGGGGGAAAGCCCGCCGATCACCGTCCCCCCGGAGGGGAGAGGGTTTCTTGCGTCGACGGACGGCGGCGATGACGCGGCGGGCGGTTTCGTCCCCGGCCAGCGCTTCGACGGTGAGCGGCAAGCCGGCGCCGCCAGTTCGGGCGCTCGGCGTCGGTGCCCGGCACGTTGAGCGGCTCGGCCTCGCCCGCGAGATCGTCGGCCTGCACCAGCATGGCGGCCGACGGCGTGGCGGCGATGAAGGCGTGGGCATCGGCGAGGAGATCGCCGCTAGGCGAAGCCCGCCGCCGCGACGGCCTTTTCGAGCGCGCCTCCCGTTCCGCTCGCTCGCGCCCCTGCCGCCAGCCCGCGAACGTCGCGAGATCGTGGGTGGAAAGACAGGCGGCGGCAAGCCGGGGCCAGGCTTCGGGCGGACGGTAGACCCCGTCGTCCTGCTCGAACCACAGCACCTTGTAGGAGAGGATGTTGCGCGGCGGCGAGCCTCGGGCGCAGGCCTTCCGACGACCGTGCCCAGGTCTTCGCCGATCACCAGGCAGCGGGCGCGCCGGCTTTCCTCGGCGATGAGCGCCGATCAGGTCCTCCAGGGGAAAGGTCACGTAGGCGCCGTCGGCGGCGGCAGCACCGCGCGGCACCCAGAACTGCCGCGCCGCGCCCAGGATGTGATCGATGCGCAGCGCCCCGGCATGGCGCATGTTGGCGCGGAGAACGTCCCGGTACGGACGATATTCCTCGGCGCGCCAGCGCGTGCGGGTTGATAGGGCGGCAGGTTCCACACCTGGCCCTGCGCGTTGAAGCGGTCGGGCGGGGCGCCCAGCGACACGGCCGTGGCGAAGACGTGCGGCGCCGCCCACACCTCGCCGCCGTCATAGGCGCAGCCGAGCGCCAGATCGCGGTAGAGGCCCGACTTCCAGCCCCGCATCCTTCGCCCGCTTCGCCGCCGCCGCCAGCTGGCGGTCGGCGACCCACTGCAGCCACTGTGATAGCGCGGTGAGACGCCGGCCGCGGCGCGACTCGAACTCCCCGTGACGCCGAAGCGCCTCGCCGCCTTCGGCGATGAAGGCTCTCGAACGCGGGCTCAGGCGCGCGCTCGAACACGGCGAAGGCGCGTCGCCAGCACCTCCTGCTTGAGGCGCCAGACGGCCGGCGTAGTCGACGTATTTCAGCGCGCGCAGCTCCGCGAGCGTTGATCGACGCGCCGCCAGCAGTCCCGAAAGCCCGGTGCCGGCGAATTCCGCGGCGAGGCCCTCGAGGTCGATGTAGATCGGATCGAGAAACCGCCGGTCGGACGGCTGGTAGGGGCTGGCGCGCCCGCGATCGTCGGGGAACAGATGGTGGAGCGGATTGATGCCGACGAGCGCGCCGCCGAGGCGCGCGGCGGTCTCGGCGAACCGGGCGAGCGTTTCGAAATCGCCGATGCCGGCGTCGCTCCGTGCCGCAGCGCATAGAGATGGGAGGCGAGGCCGAACACGCGCCGGCCTTCGGTGACGAAGTCCGGCAGATGACAGAGGCCGGCAGCAGCTTCGGCGCGCCCGGCCGTTGTGGTCGCGAGAGCATGCCTGGCCTCGTCCACGTCGGCGGCGGAGGCGAGCGAAAATCCCAGCGCCCCGAGCAGCGCCCGCTGGGTATCGAGCCCGACGGTGCGCCAGGCGCCGGTCCAGTCCCGCCAGCCGGGCTGAATGCCGGCGGCCGCCGCGAGCGCCGCCACGGCCGCATCCGCGGGCCCCCTGCCCGCGCCTTGCGCCTTCTGCTCGAGCACGGCGACCGAGCGGGGAGCGAGCACGAGCACTCTGTGATGAACCGAGGTACCGCTGGCGCTCGCCAGCGCCAGCGACCAGCGCGCGCTCGGAAGCTTCGCTTCGCCCGCGCGATCGCCGCGGTTGAACCAGATCGCAACGTCGCCGACGGCCAATCCGAATACCTGCATGTCCTGCGGCGTTCCAGCGCTCTCCGGCAATCGCCGTTCCGTCCGCCTCCAGCCACTGCGCCTCGGCGGCCGCAAGGAAGCGGTCGGCGAAGAAGCTGCTGCGGGAGCGCCGGAACTGCGCGAGCTCCGCGACGAACCTGATGAGCTCGGGATCGGCGTTCGCCCAGTCGAGCCAGGTCACCGCATTGTCCTGGGCGTAGGCGTTGTTGTTGCCGCGCTGGCTGCGGCCGAACTCATCGCCGGCGGTGAGCATCGGCAGCCCGCGCGACAGGAAGAGCGTGGCGAGCATGGCGCGGATGTCGGCGTCCGGATCGGCCGCCACCCACGAGACTTCGTGCGCGTTGCCGTCGCGGCCGCCTTCGCCGTTGGCCTCGTTGCGCTTCGCCGCGAAGCGCACCGCGTCGCCGAGCGTGAAGCCGTCGTGGCTGGCGAGATAGTTGATGCTGCGCGACGGCAGCTTGCCCGCCGGCTCGAACACGTCGGAGGAGCCGGCGAGCCGGGTGGCGAAAGCGCCGGCGCCGCCCTCGCCCTTCCAGAAGCGGCGCACGTCGTCGCGGTAGCGGTCGTTCCACTCGTGCCAGGCTCGCGGGAACCGCCCGAGCTGGTAGCCGCCGGGCCCGGCGTCCCACGGCTCGGCGATGTGGATGAGGGGCGCCGAGCACAGGGTCCTGCGCGATCGCCTCGAGCAGCGGCGCCTGCGCCTCGAAGCCGCGGGCGGTCCGCCCCATGACGGTCGCGAGGTCGTAGCGGAAGCCGTCGACGCCGGTGGCCCGCGCCCAGTGCCTCAGCGCATCGAGGACGAGGGCCGCCGACGGGGGCCCTGTCGAGGGCAAGCGTGTTGCCGGTGCCGGTGTGGTTCACCGGGCGGCCCTCCTCGTGCATATAATAAAGTGCGTTGTCGAGGCCGCGCAGCGACAGGGTCGCGCCCTCGAGGTCGCTTTCGCCGGTGTGATTGAACACCACGTCGAGCACGACGCGGATCCCTGCCTCGTGCAGCGCCTCGACCGCGGCGCGGATTTCCGCGAGCCCGCCGGGGGCGAGCCGCGGATCGGGCGCGAAGAAGCTCACCGGGTTGTAGCCCCAGGCGTTGGCGAGGCCGAGCGGCGGCAGATGGCGCTCGTCGATCCAGGCGGCGAGCGGCATGAGCTCGACGGTGTCGACGCCGAGGCTCACCAGATGCCCGATGACCGCCGGATGGGCGAGCGCGCCGACCGTGCCGCGCTGGCGCTCCGGTATCGCCGGGTGCAGCCGGGTGAAGGCCCTGACCGCGATCTCGTAGATGAATCCGGGCGACTTCGCCGGCAGCGGCGCTGCGCCGGAGGCGCAGGCGCGGTCACGATGCACTTCGGCACGAGGTGGGCGGTCTCCCGGCCGCGGATGGCGAGGTCCGGATGCCAGGCGCAGGGCCGGTCGATTGCCGGGCGTAAGGGTCGAGCAGCAGCTTTGCAGGGTCGAAGCGGTGGGCACGCGCAGGCTCCCAGGGGCCCGCGGCGCGCAAGCCGTAGCGCTGGCCGGCGCGGATGCCGGGGAGGAAGCCGTGGTGGACATCGCCGGTGCGGCCGGTGAGCGGCACGCGCGCGGTCTCTTCCTCGCCATCGAACAGCGACACGAACACCGCCTCCGCAGCCTGCGAGACCACGGCGACGTTGATGCCCTCCTCGCGGAGGCTGACGCCCAGCGGCGCCGCCTCGCCCTCAGGTGATACGCCGCATTGCTCCTCCGGATCAGGATACCGGCGAACGCGCGATGATCGGCTTGGATGCGCTTCGATGCAGTTCTGTGCGTCCCATGGCCGTGACTCCGGCTCGCGCCGGAATGACGGGTGAATGAGCGCCATGTTCAGGTGATGACCGAGGGGGCGGAGCGGCCGGTGCGCTCCCCGATGCGGGCGAGCGAGCGGGAGAAGCGCGATGAGATCGGCGAGTGCGACCTGCGGATCGCGGTCATGGCGCGCCGGATCCGGCTCGAAGCGCTCGATGTAGACCCTGCAAGGTGGCCCCCGCCGTGCCGGTGCCGGACAGGCGGTAGATGATGCGCGAGCCGCCGGCGAGGAAGACGCGGATCCCCTGCCCTTCGGTCAGCGAGCCGTCGACGGGATCGTGATAGGCGAAATCGTCGGCGCCTTCGATCGGTGAAGGCACCCGCCCGTTCTCCGGCAAGCTTCGGGGCGCGGTCCCGCAGCTCCGCAATCAGCGCGCGCGCTGCGTCCGCATCGACCTCCTCGTAGTCGTGGCGCGAATAGTAGTTGCGGCCGTAGCATCCGCCAGTGCTCGCGCACGATCGCATCGACGCTCATCTTCCGCCGGCTGAGGATGTTGAGCCACAGCAGCACCGCCCACAGGCCGTCCTTCTCGCGCACGTGGTCGGAGCCGGTGCCGGCACTTTCCTCGCCGCACAGGCTGGCCATGCCGGCATCGAGCAGGTTGCCGAAATACTTCCACCCGGTGGGTGTTTCGTAGCAGGGGATGGCGAGCCTCTCCGCCACGCGGTCGGCGGCCATGCTGGTCGGCATCGACCGGGCGATGCCGGAAAGACCCCTGGCATAGCCGGGCGCCAGGTGGGCGTTGGCGGCGAGGATGGCGAGCGAATCCGACGGCGTCACGTAGCGGCCCCTGCCGATGATGAGGTTGCGGTCGCCGTCGCCATCCGACGCGGCGCCGAAATCGGGCGCCCGCTCCGACATCATGAGCTCGTAGAGGTCGCGTGGCATGGACCAGGTTCGGATCGGGATGATGGCCGCCGAAGTCGGGGAGCGGCACGCCATTGACGACCGAACCCGGTTCGGCGCCGAGCCGTCTGCTCGAGGATGGCGGTGGCATAAGGCCCGGTGATCGCGTGCATGGCGTCGAAGCGGATGCGAAAGCCGGATGCGAACAGCGCCTGCAGCGCATCGAAGTCGAACAGCGGTTTCCATCAGCGCCTGGTAGTCGGCGACAGGATCGACGACTTCGACGCGCATGCCCTCCAGCATCGACTGCCCGGTCGCGTCGAGATCGGGCAGATCGGCATCGCTGATCCGGTAGGCGGCGATCGATCGCGTGCGCGCGAAGATGGCCTCGGTGATCTTTTCCGGCGCCGGTCCGCCGTTGCCGGAGTTGTACTTGATGCCGAAGTCGCCGCCGGGACCGCCGGGGTTGTGGCTCGCCGAAAGGATGATGCCGCCGAAGGCCCGGTGCTTGCGGATGAGGTGGGAGGCGGCCGGCGTCGAAAGCCAGCCCCTGCCTGCCCACCAGCGCCCGGCCGACGCCGTTGGCCGCCGCCATGCGGATGGCGGCGCCGATCACCTCGCGGTTGAAGAAGCGGCCATCCCCGCCGATGACCAGCGTGCCGCCCCGGAAGCCGTCCAGGCTATCGAAGATCGACTGGATGAAGTTCTCGGCATAGTGCGGCCTCCTGGAACACCGTCGACCTTCTTGCGCAGGCCCGAGGTGCCCGGCCGCTGGTCGTCGAACGGGCGGGTGGGAACCGTGCGGATCATGGCCTCGCTCTTTAAGCCCGTCTCCCCCGTCGGGGAGCGGGATTTGAGTGGCATGAGAGCGAGCGAAGAGCTGTGCATAGCGGGCAGCACTTTTCGTCCACGACACATCGGCCTTCATGCCGGCCTGCTGCATCGACCGCCACGCGGCCCGATCGCCATATAGCGCCGCGGTGCGGTCGAGCGCGGTGTCGAGGCCCTCCCGGGTGACGGGCGAGAACTGGATGCCCGTCGCCGCACCCGCCGCAAGGGCTGCCTCGTTGGCGTCGATGACCGTGTCGGCAAGTCCGCCCACCCGCGCGACCACGGGCACGCAGCCGTAGCGCAGCGCGATGAGCTGGGTAAGACCGCAGGGCTCGAAGCGGGAAGGCACGAGGATGGTGTCCGAGCCCGCCTGGAGCTGGTGCGAAAGGGCCTCGTCGTAGCCGGTGACGAGACCGATGCGGCCGGGATGCGCCTCGGCCGCTTTCGCGAGCAGGGCTTCGAGCTCCGCTTCACCCGACCCGAGCACCGCGAGCCGCGCGCCCGTGCCAGCGATGCGCGCCGCCGCCGCCGCCAGCAAATCCATTCCCTTCTGGAGCGTCAGCCGGCTGACCGACGCAATGGAGGAGCCCCGTCTTCGTGATCGAGACCGAACCTCGCCTCGATCGCCCGCTTGTTGGCGTCGCGCTGCTCGAGCCGGCTCGCTGCATAGCGCTGTCCGATGTGGGAGTCGATGGCCGGGTTCCAAACGGCAGTATCGATGCCGTTGATGATGCCGTGTCAGGCGCTTGGGCGCGCTGGCGCAGCAACCCTTCGAGCCCCATGCCGTATTCGGCGGATGAGAATCTCGCGGGCGTAGGTGGGACTGACGGTGGTGATGGCATCGGCGAACTGCAGCCCCGCCTTGAGGTACCCGACGCCGCCGAAGTATTCGACGCCGGCGATCGCGAAGGCCTGCGCGGGCAGGCCGAGGGAGGCGAACGACCGAGGCCGGAAAGCGCCCCTGGAAGGCGATGTTGTGGAGCGTGATGACCGACTTCGGCCCGCCCGCGAAATGGAGATAGGCGGGCGCGAGCCCCGCCTGCCAGTCGTGCACGTGCACGAGGTCCGGCCGGAAGGAAGGCGACGCTGCCCTGCCCGAGGTCGGCGGCGGCCCGCGCCAGCGCGGCAAAGCGCGCCCAGTTGTCAGGCCAGTCCTTGCCGTCGGGCCCGAGGTAGGGATTGCCGTCGCGCCCGAAGAGATGGTCCGCTTCGAGCACGAAGAGATCAAGACCTGCAGCAGTCCGCCGAGCGGATCGCGGGCTGGCCCGCCGAAGAGATCGCCGATCGGGCGCGCCTGGCGCGAGCTTCCTCGAGCGCCTTCAGCACCGCCGGATAGCCCGGGAACGAGCGTCTTGACGGCAACGCCGTGATGGGCGAGCGCGCCGGGCAGCGCGCCCGTGACGTCGGCGAGGCCGCCCGTCTTGACCAGCGGATAGATCTCCGAGGCGACCGCCAGAACCTTCATGCCGCCAGGTTGTCGATCATCGACCCGGTGATCAGGCACACGCCGTTTTCGGTGCGCCGGAAGCGGCGGGCGTCGAGCTCCGGATCTTCTCCGACGACGAGGCCTTCGGGGATCGTGACGCCGCGATCGATGACCACCCGCTTGAGGCGGGCGCCGCCGCCGATGTCGACGTAGGGCATGACGACCGCTTCTTCGATCTCGCGCGAACGAATGGACCCGGACGCCGGTGAACAGCAGCGAGCGCCTCAGACTCGCGCCGGAGATGATGCAGCCGCCGGAGACCAGCGAGGACACCGCCATGCCGCGCCGCCCCTCCTCGTCGTGCACGAACTTGGCCGGCGGCGTCACTTCCGCGTAGGTCCAGATGGGCCAGGTGCGGTCGTAGAGATCGAGGGCCGGCACCGTGGCGGTGAGGTCGAGATTGGCTTCCCAATAGGCATCGATGGTGCCGACGTCGCGCCAGTAGGTGGCCGCTTCATTGCTCGAGCGCACGCACGAGCTGGTGAACCGGTGGGCCATCGCGTTGCCGTTCTTCACGAGCTTCGGAATGATGTCCTTGCCGAAATCGTGGCTCGACGACTTGTCGGCGGCATCCGCGCGCACGACTTCGAACAGGAGCCTGGTGTCGAACACATAGATGCCCATCGAGGCCAGTGCGAAGTCGGGATTGCCGGGCATGGCCGGCGGCTTCTTGGGCTTTTCGACGAACGCGACGATGCGGTCCCGGTCGTCGACCTGCATCACGCCGAAGCCCGTCGCATCCTCTGCGCCTGACTTCCAGGCAGCCGACCGTCACGTCGGCCTTGGCGTTCACATGCTGCTGCAGCATGAGCTCGTAGTCCATCTTGTAGATGTGGTCGCCGGCGAGCACCACCATGTAGTGGGGGTCATATGCCTCGATGATGTCGGCGTTCTGGTAGACCGCATCGGCGGTGCCGCGGTACCACTGGTCTTCCGAGACCCGCTGGCTCGCCGGGAGGATATCGAAGCTCTCGTTGCGCTCCGGCCGCAGGAAGTTCCAGCCGCGCTGCAGGTGCCGGATCAGGCTGTGCGCCTTGTATTGGGTGGCGACCCCCATGCGCCGGATGCCCGAGTTGAGGGCGTTCGACAGCGCGAAGTCGATGATGCGCGACTTGCCGCCGAAGTAGACGGCGGGCTTGGCGCGCTTGTCGGTCAGCTCCATCAGACGGCTGCCGCGCCCGCCGGCGAGAACATAGGCCATGGCCTCGCGGGCCAGCGGCGCGTGGCGTCGTGCTTCGGGCATCACACCACACTAGTCTCGACTTCCTCGGGCTTGCGAGGATCAGACCGCTGCTGGCCGGAGCACAGGGCGGTCGCCCGCTGGACCCTCGGCTCAAGGCCGAGGGAGGCAGGAAACAAACGAAAGCGAATCTGTTTTTCATGGGCGATGCAATCGCGCGATTATGTCCCCGGGCCTTCCAGAATCAAGGTGGCGAGCGGCGGCAGCAGCAGCGAGGCCGACGCCGGGCGGCCATGTGAAGGCTGCGCCACCGCCTTGACTGCGCCGGCGTTGCCCTGCCCCGAGCCGCCGTAGAGGCGGGCGTCGGTGTTGATGCGCTCGCGCCATTCGCCGGCCTGCGGCAGCGGCAGCCGGTAGCCCGGGCGGGGCACGGGCGTGAAGTTGGCGACGACCGCGACGGCGGCATCTTCGCCGCCCGACTTTCGCAGCCAGGCGAACACGGAGTTTTCCCGGTCATCGGCGATCAGCCACTCGAAGCCGAAGCTCTCGCAGTCGCCGGCGTAGAGCGCCGGGCAGTTGCGGAGAAGCGCGTTGAGGTCGCCGATGAGAGCGCTGACACCCCGGTGCGGCGCCTGTTCGAGGAGGTGCCAGTCGAGGCTGCGGCTCTCGCTCCATTCCTGCCACGGCGCGAACTCCTGGCCCATGAACAGGAGCTTCTTGCCGGGATAACCCCACATGAAAGCGTAGTAGGCGCGCAGGCTCGCGAACTTCTGCCAGTCGTCACCGCTCATCTTGGCAAGCAGCGACCCCTTGCCGTGCACGACCTCGTCGTGGGAGAGCGGCAGGACGAAGTTCTCCGAAAAGGCGTACAGCAGCCCGAACGTCACCTCGTCGTGGTGATGGCGGCGGTGGACGGCATCGCGCGCCATGTACTTGAGCGTGTCGTGCATGAACCCCATGTTCCACTTGTAGCCGAAGCCGAGGCCGCCCGAATGAACGGGGCGCGAAACGCCGGGGAAGGCCGTCGATTCCTCCGCCACCATGAGGATGCCCGGATGGGCGGCATAACACACCTCGTTCAGGCGCTTGAGAAACGCGATCGCCTCGAGGTTCTCCCGGCCGCCGAACCGGTTCGGCAGCCATTCGCCCTCCTTGCGCGAGTAGTCGAGATAGAGCATCGAGGCGACCGCATCGACCCGCAGCCCGTCGACATGGTACTTCTCGAGCCAGAACAGCGCGTTGTTGATCAGGAACGCCGCCACCTCGGTACGCCCGAAATTGTAGATGAGGGTGTTCCAGTCGGGGTGAAAGCCCTGGCGGCGGTCTTCATGCTCGTAGAGCGCGGTGCCGTCGAAACGGGCGAGGCCGTGCGCATCGGCCGGGAAGTGCGCCGGCACCCAGTCGAGAATGACGCCGATCCCCGCCCGCGTGCGCCGCGTCGATGAGGCGCGCGAAAGCGGCAGGCTCGCCGAAGCGTGAGGTCGGCGCAAAGAGCCCGGTGGGCTGGTAACCCCACGAGGGATCGAAGGGATGTTCGCTGACCGGCAGGAGCTCGATATGGGTGAATCCGAGGCCGGCGACGTAGGGGATCAGGCTTTGGGCAAGCTCGTCGTAGCTCAGGAATTCGCTGCCGTTCCTGCGTCGCCAGGAGCCGAGATGCACCTCGTAGATCGAGAGCGGCAGGTTGCGGGAATCGCGCTTGCGCCGTGCCTCCATGTATTCGCCGTCGGTCCAGGCGAAGCCGTCGAGGCTGGCGACGCGCGAGGCGGTCCCCGGCCGCAACTCGGCTGCGAAGCCGTAGGGATCGCTCTTGAGCGGCAGCAGCGCTCCCGAGGCGTCGATGATCTCGTATTTGTAAAGTGCACCTTCGCCGAGTTCGGCGATGAAAATCTCCCACACGCCGGAACCCGGGCGCTTGCGCATGGCGTGGCGCCGCCCGTCCCATTCGTTGAAGTCGCCCACCACCGAGACCCGCTGCGCGTTGGGCGCCCACACGGCGAAATGCACGCCCGACGCTCCTTCATGGGCGAGGAGATGCGCGCCCATTCTGTCGTAGAGCCTGAGATGGGTTCCCTCCGCGGCATAGTAGTCATCGAGAGGCCCGAGCACCGGGCCGAAGGAATAGGGATCGACCGATCGCCATTCGCCCCTGCGGTTGGATGCCTGGTAGCTGAGCGGCTGAGGGCCTGAGAGCTTGACCGGACCTGCAAAAAATCCGGCATCGTGAATGCGGACAAGCTCGCCGAGCGGCACGCCTGCGAGGGTCGACGCCGCGGCACGTTCGGCGCCGGCGAGAAATGCGCGCGCGATCCACTTCTTTCCGACCTTGTGAACGCCGAGAACCGAAAACGGATCGCCGTGCCGGCCCTCGACGATCGCCGCGATTTCACGCGCGTCGATTTTTTTCGCGCTCATGAATTCAGTTCTTCGCTTCGTGCTGTTGCATTGCTGCAACTTCTAACAGGAAAGATCACTGATGATGACTGAAGCCCGTGGACTCCCGGCGCAAGTCGAAGTCTACTGTCGCCTGGCGGATCTGATTCAGAAATAGTGTTTGGGGCAAATGGCACTGTTTGCGGGACCGGCGGCAGGGCATGGGGGCTTGCGGCGGGGGTGAACGAAATCGGCTGATCCAGCCGAGCCCCTGCCGCGCACCTCGCTTAAGGAAAACACGACGTAAAGACCTGGCCGAGCACTCGACGGAGTAATCTCGTAACCATCTACCGAACCAATGCGCCGGCCGGGAAATTAATGGTGGACTCCCGAGGTTGCCTGAGGTCAACTCCAGTCGGGGGGCGCCTCAGGAGTGGCCACCATGAAGCGTCCGGTGTTCGTTGCGGCAGCCGCGGTTGCAGCGCTTGCGTTTTCGCCAGGGCCGTCAAGCTCGGCCGACCTCACACCCGTCGTCCCGGAAATCCTTTTCGACTGGACCGGTTTCTACCTCGGCGCCGGTGGCGGTTACCGCTGGGCCGATTTCAGCTTCCGTTCGGACCTCTGCGACGATATCGACTGCGGTCTTCTGGAAGATGACGTCGGAGACTTCGACCTCACTGGCGAAGGGTTCTTCGGGACGGTCGAGGGCGGCTTCGACTGGCAGGTTGCGCCGAGCTTCGTCTTGGGCGTTCTTGCCAGCTTCGACTTCGGCGAGGGCCTGGGTGACGATCGATTCAGCGACCTCGAGGGCATTGGCCCCTTTGACGCGGGTGAGGGCCTGTCCTGGGACACCGACTTCAATGACGTGATAACCGTCGCCGGGCGCGCTGGCTTCGTTTGGGATCGGGCGATGCTCTACGGCCTCGTCGGCTGGTCATGGGCCAGCGGCGAATCGGAAATCTCTGCAATTTGCGATAGTGCGATTTGCGATGGCGCAGATTTCTCCGATGACGCCTCGGTCAACGGCCTGACGCTGGGCGGCGGCGTCGAGTTCCTGTTCACCGAAAACCTCTCTGGCCGCATCGAGTATCGTCACATCGACTTCAGCGAAATCAACGTGGACGGAGACTTCGGGGAATTTACCGCCGACGTCGAGAACGACCTTACGCTGCAGTCCATACGCGCAACGATCGACTTCAGATTCTAGCCTTGCGACATTCACACATCGCGGCTTGACCCGGCCATTGCGGGCAAGATATTCAGTAGCAAGCAAATGTGATACATTGGCAAGCAATGTGATACATTGCATTCGTGTGAATCGCACGGATGGAAAAATGGCCAAGACGGCTACGATTACGATGCGGGTGAAGCCAGCGATCAAGCAGCGGCTCAGAGCACTCGCGAAAATCACCGAACGCAGCGAAGCCTACCTCGCCCAGCAAGCAATCGCCGAATACCTCGATTTGAACGAATGGCAGGTCAAGGAGATCAGGCGCCGTCTGACCGCAGCCCGCGGCGGTGAGCCTGGAGTTCCTCATGAGGAGGTCGAGGCGTGGGTGAAATCATGGGGTACCGGCCGCGAAGTACTTAAGCCCAGACCCCGTTCCTGACGCCCATGGTCCACGTCGAGTGGTCGACGGAGGCGCTGGACGATCTCGAGGAACTGCGGGGATACATTGAAGCCAGGAACCCGCAGGCTGCCTTCGGCCTGTTTGTCGCGATTGTCGAGCATGTGGCGCAACTCCCGAAGCATCCGAACCTGGGCCGCCCAGGACGGGTTCCGGGGACCCGGGAGCTGGTGGTGCCGCGCACGCGCTACGTCATAGCCTACACTGTCATTGTGTCGCGGACGATCAGGATCCTCGGGGTTCGACACGGCGCCCGAAATTGGCCGGACGCGTTCGGAGGCTGAACCTCTCAAGACACGGGGACGTTCCAGATTTTGCGGGCGTATTCGCGGATCGTGCGGTCGGCCGAGAACCAGCCCAGACGCGCGGTGTTGTGAACTGTCTTGCGCCGCCACCGCGATGGAGTACGCCAGGTTTCCTCAGCGAATGCAATGGCGTCCAGGTAGGCGGCGAAATCGGCCGTCACCATGAACCAGTCCACGTCGAGCAGCCTGCCGATGAGCCCGCCATAACGCTGCGGCTCGGAGCCTGAGAAGCAGCCTGCGGTGATCCGGTCCAGCACCTGCTTCAGCAAGGGCGATGCCGCCACGAGGCCTGCGCGGGTCGTGGCCCTTGCGCTGGCGTTCCGCGACCTCCCTGGCGGTCAGGCCGAACATGACGACGTTGTCCGCGCCTGCACGCTCCTCGATTTCGATGTTGGCGCCGTCGCGTGTTCCCACGGTGATTGCGCCATTGAGCGCCAGCTTCATGTTGCCGGTGCCCGAGGCCTCCATGCCTGCGGTCGATATCTGTTCCGACAGATCGGCGGCGGGCACGATGACCTCGGCGAGACTGACGTTGTAGTTCGGAACAAAGACGACTTTGAGCAGGCCGCGCACCGCGGTGTCGGCGTTGATCACGCCGGCGACATCGTTGATCAGCCGGATGATGGTCTTGGCTTCCGCATAGCTAGCGGCCGCCTTGCCGGCGAAGATTTTCACCCGCGGCACCCAGTCGCGATCCGGTTCGGCGCGAATTGCGTCGTAGCGGGCCACCGCCTCGAGGATCGCCAGCAGCTGGCGCTTGTATTCATGGATGCGCTTGACCTGCACATCGAACATCGCGGCAGGATCGACCATCACTCCCGTCCGATCCCTGATCAGCGAGCGCGAGCCTCTCCTTGTTGGCCCGCTTCACGGCGGCGTAGCGTTCGCCGAAGGCGGGGTCAGCGGCGAAGGAGTCGAGCGCCAGCAGCTGCTCGGCATCGTCAAGGAACCGGTCGCCGATCGCCGCGCGGATGAGTTGGGTGAGCCCGGGATTGACCTGCTGCAGCCACCGCCGGGGCGTCACTCCGTTGGTCTTGTTGTTGATGCGGCCGGGATAGAGCGTGTCGAGCTCGCGGAACACGGTCTCCTTCATCAGCCGCGAGTGCAGCGCCGACACGCCGTTGATGCTGTGCGAGCCGGCGAAGGCGAGTTGGCCCATGCGCACCCGCCTGCCGCCCTCGTCCCCGATCGCCGATATGGCGCCGAGAAAGCCGAAGTCCGTCATCCCCCTGGCGTGCGCATCGGCGCTGATGCGGTCATTGATGTCGTAGACGATCTGCAGGTGGCGGGGCAGCAGGCGTTCGAACAGCTCGACCGGCCAGCTTTCCAGCGCTTCCGGCAGCAGCGTGTGGTTGGTGTAGGCGGTGGCGGCGCGGGTGATCGCCAGGGCCTCGTCGAAGGCCAGCCCGTGCTCATCGGTAAGCAATCGCACTAGCTCGGGAACCGCGATGGCCGGATGCGTGTCGTTGAGGTGGATCGCCGCCTTATCGGCAAGGCTTCGGACATCGCCGAACTCGCGCCGATGACGGGCGAGCAGATCCTGCAGCGACGCGGAGGTAAAAAAATACTGCTGGCGCAGACGCAGCTCCCGGCCGGCCGGATTGTCGTCGGACGGATAGAGCACCCGCGTGATGCTGTTTGCGCGCGCCGCTTCGCTCTGGGCCCCGACATGGATCGCCGCTGTTGAACCGTGTCGAGGCTGAACGGCTCGACGGCTCTCGAAGCCCACAGCCGCAACGTGTTCACCCGCCGCCCGCGCCAGCCGCAGACCGGCGTGTCGTAGGCCAGCGCCCGCACCTTTTCCGCAGGCGACCAGGTTCGTTTGGCATCGACGCTGCCGCCGAAACCGACCTCGTATTGGCGCTCCCGCCGCTCGAATTCCCATGGATTGCCGTGGGCGAGCCAGTCCTCGGGCTCTTCCACCTGCTCGCCGTTCACGATCTTCTGGCGAAACAGTCCGTGCCGGTAGCGGATGCCGTAGCCGTAGGCCGGAATGCCGAGCGAGGCCATGCTTTCCATGAAACACGCCGCCAGGCGCCCGAGACCGCCATTGCCGAGCGCGGCATCGGGCTCGAGTTCCGCCACGATGTCGATGTCGACGCCGAGGTTCGCCAGCGCCTGCCGCATCTCGTCCAGAAGCCCCAGGTTCGCGAGCGCATCGCGCAGCAGGCGACCGATCAGGAACTCGAGCGACAGATAGTAGACCCGCTTGCCCTTCGCGTGGCGGGTCTCGCGCAATGACTGAACCCAGCGCTCGGCGGCGCGATCGCGCACGACCAGGATGGCGGCCTTGAGCCAATCATGACCGTCTGCCGTCACCGGTTCCTTTCCCATGGCAGTCGTGAGGTTGTGCACGATTTTGCCCTCGAGATCGGCAACCACCGGGAGATCAATCCTTGCTGTGTCGTTCAATCGCTGTCCCATGCTCTCTGCGAATCACGGTGCGTAATGCCACTGATCATTGTTGCTCTGCAACCCAATGGCACATAATCGTCATGGCTGTGCTTGACACGGCCATCCTTTGCTGGGCCTTGCCAGCGATTGACTATATTAGAGGTCCGACAACACGGATAAGGGCGCGCGACTGTCGAGAGGATGGCCGTGTCAAGCACGGCCATGACGAAAATGATGGTTGGCTGTCGCATCAACGAACTGCGGAACCATGATCGCGAAACCGTTCGATATCGGCGATTCTGACGACGACCTGACCGCATCGAGCCCGGCTCCGGGCGGCATCGCGGCCCGTGCCATGGCGGCCGGTGAGCCCCCCTATCTCAAATCGCTGAACCCTGAGCAGCGCGCCGCGGTCGAGCGGCTCGACGGGCCCCTGCTCGTGCTTGCCGGCGCCGGCACCGGCAAGACGCGCGTGCTGACGACCCGGCTTGCCCATCTCCTGGCCACCGGCAAGGCCTGGCCCGGCCAGATCCTCGCCGTCACCTTCACCAACAAGGCGGCGCGCGAAATGAAGGAGCGGATCGGCCGGCTCATCGGCGGCGTCGTCGAAGGCATGACGTGGCTCGGCACCTTCCATTCGATCGGCGTCAAGATTCTGCGCCGTCACGCCGAGCTCGTCGGCCTCGAAGCCGTCGTTCGCCATTCTCGACACCGACGACCAGGTGCGGCTGCTCAAGCAGCTTCTCGAAGCCTCCGACATCGACGAGAAGCGCTGGCCGGCCCGCCAGCTCGCGGGCCTCATCGACGGCTGGAAGAATCGCGGCCTTGGACCCGACAAGGTGCCGGCCGGCGAGGCCCATGCCTTCGCCGACGGCAAGGGCGGCACGCCTCTATGCCGAATATCAGCAGCGCCTCAAGGTCCTGAACGCCTGCGACTTCGGCGACCTGCTGCTCGAAGTCCTGCGGCTCTTCCAGGAGCATCCCGACGTTCTGCAAGAGCTACCAGCGCCGCTTCCGATACATGCTGGTCGACGAGTACCAGGACACCAACGTCGCGCAGTACCTGTGGCTGAGGCTGCTCGCCCAGGGTCATCGCAACATCTGCTGCGTCGGCGATGACGACCAGTCGATCTACGGCTGGCGGGGAGCGGAAGTCGACAACATCCTGCGCTTCGAGAAGGACTTTCCCGGCGCCAAGGTGATCCGGCTCGAGCGCAACTACCGCTCGACGCCGCACATTCTCGCCGCCGCCTCGGGCCTCATCGCCAAGAACGAGGGCCGGCTCGGCAAGACGCTGCACACCGACGTGGCCGAAGGCGAGAAGATCATGGTGCGCGGCCACTGGGACGGCGACGAGGAAGCGCGCGCCATCGGCGACGACATCGAAAACCTGCAGCGCAAGGGCCACCCGCTCGCCGACATGGCGATCCTGGTGCGCGCCTCGTTCCAGATGCGCGCCTTCGAAGACCGCTTCATTACCCTCGGCCTGCCCTATCGGGTGATCGGCGGCCCGCGCTTCTATGAGCGGCAGGAAATCCGCGATGCGCTCGCCTATTTCAAGGTCACCGCCTCGCCCGACAACGACCTCGCCTTCGAGCGCATCGTCAACCTGCCGAAGCGCGGCATCGGCGATGCCTCGCTCAAGCAGCATGCATGTGCACGCGCGCGCCAGCGGCGTCTCGCTCTATCGCGCCGCCGAGGCCCTGGCGCTGACCGACGAGCTTCCCGCCCAGCACCAGAACTGCGCTTGCCGCGCTTGTTGCAATCCTTCACGCGCTGGCGCGCGCTGCTCGACGGCCTCGCCCACACCGAGCTTGCCGAAGTCATCCTCGATGAATTCGGGCTACACCGCGATGTGGCAGAACGACAGCAGCCCGGAAGCGCAGGGCCGGCTCGAGAACCTCAAGGAGCTGGTCCGCTCCATGGGCGAGTTCGAATCCATGGCCGGCTTTCTCGAGCACATCGCCCTGGTCATGGATACCGACACCGCGGAGACCGACGACCGCATCAACGTCATGACGCTCCATTCCGCCAAGGGCCTCGAGTTCCGCACCGTGTTCCTGCCCGGCTGGGAGGAAGGCCTTTTCCCGCACCAGCGCTCGCTCGACGAGAAGGGCCGCGCCGGCCTCGAGGAGGAGCGCCGCCTCGCCTATGTCGGCATCACCCGCGCCAAGCGAGCTGCGTCACGCATCTCCTTCGCCCAGAACCGCCGCATGCACGCCAACTGGCAGCACGCCCTGCCCTCGCGCTTCATCGAGGAGCTGCCGGAGGCCAATGTCGAAGTCGAGGCGATGTCGACGAGCTATGGCGGCTACGGCCTCGGCAGCTACGGCGCATCGCGCTTCGACGAGACTGACGCCGTTCGCCAACACCTATGCCACGCCCGGCTGGCAGCGCGCCAAGAAGGCCTATGAGGAGGGCCGCGGCCTGCGCTCGAGCCCGCGCATCATCGAGGGCGAACTGGTGGCGCGCGAGACCGGCGGCCGATGCAGGGCTCGCCGTCGGCGAGCGCGTCTTCCACCAGAAGTTCGGCTACGGCCGGATCAGCCCGCGTCGACGGCAACAAGCTCACCATCGACTTCGACAAGGCGGGCGAGAAGCGGGTGATCGATTCCTTCGTCGAGCGCGCCTGAACGCGCGGGAACTCGCTCCTCTACGTCATTCGCGTCCCCGACTTGATCCGGATCACCGCGATCTCTATTCAGTCACGAACAAAAAGGATGGCCAGTCATCCCGGATCAAGTCCGGGCGGTATGACCAATTATGGTGACTGTCGCGGCATGACCTGCGCCGGCCGGAGACGGTCTCGCCCGCATCGCGCCGGAGGCCCAGATGGACGAGGGCCGAGCTCGCCACGAGCGCGGCAACGACCAGAAAAGCAAACCGGATGTCGGCGACATCGAGGGCGCCGCCGTCCGTGTTGCGCGCTGCTTCCAGCGCCAGCGCTGCAACTGCCACGCCGAGCGCGCTCGAAAGCTGCTGGGCAACGCTGTAGAGGCTGATCGCCGGGCTAATTTTCTCCGCCGGTACATCGGCGTAGGCGATGGCGTTGAGGCTGGTGAACTGCAGCGAGCGGAAGAAGCCGCCCGTGAACAGCAGCAGGCTGATGAGGAAGTGCGGCGTCAACGCCGTCAGCAGCGTCTTTGCAGCCATGATCACACCGCACAGGAGCGCATTGACCGTGAGCGTGGTTCGAAAACCCAGGCGGCGCAGGATCGGCGGGCGACAAATTTCATGAGGATCGCGCCACCTGCCGCGGCGAAGGTGATCGAGCCCGGCCTCGAACGCCGTGTAGCCGAAGCCGACCTGCAGCAACAGCGGCAGCAGGAAAGGCAGGGCGCCGGTGCCGATGCGAAACAGGCTCCCTCCGATGATGGAGCTTCGAAGCGTTTCGTTGGCCGAGCAGCCCCAGGTCCAGAATGGGATGGGCCCGGCGGCGCGCATGCCAGACATAGAGGCCGAGGAGAGCTGCGCCGGCAGCGCACAGGGCGGGCGCCAGGATACCGGGCCAGGATGCTGCGGCTGAGCGTCGTGACCCCGAAGATCAGCATCGCGAGGCCCGCCGCCCGACAGGAAAAAACCCAGGAGGTCGAGTTTGGGCCGTTCGCGGCGCGAAACTCCGGCAACAGCCGGGCGGCAAGCCACAGCCCGACGATGCCGATGGGCAGATTGATGAGGAAGATCCAGCGCCAATGCAGGAAGGTTGCGATGAACCCGCCGAGCGGCGGGCCGAGCAGAGGCCCGATCAGCGCCGGCACGGTGAGGTAGGCCATGGCGCCGATGAGCTGCGATTTCTCCACCGCCCGCAGCACGATCAGCCGGCCGACGGGCATCATCAGCGCGCCGCCGAGCCCCTGGACCGCGCGCGCCAGCACCAGGCTTTCGAGCGACTGCGCCATGCCGCATCCGAGCGAGGCCAGCGTGAACACGACCATGGCCAGGCAGAAGGTTCGGCGCGCTCCGAAACGGTCGGCGCTCCAGCCGCTGATGGGCAGGAATACCGCCAGGCTCAAGAAGTAGGAGGTGAAGGCGAGCTTGAGGTCTACCGGATCCTGACCGAGATCGGCTGCGATGGGCGGCAACGCCGTCGAGATGATGGTGCCGTCCAGATTTTCCATGAACAGCGCCGTCGCAACGATGAGCGGAACGAGCCGGTCCTGGCGCATTGCTCGGCCAGGCGGCTACGCTAGGATGTCCGCACGGGCCGGCATGCAGCGCTGAGGATGGGAAACGCCATGAAGAAGGGATATTGGATCGCGCGTGTCGATATCACGGACCCTGAACGTTACAAAGGTTATCTGGCAGCCAATGGACCGGTGTTCGCAAAGTTTGGCGCCAAGTTCATCGTCCGCGCCGGGCACATTCGAGGCCGTGGAAGGAACCAGCAGGCAGCGCAACATCGTGCTCGAGTTCCCAAGCTATACCGACGCGCTCGACTGCTGGCATTCGCCCGAATACCAGGAGGTGCGCAAGCTCCGTACCGATTCCGCCGCCTCCGACGTGATCATCATCGAAGGATACGATCACCCCTGAAAGCAATGCGATCTAGACCGTGGGCTCCGCCTGGATCAATTGGTTGAGCGCGGCAATCGCCGTGCCGTAACCCGCCGCACCCAGCCCCGCCAGCACTGCCGTGGCGGTCATCGAGACATAAGAACGATGATAGATTGGCTCGCGCCGGTGGATGTTGGAAATATGAAACTCGACGATGGGGCCGGGGAACATCTTCAGGGCATCGAGCAGAGCGAGCGAGGTAAAGGTAAAGGCCGCCGGGTTGATGAGTATGCCCGCCGCCTCGTCGATCGCTTCGTGCACCCAGTTGATTAGCACTTCTTCGCTGTTCGTCTGCCGAAAGACCACGGGTCGTTCGCCGGCTGCTTCGCGGCAGAGAACCTCGATTTCGGCCAATGTGGTGCTGCCGTAGATCTCAGGCTCGCGTTTTCCCAGCCGGTTCAGATTGGGACCGTTGAGTACGTAAATCGGTTTCATGGCCATTTGCTCAGCCCTCGTATCCGAAGAGGCGCGGAAGCCAAAGCACGCTTGTTGGCACGAGCGTCATGAACATGAGCGCCCCGAGCATCGCAAGCAGGAAGGGTATGGTCTCGCGGACAATGTCCTTGAGCGGGCTGCCCGAAATGCTCGTCATGATGAAGAGCAGCAGACCGTAAGGCGGCGTGATCAGGCCAAGCATGATGTTCACCACCGCGACGATGCCGAAGTAGACAAGGTCAATTCCCAGTGCTTCGGCGGTGGGAACCAGCACCGGCAGGACGATCAGGATGATCGTGGTTCCCTCCAGCAGGCAGCCCAGGATTAGCAGGAGCACATTCACGAGGATCATGAAGGCCAGAGGAGAGAGCTCCTGCCCCTGCAGGAAAGCCCGGATCGTATGGGGGATATTTTCGACCGTGACGACGTAGTTGAAAACCAGGGCGCCTGCGATAAGCATGCCGATAGAGGCGGTCGTTCGAGCGCTCGAGAGCAGCGAGGCATAGAGCCCTCGCCAGGTGACGCTCCGGTAGACCACTGCCGAAATCAACAGCGCATACGCTGCCGCGAGTGCAGCCGCCTCGGTTGGGGTCGTGATTCCCGTGTAAATGCACCCGAGCAGCACGACCGGCATCATCAGAGCGGGAAAAGCACGAAGCGTAATGCGGGGAACTTCGCGAAGCGGCGGCGGCTTCTCAACCGGGAAGTTACGGTGTCGTGCAATGATGGCGATCATGGCCATCTGAACGAGGCCCATGAGGAGTCCCGGCGCCATCCCTGCGAGGAACAGGTAGCCGATGGACGTGTCCGCGATGAGCGCGTAGAGAACAATAGGGATCGAAGGTGGAATGATCGGTCCAATTACCGCCGAAGCAGCGGTAAGTGCCGCAGCAAAGCCCGGCGTGTACTTGCCGTCCTGGGTCATCATGTTCTGCATCATCTTGCCGGAACCGGCAGCATCGGCGATCGCCGAGCCTGACATTCCGGCAAAAATGATGCTCTGCACCACATTGACCTGAGCCAGTCCGCCTCGAAAGCGACCAACGAGAGCGTCGCAGAAGCGCAGCAACCGCTCCGTCATGGTACCCGAGTTCATGATCTCGGCAGAAAGGATGAAGAGCGGCACAGCCAGCAGAAGCCAGCTCGAGTACATGCCGTTGAGCAGTTGTTCAGCGGCCGTGCCCATGTCGAGACCGGCAAGGTAAAGATAGAGAATGGAGCCGGCGATCATCGCGTGCCCGATCGGCAGGCCCAGCAGACTAACCGTGACTATGCCGACGACCGCAACGAGGAACGGATCCGTCAGACTCATACGCCGGAGCTCGCCTGCGTCGGATCGAATGCTTCGGGCGCCTGGCCTCTAACTGCGCGCCAGAGAAGCCATCCGTAGCGGGCAATCACCGCCGCCGCGAACACGGGATAGATGAAGTAGAGGACATCGAAGCGAATATCCAGGTACGAGGTCTTCTGCACCTTCATGAAGAGCACGTAATCGAGGACCGCCGGGAACGATGTCACGTAGAGCGCAATCACGAAAACGGCCGTCAACACCGACGTGACGATTCGGCCGCGCCTGCCCATCGCGCCGTAAACCAGGTCGAACCGGATTTCCTCGCACTCTCTTACAACGAACGCGGCGCCGAAGAGCACGAGCCATAGCCAGGTGATCAGCGTGAGCTCTGTCGTCCAGCCAATCGGGAAGTCAAATGCGTAGCGAAAGACGATCTGGATGAGGAACGCGAGGAACATGACCGCCAGTAGCGCCGCGATCACGTTCTCTGCCCGACGGCGCAGCCAGCCGCCCACATCCGCCATCCAAAGCCCCTATATGGGCCCAGCGAGCGCGGGCCGCATTCGCCGGAGAGAAAGAGGCGTCGCGAAAAGCCGCCCGCGACGCTGGAGCATGTTCCGGAAAAGTGTACACACTTTTCCGATAAGAAAATGCCGTGAGACCAGCTTAAAGCCCGTTGATTTGATCGAGAATGCCTTCCGGCCAAGCCTTCGCGAGGTCGGAGCTGAGGTAAGCCTTCTGAGCGGCTGCGCGGAACGCGGCCACGTCAGGCTTATAAATCTTCAGCCCTGCTTTTTGGAACTGCTCGACAAGGCCTCCCTCCTGGGCCAAATGCTGCTCGGTGCTCCAGGCGATTACCTTGTCGGAGGCGGACTGGATCAGCGCCTGCCGTTCCGGCGTCATGGCGTTCCAAGCGGCCAACGAGATGGTCCAGAGGTCATACCCGACGAGGTGAGAGGTGAGCACGATCTGGCTCATCACTTCGTAGAACTTCATATTCTGGACGTTGGGCAGCGGGTTGTCCTGGCCGTCAATCGCTCCCGTCTGCAGGCCGGTATAGACCTCGGCATACGCCATGGGCGTGGGATTGGCCCCGAGCGCCTGACCCAGGAACTGCCAGGCGTCGCCGCCGGGCATGCGCAGCTTGACGCCGGCCATGTCTGCAGGAGTTTCGATTTTCTTGTCGACTCTGAGCCCCACCTGGCGCGTGCCGAAGTAGGTTGGTCCCAGGATCTTCACCCCGAGCTGGTCTTCGGCCATCTTCTTGAACCTGGCCCCAAGCTCACCGTCAAAGAACGCCTTGAGGTGCGCCGCATCACGGAAAAGATAGGCCGAGGTCAACACAGACCAGGCAGGTATCTGGTTGGAGATGTCCTGGGGAGCGATGTTGCCCATCTCGAGGTTGCCGCGCTGAAGCGCGACAAGCTCGGTCCCCTGCTTGAACAGCGTGCCGCCAAAGTAGGGTTCGAGGGTGAACTCCGACGAAATCTCCTTGGCAAACATCTTGGTCATCTCGGCGCGAATATCCTTCTCCGAGAACACTGCGGAGAACCGCAGTACCGGCTTGTCCTGCGCGATAGCCCCGAGCGGCAGTGCCGAGAGTACGGCAGCAGCACCGGCGAGCAGCATCCGTCGTGTCGTCGTCATGGTCATGTCTTTTCTCCTACCTGTTACGGCCAGAGCCGCGGCATTAAGTGATCTGGTTGCGTTCCGCCGCGTCGAAATTGCCTCCTTTCATGCGGCTGCCTCGAAGTGACGGGTCATCGCCTCCGGGTCCGGAGCGATGCCGGTGAAGAGTTCGAAAGCCTTGACGGCCTGGTAGACCGCCATCCCGGCGCCCGAGAGCGTGCGGCAGCCGAGTTGTTTCGCCCTGCGCAGCAACTGGGTTTCCGCCGGGAAATACACGATGTCGGCAACCCACTGGCGCGGGGTGAGCAGGTGGGGATCGATCGGAGTGCCAGGATACTTGCTCATTCCAATGGGCGTTGCATTGATGACGCCGACGGCCCGCTTCACGGCGCCCCCTGGGCCGGCTACCAGTGCAACCGCCCTGCCGAAGCGCTGCGACATCCGCGAGGCGAGGCTCGCCGCCCGCTTGCCGTCGGGGTCAAAGATTTGCAGCTCCCGAACGCCGAGCTCGAGCAGGGCATGGGCCACCGCCGCTCCGCCTCCTCCCGCCCCGAACTGGAGCGCGACATCGAGTGGGCAGCCCGCCATGTGCTTACGGAAACTCTCGGCGAAGCCCCAGCAGTCGGTATTGTGTCCGATGCGTCGCCCGCCGGCGAAAACAACCGAATTGACAGCGCCAATCGATGCGGCCTCGGGCGAAAGATCGCTCAGCAACTCCACGATGCGTTGCTTGAAGGGATGAGTGACATTGAGGCCCGAGAAGCCGGCAGCCTCGGCCGCCGCGACCACGTCCGGGAGGGCGTTGTCCGGCAATCCACCGACGTCAAAGTCGAGTAGCGCGTATGTATACTGCAGGCCGATCCGTTCGCCCTCACGCTGGTGCATGAGGGGCGACCGCGAGAGCCCAATCCCCCGCCCTACAAGGCCAACCAGGACCGACCGGGCACCTGACTTGCGTGCGGCGTGACGCTTCGCAATGCCATCTACGAGCGGACGCGCCCTGCTATCGCTGGTGAGCGTTGAGTTCGTCGTCTCCTCCCAATGCGCCGAACGGGCAGCTCCGGCCCTGGTTGTTTTTTCCGGCTCAGCTGGTAACTATGCTAGCGCTGGTGCACAATGTACGAACTGGTTAGTTTAGTCAACTGACGTGCGCGCTGGTTTGGCGGGAGGGCACATGGCTGTTGCCACGAAGAGAAAGAAAGCGCGTTCAGGGGCAAAGCCGGTCCGTAGCCAGGACCCGGAGGGAACCCGCCAGAATATCATCGACATCGCCTCGGAAGAGTTCGCGCTCCACGGCCTGTCGGGCGCCCGCATTGATGAGATTGCCGCCCGCACGCGCTCAAGCAAGCGGATGATCTACTACTACTTCGGCGACAAGGAAGGTCTCTATCTGAGCGCGCTCGAAAACGCCTATCGCCTCGTTCGCGCCGGTGAGTCGAAACTCGATGTTGAGGGACTGGCACCGCTCGAGGCCCTGCGAAAACTCGTCGAGTTCACCTTCGATCACCATCACCTGCACGAGGATTTCATCCGCATGGTGATGATCGAAAACATCCATCACGGAGAATACCTCGATCGTTCGAAAGTCATCCGCCAGCTAAACGTATCGGCCATCGACACCATCGAATCCGTCTACCATCGCGGGGTGACGGAGGGCATCTTTCGCAGTGGCCTCGACGCCATCGAGCTCCATTGGCAGATTAGCGCTCTCTGCTTCTTCAATGTCTCGAACCGAGCAACCTTCTCGAAAATCTTCGGGCGCAACCTCGGGGCACCGAAAGCGCTCGCATCTCTTCGGCAGAACGCCGTCGAGATGGTGCTCCGCTACGTCCTGAAGCCTTCGAAGCTGCCAACCGGCTGACAGCGCCTCGGCTCCGAGCTAGCGTCGTTGCGATTGAACTAACTGGTTCGTATAGTGTCTACCGGAGGATCCGGTGAAGACGTCCATCGCAACTGTATCGATCAGTGGCGATCTCGTGGAGAAGCTCGAGGCCATTGCCGAAGCCGGATTCGACGGCGTCGAGATCTTCGAGACCGATTTTCTTACCTTCGGCGGTTCACCCGGCGACGTAGGCGCCATGGTGCGCGAGGCAGGGCTCGAGATCACCTTGTTCCAGCCGTTCCGCGATTTCGAGGGGCTGCCAGAGCCGCACCGCACCCGTGCATTCGACCGTGCACGAAGAAAATTCGAGGTCATGCGGGAGCTGGGCACTGACCTGATGCTGATCTGCTCGAATGTCTCGCCTCTGGCACTCGGAGGCATTGACCGCGCCGCCGCCGATCTTCACGAGCTCGGCGACATCGCAGCTGCTTACAACATCCGTATCGGCTTCGAAGCTCTTGCGTGGGGCCGGCACGTGTTCGATCACCGTGACGCCTGGGAAATCGTACGCCGCGCCGACCATCCGAGGATCGGATTGATCCTCGACAGTTTCCACACGCTGGCGCGCCAAATCGACCCGAATACGATCCGCTCCATCCCCGGAGACAAGATCTTCATCGTGCAACTCGCCGATGCACCTTTGATCGACATGGACCTGCTCTACTGGAGCCGTCACTTCCGCAACATGCCGGGGGAAGGCGACCTGCCCGTGGTCGATTTCATGCGCGCCGTTGCCGCGACCGGATACTGCGGACCGTTGTCGCTCGAGATCTTCAACGACCAATTCCGGGGAGGACTACCGAAGACCATCGCTGCCGACGGTCACCGCTCGCTGGTTTATCTCGTGGACCAGGTTGCACGAAGGGAACCGGTGCCGATCTCCATCCGTGTACCGCCGATGCCCCCGCGTAGCAAAGCAGACGGCATCGAGTTCGTTGAGTTCACTGCTGACAATAAGGGTGCGGACCAGCTTGCTGCCCTATTCGGGCACTTGGGGTTCGTCGCGGCCGGCCAACACAAGTCGAAAAGTGTAACCCACTACCGGCAGGGTGAGATCAACCTCGTCATCAACACAGAGCGCGAGGGCTTGGCCCGATCGAGCTACGTAACCCACGGCACGTCTGCTTACGCCTTCGGCATCCGCGTGCCTGACGCGCAGGCGACCGTCGCCCGGGCAAGGGCACTCGGCGCGCGGATCTTTGAGCAGCCCGTTGCGGCTGGAGAACTCGCCATACCGGCAATTCGAGGAGTGGGGGGTGGGGTGATCTACTTCCTCGACCGCCACAGCGAATTGGGCCGCGTCTGGGAGGTCGAGTTCGCCGCGACTGGAGGTGGCAAAGTCGAAGAGTGCGGGCTGTCACGAACCGATCACATCGCCCAGACAATGGATTACGACCAGATGCTGACCTGGGTGCTTTTCTACCGCTCGATCTTCGAGGTTCGGAAGAGTCCCATGGTGGATGTCCTCGATCCGGCCGGCCTGGTTCGTAGTCAGGTTATCGAAAATGCCACTGGCTCGCTCCGCCTCACGCTTAACGGAGCGGAGAACAGCCGTACCCTCGCGGGGCATTTCGTGACCAGCACCTTTGGCTCCAGCATCCAGCACCTGGCATTTGCGACGGACGATATTTTTGCCTCCGCCGCTGCAATGGCTGAGCGGGGCTTTGAGACACTCAAGTTCTCAAAGAGCTACTATGATGATCTGGCGGCCCGTTTTGAGCTCGATGATGCGTTTCTGGCACGCCTTCGCAGGCAGAATATTCTCTATGACCGGGACGACACCGGCGAGTTCTTTCAGTTTTACAGCCGGACACTCGGGGCAGGCTTCTTCTTCGAGATAGTTCAGCGCATCAGCGGCTATGCCGGTTACGGCGCAGCCAACGCACCATTCCGGATCGCAGCCCAGAAGCGTGCAATGGCGAGGCTCACGGAGCCTTAGTTGCAATGGCGTTCGCAACCCTCAACGGTGTTACGATTCATTATCGCCTGACAGGGCGGCAGGACGGACTGCCGCTGATCCTCGTGAACTCGCTGGGTACCGATCTTCGCATCTGGGAAGGCGTGTTGCCCCATCTCGGTTCACGATATTGGGCCCTGACATACGACAAGCGGGGTCACGGGCTGTCCGATGCGCCTGCCGGCCCCTACAGCCTCGACGATCATGCGGCGGATCTTTTGGGGCTGGCGTGCCATGCCGGGTTCGAAGGGTTTGCAATCTGCGGCATCTCGGTGGGGGGCATGATCGCGATGCGCGTCGCCTCGAAACATCCCGACAAGGTCCGCGTGCTTGTCCTCTGTGATACTGCAGCCGTCATTGGCACCGCAGCCTCGTGGAACGAGCGCATCGCCGCCGTTGAGGCTGGGGGAATGGCCGCAATCTCCGAGGCCGTCATCGAGCGCTGGGTTTCCCCGGGGTACCGGACGAGTAGGCCCGCCGAGTTCGCCGGATGGCGCAATATGGTCGAGCGCTGCCCGGCGGCCGGTTATGTGGCAACTTGTGCCACTGTACGCGATGCCGACCTGCGCGATGAACTCTTGCGGATCGAACTCGCCGACCCTCGTCATCGCCGGCGAGCACGATGTCTCGACTCCGCCACAAGTGGTGCGAGCACTGACGGACGGCATCAGACGTGCCCGCTTCGAACTAATCAGCGATGCAGGACATGTGCCGGCCATAGAGCAGTCCGCGGCCCTTGTTCGTCTGATCAACAAACATCTGGATGAGGTCATGCATGGCTGAAAATAACGATTTCTCGGGTCGGGGAATGGCAACTCGACGTGCCGTGTTGGGCAACGCGCACGTGGATGGAGCGGACGGCGCGACAACCGAGTTCGACGCCGAATTCCAGGACTTCATAACCAGAGCGGCGTGGGAATCCGTGTGGTCACGCCCGGGGCTGAGCCGGCGGGAGCGTTCGCTGATCACCATCGCCTTGCTGGCGGCTGCAGGGCACGACGAGGAACTCGCACTGCATATCAACGCTACCACCAATACGGGGGCAACTCCGGAAGATATCAAAGAAGCGCTGCTGCATGTTGCTGTCTATGCTGGTGTTCCGGCAGCCAACAGCGCCTTTACGATTGCCAAGCGCGAATTGGCCAAACGGGGAGCTTGATGACATCGGTACCCCCAGACGAGCCGGAGGGCGCCTTCTACCAGCGTGACAGGTCGTGGCATCCGCCTGCCCTGGCGCCAGCCTACAAAAGCACGCTCCTGCGGTCGCCAAAGCATGGCCTGCTGTCGCTGAGCGCAACCAAATCGGAGCTCACCGGGCCTGTCTTCGGGCATGATATGCTGGGCCCGCTCGACAACGACCTCATCCGGAACTTCGGCCCGGACGGCGGTGAGGCCATCGGCCAGCGGCTCGCGGTCCATGGCCGCGTGCTCGACGAGAATGGGCGGCCGGTGCGCGGAACGCTTGTGGAGGTCTGGCAGGCGAACGCCGGCGGCCGCTACCGGCACAAGCGGGAGGGATACAAGGCGGTGCTGGACTCGAATTTTGGTGGCTGCGGGCGAGCCATCACCGACCACAACGGCTACTACCATTTTCGCACCATTAGGCCGGGGGCATATCCATGGCCTAACGGCGGCAATGACTGGCGGCCCGCGCATATCCATTTCTCGCTGTTTGGACATGCCTTCTCTCAACGTCTCATCACCCAGATGTATTTCGAGGGCGATCCGATGATCTGGCAGGATCCGATCGCCATTAGCATCCCCAACCGGGCGGCCGTCGAGCAGCTCATTGCGCGACTTGATCTGCACAACACTACCCCAATGGACGCGCTTGCCTATCGCTTCGACATCGTGCTGCGCGGCCGGCGCTCGACGATCTTTGAGAACCGGATCGAGGGGAACTAATGCTCAGCCCTCTGCCGCCCCTGAAAGAGTCGCCATCTCAGACCTCCGGCCCTTATGTGCACATCGGTCTCACGCCCAGCCTGCAGGAGATCGCCCGCCTCAATGTCAAGGATCTCGGCTCGGGTCCACTTTCCGTCGGTCCGGGTGAACGCATCGTGGTGACTGGTCGCGTGCTGGACGGCTCCGGTGCTCCGGTCTCGGATGCGATCGTCGAAGTCTGGCAGGCAGACAGCGATGGCGAGTATCGAAATGGCTGGGGACGCGCGGCGTGCGACGGCAGCGGCGCGTTCCGCTTCGACACGGTCAAGCCCGGGCGTTTCAGCGACCCGGACGGGAAGCCGATGGCGCCGCATCTGACGCTCTGGATCGCTGCCCGGGGTATCAATGTGGGGCTGCACACCCGTCTCTACTTCGAAGACGAGGCCGAGGCGAACGGTTCCGACCCTGTGCTCAACCACGTCACGGACGTACGGCGCCGCAAAACGCTGCTGGCAGTCCGGTCGAAGGCGGAAGGCAGGGCGGTTTACACGCTCGATATCCGCCTGCAGGGCGAGGACGAGTCAGTGTTCTTCGATATCTGAGAGGCCTTGCAGAGCCCCCGAACCTGCGGGAAACGGTTGGCATGACACGATCTCTGCTTCAGCATCTGACAGGCGATCCAGAACTCGAAAGCCTGTTCGGGGACGAGCCGGAGGTCAGCGCAATCCTGCGGTTTGAGGCCGCGCTGGCAGAGGCGGAAGTCGAAGCCGGGCTGGTGTCGCGGGCCGACGCAGCCGCCATCCGCGAAGCGGCAATCATCCTGACCCCGGACTGGGCTGCTCTGGCCGCCGGCATGGTAACGGATGGCGTCGTGGTACCAGCCCTCATCCGACAGTTGTGCGCCGCCGTGGGCGAGCCGCATGCCGGAGCAGTTCATTTCGGTGCCACCAGTCAGGACGCGGTCGACACCGGCCTGGCGCTACGGCTCGCAAGCGCGATCGACATAATCGAAGCACGTCTACAGGCGCTGGAGACGCAGCTGGGCGAACTCGCACAACGCTTTGGCGACCTCACCGTCATGGCACACACCAGGATGCAGCGCGCGCTGCCCATCACGGTGGCAGACAAGATCATGACCTGGCTGGAGCCTTTGCGGCGTTGTCGTGGGGCGTTGGCATCCAGCAAGAGGGAAGTGCTCGTAGTGCAGCTCGGGGGTCCGGTCGGCACCCGGGCAGAACTGCGCGGGAAGGGCGACGACGTCGCACGACGGCTCGCCGCCGGGCTCGGGCTCGGCACCGCCCTGCCCTGGCACTCGGGCCGGGATCGTATCGCCGGATTCGCGTCGGTACTGTCACTCATCTCCGGCGCAGCGGGAAAGCTCGGCGCCGATGTCGCCCTGCTCTCTCAGAACGAGATTGGCAGCATCGCACTGACCGGCGGCGGCGGCTCCTCCGCCATGCCGCACAAGTCCAACCCCGTCAGCGCAGAGGTGTTGGTGACCCTCGCCCGCTTGAATGCCGGCCTGCTTGGCACCCTTCACCAGGGGCTGGTACACGAGAACGAACGTTCCGGATCGGCTTGGACCCTCGAGTGGATGACCCTTCCCAAGATGGTGGTCGCCACTGGCTCCAGCCTGCTACTAGCCCTCTCCCTGACCAAGCAGATCAGGTTTCAGTCGGTTCGCTACGAGTGAAAGATGATGCCCCGGCTTAGATCATCGTGTCCGCTGGCTCCGTACGACATAGGCGCCGGCACCGATGATCAGCGCGATGCCGGCCAGCGTCCAGCGATCCGGAACAGCACTGAAGACGACAATCCCGAATAGCGTCGCCGCGATGATCTGCGCATAGCTGAAGGGTGTCAGCACATTCGCAGGAGCATAGACAAAGGCGCGGGCCATGAGCGCCTGGGCCGCTCCGAAGACAAGCCCCAGCGATATCATAAGCAGCCAGGCGGTCAGGCCAACCGGTGCCCAGGTGAGGACGGCGACCGGCGCGGCGACCACAACACCCGTGGCAAGCGTCCAGGCGAGCGTTGTGTTCGGGTCTTCACCCGCTGCGGCGAGACGGCGGGTCATGAGTTGGAACAGCGCATAGAACACGGCCGCGATCAGCGGAAACGCCGTATATCTGGAGAGTTCGCTGAAACCCGGCCGCGCGACGATGAGGACGGCGGTGAAGCCGGCAACTACCCCAATCCAGCTTGGCAGACGCACGCGCTCGCCAAGGTACCGAGCCGACAGCATCACCACCAGGAACGGCCCGGCGAACAGGATTGCGGTCGCGTCGGCGATTGGCAGGTAACGCACGGCCAGGACCATCGCCCCGCCGATGATCAGGGGCGCGATTCCCCGCAATATCTGCAGTCCCGGCCGCGCGGTTTGAAAGAGGTTCGCCAAATCAAGCGGCAGGCTGGCAGCGAGAAGGACAGGCAGCGCCAGCGCGTAGCGCGCGAGCACGATCTGGCCAACGGACTGCGTTTCCGCCAACATCTTGCTGATGCCGTCTACGACGCCAAACAAAGACACCGAGAGGACGAGGAGGATGATCCCGCGAAGGCGATCGCGCTCCGGTTGACCATCGCGCATCAAGACGGCTTTCAGAGTTCGGGAGCCAGACAACGCAATTTCGCTGGCGATGGCGCAACGAGCAACCCTACCGCAATCGCGGGATTGTTCAATGTCTCGTCGCTGTCCTCAGGCTTCGTGGGTAGTTGGTTCTGATCAACGAGCCTTGAGCGCGGCCACTACGTCATCTACCAGTTCGGAGACGGAGCGGCTGAAATCCAGACGCAAGGCGCACTCATCAGGGTCGGGCCTTTCGAGGATCGCCAGCTGGCTGTCCAGCAGCGATGCAGGCATAAAATGCCCGCTCCTGTGCACCATGCGGGCCGGGAGAAGGTTGCGCGGCCCGTCGAGCAGCACAAACAGAAGCTGCCCATCTGTCCTGCTCCGCAGCCGATCGCGATAGGCGCGCTTCAGCGCCGAGCAGGTGGCTATGGCGCCGCGTCCCGATCGCCGTTCGCGGCTGAGCGCGGCGGCGATTTCATCCAGCCATGGCCAGCGATCGCGATCCGTCAAAGGGGTGCCTGATGACATCTTTGCGACGTTGGCAGGCGGATGAAAATCGTCACCCTCGAGAAACGGAAGTCCCAGATGTTCTGCCAGGTGGCTGCCTACGACTGTCTTTCCCGAGCCGCAAACTCCCATCATCACGACCGACAGTTCCAAGCGATCAGAGGGTGCAGGTAATGTCGCCATCAGAGGCACTCAGGCAGTCGGTTGCGCTTCGCCAATTTGGCCAGTTCCTCGGGGCTGGCGCAAGCCGCCCGCCCTGCGCATCGCTTCGCAAATCCTCTTCTGCATATTAAGTCAAGGCTTTGCTCCCGCGCGACCGGGCGCACGAGGTCGATTTCCCGTTACAGCACCTTGTTGCCAAAACCGCACAGGCCAAAAGTTATTTCATACCGGCACCACTATTTGGTTGTGGTGTGAATTGCGTGTGTGCGTGAATCTTCGCGCACTCAATTGCCACTGGGGATGAACAACCATGACCATGAGACCGCAGACACAGGCCGACCACGTACGCAGCGCCATTGAACGCCTGACAGAGCTGTCGGGCGCTCAAAGGAGTTCCAGCCGCGAGCACGAGCTGGGGGTCTTGCGACATGTCGCCGGGCACATTGCGCAGGCACGGAGAAAGCTCGCCAGGGAGCTGATGGACGATAGGGCATCCTTGCAGCTACGCGCGGACATTCGAAGAGATCTGAGCTCCTAGACCAGCACTCCGGCGGCGTCAGCTGCCGGTGAGTGAGCGCCTAGCCGAGTCCATCCGATCGGGATAACGTGTGGAAGCGACGGGCGCCGGCCGGTTGCCGGCGGCTGCATCGCCCCGATAACTCCTCGGAGGTTAGGCTCATGAAAACGTTGCTCACGCTTCTTTTGTCCAGCGCCTTCATCTTCGCCGGTGCAGCTTCCATCGTTTCAGCCGAGGATCAGCACACGGTCGTGCCCGCGCAAGAAATCAAATGGGGACCAGCACCCCCGGGCTGCCGCCGGGAGCCGAGGCGGTGGTGCTCTACGGTGACCCGGCCAAGCAAGGCCTGTTCGCAATGCGGCTCAAGGTTCCCGACGGCTATCGCGTTGCGCCGCATACCCATCCCCAGCCCGAGGTCGTGACCGTGATATCGGGCACGTTCCGATTGGGTATGGGGGAGAAGGCCGATGAGAGCAGAGTGCAGGCTCTGCCGGCCGGCAGTTTTTTTGCTCTGTCTCCCGGCATGGCCCACTATGCCTTCTTCGAAGGCGAAACGGTGACGCAGATCACTACCAACGGGCCTTGGGGCATCAGCTACATCAATCCGAAGGACGACCCGCGTCAGTCGCAGTAACAGGCGCGCAAGCGGCGTGCTCTCCGGGCCGACGCCTATGCCGGGGCCCCCCTGCCCACCTCTGGCGAGTAGTTAGCCAAGGTTCATTCGGTGTTCTATATATAAAGACATCCGATAAGGTCTGTGCGAGCTATACGAGGGAGCATCCGATGGGCATCAAGGTCGGAGCGCCGGCACCCGACGCCGAAGTGGACTATTGGATAAGGGGCGCCCATGGGCCCAGGCGTATGGCGTTAGCCGGGCATCGCGGTAAGTGGCTCGTGCTCTTTTTCTATCCGCGGGATTTCACGTTCATTTGCCCTACCGAGCTCGTCGCGTTCGGGGAACTGGAAGCCGACTTCAAGGCCGAGGAAGCGGTCGTCATCGGCGCCAGCACCGACAGCTTCTTCAGCCACAAGGCGTGGTTCGAGAGCGACCCGCGGTTGCTGAGCGTGAACTATCCGGTACTCGCCGATACCTTGCAGCAGCTCAGCAAGGGTTTCGACGTCCTGTTGGCTGACGGTGCAACCCTGCGGGGAACGTTCATCATCGATCCTCAGGGCATCGTGCGCCACATCACAGTGAACGATCTGGAAGTGGGTCGCAACGTCAGGGAAACCCTGCGCGTGCTTCAGGCCCTGCGCTCGGGGGAGCTGTGCCCGGTGACATGGAGGCCGGGCGAGTTGACACATAAGACTTACAATGAGTGGGTCGCCAGGACGTTTCCGCGGTTGAGCAAGGCAGCCCTGGCCCGCGCCTCCAACCGTCTGCAAACGGTGCGATTCCCTGCCGGGGAGGTGGTGATCCGACAAGGGGAACACCCGGACCGGTTCTACATCGTCGCCGACGGCGAGGTGGAGGTGATGCGACGTACGGCGGAGGGTGCGGACGTGCGCTTGGCCACGCTCGGCCGCGGGGAGGTTTTCGGCGAGATCGGGATCCTCGAAGAGACACGGCGCACCGCCGATGTGCGGGCACGCAGCGATGTCGAAGTACTGGCGCTGGACTGGCAGGACTTCAAGGACCTGCTCGACGCCTCGGATCCGACGGCCCGGGATTTCATGCGAATCGTCGAGCAGCGCAGGGCCGCGCTGCCGGTATGATATGCTCAAGGACACCTGCGATTGATCGCGAAAGTGGAATGGAGGGATAAAGATGGCTGACCGAAACAACAGGATCCCGGCATTGGCATGGTTCGTTGGAGCGGCACTCGTTTTGGCGACCATTCTTGCCGGCTATCGCGCAGTTCAAACGCAGCAGCGTTTGGAAACAACGCAAAGCGAACTGGCGAGCGCCAGGCAATCGGCAGATCAAGCGGCAGATCAGGGAAAGGCGCAGGTAGAGGAGCTGACGAACCGGGCCGCCAGTCTCAACTCGGAGCTCGAGGAGGCGAACGCGCAGCGGGGTGAACTCCAAAGCAAATTGGAAGTCGCCGCCTCTGACGCCAAGTCAGTCCAAACCCAGCTCGAGAATACGCAGTCTCGTCTTGGAGCAACGCAAGGCGAACTGGCGAGCGCCAAGCAAGCGGCGGATCAGGCAAAAGCGCTGGCAGAGGAGCTGAAGAACCAGGCGGCCGGACTCAATTCGCAGCTCGAGACTGCGAACGCTCAACGCGATGAACTCCAGACCAAATTGGATGACGCGGCGTCGGAGGTCAAAAACGCGATCGCTCAACGCGATGAACTCCAGACCAAATTGAAGGATGCCACGTCGGAGGTCAAATCAGTCCAATCCCAGCTTCGGAATGCACAGTCTCGTCTGGGAACAACGCGAACCGAGCTGGCAAGCGCCAAGCAAGCGGTCAACCAGGCAATGGCACAGGCAGAAGAGTTGAAGAACCGGACCGCCAGTCTCAATACAGAGCTCGAGCAGGCGAATGCACGGCGCAATGAACTCCAATCGGAGATGGAACGGCTCAAGAGTGAACTCGAGCAAGCTACACGCGCCGCAAGTCCTTGAGACGACAGCGGCCTGTCAGTCTGCTTTCCAGCTAGCAGCCGCAATTGGCGGCCACTGCTGCTTTCGCATTCTTGCCATATCAAGACATTCACATCTCAGCGAGAGGAAATTGTCCGCATCCCGCCGTTGCCGATTTCTTCAGACCGTCTTTTCTCTCAGTAACGCCGAAATCCCAGCCGACGAACGGTGACGCGGTCGGCGTCTGCGATAGTTGACGGGACGGGAGCGGCTCGCGGTATTTCGGCGCCATACACCAGTGCACTAATGGATCGGTCTTGAGGTGGCTGCGGGTAAAGCACATCATAGCTCGTTGGTCGCGAACGTGTCGCAGTCACGCAGGTCAGTTGCCTGCAAGCCCTTCGTGAACCAGCGGACGCGCTGCTCGGAACTGCCATGCGTGAAGGCATCGGGGACCACGTAGCCCTGGCCGCGCTTCTGCAACCGGTCATCGCCGATCGCAGCGGCGGCATTCAGACCTTCCTCTATATCCCTCTTCGAGGATGTTGGCGGCGGCATCGGCCTCCTTGGCCCAGATGCCGGCAAAGCAATCAGCCTGAAGCACAATCCTCACCGACAGCGGGTTGCCTTCTTCCTGCGAGGCGCGCATGCGGGTCTGCTGTCATCGCCCACCTCGTGGGCCGGCATGTCCAGAACCTGTTTGGCATCGCGGAGAAAGTGACGCATAGGCCTGGGCGAAGTCACCCGGTGCGCCGAGTCTGTTCTTCAGGTCCTGATAGAAACTCAGGTCGATGTAGACTTTCTGGTCGAGCGGACAATAGAACGGTCCCATTGCCGACTGGGCCATTCCGCAGGCGGATTGGACGAAGCCTGAGAACAGGACGAGGGTCGGCTCCTGATACTCCCGACTAATGTTCTTGAAAATTCCGCCCCAGACACGTTCGGTGGAGCCTACTACCCGGGATACGAAATCCTTGTCGGCATCGGGCTGTGCAGACGGGCAAGCCGGACGAAGTTTATGAACGACCGCGCACCGCGTTTGCCGCGGAGTTTCTTGGCGCCACCAATCTCCTCTCAGGCCGGGTGGGAGGCCGGACGGGCGAAGTCGTCGTCATTCTCGGTGATGGCCAGAAAGTTCAGACCCTGGACCCGCTACCAGCGGAAGGAACTCCGGTGACACTCACCGTCCGACCCGAGAAATTCTCTCTTCACATCGATTTTCCGCCCGTAGCGGACGGCGAAGAGGCTCTTAACTGCCTCGCCGCTCAAGTCGTTCAGCCCATTTACATGGGTGCCTCGATCACCTATCGCGTGAAGGTCGGCGACGTCGAGCTCACGGTGTTCCATCAGAACCGCGAGTCAAAAATTCATGAGCCGGGAGAGGGTGTGTGGCTGAGTTGGGTAGCCCGCCACTCCATTCTCCTTCAGGCGGCCTAGGCGGCGCGAACCACAGTCTGCTTTCCATCCAAAAGCAGTCGCAAATAGCGCCGCTCGTCACTTCGCATTCGTGCCAAATCCGGAAATATTCGACTGATTTTTGAGCCCTCAAGAGTTAAGTAATACATCAATCCCTTTCCATCGAAGATGAAGCCGGCCATGGGACTGGTAATTCTGTCCGTATAGATCGAGCCGCCGACACCGACTGTTGCCAGTGCCACGGATTCGTCGACACCAACCTTCCAGCCGTCCGTTCGGCGGAAATATTCAAGTGCGCCCTTGGACATGAACAATAACATGACGGACCTCGCCTGCGCACCGAGCTGGAATCCCAACGAGGCTGATACGGTGTTAAAGTACCAGCCGTCCGTTCGGCGGAAATGTGCAAGTGCGCCCTTGGTCATGAACAATATGATGACGGACCTCGCCTGCGCACCGAGCTGGAATCCCAACGAGGCTGATACAGTGTTAAAGTACGCGACCGTTTTGCCGCGGATGCGCAGCGCCCCCTCACCGTATTCCCCGCCTATACCCATCCCCGCCTTAAAAATCGTCGGAAACACCAGAACTCCCGCAGCTTTCCTTACAAGCTGGTAGGATCCCTCTGCATGGCGGTAAAATTGGACGAGGGCAGCATTAACGTCGGCATCAATCGCCGCTGCCGTGCGCCAGGAGACCGCCAAGGTCTCCTGTTCCTGTTCCTCCCGCAACAGCGCTGAAAGCCGCCATAGTGCTCTTCTTCTCCTGTCCATGCGGCATGAACTCCCCTTCTTCACCCATGCACTCCACCATCACCGCAGTTCGTCGAGCACGTCGGCACCAATCGCATTTTGCCGCAAAAGCCTCGACATATTGGCCGAAACCCAAGCCAGCTCAGGACGCCCGCCTTCCCGAGGCCGGACCTTTGACGGGGAAACGGCAGATGACGGTTGTACCCTTGTTGACCCGCGAGTGCAGCGTCACTTTGCCTTCGTGCAGCTCAACGAAGCTCTTGACGATCGCCAGGCCGAGCCCGGGGCCGCGATGGCCGCCCGCCGCCGGTTGAGCCTGGAAGCGACCAAAGGCGCGGCTCTGGAATTCGGGATCGATACCTTTGCCGGTGTCGGACACCCAGAGAAGGATGTCTGCGCCTTCGCGCAAGGCGCCCATGTGCACCTCGCCGCCGGGCGAGGAGAAGCCGATGGCGTTGGACAAGAGATTGGTGACGATCTGCCGTATGCGCTTGCCGTCACCGACAAACTCGGCGGCATCTTCGGCGACTTCCCGGATGACCAGCGTCAGGTCCCGCGAGCCGCAGGTTTCGTCCATGCTCTCGGCCACCTCGCGCAGCAAATCCTGCACACGCAAAGAGCTCAGTCTCAGTTCCATGGCGCCGGCGTCGATGGTCGTGAGGTCGAGAATGGCATCGATGATGGCGAGCAGGTCGTTCGAAGAGGTCTGGATGTGGCGCAGGTATTCGTGCTGCTTGGTTTGCAGCTCGCCGGCGATGCCGATCGACAAGCCCTGCGAAAAGCCGATGATGTTGGTCAGGGGGGCGCGCAGTGCTTCCACCCGCAAGGAGCTTAGTCTCAGCTCCATGGCGCCGGCGTCGATGGTCGTGAGATCGGGAATAGCGTCGATGATGGCGAGCAGGTCGTTGGAAGAGGTCTGGATGTGGCGCAGGTATTCGTGCTGCTTGGTTTGCAGCTCACCGGCGATGCCGATCGACAAGCCCTGCGAAAAGCCGATGATGTTGGTCAGGGGGGTGCGCAGCGCTTCGTGCAGCAGAATCTAGCACCCGCAGGGCGCTTAGTCTCAGCTCGGCATGGCGTCGACGGCGCTCCACTCGGCATCGAAATCGACTACGGCTACGCGGTCGTCCTTCTCCAGGACGGCGTGATCGAAGGAAATCAACTCGCAGGCGAGAAACGCTTCCGGCTGAAGGCTGATATGACCGTACTCTTTGGCGGCTCGGGATACTGCGATTCGGCAGGCCGCCAGTACCTTTGGGACATGACGGGAGAGCGCCTCAATGATCACATCAACCCGCCCCACCACCAGTCCCGAATTCCACCGGTAGCCGTTACGAACACATTCACGCGCCGTTTGTTCGTCAGGCTTTTCCACGAAGCGGTCGACCTTCCTCGCAGAGCCCGCCCCGGCGATCGGATCACCCGGCTGAATGTAACCGAAGGAGGTGGCTGCATGTGTCGGCGCGACCCCGAGAGTGACGATCCAACCCGCTGATGCAACATGGACCGCGTTTGTGAGGGTATCGTGAAAGCGTTGCACTGGCGCAATTTCATGGTCAGCGGGCATGCAGGCAATAATCGTGTCGGGGTCCGCCTTAGCCAGGTAGAGAGCGGCACTGGCAATTGCAGCCGCCGTATTGCGCGGCGCGGGTTCCAGAATAAGCAGGTTGCCCTGGCGCGAATTCTGCGTCACTTGATTATTAATGAGAGAGCGGTAGTCCTGGTGGGCGACACACACAGTGCCATCGGCTAGGGAGTAGCTCGACGCACGATCGAATGTGCGCTGAAACAGTGACTTTCCATCCCTTGCCACCGCAAACTGCTTCGGGAGGTCTCGCCGGCTGATTGGCCACAGGCGTGTACCCGATCCCCCACAAAGGATGACGGGATAAAGTTTGACCTTAGTTTTCATGCTTGAGCCTAAGCTCAACCGATTCAAAACCAAGGCGGTCTCAACAGCAGCTACAGGGTACGGTGTATAAAAAGCTGGACAAGCTCTTTGAGATATGCCTGTCATAACCGCCCCCTCCGTGTTGAGGGAATCAAATGAATCATTTTCCATGGATGTCTGCAACGCCCAATGCAGCAAACACTCCAGGAATTGGCAGGAATCAGGTCTGGGTCACGAAGAACAGGATGCCTCTGTAGACTCCAAATTGAGTCGCTGATGCACTTTTCATTGCCAATGGCTTCCGGGAGACTCCAAACACGAAAAAACGCTGTACGGACATCCTGGAGTCCTGCAGAGGCAATGGCTGCTCCAGGCTGCAGTGGCTATTTCAACTGGAGGCGTTGCCGTTAGCCTCCTTGCGGCGACAAAAGAGACAACAAATCTTTCGGACACTGATTCGCTGGGTCACCAGGCAGAAGCTTATTCTTCCCTCACGAGATAGCTGGAATGATAGGAGCGAAGAATTCTCATTGCGGTCCCTGAGAGCACAGTGGACTAGTGTTGATGACGACGACATTGTTATCATTCTTGCTGATCGAGTAGCCAGCAACGACCGCACAACACAGGAGTAGCTTGCTATGAACAAATATTCACCGTCTGACGCAGCTCTTCGCCTTTCAAAATAAGCCACTCACTAGTGAGCCCGCCCTTTGAATGAATCCAGTTCCTGAGTTTCAGCGGATAATTTCGGATCTCCCAAGCATCTAACCCGGCCATATCCGCTCTTTCGGCTTCCGTCATGCCATCAACAGCCTCTTCTCCCAGTATCCTTGATGGATCTTTCTTTCCTGGACGGCCTGAATGAAACCACAGTTCTGCGTTCGGATGAACACAGGTCGTTGGATCGTGGAGATACAGCGAACAGGCAGAGTGACACTGGCCTTTGATTTCTATCTGAAAACCATTGTTACGCAACTTTCTAAGATTAGCGACATACTCATCCACGTACCCGCCGTAGTCGTTTTCAATGACGATACGGGGCGTAGTTTCAGGTTCAACACGCTCGTATGACCACTTGCTACCAGCCTGCGCCCCAGAGGACAGAGCAAATGCCAGAGTCAGCTTGAAGAGTTGCATCGTGATCGAACAACCAAACGACGGGCGGTCGAAGCCTTGCGTCACAGCTGGTCGGTCCCGAACGTGTCGCAGTCGCGGAGATCGTTTGCCGCCAAACCTTTCCTGAACCAGCGGACGCGCTGCTCGGAACTGCCATGGGTGAAGGCATCGGGCACCACGTAGCCCTGGCCGCGCGTTTGCAATCGGTCATCGCCGATCTGCCGCGGCGGCATTCAGACCTTCCTCGATATCGCCCTCTTCGAGGATTTTGGCGGTGGCATTGGCCTCCTTGACCCAGATTCCGGCAAAGCAATCAGCCTGAAGCCCCATCCTCACCGATAGCGCATTGCCCTCTTCTGAGGTCGCCTGCATTCGGGCCTGCGTCACCTTCTCGGCGATGCCAAACAGGTTCTGGACATGGTGGCCGACCAAGTGGGCGATGACATAGGCCATGGGCGAAATCGCCCGGTGCGCCGAGCCTGGTTCTTCATGTCCTGATAGAAACTCAGGTCGATGTAAACCTTCTGGTCGAGCGGACAATAGAACGGTCCCATTGCCGACTGGGCCATCCCGCAGGCGGACTGGACGAAGCCGGAGAACAGAACCAGTTTCGGCTCCTGATACTTCCGCCCAGTCTTCTGGAAATTTCGCCCCAGACACGTTCGGTAGAACCCAGAACGCGCGCTACGAAATCTTTCTCGACATCGGTTATTACATGCCCATTGGGGCTGTCGGCCAATGCAGTTGCGGTAGCCATAAACCCGATACCGAGGGCAGCAAGCGAAGACAAAATCATTCTCAGCGCTGTTACCCCAGTAGAACGCGCAATTTCCATCAAAAATATCCTCCCTAAATGGGCAACAGGCAGTAGCCGTTCGTCATCGTGTGCGGCTGTTTGTTGGTCAGTTCCGAGGGGGCGCTCCATCGATGTGGCGCAACACCTCCTGCCCGTCTTGTTGCAGGAGTTCTACTACCGCAGCGGTTCGAGCGGTTGCGCGGTCTTGGCCAGCCGGACGAGGTTGATGAATTCCGTGCGGTAGCCGAATTCATCGCTGCCCCTGGCGCCCTGGGCCAAAGCGATCACATCGTCGTAGCTGAAGCTGCCGGTGTATTTGCCGCCGCGAACGATCTGGCCGAAGGCCGCAACCGCGGCTGCGAACCGCGCGTCTTCGGAAGCTGCCGCGAGCGCATCCAGCTCCGCATCTCTCGCCACGGGCGTGGTCATGAGCTTGCTGGATTCCTCGTCGGGCAGCTTGTAGCGAATCTTCACGAACGCATATTCGTCCGCGGCAGCCGTGCCTCGCGCTACCTCGGTCGCCGTAGCGCAGCGGATCGTTGCGCAGGCCCTTCGATCCCTTCGGCGCAATCTCGTAGAGCGCGGTCACCGTGTGGCCAGCGCCGATCTCGCCGGCATCGACCTGATCGTTGTTGAAATCCTCGTTGTGGAGCAGCCGCGTCTCGTAGCCGATCAGCCGGTACTCCGAGACAGTCTCGGGGTTGAACTCCACCTGGATTTTCACATCCCTGGCGATCGGGAACAACATGGCCCCGGCACCGTCTACCAGCGCCTTGCGGGCCTCATTGAGGTTGTCGATGTAGGCCGCATTGCCGTTGCCGTTCTGGGCGAGCTTCTGCATGAGCTCGTCGTTGTAGTTGCCCATGCCGAAGCCGAGCACCGACAGGTAGACCCCCGTCTGCCGCTTTCGCTCCACGAAGTTCTGCAGCTCCACCGGGTCAGTGATCCCGACATTGAAATCGCCGTCGGTCGCCAGAATGACCCGGTTGATGCCGCGGCTGTCGAAGTTCTTCTCGGCCAGCTGATAGGCCTGGCGAATGCCCTCTCCGCCGGCGGTCGAGCCCGCCGCGCCAAGGCTGTCGAGGGCAGCCAGGATGCGGCTCTTGTCCTTTGCCGGCGTCGGCTCGAGCACCGTGCCGGCAGTGCCGGCGTAGGCGACGATGGCCACGCTGTCGTCCGGATCCAGCGTATCGACCAGCATCTTCAAGGCGTTGCGCAGGAGGGGCAGCCGGTTGGGCTCGTCCATGGAGCCCGAGGTGTCGATCAGGAACACGAGGTTGGCGCGCCGTGCATCCGCGCCGTCCATGGCGAACCCCTTGATCCCCACGTGCAGAAGCCGCGTGTCGGGGTTCCACGGGCTGGGAAAAACCGAAACCGATGCCCGGAACGGCTCGGCGCGATCGGCCGGACCCTGGTAGTCGTAGGGAAAATAGTTGATGAGCTCTTCTACCCGCACGGCATCTTTCTGCGGCAGCAAGTTGCTGTTGAGCGAGGCGCGCAGAAATGAATACGAAGACGTATCGACATCGATCGAAAACGTCGACACAGGTTCACTCTTCGTGATCTTCACAGGGTTCGGCGAGATATCAGTGAACCGGTCCCGCCCCTGTTCGCGATATGCAGGCAAGACCCGATCGGAATCGAATGCGGCGTGATTCGGACTGATGTAGGCGCCTGCCCGCTGGCGAGCAGCATCGGTCTCAGCCAAGGCGGGGGAGGAAGGGGTCACCGAAACTAACCCCAACCTCAGATGCGAAGTGTCCTCCACCGTGATGCCGGACCCCGAAACGACACTGCGCCGGAAAGTCGCCTGACCACGCGTGAAGGTTTGGGTTTTTGAAACTGCTGCGTGACCGCGCGTGGAGGTTTCGGATTTTGAAACTGTGATGTGTAGATGACGGCAAGGGCCAGTACGGCAGCGCTCGCGCTCCCGGCAAGCACCAAAGGAAGCCGCATGGATCGTCTCCTGAAGAGTGTTGCGAAAGCAGCGGACGTTGCAGCGCTGAGACAATTGCGGGGAAGAGTTCCTTGGCGAGGACTTTCATTCACCGCTTCGAAGTGCGCTACTGCTTCGGCGATGGCGCGACGGCGGGCCTCAGGACGCGGCAGGATTGGCGTTTCGCGCTTTTCCAATCGTTGAAGGGTGTCGAGTTCTTCATTCATGATTTGACTCCGCAAGCGACCTAAGCCGTCCATCGATGTGGCGCAGCACCGCCTGCCTGTCTTCAGGGGACATGTTCCTGAGGACTTCCACTTGCCTCGTAGTCAGGCCTTCTTTGAGGTCAACTAGCCCGACAAGCTTTTTCCAAGCCGGTTGACCGTCCTGAACCCCGTCCAACAATGCTGGACATACTGTCGCCGACCAGAATCGAAAATTGTGAACGCTGTGATCTCTTCGGAAAATCACCTCGCCACCATTCGGCAGGGGGACGTCAAAACTCCCGAAGAGAACAACCGCGTACTCGAGCTTGTTACGTTCAAACGACTCGACCTGGCGAAGTGCCACAACTCCGGTCATGAGTGCCGCAGCTATCGCGACATATTCCTTTTCGATTACAGGCGCCAAATTCCGCAGCGCCACAAGTTCGTCCTCCCAGAGATGCTTCGTTGACCCTCCGGCTGCGAAAAGCTCCCTAATGCGACGCAGATACTCGTCTCGCTCGGGGCCAAATTGACGATCCGCCTGCTCAAGAAGCGATCTAATTTTGCTTTCTGTCTCCGCTAACTGCTGTTGGAGAGCAGCTACATTTGTCCGGCAATCGGCGAATGCTGGCCCCGGAAATAGCCCAATTGCAACGATTGCCAGCGCTGCTGTGAATGGCACGAAAACCTTCATTGAAATCTCCATGGAGGTGACGAAGCTTGCTTCACTTGGTTGTCATTGACGGGAAAGGTGCGAGCGGATGCTTAGGCCGAGTGGCCCCAGGCCGAGGACGGAGATAGCAGCGGCCGCCATAGCTAGGGCCAGCCCAAGCACGAAGATCTTCTTTCGGTTGGGCCTCACGGGCGTAGTCGGTGTCACCGGCTGCTCGATGACCTCAAAGCGTTCGGCCTGCTGATCTTGTTCGAGATTCTCGCCGAGACGCGCCTGCATCAGTTTGAACGAAAGTTCGTCAAGGCTCTTCTGCAGCACGTCGCGCTGACGTTCGAGCCGGCTCAGACCCTTCTGGACTTCCAGAATCCGGGCAATCAGGCCTTTGAGGCCTTCGATATTCCTGGCGAGGTTTGCGCGCTGGGCGAGCAGCAGCTGGCGGCGCCGCTCGACGGTCACGATCTTCTCGGCGGCGACGCGGGTGCCGAGATCCAGCTTCGCCATGTCTTCCGGCACGAGCTTCTCAGGAGCGGGCGCGGCATCGTGCGACAGCAGCTGCTTCTCCAGCGCCGCGATCTGTTGTTTGAGCGCCTTGATTTCTGGGTGGTCGGCGCTCATCACCGCCGAACTGGCGGCAAGCTTGGCTTTGAGCGCCTCGAGACTGACCGCCGTGTTCGCCAGGTCGGAGCCTTCAGTGGTCTTGCCGCCGCCTTCTTTCTTCACGGAGTAATCGAATTCGAGAAGGCGCTTTTCCTCCTCCATGCCCTGGACTTCGCGATCCAGCAGCGCCAGGTCCTTTTCCGCCCGCTCGAGCGCGCTCATCAGGAATGGCTGCTTGTCGGGGAGCGCGTCCTTGTTCCCGAGCTCGAAATTGGCGATCTGGGCTTCGATGGTGACGAGCTCCTTCTCCTGGCGCTCCACCTCGCGCCGGAGGAACTGGGCAGTCCCGGTGGCGCGGCTGGTGCGGGCGCGCACGTCTTCGTTGAGGATGAGGGTGACGAGCTCGTTGGCGACCTTGGCGGCGACGTCGGGATACCGGTCTTCGAAGCCGACCGTGAAGGCAATGGTGAAGGCGTCTTCCCGGGCGCGTCGGCCCGTGGCGGCCGGGTTGAACGGCTCGATTGAAATGCGCTGGCGCAACAGCTCGACAAGCTCGGTTGGCGACAGCCGGGTGCGCTCCTCGGGCAGAAGCTGAAACTTGTCGGCGATGCCGAGCAGTGCGTCGCGGGCCGTGACCCGCTGCTTGATCACCTGAAGGCGGTCGTCGGCAAGGCTGGTAACGGTCGAGCGCACGAGATCGGCGGGGATTTGCTGGGATTCGGCCAGTATCTTGGCCTCCGACCGGAAGACCGGGGGCAGCAAGATGGCGAAGGCGGCGAAGGCGGCGAGTACGAGTCCGAAGACACCGGCAGGAACGAAGTATTGCCGACGGAGCAGGTCGATATAGTAATGGAGGCCTGAACCGTCCTCCACCGGAACACTGGCGGACACTACGTCGGAGCGCAGGTGTGGGTGCTCGGCTCTGTGCGAGTTGGCGGTTTGGACGTTGTCCGTCGGGGAAGGTGGCGCAGCATCCCTAAGATGGCCGAACGCCTGACTTAACGCATCCGCCGACTGACGAAGCATCTCCAGTTGTTCCTGCGCCTCAGCATCGCCTGCAAGCGCAGTTTCAACTGCCTGGCGCTCGGTTTCTTCGAGATCGTTCTCGAAGTAGCGGATGATCGTCATTACACCGATGGCCATCTGTTACTCTCGTGTGAGGTTCATTCGCTGTTGCAAGCGACGCCGGCAATCAAACATGCCACGCATCGCGGTTCCCTCCGGGATCGACAGGAACTCGGCAATCTCCCGAGTCTTGAACCCTTGGGCACTTAGAATGAGCAACTGGCGACATTGATCGCCAAGCTGTGCAAGAACGACCACCACCTGCCGCAGCATTACCTCGGCCTCGGCCGTTAGCATGGCATCAGGGGGCACGAAGTCCTCTACTCGGATGTCGCCACGTACTCGGTATCGATGCCAAGCGGATCGCTGGTTGTCGCGAAACTCATTCCGCAGAATGGTCGCGGCCCACGCCAATAAATTACCGCCTACAAACTGCGCTCGGTGGGTGAGAGCAGAAGCGACAGTTTCCTGAACCAGATCGTCTGCATCTGCTCGGTTTCCGGTGAGCGCAAGAGCGAGGGCCAGGAGCCGGGGATATGCCTCAAGGAGATTGGACCTGAAGCTATCCTCACGGGGCGACTCCAAAGTCTGGATGTCGGAACTCATCTGGGACCCCGGCGGCAATTCCGTACTCCGGTGCTGTTCCTCTTCGGGCTGCTCTTCCCTCTGTGGGTAAGTACATTGGCCCCGGCCGGAACTGCGAGAGAGCTCCAGGCGGTCAGCAATTGTTTCAGGAGCGCCTGCCCGTAGCCTTGGGCAGCGCTCAGTGCATATGGTTGTTATGAACATATCCCCTACCGACGACATCTTCGTCGCCTTATGCCTATCAGAACGAATGACCCCGCCATTTCATTCGGGGTGCCGGCAAATTATTTTTGCCAGCGAGGCAAAAAGGGGACATATGCCCGGCACCGAGCCCGAGCCGATCGGGTGAGCCGTCCGAGGTTGCCCTGCCAGGGCAACCTTGCAGTTCGTCGATATGTGTTGGCAGGTGCACAAGAACAGAGAACCGCATGGGCGTTTTCCACTCAGCTCCCTGGCTTTGAGAGCCGCCGTCATGGAGCTGTTGCAGAAAATACCGCATCGTTTCACTTCTAAGAATCAGAGCGACGCTACCCGGCAAGGGATCCAGCAGTCTCGTCTGGTATCTCACTGGAGGGGGATGCAGGTTCTACGACCTGAGAGCCGGCGGTTATGTACTGTCGCAGCTTGTCGGCAACTACCAGAAAGGGAGAGGATGACTTAAAGTCGGCCCCAGCAAGAACCGTGTGACGCGATAGTCGCTGGCGCAGCTCTGGGGAGTAGAGTGGATTCGCGAGCAAGGGGATTTCCCAAGGTCAACAGACGTTGTCGGCAAAATGGGTTCCTGTAAGCTCAAAAGCTGACGGGATTAGGGAGGCAGGGCGAATGCGATTGAGAGCGCTCACAATTGCGACCCTGCTTTTGATCTTGTCTGCCATGCCTTCTCTGGCAGGCGAAACACTTTCGAGCCGTGCGCTAGCGAGTTTGTTCCCGGGTCGCTTCCATGTCGTGGTGATTGGTTTCATTAATATCAAAGTCACCGCACGGGGCGATGGTTCGCTTTCGGCCGTCTCAGCACGTGGCAAGAAGGACTCGGGCGTTGGAACGTACGCGCCGGCGTATTGTGCATCAAATTCGACAAATGGCTTGGCGGCCGCACCCGCTGCACTGCCATCGTTCGAGAAGCCGGCTGGTACGTGGGTTCCAAGCTGAAGTTCAAACGCGTCTGATAACCAGGATCCCACTAGCCTGCTGTGCAGCCCCAGAGGAACGCGACCGTCGCCAGGCTTCCGAGTGCGGAGCGAACGGCATGAAGGCCGCCCCACTTGACGATCAGCGCCCTGCTTAGCGGACCTGCGTCCGCAGGCTGGGCCGCCTCCAGCGCGCGGTTCGTGGGCATGACGCCGATGAAGGTCCATGGCCAGTTGGCGATCATCAGGAGAGCTCCGGCGAGAAAGCCCGGGTGTCCCGTCTGCCACCAGCCGGCCAGCCCCAACAGACATCCGATCACCGCCAGCGGCGCCTGCATCGCCAGGCCGCGCTTGTAGGAGGGCTTCCATTGCGCGAGCAGCGACCTGTCGTCGAGCATGAGGCGCGCCGGCTGCTCGGCGACATTGATATAGATCGCCGCGCCGCTGAACAACGCTGCGACGACCAGGGCAAGGTGGCCGGCAAGCACCCTCCTGCCCCTATACGATCTTGAAATCGGAAGGCTTCCACTCCGGCGCCGGATAGGCCGGGCTCATGGTTTCGAGCGTCTGGCGCACGACGCGGGCAATCGCAAAGTTGCGCACCCAGTTGCGGTCCGCGGGAACGACGTACCAGGGCGCCCACGGCGTCGAGCACCGGTTGACCATGATTTCATAGGCCTCGAGGAACCTGTTCCAGAGCTTGCGGTCCTCGAGATCGCCGGGATTGAACTTCCAGCGCTTGTGCGGCTCGTCGAGCCGCTCCTGCAACCTCTGACCTTGCTCCTCCTTCGAGATATAGAGCATGAACTTGAGGATGGTCGTGCCGTTCTCGCTCAGCATCTTTTCAAACTGGTTGATCTGCTCGTAGCGCTGCTCGACCTGCGCGGCAGGAGCCAGGTTCCTTACCTTGACCACCAGCACGTCCTCGTAGTGCGACCGGTTGAATATTCCGATGGTGCCGCGGCGCGGCACGGCAAGATGGGCCCGGCGCAGATAGTCGTGCGCCAGTTCATCCGCCGAGGGAGCCCGGAACGGGGACACCGTCACGCCGATGGGCCCGGTGTCGTTGAACACCGAACGCACCGTGCCGTCCTTGCCGCTGGTGTCGATGCCCTGCAACACCACCAGCAGGGCGCGCTTGCCCTCGGCATAGAGCTGGTCCTGCAGCTCGTTGATGCGCGCCGCATCCTCCGTGATCTGCTTTTCGGCCGCGCGTTTCTCCATGATCGGCTTGGCCCGCGGGTCGATGTCCGCAAGCCTGACCCCGGCGCCGGGCTCGACCCTTATCGCTCCGGACAGCCTTGCGCCGTTGTCTCTGGCCATTGAAGATCCTCACCGCTGTTCACGCGCCGGCATAATGGACTAAACCCAAGGCTGTGACCACGTATTGCCTCACCGTCGGACCCCTGCCCCGGTCCGCCGCCGACCGTGCCGCCCGCGTGATCGAAACCTCCGCCGGCGCGGAGCCGCTCGCCTTGAGCATGAACGATCGCGAACAGGAAGGCTGGGAACTGGAGGCGCACTATGATGGCCCGGCCGGGGCAAGCAGGGCGGCAGCCGCGCTGCGCGCGCTCGCCATTCCCGAGCGTGTTATCTTCATGGCGCCGCTTCCCGACGTCGATTGGGTTCGGCGTTCTCTTGACGGCCTTCCCCCGGTGACGGCCGGCCGCTTCCTGGTCAGGGGAAGCCATGACCGGACGATCGGGCAAGAGCGTTCAACATCGATCGAGGTCGATGCGGCAACCGCCTTCGGTACCGGGCATCATGCGACGACCCGGGGCTGTCTCCTGGCGCTCGACCGGATCCTCAAGCGCGCGCGGCCGCGTTGCGGATTGGACATCGGTTGCGGCTCGGGCGTTCTCGCCATCGCCTTCGCCCGCGCCACCCGTCAGCCGGTGTTTGCAACCGACCTGGACCCTGAAGCGGTGCGCGTGACGGTAGAGAATGCACGCCGCAACGGCGTGGGCGGGCTGGTGCGCGCCGTGGCGGCTTCCGACGCGATCCATCCAGCGATCGCCGCCGCAGCACCCTTCGATATCGTCTTCGCCAATATTCTTGCCCGGCCGCTCGCGCTGCTCGCTCCGAGCATCGGCCGTCTCGCTGGCGCGAGCGGCACGGCGGTGCTCTCCGGACTCTATGGCGACCAGGGCCGGTCGATCGAAGCACGTTATCGGCTGGCGGGGTTCCGTCCGCTGTTCCGCATCTCCATGGAAGGCTGGAGCACGCTGGCGCTTTCACACGCCTAAAACAGGCCTCCTCCACAGACCGGAATCACTACTTTGCTTTTATGCTCCCTGCTCACAGGGTCAGGGCGCGATGGCGAACCTACAAGCAAGGTGAGAGCAGTTGGCACAAACTCTGGGTGCCCTCTCCTCCCTTGCGGGG
>CAWADI010000031.1:0-11582 GCA_963780765.1 uncultured Alphaproteobacteria bacterium | reverse complement strand
AATCTCCCTGTTCTAGGGCATCTCTGCTGCTGCCGCCAATTCGAGCCGAGCGCCCTTAATGATCTTCCACGCCGATTGCAGAAACAATCCGGCAATCGCTCCCGCGACGATGCCTCACCGGCCTCCCCGCTCCACAGCCACCGCGAAACCTGGAAAGCAGCCAACGCACCGACGATCTGCGCCGCCAGGAACGGGAACGACGCCCGCGGGAGCGATCCCGGCAAACGTATCGGAAAGCGCCCGCGCGATCGTCACGGCCGGATTGGCGAATGACGTCGAGGCGGTGAACCAGTAGGCCGCCGTGATGTAAAGCCCGACCGCCATGGGAACCGCCGATCGATTTCCTGCCAGGCAGCCCAGGATCGTCAAGACGAGACCGAAGGTCGCCACGGCTTCGGCAAACCACTGCCCCGCTCCCGTCCTCGCCGTGGTCGAGATCTGCAGGAGCGGCAGCTCGAACATGGCATGGGCCAGGACCGCGCCGGCGATGCCGCCCGCGATCTGGACGGCCACGAAGGGAACCAGCTCGGGCCACCGCAGATCCTTGCGCAGCGCCATGACCAGCGAGACGGCGGGATTGAAATGGGCGCCCGAGACAGGGCCGAAGATCGTGATCAGCACCACCAGGATGGCGCCGGTCGGGATGGTGTTGCAGAGAAGCGCGATGGCCATGTTTCCGCCGGCCAGCCGCTCCGCCATGATGCCGGAGCCGATGACCGTGGCGAGCAGCAGCGCGGTGCCGAGCGCCTCGGCGCCAAGCCGGCGCGGCAACGCGATTGCAGGCATCGGCGGCTAGTCCTTGCCGATCTCCGTCAGCCGCTTTTGCAGCGCCATCCGGTCGAGAGATGCGAACGGCAGACTGGTGAAAACGCTGATGCGGTTGTTGAGCATCCGGTAGGCGTCGGCGAAAGCGAGCCGCCGCTCGGCTTCGGTGCCTTCCGCAATTCCCGGATCGGGCACGCCCCAATGCGCCGACATGGGCTGACCGGGCCACACCGGGCAGACTTCATTGGCGGCGTCGTCACAGACGGTGAACACGAAGTCGAGCTTTGGAGCTTCTTTACCTGCGAACTCGTCCCAGCTCTTCGAGCGGAACCCATCGGTCTTGTAGTCCAGCTTCTTGAGGAGATCGATGGTGTAGGGGTGGATTTCGCCTTTGGGCTGGCTTCCGGCGCTGAGCGCCTTGAAACGGCCTTTGCCGGTACGCGCCAGGATGGCTTCGGCCATGATCGAGCGGGCCGAGTTCTTCGTGCACAGGAAGAGCACGTTGAAAACACGTTCAGGCATGGCGAGACCTCCGGGCGGCTGCGGGCGGAACGAGATCAGGCAGAAGCGGTGCGCACATGTCCGGATGACCGTTGCAACAGTCCTGCAGCAGGTACAGGACCACCTTCTGCACTTGCCCGACTTCTGCACGGTAAATGATGGAACGGCCCTTGCGTTCGTCCGATACCAATCCCGATCGCGTGAGGCTCGCCAGATGCGTAGACATGGTGTTGTGTGGCACCTCGCAGCGCCGGGCAAGCACTCCGGCAGGAAGACCGGCGGTGCCTGCCTGGACCAGCTCCCGGAAGGCACGAAGCCTCGTGTCCTGGGCGAGCGAATTCAGGCAGGCGATGGCAATCGAGCTGTCCATTTGTCTGGACATATGGACAACAAGGATGACAGTTGCATGAAGGTCTGCGAAAGCGGAGCTGCTATCCCTGCGGCGGATTCGCGTTTTTTGTTGTGCCCTCGAAAGAATTTGGGTGTGATGGACTGGTACCACGACCTGTTCGCTGCTCTCGTTTCACTTCAGAAGGTGCTCAAATCAGAGCTGGCTGACTACGTGAGGACTGTCGCAGAAACCGGCCGGTTGGCCCCCGCCGTCATAATGTTGGCAGTTGGCCTCGGCATGATCCATGCATTGACACCAGGCCACGGAAAAGCGGTGGTCGTCTCGTATTTCATCGGAAATGAAGCGCGGCCTCTCGAAGGATTTTCGATGGCGGCGCGGGTTGCATTGTCCCACACGATATCGGCCATCGTTCTCATGCTGCTGTTCGATCACGGGGCGTCCATGATCGGACGGCCATCCGGCGCCGCCGCCACCGTTCAAACAACGAGCTATGCGCTGATCGCCGTGATCGGAGCTTACTACCTCTTCCGTGCCCTTCGGTCCGCTGACGTGCCTCATCATTATTCCCGCACATCAACCTCGATTCTTCCGTATGCCGTGGGTGTTTTGCCATGTCCCCTCACCATGCTGGTAGTGGGGCATGCCATTGCCCTTGGAGCCTACCTGACCGGATTGATGCTCGCGGGTTTCATGGGTGTCGGGGCCGCCCTCACGATTGGGATATGTGGCAGCGTCGGGATTGTCGCCAGGCGCGGACTCCTGGGCAGGTTTGATCCCGAAAGCGGAACGCTGAGCTTTGATCCTCGCTGCGCTGGAGATCGGCAGCTCAACAATCATCCTTGGGCTGGGGCTTACCCTGTTGCTCGGGAATTTGTCACTGCCCTAGAGGCAAGCGACTCTTGAACACGAGAATTCCTTCCGCGAGGTGCTGTGCTGGCGCTGGCCTCGGCGCTGTTGTTCGGTGCCAGCACTCCATTCGCCAAGGTTCTTGTCGGCGACATTCAGCCGGCGCTGCTCGCCGGTTTGCTTTACCTCGGATCCGGACTTGGATTGCTGGTGGTCCGGTTGTCACTTCGTGGGGTGAGACACGGCACGCTGTCGACGAACGAGAAGCTGGGGCTGAGCGCATCACTTTGGCTTGGGGCGGCCATCCTGGCCGGCGGCGTGATCGGGCCGGTATTGCTGATGTTCGGACTCGCCCTCACGCCCGCCTCCTCCGCATCGCTGCTATTGAACCTGGAAGGGGTGCTGACAGCCCTGCTTGCGTGGTTCGTATTTGGCGAGAATTTCGATCGACGTATCGCTCTTGGGATGGCCAGCATTGTGGCCGGCGCCGGCCTTTTGTCGTGGCAGGGAGATTTTACCGTTACCAACATGGTTGGGCCTCTGGCAGTGGTTGCAGCATGTCTTGCATGGGCCGTGGACAATAACCTGACCCGCAAAGTCGCCTTGGCTGATCCTTTGCAGATCGCGATGCTGAAGGGGCTGGTTGCCGCGCCTGCCAATCTTGGTCTTGCGGCATTCCTGGGTTCGTCACTTCCCGGCTCGCTTGACCTTGCCTTCGCAGCTGCCCTGGGGTTCTTCGGTTACGGGGTGAGTCTCGTCTTCTTTGTTCTCGCGCTTCGCGATCTCGGTACGGCCCGGACGGGAGCTTATTATTCGACCGCTCCATTCGTTGGCGCCGTCATTGCCGTTGTCGTTTTCCAGGAGCCTCTGACCATGGCGCTGGCCGCTGCCGGAGCACTCATGGCGATCGGAGTTTGGCTACACCTCACGGAGCGGCACGAACACGTGCACATGCATGAGCCGTTGGAGCACCTGCACGAGCATGTACATGATGAGCATCACTTTCATGAGCACGAGCCCGCTGATCCGCCAGGCGAACCTCATGCGCATCGTCACAGTCATGCCCGGCTGCGGCATAGCCATGCGCATTATCCTGACAGCCACCATCGGCACCCGCACTAAACGCTCAGGCTGGGACTGGCGTTACGGACACGTCCTTGGTACCTGTAAGCGGAAGGGTCCATGGCAGCAAGTGGTCCGACAGGAACTGCCTCTCCAATGAGCCGGCGTCAGATGTTCGCTGGTGCGGCAGGTCTGCTCGCTTCACCATTTGTGCTGAGGCGCAAGCGTTGGCGCAAGACCGGCTGAGCTTCGGCTTGACGCCGGTGTTTCTCACCAACGACCTCGAGCTGCTGACCAAGCTCAAAGCCTACATGAGCCGCAAATGCGGTCGCGAGGTCGAGCTGGTGCAGCGGCGGACCTACGAAGAGATCACCGCACTGCTCGTATCGGCCCAACTGCATGCCGCCTGGATTTGCGGCTATCCGTTCGTCGCCTATCGCGATCAGTTGTCGCTTCTCGGCGTTCCGGTCTGGCGCGGCCGGCCGCTCTATCAGTCGTATATCATCACTGCCAGCGGTCGAAACGTCTCGACGCTCGACGATCTCAAGGGCGACGTGCACGCTTTCTCCGATCCCAACAGCAACTCCGGCTATCTCGTCACCACTTCCCGGCTTGCCGGGCGCAATCTGCGTCCCGACCAGTTCTTTCGTCATTCGTTCTTCACCTATGGCCATCGCAACGTAGTGCGGGCAGTGGCCGCCGGCCTTGCCCAGAGCGGCAGCGTCGATGGCTATGTGTGGGAGGTGATGGCGGAGATCGAGCCGGAACTCACGGCCAAGACAACGATCGCCATCCGCTCCGAGTGGCTGGGCTTTCCCCCGGTCGCCTGCCCGCGCAAGATCGAGACGACGCCGGCCGTGCTGGCGATCCAGTCGGCGCTCCTGGGAATGGACGATGACGAGGAGGGACGACAGGTGCTTCGCCTGTTGCGGCTCGATGGCTTTGCCGATGAGCCGCCGTCGCTGTTCGACGCCATCGCCGCCAAGATGCAGCAGCTCAGGAGTCTGGGTTGATGCGCCTGCGTTACCTCAATCCGCTGGCGTGGCCCTTCACTTTGAAGGTCCCGCTCGTGGTGGCCGCGCTGATGATCGCGGTGAGCGCGCTCATCACCGACCGCGTGCTCGAACGCCTGGCGCAAACACAGCAGAAGCACCTGGAACAGCTCGCCGATGCCTATCTCGACGGGCTTACGACCTCGATCCTTCCCTCCGTTCTGAGAGACGATGTGTGGGAGGTGTTCGACGCTCTCGATCGGGCCAAGGAGCGCTACAAGGGCCTCGATCTTGACTGGACGACGGTCACCAACGCCGATGGCGAGATCCTCGCTTCGAGCAGGCCGAACGACTTCGACACTTTCGGTGCGTTGCCTGCGGAAGTGCAGGCTCGCTTCCGGGCCGGCCAGGACGGCATGTTGCAGCAGGACGAGCGACTGGCCTATGTCCACCGTTCGCTGGAGCATCAAGGCAAGACAATCGGTAACATCTACGCAGCGATCGGTATCGGCGCCCTGAACAAGGAGCGCTCGGACGTATTCCTGACGCTGCTTGCGACGAACGGCCTCCTCACCTTCGCCATGGCGGCGCTGGGATATTTCACGGTCCGCCGCATGGTCCGTCCGATCAGGATCCTCTCGCAACACCTCGACAGGGGCCAACGCGGACCGGTGGAGACGATACCGGATCGTGATGTCGATGGTTTCGGACCCGAATTCAGCCGGCTGTTCCGTCGCTACAATGCCATGGTCCGCGGCGTCAACGAAAGGGAGGTGCTGGCGACCAGGCTCTCGGAAGAGGAGAGGCTGGCGAGCCTCGGCAGGCTTGCCTCCGGCATCGCCCACGAGATCAACAACCCGCTCGGCGGCATGTTCAACGCCCTTGATGCGCTCAAGCGCCATGGTGACCGCGAGGCGGTTCGCCACACCTCGGTGAGGCTGATCCGGCAGGGACTTTCCGGCATCCGCGATCTCGTTCGCTCGACCCTCGTCACGTACCGGGCCGACAGGGATGAGTCGGTGCTGGCGCCGCAGGGCCTCGACGATCTGCGGCTGCTGATCGGTCCGGAACTGAAACGAAAGCGCCTGAAGCTCGAATGGAGCAACGGCGTCACGGAAGACTTGCCCGTACCGGCCGTGGCGGTGCGCGATGCGGTTCTCAACCTGCTGCTCAATGCCTGTGCCGCCAGTCCGGAAGGAGGCACCGTCTCGTTTTCGGCCCGGCGGCAGGAGGACCGGCTGCTGGTCGAGATCGCCGACCAGGGACCGGGACTTCCCGCCGGTGTTCGCCAGTATCTCCATGCGCCGGACGTCGGCAGTGCCCCGGTCGATCAACGCGGCGGCCTCGGTCTGTGGATGGTGAAACGGCTGGCTGCCGAAAACGGTGGCGAGTTGCGGGCGCATGACGATGGTGGCGCCGGCACGCGTGTTTCGCTTACCATCAGGCTTCGTGGAAATGAGCTCAGGGATGTTGCTTGAAGGCCGCGTCATCGGTCTGGTGGAGGATGATCCCATCATGGGAGAGTCCCTCGTGCAGAGCCTGTCGCTCGAAGGCTGCCATGTCGATTGGTGGAAAACCGGCAGCGAGGCGCTCAAGGGGCTGCGAGCCACGAGTCCCGATCTCGTTGTCTGCGACATAAGGCTGCCGGACATCGACGGGATGAGCATCTTCGCACGACTCGCATCTTCGGCGGCCGTGCCGCCGTTTCTTTTCGTTACCGCCTATGGCGACATTGATCAGGCGGTGTCGTTGATGCGCGCCGGCGCCGGCGACTATCTGACCAAGCCGTTCGAGATGGACCAGTTCATCGACCGTGCCCGGTCACTGATCCAACGCCATCCCGGCAGGTCGGACGCGAGTCTCGGCGTATCGGACGCGATGCGGAACGTCGAGGCCGTCTTGAACCGGGTCGCGGCGCTGACAAGTCCCCTCCTCATCACCGGCGAGACCGGTACCGGCAAGGAGGTGTGCGCACGCTATCTGCATCGCATTTCCGCCCGGTCGAAGGAGCCGTTCGTCGCCGTCAACTGCGGGGCAATTCCGCCCGATCTGATGGAGCGCGAGCTCTTCGGACAAAAGGGCGCCGGTGCTTCGGGCACGCAAGGCCTGCACCGCGGCTATGCGGAGCGAACCAAGGCGGGTATCCTGTTTCTCGACGAGGTCGGCAACACGCCGCCGGCGCTGCAGGCGAAGCTTCTGAGGCTTGTCGAAGCGCGGGAGTTCAACCGGCTCGGCGGCGAACAGCTGGTGCAGTTTCACGGGCGGATCGTTTGCTCGACCAACCAGAAGCTCGAAGACCTGATCCGCTGCGCTCAATTCAGAGAGGACCTCTTCTACCGGATCAACGGAATGCGCATTGAGTTGCCGCCGTTGCGCAACCGCCGCGACGACATACCCTGGCTCCTGGAGATGTTCCTGGAGCAGTTCCGCAGCGACGGACAGGCCAATCTCCGCGGCTTCAGCACATTGACGCTCGAGCTCGCGCTCGAGCATCACTGGCCCGGCAATGCCCGGGAACTGCGTAACCGCGTCGAGCGCGCCGTTGCCCTTGCCAGCGGCGACTTCATCATGCCCGCCGACATGTTTCCGGAACTCAAGATGGCGGAGCATCCGGCAAGCAACGCCTTCGCGAGACTTCTCCGAAATCCGCGATTCCGCCGAGCGGCGCCAGATCGAACGGGCGCTGCAGCAGACCGGCGGACAGATCATCGAAGCATCGCGGCTGCTTGGCATTTCCCGCACCACGCTTTGGGAGAAGATGAAGCGTCTCGGCATCGCTGCTCCATGAAGCGAGACGTTCGGATTTCCGGACCTTCGCGACGCAGCATGTCCGACACTGTTAACCTTCCAATCCTGTAACCTACTGAAATTGCTATCGCTGCGATGCAGCAACGGCGGCGCGCCTCAGCCACACGCCGCTCTTCTATCCTGCCCCGACGCACCGGTGAGTGCGATCGAGGAGCAGGACGCCATGAAGAGGTGCAACAAGCTGGTCGAACTGGGACGCCGCAACTTTCTTTCCGGCGCTGCGGCTGCCGCTGCTGCGGTACCGGTAGCGGCGGTCATGAGCGAGAAGGCGAAGGCCGCCGCCGGTCCGGCGCGCGTCGACTATCCTTCCAACCGGCTTGCCAATGTCGCCGACCTCAAGGCCGACGAGACCGTGGCGGTGACCTATCCCGACGCCGACGCGCCGGGCGTGCTGCTGAAGCTCGGCAAGAAGGTGCCGGGCGGCGTGGGCCCCGACGGCGATATCGTCGGCTTCACCACCATCTGCCCGCACAAGGGCTATCCCGCTCGCCTACAATTCGGGCGACAAGACATTCAACTGCCCCGGTCACTATTCCCGCTTCGACGCCGAAGCCGGCGGCCAGCAGATCTGGGGTCAGGCGACCCAGAACCTTCCGCAATACATGCTGCGGGTCGACGACAAGGGCGACATCTATGCCGAAGGCGTGGATGAGTTGCTCTACGGCCGCCTGAGCAACGTTCTCTGAGGGAGGATCGGACCATGGCCTTTCAAGCGTCAGATCGATCGCCTGCCGATCATTCCGGCCGATGCGACCAAACACAACGTCATCTGCCACTACTGCATCGTCGGCTGCGGCTATCACGCCTACAGCTGGCCCATCAACAAGCAGGGCGGCACCGCGGCAGACCAGAATGCGCTCGGCGCCGACCTCTCCAAGCAGCAGGCGGCGGAAACCACCGCCTGGTATTCGCCGTCGATGTACAACATCGTCAAGCAGGACGGCCAGGACGTTCACATCGTCATCAAGCCCGACCGCGAATGCGAGGTTAATTCGGGCCTGGGCTCGATTCGCGGCGCGCGCATGGCCGAGATGAGCTATTCGGAGGCGCGCTCCACCCAGCAGCAGCGCCTGACCGATCCCATGGTCTGGCGCTACGGCCAGATGCAGCCGACCTCATGGGAAGACGCGCTCGATCTCGTGGCGCGCGTGACCGCAGCAGTCATCAAGGAGCAGGGCGAAGACGGGCTGTTCGTCTCCGCCTTCGATCATGGCGGCGCCGGCGGCGGCTATGAGAACACCTGGGGCACCGGCAAGCTCTATTTCGGCGCCATGAAGGTCAAGAACATCCGCATCCACAATCGGCCGGCCTACAACTCCGAGGTTCATGCCACGCGCGACATGGGCGTGGGCGAGCTCAACAACTGCTACGAGGATGCCGAACTCGCCGACACGATCGTAGCCGTCGGCACCAACGCTCTCGAGACCCAGACCAACTACTTCCTCAATCACTGGGTGCCCAATCTGCGCGGCACGTCGCTCGACAAGAAGAAGCAACAGCTGCCGGATGAACCCCATGAGCAGGCGCGCATCGTCATCGTCGATCCGCGCCGCACCGTGACGGTCAATGCCTGCGAGGCGGAAGCCGGCAAGGACCGGGTCATGCACCTTGCCATCAACTCCGGCACCGATCTGGCCCTGTTCAATGCCTGGTTCACCTACATCGCCGAACAGGGGTGGACCGACAAGGACTTCATCGCCGCCTCGACCGCCGATTTCGACAAGGCGGTCGCCGCCAACAAGACGAGCCTCGAGGATGCGGCGAAGATCACCGGGCTTACCGTCGATCAGATCAAGCAGTCGGCGGCCTGGATCGCCGAGCCCAAGGACGGCAAGCGGCGCCGCACGATGTTCGCCTACGAGAAGGGTCTCATCTGGGGCAACGACAACTATCGCACCAATGCCGCGCTGGTGAATGTGGCGCTGGCCACCGGCAACATCGGCCGCGAGGGCGGCGGCTGCGTGCGCATGGGCGGGCACCAGGAAGGCTACGTGCGCCCCGGCGATGCCCATGTCGGTCGTCCGGCGGCCTATGTCGACAAGCTGCTGATCGAAGGCAAGGGCGGCGTCCATCACATCTGGGCCTGCGACCACTACAAGACGACGCTCAACGCCCATCGCTTCAAGCAGACCTACAAGAAGCGCACGGACATGGTGAAGGATGCCATGTCCGCCGTGCCCTGGGGCGACCGCACCGCATTGGTCGAAGCGATCATGGACGGCGATCCGCAGCGGCGGCCTGTTCTCGGTCGATGTCGACATCGTTCCGACCCAGATCGGCCAGGCGAGCCATGTGTGGCTTCCGGCCGCGACTTCGGGAGAGATGAACCTGACCTCGATGAACGGCGAACGGCGCATGCGCCTCACCGAGCGCTACATGGACCCGCCGGGCCAGGCCATGGCCGACTGCCTGATTGCGGCGCGCATCGCCAATCATATGGAGCGCGTGCTGCGCGAGATGGGCGACGGGACCTACGCCGACCAGTTCAAGGGCTTCGACTGGAAGACCGACGAAGACGCCTTCATGGACGGCTACCACAAGAACGCCGGCGGCGGCGAGTTCGTCACCTACGAACGCCTGCGGGCGATGGGCACCAACGGCTTCCAGGAGCCGGCCGTCGACTTCAAGGACGGCAAGATCGTGGGCACCAAGCGCCTCTACACCGACGGCAAGTTCGGCGCCAAGGACGGCAAGGCGCACTTCATGGAAGCCCAGTGGCGCGGCCTGCAGGCGCCCGGGCAAGGAGGAGCAGAAGGCCAAGTTCAAGTATCTGATCAACAATGGGCGCACCAACCATGTCTGGCAGAACGCCTATCTCGATCAGCAGAACGATCTCGTCATGGACCGCTGGCCCTATCCGTTCATCCAGATGAGTCCCGGACGACATGGCGGAGCTCGGGGTCAAGGAGGGCGACCTTGTCGAAGTCTACAACGACGAGGGCTCGACCCAGGCCATGGTGTATCCCACGCCGACGGCGAGGAAAGGCGAGACCTTCATGCTCTTCGCCTATCCGACCGGCGTGCAGGGCAATGTCATCAATGACGGGATCAACGAGCTGATCCTCCCGAACTACAAGCAGACCTGGGCGAACATCCGCAAGATCGCCGATGCGCCGGAAGGCGTCAGGCACCTGACCTTCAAGTCCCAGGAATATTCTTGGCTTAGAGCTGCGACCATGAAACCGGTTCTGATCGACCCCTTCGGCCGGCATGTCACCTATCTGCGCGTTTCGGTGACGGATCGCTGCGATTTCCGCTGTGTCTACTGCATGGCGGAAGACATGACCTTCCTGCCGAAGAAGGACCTGCTGACGCTCGAGGAACTCGACCGGGTCTGCGACCGCCTTCATCGAGCCGCGGGGTGCGGAAGCTCAGGCTCACCGGCGGCGAGCCGCTGGTGCGGCGCGAATATCATGGCGCTCGTCGAGATCGCTGTCGCGGCATTTGCGCTCGGGCGCGCTCGACGAACTGACGCTCACCACCAATGGCAGCCAGCTCGCCCGCTATGCCGCGGAGCTCGCTGATCACGGCGTGCGGCGGATCAATGTGTCGGTCGATACGCTGGATGCGGCAGAAGTTCCGCGCCATCACCCGCTGGGGCGATCTCGACAAGGTGATAGGCGGGCATCGCGGCGGCGCAGGAGGCCGGGCTTGCCATCAAGATCAACACCGTGGCGCTCAAGGGCGTCAATGAGCGACGAGATCCCGGAGATGATCTCGCTGGGCGCATGGCGAGGGCATGGACCTGACCCTCATCGAGACCATGCCGCTTGGGCGACATCGATGGCGACCGCACCGATCAGTATCTGCCGCTGTCGCTGGTGCGGGCGCAGTTGCATGGACAGTTCACGCTCGAGGACATTCCCTACAAGACCGGCGGACCGGCGCGCTATGTGCGAGGTCAAGGAAACCGGCGGCCGGCTCGGCTTCATCACGCCGCTCACCCATAATTTCTGCGAGAGCTGCAACCGGGTGCGGCTCACCTGCACCGGCACGCTTTACATGTGCCTCGGCCAGGAAGATGCCGCCGATCTCCGCGCGCCGCTTGCGGGCCTCGGAAGGCAACGACCTTCTCGATGCCGCCATCGACGAGGCCATCTCGCGCAAGCCCAAGGGCCATGACTTCATCATCGACCGGCGCCACAACAAGCCGGCGCTTGTCGCCGCCATATGAGCGTCACCGGCGGTTAGTTTTTCAACGGTCGCGAAGAAGTACCCGCGCCGGAGTGCGGGCAAAAAGAGTAGGACCCATAGCC
>CAWADI010000030.1:0-74894 GCA_963780765.1 uncultured Alphaproteobacteria bacterium | reverse complement strand
TTTGTTTTTCTGGGTGTGGACCTTAGATCCAGTGACCTGCAGCAGGATCGGGCAGCAAAGTCAACGTTTCCCGATTTCAGCACTGGCCAAATGTGCCTCAATGAAAATGATTAGGCAGGAGGACTGGGTGCCTCGGCGCATTTTCCTTCTATTTTCCTGCGCGCGCGGCGATGAGTTTCTGAGCAATTCATCAGCGAGATCGGCGGAATCGATAAGGCTGGCGAGCTGAGCAATCAATGGTCTCTGAACGGGACATCTACCGAACCGCCAACTTGCTCATCAAGCAGCACGGGTCAGACAACGCAACACTGTATGCGGCGCAACGTGCTGATGAATTCCTTGACAAGGGCGACCTGGGCAGCAGCCGAACATGGCAGAAGGTTCTTAAGGCGATTGAGGAAATGACGAATAGCAACAAACCGCCAGATGTTGCGAGCCATTGAATGGAGAGCGAGGTCGGGGCGCCGCCCCCGCTTCAGCGCTGATATAGCTTGGGGTTGGGCCCCCCATGACTCCAGGATGGCCGAACAGCGGCTTTTGCGGCTTTTGGCTGGTTGGTTAGCCCGAAGACCCCGAATCCCACCACGGACTCGTTTTGCGTCGCCATTGCACCCAAGCCTGCGACACTACGAAGACGATGAGGAGGAGCCTGCGCCACCCGATGGAGGATAGCCCAACAGCCCCTGTTGCAACCGGGAGACAGGAAATCATTATTTGCAAATTGCCCTGATTAGGACACAGGCCATTGTCTACGGTTCTCAGTCGAAGGGGTGGACATGAGGTCGGTCATGTTCACTGACCCCAGAGTGGGTCAACATCCGAAGCGGGGGAAGAATATGACTGTAGCTACCACCACACAAACAGTCGAGCCAGGCAAAGAAAGAGACCCAACTAACACGGAGAGTTTAAGCATCTTTCGGCTCCTTCACTATTACTTGGTCGAGCAGCGCCTGATAGAAGCCGAGGATCTTCGACGTGAGATTTTGAACGACCTGCAAGCATGGCATCAAAAACACCACCCGACAAAGGGCGGTGTTAGCCAAGAAATGCACAACGCGCGCTAGGCGGTTCGCTTACCGGCATCAAGACTTTCCACAACTGAGCGGTCTTCTTCGTAGCCCGCATCGCCATGATGCCCGCGTTGTTGAGCAGGCCGGCCAACGGAAGATGGGGCGCGATGATCTCTGCGGCCGCGCGCAGCACGCCGGCGATATCTGACAGGTCACACACGACAGAAACCGCGTGCTGGCCTTTTCTTTGCCGATGGTCGTTTACCGAGATGCACCGGCCGTGCAGGAAGCCGGCCCATGTTGCGCGCCCCCAACTAAGCTTGCACCTCGGCCGGTGTGTTCGCACTGTAGGAATCGTGACGGGGCAACAGGATCTGAAAGACCGAGCCGTGCAGGTTACCCGGCGACGCCCATAGGCGCCCGCCATGAGCTTCGATGATCGACCGACAAATCGACAGCCCATGTCCCATTTCGTCGTGATTTGTAGCGAAGATAGGATCCACCTTCTTCGGATCGATGCCTGTTCCCGAGTCCTCTACAGTTATCAGCACACTATCGGATTGATGAGCGCCGGACTTCACTCGCAACAACCGCGGGCGATCTGTTACAGAACGAAGCTCATCCTCGGCTACAATGAGTTTGTCGTCTGCATCGGTCTCACAATGCAGCATCCAACGGATGGGGCTCTCGATCTCGCTGTAAGGAGAGGTCACCACATACGAATGACCCGCATGAAGTCCTCTCAGCTTCTTGTAACGCCTATTGATCATCTTCCTATTCCTTACGCGCTCTACTCCTTGATCACGAGGGTCAGTGGAACCCAGCAAGCGCCGTTGACTAGATGTCGCATCCTTACCGGGACTGACGTTTCTTCCCTGGCGCTAACTTCTCCTTGCCTCCGCTTGCGGATTCGACCTTCAGGCTCTTCTTGAGCGCATCCATGATGTTGACCACATTGCCCTGGCTGGGAGCGGCGATCTGCGGAACTTCGATCTTCTGGCCCTTGGCTTTCTTCTCCAGCAGGGCGCGCAGCTCAACCGCATAGCTATCCTTGAATACCTCGGGTTTGAATGGCTTCGCCTGCCGATTCACCAACTGGGTTGCGAGCTCGAGGAGGTCCTCGTCGTATTGCACCTTGTCGAGCCCGGCAAAGTACCGGCCGGTGTCGCGGAGTTCGTTGGAATAGCGGATCACCTCCAGCACAAGGCCATGGCCGACCGGAAGAACGGCAACAAGATGTTCCCGACCGTGCATGGTGATCTGCGCAATCCCCACCTTCTTTGCCTTGGCCAGCGCATCGCGGATGACCACGTAGCCCTCTCGTGCCAGCTCGTCGGCGGGCACGATGTAGTACGGCCGCTCGAAGTAGCGTGGATCGATCTCCTTGGCCTCGATGAACTGCAGCATGTCGATAGTACGCTTCGAACTCCAATCGGATGGCTTCAAGCTCTTGGGGCTCGAGCGTTACGTATTTGTCTGACTCAACCTGGTAGCCCTTTACGATGTCGGCGTTCTCGACCTCGCCGACACCTGGCACGACCTTCTGGTGGCGAACGCGTTGCCCCGAGGGCTTGTGGATTTGGTTGAATTTGATCTCGGCCGCCGCCTCGGTGGCTGCGTAGAGCTCAATGCTGATTGAGACGAGCTGGAGGCGCAGGAAACCGCGCCAATAGACATGGCCAAGGGCTGGCATAGGTACTCCACTCACAAACCAAACGGGGAAAGCGCCACAGGATTTATGGTGCCGGACGGGAACGAACAAGTAACAGCGTCTACATTTCTTCCCCTGCTCACGCGAAACGCCCCATGTACAGAAATCCCCATCAAAATTTGCAAGCCGGAAGCGCTATGGAGCAATCCGAAGCAGGACGATGGCTACTGAGTTCGCCCAATACGGCTTCGCGATAATTCTAGGCGGCAGAAGAAGACAGCGGCCACGGACATTCGTTTGCTGGGCAGGCAATACAGCGTTGGGTAGCATTTGAGCGCCCTAGTTGGTCCACGCGTGGCTTGGCCGTCAGCTAAGTAGCTGGATCAACCCGCGTAAGCTAAGCAGTATTACGATCACTCCCACCATGAACATGAGTGGTCGATCCGGAATGGTCTTGGCGACAAACGCTGCCAAGGGCGCTGCCACGGCCCCGCCGAGAATCAAGCCTCCTATCATTGGCCATAGCGCGAGTCCGATGGTGCTGAGGAATGTGATCGAAATGACCAGAGTCACGAAAAATTCGGCAGCGTTGACTGAGCCGATCGTGTAACGAGCCTTCATGCCTCGACCCAGCAAAGTTGAGGCCACCATTGGACCCCACCCTCCGCCACCCACAGCATCGAGAAAGCCACCGCCGAAACCGAGCGGAACCAGCCAGCTTGGCCACTCGCCTGAGGAGAGCTCGGACCAAATAGCTCTTGAAATGATAAGGATTCCCATGAGCAAGAGGTACAGGGTGATCAAAGGTTTGATAAGATCCACCGGTAGCGTGGTGAGCACATAGGCACCGATGGCTCCTCCAATCATACCGGATATGGCAAGCCTGGAGACGACAGACCACTGAACATTGCCAAAGCGCCAGTGCGACAATCCAGAAATGCCGGTGGTGAAGACCTCGGCTGCGTGGACGCTGGCGCTCGCTGTAGCTGGCGGAATGCCGAGGCTAAGCATAACCGTTGTAGCAGAGACGCCATAAGCCATGCCGACTGCACCGTTGACCATTTGGGCTGCAAAACCTACAGCGACAAATAGTACAAAGTCGTCCCACATGCGCTCTTCCCCATGTCTGAGACCTCGGCGCGTCCTAGTCTCGGCAAGCTCGTGGTTCCGCCACCGCTTATTAGCCAAAAGAAGGAGCTATGATCGTGTAACGAGCCTTCATGCCTCGACCCAGCAAAGTTGAGGCCACCATTGGACCCCACCCTCCGCCACCCACAGCATCGAGAAAGCCACCGCCGAAACCGAGCGGAACCAGCCAGCTTAGCCACTCGCCTGAGGAGAGCTCGGACCAAATAGCTCTTGAAATGATAAGGATTCCCATGAGCAAGAGGTACAGGGTGATCAAAGGTTTGATAGATCCACCGGTAGCGTGGTGAGCACATAGGCACCGATGGCTCCTCCAATCATACCGGATATGGCAAGCCTGGAGACGACAGACCACTGAACATTGCCAAAGCGCCAGTGCGACAATCCAGAAATGCCGGTGGTGAAGACCTCGGCTGCGTGGACGCTGGCGCTCGCTGTAGCTGGCGGAATGCCGAGGCTAAGCATAACCGTTGTAGCAGAGACGCCATAAGCCATGCCGACTGCACCGTTGACCATTTGGGCTGCAAAACCTACAGCGACAAATAGTACAAAGTCGTCCCACATGCGCTCTTCCCCATGTCTGAGACCTCGGCGCGTCCTAGTCTCGGCAAGCTCGTGTGAGGGAAGTAAGCTCCGATGAAGCCCTGCACCAACGCCTCCTCGCACCAAGATCGAGAAGCAAGAAAATGCGGAACCGTCGGGCTCTGAGGGCTCAAGATCATCTGGCTCGCGGGAAATACTAAAAAAACGCCGATGAGAAAAGCTGCCCGGCACTAGTCCGACCAGTGCCATGAGAAGCATGACAAGCTCTTCACCATCGGCCTCAGTGCTGCAAAACCAAATCTCTGCGATGACGGGAATACCGTCCCGACCGGGGCAGCATCTTTACAGAAGCCCCCTATGATGTCCCGCAAATGGTCTCCGAACTCGATATCTACCGAAGCGCCAACCTGCTCATCCAACAGCATTGGGTACACACTCACAATGCCACGAATGAGGCTCGGGAGTCCTTGCCAAGCACATTGTTAACGCTGCCATGGGCGGCGAACGCGATCATGGTCGGCTGTGTGACGGCGCTCTGAAATACCTCGCTGCGTGCCACGACTACGGCAAGGGTATGAGCGTGACGCGCAAGTTCCCACCGCTAGCCGCCGAATCGCAGGGCCGCGAATCACTAGGTAAGCCGGCCAATTGGGCGCACTATGCAACCATCCAGCCCAGTTGGGCATCTGTTCTGTTAACGGCGAGGTGTCCGGGCATCCACCAATTGAGGACCCGGCAAATGATAGAATATCTCAAGAAGCATGCCAGCAGCGTCTTTGACGCTACCGCGAATCGAATTCTAGTTGACGCTTTTGACGAGGCTTGGAAGTCTGTCCAAGACAGTGGCGCAGCCAATGCCACGAATGAGGCTCGGGATGTCCTTGCCAAGCACATTGTTAACGCTGCCATGGACGGCGAACGCGATCATGGTCGGCTGTGTGACGGCGCTCTGAAATACCTCGCTAAGGTATCGCGTGCCGCGGCCGTGCCGACTATCTGGGCGTGGCACGTAAATTCCTAAAGCGGGCCGCCGATAGCTGCGATTGACAAGCATCAAGGCGGCGCAGCCAATGCCATGGACGCGGCTCGCGAGGCTCTTGCTAAGTATAAGACCAGCGCCCTGGCCGGACGGCGGGGCCGGGGTGTTTCATGGACCGTGAGTCCAGTAGCTAGCGTTAGTTCAGCGCCCCGGTGGCCGGACAAGAGCGAGCCGATGGGAAGGGCGGGATGCGCAGATTGCTTCCCACGGCCCTGACCACGCAACTGGCGGCTTGCCGTGGCTGACTATAGATGCCACAGACCAAGTGTGGCTTTCGCCCGGAACCTGATCTGGGCTGCCGAGTTGTTTCATTGATCTCACTCTCTCACGCCACCTGAGCAATTACCGAGTGAGATCAGCGCCCCGGCCGGAGGTACCCTCCAGCGCCGGGGCGTCTTATTTCGTTGGCTAAGTCCGCGGGCAATTGCACTAGACTTGCGGTTCGCTTGTAGCGAATCAACGCTCTTTCCGGGATGCCAGTAAAGAGCAACACAGGGGGCTCGCAAATTTGGGGGGTGTCTCATGTTCTGGGCAGAGCGATTCTGCTTGAGGGCAGCCGTATACTTGGTGCTCGCCGAAAGAACACAGGTTCCCCAGATCAGAGAGATGTTCACCAGATTAGCGGTGAGTTACGCGAGGATGGCGGTAAATGAGAAAAACTTGGAGAGATCGACAGAGGCCGCTGCACTCCTGCCCTCGCTCGCCGAAGCCGATGAAGAAACGACGGTCACTCTGAGCGAAGCTGGTCGCCTGCTCGTAAGGCGGCCTCAAACAACCACTGACGATGCCTAACGCTTCTTCCAGATGATTTCGGGCAGCCTGGCGATCAAGAAGGCGATCCTGCGGGCTTCGCCGGCGCCAGATGGTCGATCCGCATCATTTCTTCTTCGCGAGCGTATATGTAGGCCAGGCGAAAGCCGTTGGCGTCGACCACGACGAAGCCGCCGTCGATTTTCACGACGCGCCATGGCGGAACTAATTGCCGGCGTATTTGAAACTCATCCCGGCAATGCCAACCGCAACATTGAGACCCTTCTGACCCTGCACGCTGAGCGGCTGCAGTGCGATTGATTTCTTGAGCCCACCAATCAGAACATTGGCGCCGAGCCCCAATCCCAACGTCGCTTCAGCCGATCCGCCGCCATAGCTTCCGGCTAACGAACCTGCTTTAAGCTTGCCGGGCGCGAAAACGCCCCATGTAATATAGCTTTTTGTAGTCACGCCGACATCAAGGCCGATCTTCGTCACTGAGCCGGTGTAACTCTCAGCCGAACCTCCCGCTGGCTTAAAGCTACAATTCATCGCCTTCCTGGAGCCGAGGATCAGACCTACACCGCCTTTGACCGTGCAGTTAAGCACGCCAACTCTTACGCCAGAAGCAGCGGAGATCGGTCCGACATTCACTGTGGTAGCAAGAACGGCGATGACGGCGAATGCAGTGGCTTTCAAAGGAAGGGACATTTTGATCGAGTCTCCTTTGAGATATGTGACTGCCCACTCTCCGCAGGATCCAATATTCGTGCCACCGGAACTGCTGACCTATTGGACCCGGCGCATGATAGCTCCGAACAATCCGCAGGGGAACGTCTTGGCTCCACCCTACAGGGAGCTGGCGCATGGGAGGCTGTTCTGGAAGCAGCCCACCGTCCGGGATGCCTCCTAAGCCTTCGGCCACACCTCGGGCAGCTTGGCGATCAACAAAGCGATCTTGCGGGCTTCGGCCGGCGAGAGATGGTCGATCCACATCATTTCTTCTTCGCGAGCGTATACGTAGGCCAGGCGAAAGCCGTTAGCGTCGACCACGGCAAAGCCGCCCTGGATTTTTACGACGTGCCAAGGTGGCGGGAATTTGCGTGCTGCGCTCATACTCTCGGCTAGGTCGGGGTACGCGACACCTCACCGCCACCGCCATGGCGGGTCGATCCGCCCTCGCTCTGCACTATCCCGGGAAGAGCTTTGATTCGCTACAAGCGAGCCGCGCTATGCCGACGAGCTCAGACCAGCGGCGCCGTACTTCCAAGGGCTCGACAAGATCAGTGGCTCGGCGCTTTGTCGTCAGTGCCGGCGATGGCTCAACCTTTTGCTGCCGCAGGCGTGATGTAAGTAATCGCGCTTTCTGACATCCCCAGTTGATTGAGGTAGGCGCCGACTAGGGCATTACCAACGCTGCTTATGAAGCATTTGCTTCCCCCAACCCAAGCGATGACGCACGAGGAAGTGCACAGTGTAGCTACGGCGACAATTAAAATCGTGAATCCCATCAGCTCCATTCGTCTTACCGACAGCATTGATGCACCCCGCCTTTCGCAATTTTGGCGTTTACTCGCTAGCTGCGACACCAGTTCACCAAAGGGCAGGCATTTTCCCCGATCCCAGTCACTCTATCAACAGCACACCAAGTATCGAGACCCGGCAATGTGCCTACACGGCAGCGTCCGAGCCGTGGGACGCGGCGCTCGACTGACGCTACTCGTTGCCAACATCTGCTCCCCGCTCAATGAGCGTGAGTATGCACCATAAGGTCGATTTGTATGGGACCGGCCTTCTCGAAAATCATTTCGCCTGCGTACGCCGCGTCCTCGAAAAGCTTTTGCTTGATGTTCTCGAAAGTAATTGAAACAGAGACAGCCTGACCGTTCGCAGGAACTGATACCGGGACTGGTGCATCAATCGACGCTTTGTCAGCAAACTCCGCGCTGATCGAAAGAAGCTGATCAAGTGTCTTTCCTTTGTTCCGAATTTTGACCGAGCCTCTCGCTGAGATCGCCGACCTTGATCTCGTGTGCTTGGATAGTAGAGCAAAGTGCGAGCAGGAGTATGAGCGCCAGAAACTTCACGGCGACTCAACTTGACAGGCCGCAATATACGCATGATCCCGCGCATGTAGGTGGTTCATGCGGGCGAACAGGAAGGCTAAGCCGAGGCTGCCGCCGCCTTTCAACTTGCTGGCGAAAATAGCCCAAGCAACTCCCCACAATCCGCCAGCCTCCCCCGGTTTCCAAAGCCCGTGATTACAGCTACTACGATTACTACTACCCCTACCCCTCAAGGCGGGGAAAATCTTGTCTTTTGAGCACGAAATCGTGCGGACTATGAGACCTTAACTCGGTAAGTCAAGCTTCTGCCACAACATGTTGTAGTAACTGTTTATTAACGTCCTAGTTATTGACGTGGATCTGAGTTTGGGCATAGAGTTCTTGCAGGGCTGCAGGGGCGTTGGGGGTGTGCAAGCACCCCTTAAAATTCGGCGACAAGCCGACCCAAGCACAACAGAAGCCATAGCGATGGCGCTGAACGGCTCCGTTGGACGGGTGAGGTGCATCTGAACTGCAGGGTGGTGACCGACCTCCCCGCAATGGACTTTTACGTGAGATTGACATGACACAAAAAACGTCACCGCAAGCTTCAATCCCTAGGGAGGGGCGCGGCAACCGTATCAGGCGCTGGAGACGGGACTCTGGCGTAATGACACGACCGCTTCTTCCAGCTTGGGCAGCCCAAATTCAGCCGCTCGACATGACCGGGGCAGCGCTTGTTCTGGGTGTGTCTAAACGAACGCTGGTCGGACTGCTTAAACTTCACCCGCACTTCGAGCCGCGGGGGAAAAGGAAAGTCTTTTACCCTGAACACATCGAGGCACTGCGAGAGGGAATGTTGCGATGCCAGGACTCAAAGCAAAGCCACGCGGCGGCGTCTTTTATGCCGTCGGCACCATTGCCGGGGAGCGCGTTCGAAAGAGCCTTGGCACTCGTGACGCGAAACTCGCGGAAGAACTGCGTGCCCTATACGAGGCGAAACTCTGGAAACGTCGTTCCTATGGCGAGGAGGCGATCCGTACCTTTGAGGAAGCAGTTGTGAGCTATCTGGAGGCAGGCGGCGAGCGAACCTATCTGGAACCGCTAATCAAGCGGTTTCGCGGACGTTTGCTGGGCACCATCAAGCCGGAAGAAATCCGCCAGGCGGCACGTCTGCTTGGCTCGCACCAGAAGGCGTCGACCCGAAATAGGCAGGTCATCGTACCCTGCTGCGCTGTCATTAATCATGCAGCCGACGCTGGCTGGTGCCCCAAGATTAGTGTGGCGCGCTTTCCTGTGGACAAGCCCAGGCGGGTCACGGTCGACCGGGCGTGGGTCGATGCTTTCCTTGTGCAGGCCGATCGCGATGGGCTTCCGCACCTCGCAGCGGCAATGCTTTTCATGTGGCAGACGGGTACGCGCGTTTCGGAAACGGCTCGCGTGCTTCCCGAGCACGTTGACCTGCGTGGGCGCGTCGTAATGCTCGAACAAACCAAGACCTCGCAGTGGGAGCGTCGGCACATTTCCCAAGAGTTGATGATCAGGCTTGCAAACCTACCCAAGAGGGACTGCGAGCCGATCTTCGGCTACGCATCACGTTTCGGCCTGCGAAACCGGATGAAAGCGGTCTGTCGCCGGGCCGCAATCCCGTTCGTGCCGCCCCACCAAGCTGGCCGACACAGCTTCGCGTCGAATGCACTCGCCATGGGCGCGACCGCGAAGGAGGTCATGGAGGCCGGCGGTTGGAAAACTGCCCGCATGGTGCTCGAAACTTACGCACATGCAAACGACGCTGGGCGCTCCATAGCTAACCGTTTTGACACAGAACTGGCACAGCGCGGAGACGCAACCTGCCAAGCTAATGGAAAGAAAAGAGCAAAATGATCCAGGTCGCTGCCTTGCCAAGGTTGGGGTCGTGGGTTCGAATCCCATCGCCCGCTCCAGGCTTAGCGGTTTAGGTAGTCAAGCCGTTGAAATGCAACGTGAATTTTAACTCTGTTTCAATGGCTTAGCGCTTCTTGCGCCAGCGCAGAAACGCCTTCACAATTGATCTACCCACCCACTTCCATACCGCCCGTGCCGTCGAGTGACGCCTTATCTAGCGGTCGGCTTGCAGCCTATTCAGCACGCGCTTCCAATCGGCGCGCGTACCGTTGAAGCTGTTGCGGTTGACCGGGCCGGCGACGCCGTGCACGCGCCCAGTGGTGGTGAACTGCCAGAACGCCCAGTTGCGCGCCCGGTACTTCGCTTCCGGCCTCGCCGCCACCGAGCGCAGCCAGAAATGATAATTGGTGAACTCGCCTTCGAGCACCTCGCGGTGAAACTTCGGGTCAGTGTAGATGATCGGCCGCTTGCCGGTATGCGCTTCCATCGCCTCGAGCATGATCTTGATCTTGGCGATGGCGGTATCGCGCGCGATGCGGCGCGGGCAGGTCGGGGAGTGGCTGTTCCACTCCACGTCGAGCACCGGCGGTAGCGCGTCGCCGTCTCCCGGCACGTTCGACATGAACCACAACGCCTGCTCATGCGCGCGCCGGCACCAATACATGAAATGATAGGCGCCGCGGGCAACGCCGGCCTGCTTCGCCGCGTGCCAGTTGTCGAGAAATTTCGGGTCGAGGCGGTCGCCCCCTTCGGTCGCCTTGATGTAAGCGAAATGGACTCCCGCATCGCCGACTTTTTGCCAGTCGATGTCGCCCTGCCAATAGGAGACGTCGATGCCCTGGACCGGCATCGCGTGGGCCGCGGCGACGCCGTTATGCGGCTTCTTGTCCGAGAGCGTGCGGGAAAGTGCGGCCCCAGCGCCTAAGCTTGCGGCAAATACTCCCACGGCAACGGCAATGACCGCCATGCGGCGTCGATCAAGCGTCATCGATTAAGCCCCGACCCGTCCGAACGTCAAACCTAGCCTGACGAAGCTTAGAACCTTCTTGCCCTAAGGCAACCCCTCAAGTTTTGTCTCGCACGATTGGAACCCACTGAAATCTAACTCAGACGCGCACCCTCTGACGCATTCGACGCTTTGAGAGGCGCAGTTGTGCAAACGGTTGACTCGCATCCCCGGCTCAAGACTTAGCAATACAAGCGGCAATGAATCATTAACCTAAGGCATGCCATGGCCATGCCATGCCTGTGCTGCGCCTATGGGCAAGCTGCTACCAGCAGCTGCGATCGGCCCCGGAGAATGCTAAGGCGAAGACTGGGGATTGTTGATTTTGTGCAACTATTCGGAACAATCGACGTGAAAGCCGTATGTCAGGGCTTACAAGTTCTGGGAACCGTGCATAATCGACAGTTGGTGGAGGTAGTGGGAGTGAGCCCGCCGGTATTTGGTCGGCAGTCAGAGCCTGCTATCCGTATCGAGAAGGGCCGGACAGGCAACACAACGCCCTGTCCGGGGGTTAACTGACAGCGGCGCCCTAAGCCCTTCACGGCTAGGATCGCCAGTTGCATGGGCGGCATTCTTGCGAGCGAGTGGCCGCCCCGCGACGTTTGACTTATATGGCTATTTGATGCTCGGATCAAGGGTTGAGTGTGTGCGCTCGGCCGGCGCAGTCTAGGATCAGGGGGTGGAAAGGCCCAGGCGCCGTAACTGGCCCGCGATGCGGCCATCGAGGTCGAGCTGAATTTCGTCTACACCGGCAACGTCCATGATGAGACGGGCCAGAGCACCTATTGTCCGGGGTGCGGCGAGCGCCTGATCGGACGCGACTGGTACGAAATCACCGCCTGGCGGTTCGACCGGGACTTCCGTTGCGACAATTGCAATACCGCAATCCCCGGCGTCTTCGAGGCGCGTCCCGGCACGTGGGGGCAAAGGCGCGTGCCGGTGCGCATCGGCGGCCACGCCGGGGTTAGCGCTAGATTTTGACTCCCTGTCGCCCAGCGGATCGTGCTGATGCGCGACGGCGTGATCGAACAGCAGGGGGCGCCACTCGATCTCTTCGAGCGCCCGGCGAGCCGGTTCGTCGCCGCCTTCCTCGGCTCGCCGCAGATGTCGTTCCTCCCCGGCCGGCTCGAGCGCTCGGCGGCCGGCGATGCGGTCCGGCTCGGCGATCAGGGCATGGTCCTGGCGCTACCGCGCGGCCGCAAGCTGAACGGCGGTGCCGACGGCGCGGCGGTTCTGCTGGGCTTGAGGCCCGAGCACCTGACGCGTTCCCACGGCCTGCCCGGCGAAGGGATAGTGCGCTACGACGCCACTATCGAGCTCATCCAGCCGACGGGGTCACGGAGTTACGCCACGTTTCGCCTCGCCGGCGAGCCGGTAGTGGCCGAGCTGCAGGCCCATGATGTGGAGCCGGCCGGGCGAGAAAATCGCCATCGACATCAATCTGACCCGTGCCTCGCTGTTCGATGCGGCAACGGAAAAGGCGATGTGACGACAACGCGCGGGCGAGCGCGAATCCCCTGCTCCGTCCGGTCGCCCGACTTTGGTCACAGCTGCGACCTTTTCAGATCGCAGTTTTCCGCCAATCAGAATGGCGCTCGCGCGTCCTCGGGAGACCGCCTGCGCGCCGGCGGCGGCAATTGTCCCTTGGCTGCCGCCGGCACTGCATTTTCCGTCGTGGCGAGGGCGCGACCACCGTTCAGTTCGTCGCCAATGCTCCGCGGCCCTGCGTTGCAAATGTAAAGAATGTCATGTCTTCGCAAACGATAGGTGTTGCAGGCGCCGTCAAAACGCTTTGGCGATACCCGGTCAAGTCCATGAGCGGAGAGTACCTGGAGGAAGCGCCCATCACCGACGGCGGGCTTCTCGGGGGTCGTGACTGGGTCGGACGAAACCTGACGATCGCGATCAATCCGATGGCAAGTGTCCGATCGCCAAGCTGTGCCGTACCAAATGGGCGCGGATTGCTTTGACCTCAGTGCGGCGTTTGTGCCGATCGCTGACCACAACCGATTGCAAGTTCGCTCTCGGTGCGATGACGCTGCCCGGCGGCGGTGTATGCCCTTAGCAGCAGCGGAAGCGGCACGCCCGCTGTCGGCAACGCATCGGGTTCGGCCGGCGGCTGACGACGCGCCCTGGCCCTCGCATCATGGATTACAGCGAGGGAGGCAGGGGAACTTGAATGCTTCGTTGACGCGACTCGAAAGGCCACTGTTCAGGCTCGAGGCGCAGCATGCCTGCCTGGACTGGGCGTTCGGCGATTTCGCGGCATCGCGCCGGGCCAATTTTCGAGCTGGGACTCGGGCCCGGCCGGACCTACGATCGAGCTTTCGCACCCATCTGCCGGACCGGGAGATGTATGTATTCGATCGCGAGGTCGACTGCTTTGCCGACTGTACGCCACCCGGAGATCGGCTGAGTCCTCTTGCGAGTATCGGCGATACACTCGCGGCCGCCGCCGCCCGCTTCCAAGGCCGGGTCGCACTGGCTCACACTGACCTGCGGTTCCTACACGGAGAAATCACAATCTGGCGATGAGCGCGCTGGTGAGCCGCCAATTGCCGGTCGCGCTCGCTCAAGACGCCATCGTCGTCTCCGATCTGCCTCTTGAAGCTGCGAGCCTGCGGCCACTTGCCTTGCCGAAAGGTGCGCGGGAGGGGCGCTACTTCCTTTATCGCCGGGGGTAACGGCGCGTGGGCGCCATTGTGCTCTAGCCTGACCGATAAAGTTGTCTCAATGTCGCAAAGAGCGTCGAGCTAGCTGCTAGCGCAGAAGGGAACGCACCAGCATGTTCGTATCTTTCTTTCCCAATCCGAGGCCGTTCTTCTGGTCGGTCGCGCTGTGGACGATCGCCGTCGTCGGCTACTGGTATCTGGCCGGCGAAGAGACCGGCATAGCGCTGGGCATCCTGCCCAGCCCGAGCGAACCGGTGAACGCAGCCTCGGTATCGGTGTTCGCCTCACGGCCGTTCATCTGGTTCTATCTCTACTATGCGGCGGCGGTCGCCGCGTTTGCAGCGTTCTGGAATTTCTACGCTCCGCATCCCTGGGCGGGCTGGTCGATCTTCGGTTCGGCGCTGATCATCTTCGCAACGTATTTCCAGGTGCAGGTCAGCGTGGCGATCAACGCCTGGTACGGACCATTCTACGATCTGATCCAGGCGGCGCTCGCCAAAACTGCGCCGGTCACGCTGGCGCAGTTCTTTGGCCATCTCGCTGAGCTTCGCCGGAATCGCCTTCGTCGCCGTCGCCGTCGGGGTCATGACGCGCTTCTTCGTCAGCCACTACATCTTCCGCTGGCGCACCGCGATGAACGACTACTACATGGCCAACTGGGGAAGGCTGCGCAAGATCGAGGGCGCTTCGCAGCGGGTACAGGACGACACCATGCGGTTTGCGCGAACGATGGAAGGGCTGGGGGTGAACCTCATCGATTCGGTGATGACCTGATCGCGTTCCTGCCGGTGCTCCTGCAACTGTCGGCCAACGTCACGGAGATCCCCATCATCGGCCCCCTGCCTTACGCGTTGGTTGTGGCGGCGATCGTCTGGTCGCTGTTCGGCACGGCGTTCCTGGCGCTGATCGGGATCAAGCTGCCGGGCCTGGAATTCCGCAACCAGCGGGTGGAGGCGGCCTATCGCAAGGAGCTCGTCTATGGCGAGGATGACGCCGCACGCGCCCAGCCGCAGACCACGAGGGAACTTTTCCTGGACGTGCGGCAGAACTACTTCCGGCTCTACTTTCACTACATGTATTTCAACATCGGGCGGATCTTGTACATCCAGACCGACAATATCTTTCCCTACATCGTGCTGGCGCCCACCATCGTGGCGGGGAAAATAACGCTGGGCGTGATGAACCAGATCCTCCATGCCTTCGGGCAGGTGCGCAACTCGATGCAGTTCCTGGTCAATTCGTGGACCACGATCGTGGAGCTGATTTCGATCTACAAGCGTTTGCGGGCGTTCGAAGCGGCGATCAAAGGCGAGGAGCTTCCCAGCATCGAAAGGCTGCCCGAGCGGCTGGCTCCGGAAACAGGCTCGTCCTGATCGCGGCAGCCCCGACTGTTGGATGGCTGTCTCAAGTCGGTCGAGGCGATAGAAGCGAATGGCGTTGTCACGGAACAGCCGGCGCTTTTCATCGCTGCTCGCGCCTTCAACCACCCAGTTGACGATTTCGACCCATTGCGGGTAGGTTCCGGCGAGTTCCGAGACATGCCAGTCGCCGCCAAACATGATGCGGTCGAACCCGAAGACTTCGATCGCGTGGGCGATGTATGGCCTGAGCTGCTCGCGCGTCCAGTTTCGGTGATCGGCCTCGGTCATCACGCCGGAGATCTTGCAATGGACGTTCGGCATGGCTGCAAGCTCGCGCAGATGCTGTCGCCAGGGGTCGAACAACCCGGCCTTGATCCCGGGCTTGCCGATATGGTCGAGGACAAAGCGGACCTCGGGGCACTGCCGGACCATCCTGATCACGTTCGGCATCTGATGATGGTAGATGCAGATGTCGAAGGCGAGATCGTGGGGCGCCAGCAGCTTCAGGCCGGCGATAAAGTCGGGACGAATGCAGAATTCGGGATCGGGCCGGTTCTGGATCAGGCGCCGGACGGCACGCAGGATCTTGTGGCGGCGAAGCTCTTCAAGCTCGGGCTCGATTGCCTTGCCGCGTTCGAGCGGCAGGGCCGCGACCATGCCGGCGAGTTGCGGCGTGGCGGCCGCCAGTCCTGAGACCCATTCCGCTTCCGCCAGGTTCTGTGGCAGGTCGATACTGACCTCGACGAACACGAACCGGTCGATCTCGATCGGCCCTGCGGCACTGGCAAGGTCGCGTGGGAGAACCGTGCGCTCGAGCGCGGGCACGTCTTTCATCCACGAATAGGAGAAGCGCTTCGGGTCGCAGAGATGCACGTGGCTGTCGACAATCGCGAAATCGGGCATACTGGAACTCTTCTACCGCCTGCTTCGGGACAAGGGAATGCGATCGGTTAGCTGATGGAGTACAAGGACTACTACAAGATTCTCGGCGTCGAGCGCGATGCGGCGGCTGATCAGATCAAGAGCGCGTACCGCAAGCTCGCCCGCCAATTCCACCCGGACATCAACAAGGACAAAGGCGCGGAGGAGCGTTTCAAGGAGATTTCCGAGGCACATGAAGTGCTCAAGGACCCGGAAAAGCGGGCGGCCTATGACCAGCTCGGCAAGGGCTTCAAACCGGGCGAGGAATTCCGTCCGGCGCCGGGCTGGGATGCCGGCTTCGAGTTCAGCGGCGAGGAACGGCCCGGAGCGGGCGATTTCAGTGAATTCTTCGAAGCGCTGTTCGGGCGGGCGCGCGGGCGCTCGGCAGCCGGCGAGTTCCGGGCCCGTGGTCAGGATCATCATGCACGCATCATGATCGATCTTGAGGATGCCTATCGCGGAGCGCTGCGCACGATTTCGCTGCGGGCAGCCGAACTCGGTGAAGACGGTCAGGTTCGCTTGCGCGAGCGCCAGGTGAATGTCTCCATCCCGAAGGGGGTGCGCCAGGGTCAGTTTATCCGCCTGGCCGGCCAGGCGAGCCCCGGAATCGGCGGGGGACCCGCCGGCGATCTGTTTCTCGAGGTCGAGTTCAATCCCCATTCGCTCTACCGCGTTGATGGCAAGGATGTGTATCTCGATCTTCCCGTGGCGCCGTGGGAGGCTGCGCTGGGCGGCAAGGTGAAGGCTCCGACGCCGTCGGGCGTGGTCAGTTTGACGATACCGGCGGGCTCCGGGCAGGGATATAAACTGCGCCTCAGGGGTCGCGGCATTCCGGCACGCGAGCCGGGCGATCTCTATATCGTTCTGCAGATTGCGCTTCCCCCATCCGCTGCTCCCGAGGCACAGCGCATCTACAGGGAAATGCAGGAGAAGCTGGCATTCAATCCGCGCCAGCACATGGGAGTTTGACCGTCATGGCCGCCAACCCGCCCGAGTTCATCACCGGCGTTCTCGTCGATGAGGTAATCGAGATGACGATCGATGATGTGGCGCAATTCTGTTCGGTGCGGCGCGAGAAAATCGTCGAGCTGGTTGCCGAGGGCATTGTGCCGGCAGGCGGTGCGGCACCGGAGGACTGGCGCTTCAGCGGTCAGGCTCTGGCGCGCGCCGGCAAGGCAATTCGACTGGAGGGCGATCTGGAAATCAATCTCGGCGCGGTGGCCCTGATTCTCGACCTCCTTGACGAGATTGAGGCGCTGCGCCGCGGACGCAATCGCGGCTAGTGCATTCTCCGGCGAAGCAGAACTGCTAGGCTAAGGCTAGCGCCATTCGAGCAAATCATGCTCTAATGCTCTGGCTCGAAGCGGAAGGAGTAATTCATGGCCAACCCTCAAGACCAAAATCGCAATCTGGCCCTCTGGGCGATTGCCGCGATCATCGTTCTTGCCTTGATCGGCTGGTGGGCAGGCTGGTTCGGCGGCGGGACTAAGCCTGTGGCCGAAACGCCGGCGCCGGCAACCACGACCGAACAGCCGGCATCAGGCGGAACCAGCACGACCACGACGACGACCGAGCCCGCGGCGGGCGGAACCAGCACCACCACGACAGAGCCGGCGGCGGGCGGGACAACAACGACAGAGCCGGCCACGGGTGGCACAACAACGACAGAGCCCGCGACCGGCGGCGGCACGGGCACGACCACGACCCAACCGTAACCGATCGTCCCACCGATACCCATGCCGGCACCTCGGTACTCCTGAGGTGCCGGTTCGGTTTTCGGCGCATGCCAAACGGTTCGTCACCCCGCTCCAGGCGCAGACCCAATGATGCAGCGCAGCTGTTCATCTGTCGGGGCTCCTGCAAGGGTCGCTCCACCCGAGGATGAAATCACTTCGCTAAAGCGGATATCAGCACAAGCGATGTTGTCCTTGGCGTACGCCCTCCAACAGGTCAGCAACGCCCTCGTCGTGGGCTCGTTCTACAGTTTGCTTGCCGTCTCCTACGCGCTCGTGCACGGGCTCACCAACCGCATCGTCCTGTCGTTCGGGGACATGGCGATGTTCGCCGCCTTCTGTGCGGCCTATGGGGCGCTGATCGCCTTCTCGCTGGGCATTGAAGCAGGAGCCGCGATGATCATCGCCATGGCGGCGGCGGCGCTGTGTTCGGCGGCGCTCGGGCGCTTCGCCTATGGCAGTGTGTTCGCACCCCTGTTGGGGGTGAGAAACCAGGCGTTGCTCATTGCCTCGGCAGGCCTGGGCCTGGTGATCCAGGAAGTCATGCGCCTGCAGTCCCACGGGCGCGAGCAGTGGCTCGAGCCGATCCTGAACTCGCCGTTGCTCGAGATGGCCGACGGCCATTTCGCGCTTCGAATCACGACCATACAGGCGCTCATCGTAGCCGGCACTCTTTGCCTCATTGGCTGCCTCTTCGCCGTGCTGCGCCTGACCCGGCTGGGGCGGCTGTGGCGGGCCTGCTCGCAGGACCGGGCGCTTTCCCTGTTGCTTGGCGTTGACGTGCGGCTGGTGACCGCGACGGCGTTCGTCCTGGCGGCGGTGTTTGCCGGCGCTGCCGGATTTCACGCTCGCCATCTACTATGGCGGCGTCAGCTTCAGCATGGGTCTCATGCTGGAACTCAAGGCGCTGTTCGCTTCGATGATCGGCGGTTTCGGCACCATAGCCGGTGCGGTCGCCGGAGCGTTTGTGCTGGCGGCGCTGGAAACCGCATGGACGACGTTCTTCTATATCGGCTACCGCGACGTTGCGGTGTTCGGTCTCGTTCTCGTGCTGCTGACGGTGCGCCCGGAGGGACTGCTCGGCGTAACACTCAGATCGGACAGCGATCGATGAAGCGATCCGTTTTGATGCTAGTCCTTGGCCTTCTCCTCGCCGGTTGCGGCGACGACAGCAGCAAACCGTACCTCACCGTTGCCGGCGGCGGTTTCATCTTCAACTACCGCATCGCGGAATCCTACTATGGCATCGTGGTGAAGGTGGAGCGCAAGCTGCCGAAAGGCGCTCTGCTAATGGCGGAATTCGAGGATCCGGCCGGAGGACCGCCGATCATTTTGCGTGAGCCGGTGATCGAGGGCCGGCTCCGGTACTCGCTTCGCTCGCCGCCGCTCAAGGGCATCAGGAAGGATGTGCCCTATAAGATAGCCGTCGTGCTCAGGGAGGGCGAAGCGGGCAAGGTGCTGGAGCGGGTGGAGCGCACCTTCCGCAGTCAGGTGGACCAGACGATCATGCCTCAGAAGCCGCTGGTTCTGGGGCCCGGGTATCAGATCAATCCGGAAAACGACATTACCAAGCCTGCCGCGCCGCAGTAGAACCACGCACCAGCTATAGCTAATTAGTTCGCCACCGGCGTTACCGACCCGCTGGACATGAAACGGGCACGGTTGTTGCTGTGATAGTGTGGCGGGATCGTCGTCGGCGACGAGATTGGTATTTGCTTGGTGCGGTTAAGCCCTTCAATTAGTTGGATCCGGGAGTTCCGAGCACCCCTGATTGTGCCAAGGGTCGGTAACGGCCCCGGAGCACGTTTGCTAGAGTTCTTTGTACGGTATCCCATGCCGGCGGCGTCGTTGGAGGAGGAGCAACATGGAAGTACTCTACGCTCACTGCGCTGGCCTGGATGTGCACAAGGACACGGTGGTGGCCTGCGTCCGGCACATGCACGAGGCCACCGTCAAGCGCGAGGTGCGCACGTTTAAGACGATGACGAGGGATCTCTCGCCTTGTCGGAATGGCTGGCCTCGGAAGGATGCACGCACATCGCGATGGAGGCGACGGGCGTGTATTGGAAGCCGGTCTGGCACATTCTGAGCGATGGCGACTTTGCGTTGACGCTGGCAAACGCCGCACACGTGAAGAATGTTCCCGGCCGCAAGACCGACAGCAACGACGCGACTTGCTGGCTTTTTTTTTTTTAACAGTTCCGGAAACACTTTTCCGATAAGAAAAGCTTCGCTGATCGCCGGCGAGACCGATCCGGAGAAGCTGGCCGGGCTCGCCCATCGGCGGATCAAAGCACCGCCCGCCTTGCTGCGCGAGGCGCTGCGCGGCCGGGTGAGCAAGCACCATCGCTTCCTGTTGCGCCTGCATCAGCAGCAGATCGTGGCGCTCGATGCGGCGATCTCCGAGATCGATCGCGAGGTCGAGGCCAACATCGCGCCCTTTCGCACCGCCATCTCGCTGCTGATCACCATTCCCGGGATCAACTCCCTCAGTTCCAGGGGGATCCTCGCCGAGATCGGCACGGACATGAGCCGGTTTGCCACCGCGCGGCATATAATCTCCTGGGCCGGGTTCTGTCCCGGCAACGACGAGAGCGCCGGCAAGCGCCGATCCAATCGGATGCGCAAGGGCGCACCCTGGCTGAAGACGACCCTGATCCAGTGCGCCTGGGCCGCGGTCCGCAAGAACGGCAGCTACCTCCAGGCGCAGTTCCATCGCCTGCGCGCTCGCCGCGGCGCCAAGAAGGCTATCACCGCGGTCGCCGCCTCCATGCTCACCGCGGCCTATCACATGCTCAAGGACGGCACCCTCTATCAGGATCTCGGAGCCAATCACTTCGACCGAACCTCCAAGCCGGCCCAAACCAAGCGCCTCATCGCTCGGCTGCAAAACCTCGGCTATGAGGTCCAGATCACGCCGGCTGTCGCATGACCCGCGGTTTTGTTTCTTGCTAGGTGAAGCGAATTCGAGCGCCGGTGAGCGGAGTTCCCTGCAGCTGCGTTGACCAGACCTCGCCGGCGGCGACCGGGAAAGCGCGGGTGAGCGTCCCGGTGGTCACAATTTCGCCGGCGGCCAGCGGGGAATTGACCGGGTCGGCGGCGAGCAGATCGACAAGATGCCGCAATGCCGAGACCGGCCCATCGAGAACATTCGCCGCGCGGCCGCGATCGACTAGGGTTCCGTTGCGATAGAGTTCGATCTCCAGACGGGCAAGCTCGCGCTCCCAGTCTGTGCGGCGAGGCGCCACGGGATGGCGAATTCCTACCAGCAGCGCGCCGTGCAGGCCGCAGGCTGCGACGGTATCGGTGGCCTGGAACTTCCAGCCGGGAAAAGCCGATTGCACAATCTCGAAACCATGGGCGACCCATTCGATGCAGCCCAGCAACGAGTTCTCGTCCATGCCGGGAACGGGAGCTGTCGCAAGTCCGAACATGATTTCCGGCTCGATGCGCGGCTCGGCGAGGTTTGCCAGCGAAAAGCCGTCGCCAATGTCAGCGATGTCATGAACGGTTCGGTCGTACACATGGCCCCAGATCGGCGCATGGACATCGTACTCCGCCCAGATGGTCCGGTTGGTGAAGCCGATCTTGCGACCGACCGGCCGTTCGCCCGAAGTCTCGCGCTTGCGGCGAACGGCGTCGGTGACGCGGTAGGCGTCTTCCATCTGCAAGCCGGGATATCGTCCGGAAAACGGGGCAATCTGACGGCCGTTGCGCACGACGGCGAACGCCTCGGCAGCGATGCTGTCCACTTCCATTTGCCCAATGCTCATTCCATTCACCTCGTCACTCTGTTGCAGGATAGCAGATGAGAGGGCAAATCATCATGTGGTTCCGGCAAGATGCTGCAGGCGCTACGAACTCCTGCGAGCCCCAATCAGAAGGTTTTCGCCGGCGACCCTGCCGCTGTGGCAACCTTTCGTGCAGCGATATCGGCGGCCACGATCATGCGAGCGAGGGGTGTGCCGCGCCGCAGTTCCCGATTCACCGCCCGCAAGTGTCCGCCCCTGTCATCGAGCGGCGCACTGCCTACGTACTGTACGCGGACGTTGGCCGTGCCGCGGTCCTTGAAACCCAACGTTTCGGCGCACTTTTTCGAGACATCGATGATACGGCCGACGGCGAACGGACCGCGGTCGTTTACCCGCACGATGACCTCGCTGCCATTGTCGAGGTTGGTGATTTTGACGTAGCTCGGAAGCGGCAGCGTGGGATGAGCGGCTGACAGGTACTCCATGTCGAACCACTCGCCGTTAGCAGTCATGCGACGATGGAATTGGGGCCCGTACCAGGACGCGATGCCGCTTGCGTCGTAACCGGGCTCTTCCTTGGGAACGAACCAGGCATCTGCCACCTTGTATGGCTTGCCAAGCTGCTGGCGACCTCCTCCCTTGGGGAGGATGGCTCCGCCCGCGTATTTGGGACTGGGGGCAGGTCCGGGGGCTGCAAAAATCCGGGACCGGAACCACTTTTCCTTGACCGCCATGGGGATCGGCACGGTTGCCGCCAACTTCTCCGGGGTTATGGCTGTCGGGGGCGCGCGATCCAGAAGTGGCCGTTCCTTGTTCGCCATGGTCATCGGCGCGGGGGCGGCATCATGGGTATTGGCAGCGATGGTGATGGCGCGATCCCCGAACCAGCGTTCCTTCAGAAGCATGGGTAGAAGTGTGGGCCTTGCGCCCGGACGTTCGCCCATTCCATGGCCGGAAACCGTCAGGGCCGCCTGGATCTGGAGCCAACGCTCCTTGTGAGACATCGGCGTGTGCGCCCGGCCTGTCGCGGGTTGAGCGGTGGTTGCGCTGGCAGGTGTGTGCCCTACGGCAACGTGCGGTCTTTGAACCAGCGCTCCTTCAGAAGCATGGGTGGCAGTGCGGGCCTTGCGTCCGGACGTTCGCCGATTTCATCGCCGGAAACCGTCAGGGCCGCCTGGATCTGAAGCCAGCGCTCCTTATGAGACATCGGCGTGTGCGTCCGGCCTGTCGCGGTGTGAGCGGTGGTTGCACTGGCAGGGGTGCGCCTTGCACTCGGCTCGGGGCGGCTGATACCGGTAAGGATCGGAACCCGATGCCTCCCATGCGGCCTGAGTTCCTCCGCATCACGGGGACCGGCAGCGACGGCATCGTGCGGTCTTTGAACCAGCGCTCCTTCAAAAGCATGGGAAGAAGAACGGGCCTTGCGCCCGGCCGTTCGACCGATTTCATCGCCGGAAACCGCCAGGGCCGCCTGGATTTGGAGCCAGCGTTCCTTGGGAGACATCGGCGTAAGTGCGCCGCCACTCCCGAGATGCCGCTCGCCGGCGACATCGTGCTCGATGGTGAAAGCCGGGGCGACAGGGGCCAGCGCGTGACCGCGCCGAACGGGGTCGCAGTCAGGCTCGCGCGCGCACCGCTCGGTTTGGCCCCCGGGGACGGACAGCGGGCTCGTGGCGCGATAGGGCAATGTGGGAGTGGTTACTGTGGTTGTAGATGCAAGCAACAGGTATCCGGCGAAACATGTCACTGCGGCTGATGTCATCATGGCTCGATAACTCCTTACCGTCTTGGGTAGGATGTGACGGAAGGAGTTGACGAAGCGTTCAGCTTCCCCGCGCAACTCTTTGAATCTGAACGGTATTTTTACCCTAACGAGCCGACTCCCGGTTGTGTTGGATTGAATCAGGTTTTCTGGGGGCTTATCGCCAGCAACGCTGAAAGTCGCGGGATTGCTGGCTTTCCCGGACAACTCTGGATACGCCACCATGGGGGACCGAACCCCCGAAAGCGGAACTTGTTCCGTTTCTCGTTAACTCTTTGTTAACCCTCCCCAACGTTTCCCGGATCGCGTCGCAGGGCTATCGAGCAGATTGTCCGAGGCGGACGGATCGGCAGGAATCGGCGGTCGTTTCGGCTCGCGAATAATGCGTGGTCCCTTGTCAGCGGACCGACCCGGCCCGACAGGTTCTCATCACATCGGCTCTTTGGAATCGTACGTTGGCGGTCTACTTGTGGTGCATGGGAAGTCCGCGGATGACCGTGACAAGTGGCTGACGCAGCGAAGAAATCAAAGCCTGCGCGGTTGCAAGCCTACCGCGCCAAGCGTGACTTCAGCCGTACGACAGAGCCTGAGCCCGGCGGGCAGGCAACGCGGGGTCACCGGTTCGTGGTGCAAAAACATGACGCCCGCCGCCTCCACTTCGATTTGAGGCTTGAGCTGGACGGCGTCCTCAAGAGCTGGGCCGTCACTCGCGGGCCCAGCCTCGTGGCGGGAGAGAAGCGCCTCGCCGTCCAAACCGAGGACCATCCTCTCGAGTATCTCGAATGGGAAGGGGTCATCCCAAAAGGCGAATACGGCGGGGGAACGATGATCGTCTGGGACCGCGGACTGTGGGATACCGCGGGCGATGCGCGAAAGGGACTTGCCAAGGGCCACCTCGACTTCGTGCTTGCCGGCGAGCGGCTCAAGGGCCGCTGGCATCTGGTGCGCATGGCCAAGCGGCCGCAGGACAGGAATGAACAGTGGCTCCTGATCAAGGCGAAGGACGCCTATGCGCGCCGGGCTACGGCGCCGCAGATCGTCGAGGTGGAAACGACCTCGGTGCTGAGTGGCCAATCGAATGCCGACCTGGCCAGGACCGGGCGTCTGCGCGCGGATCACTCGGCGCGCGAGCAAAAGCGACGCGCAGGTAGCCAAGGAGGGGCTCGCCTGGCGCCTCCGGCCGGGGCACGCAAGGCAATCCTGCCCGTTTTTGTCGAGCCGAGTCTGGCGCAGCCTGTCGAGGTTCCGCCTTCCGGGCGCGACTGGGTGCACGAAATCAAGCTTGACGGCTATCGGCTGCAGGCGCGCCTGGATGGCGACAAGGTGCAGTTGCTCACCCGGCGGGGTCTCGACTGGACGCGGCGTTTTCCGAGCATCGCTGCAGCGTTGAAAAAGCTCAAGGTTTCGTCCGCCCTCCTCGACGGAGAAGCGGTCGCCCAGGACGAGCGGGGAATTTCCAGCTTCGGTGCCCTGCAATCGGATCTCGCCGACGGCCGCCGCGACCGGATCGCCTACTTCGTTTTCGATCTCCTCTATTGCGAAGGCTTCGACTATCGCGGCGTACCGCTTGCCGCGCGGCGGGCTGTGCTCAAGCCGCTCATCGAAGACCTTCCCGAAGGGTCGATCGTAAAGTTCAGCGACCACCTCGACCACCGAGGCGACGAGGTCCTGGCCCAGGCCTGCCGGATGGGTCTCGAGGGCATCGTGTCGAAGCGAACCGACCTGCCTTACCTGTCCGGCCGGGGCCGGCACTGGACAAAATCCAAATGTGTTCTCGAGCAGGAGTTCGTGGTGATTGGCTACGTACCTTCGACCGCCCATCGCGCCGCCGTGGGTTCGCTCGTGCTCGGCTACTACGATGACAAGCGTCTGGTGCACGCCGGCAGGGCAGGCACCGGCTTCTCGGCCCAGGCCGCAGCGGCACTGGCGCACAAGCTTCAGGCAATCGCGGCGGGCCTGCCGGCGTTCCGCGACAAACCTTCGCGCGAGGCGGTCAAGGATGTGAAGTGGGTGGAACCGAAACTTGTTGCCGAGATTGAGTACCGCGGCTGGGGCTCGGAGGGGCTCGTGCGCCAGGCTTCGTTCAAGGGCCTGCGCGAGGACAAAGCGCCGGAAGAGATTGTGCTCGAGAAGAAACCCACGGCACGGGCGCAGGGCGCCCCACGGGTGGCGTCGCGGCTTACCCACCCGGAGCGCATCCTGTGGCCGGATACAGGGGTGACGAAACAGGGTCTGGCCGACTTCTATGCCGATATAGCGAAATGGATCCTGCCGCAGGTGACGGGGCGCGTGCTCAGTGCGGTTCGCTGCCCGTCCGGCATCGACAAGCAGTGCTTCTATGCGAAACATGCATGGGCCGGTCTTGGCGATCACGTGAAGCTCATCGACACGGGCGAAGGCGAGCCGATGATCGCCATCGAGGACCTCAGGGGCCTGCTTGCGCTGGTGCAGGCGAGCGTGCTCGAAATCCACCCCTGGGGCTCGCGCATCGACAGGCTCGAGGAGCCGGACCGCATTATTTTTGATCTTGATCCGGGAGAGGGCGTCGCCTGGACGAGGGTCATCGAGGCCGCGCAAGAAGTGCGCCGCCGTCTTCGGGACCACAAGCTCAAGAGCTTCGTCAAGGTTTCAGGCGGCAAGGGTCTGCATGTCGTGGCGCCGATTGCGCGCGGGCCGCAGTGGGACCAGGTCAAGGACTTTTCGCGCCGCATTGCCGAGGCGATGGCTGCCGACAGCCCGGGTCTCTACCTCGACCGCATGACCAAAAAGCTGCGGAAGGGCAAGGTGTTCGTCGACTACTTGCGCAACGGGCGCGGCGCTACCGCAGTCGCGGCCTATTCGACGCGGGCCCGCCCGGGAGCGTCCGTGTGCGTGCCGCTCGCCTGGGAGGAGCTCTCGCAGGCCATCGGCCCCAGTCATTTCAGCGTCGACAATCTGCGCCAGCGCCTCGATTTCCTGAAGGCCGATCCGTGGGCGGGCATCGACCGGCTGCGCCAGCGCCTGCCTGCCTAGAGCATGCTTCGCCAAAGTGCACCAGGAACCATAAACCGCAGGCCGCGTTGACTCGTTAGTGCATATTCCGTCAAACTGTTAACTTCTCGGCGGCACAATAGATCCCGTCGTGCAGCCGTTCAGTGAGTGAGGTAGAGCCGTGGCAAGTCCCGGGCGTCCGTACTGGAAGGGTTTCCTGCGCCTTTCGCTGGTGACGATCAGCGTTCAAATCTACAACGCCGCCGAAAGCGCCGCCGAAATCCACTTCAATCAGATCCACAAACCGTCAAAGAAACGCGTCCGCTACGAAAAAGTGGTGCCGGGTCTCGGGCCGGTCGAAACGAGTGACATCGTCAAGGGCTACCCGGTAGACCACGATACCTATGTGATCCTGGAGCCGGAGGAACTGGAGGCGATCAGGCTGGAAAGCAAGAAAGTCATCGAGCTTTCGCAGTTCGTCGACAAAGACGAGATCGATCCCCGCTATTTTGAGCGTCCGTTCTATATCGTACCGGCCGATGACCTGGCCGCCGAGGGATATCTTGTCATCCGCAAAGCCCTCGAGCAGTCGCGCAAGGCGGCCATCGGGCAGATCACCATGCATGGCCGCGAACATCTGGTGGCCGTAACTCCGGTCGAAAACGGCCTGCTCATGGAGATCATCCGCTACAAAAACGAGCTCAAGGCAGCGTCAGCGTTCTTCGACGACCTGCCGAACCCCAAGCTTGATCGCGAGCTCATCGACATGGCGAACCAGCTGATTGCGCGGAAATCGGCGCCGTTCCGGCCGGAGGCGTTTCACGATAGCTATGCGGTGGCCTTGAAAGAACTCGTGGCCCGCAAGGCCAAGGGCAAGAAGATCGTCACTACGCCGGAGGATGAAGCGCCGGTGAGCAATGTCATCGATCTGATGCAGGCCCTGAAGGGAAGTCTCAAGAATCAGGGGGAACCCGAACGGGAAGCGCCGCGCAAGGCAGCGCCTAAGCGCCGGGCATCGCGGTAGCCACCGCGAAGCAAGAATCACCGGGGGAGCGGATGGGCGTCGGGAGCCGAACTCCACTCGGTCCGAAACAGGAAGTCGTCTTCTCCCTGAACCACCACAGTGCTGTTGACGCCGGCCTTGCCGGAACTGTTCGCCTGATCGGATGGCTGCCCGTATCGCCGCGTCTCTATCCGGATAGGCGTCAAACCCGGCGACGCCATGCTTGACGATCCATTCCTGCTTGTGAAAGAGCACGAAGTACTTTTCCATGGCATCCTCTCTCGAGGCTGAACTCGTGGGCGCAGATGGTGACTCTACGCGAACGTGAGAGTTCTGGAAAAGTTCCGAGCAGTCGCAGCTGTTCTATCTTGCCGCTGCCAATGAAGGCGGAGCGGCCGCTTAAGATCTGGTTGCTTGGGGCGCTGCTGGGATCAGGCGACCTTTTCAAGGTCTGGCGGGTCGCCGAATACCGTCTCGATCAGCCTCGGCACCGTCGCGCCCAGCCGCTGACTTCAGCTTGGCAAGGATGGCGCGCAACATCCGAGGCTGCGCGGCCGCAGCCAAGGCCAACTCGACTTCCGGGTTCGCATGAATCCGCTCCCGCTGTTGCCGAGGCTTGTCAAAAACCGCCAGAAACAAAAAGCCCAATGCACTCAATGCGAAAAGAATGGTCCCGATCGTCTGCATGATCTCCATGGCTGATCCCCTCCGGCGGGCCGCGATCTGTCCTTCAGGCTACCTACGTTCCATTAACGAAAGGCACCATGAAAGGCACAAATCGCGGCTGTGAGCATCCGGTCCCTTGCCGGATGCCAGTAGTTACGCCGACCCTGAAACAAACCCCTGACGACGACCGGCCTGCCCAGCCCCTGCCGCTACCCGTTACGCCACCCGCGTCAAATCAAGTATTGCTTTAGTACGATTGCCCGTCAATCGCCAAGATTCGGAGCGGAGAGACTATCTCGTTGCCCTTTGCTCCAGTCCCATCAACGCAGCTGCGCCGACGCTCACGATGACAGTGCCGGTAGGGGGACCTTCCTTCAACACCGCCTGATCCTTGTGGACGTATTCAACCACAACCGGCAGCCGTACGAACACCAGCGGCTCGGGGTTGCCATATACCCACGTTCCGCCGTTCAGGTCATAAATCACCGCCGAATAGGGGATCACCTTCTGCGGCTTGCCGCTGTCCGGCTGCGCCAGCTTCACCTGCACGTGCTGACCGGGGGTGAGGCGCGCACTGGTGTTGCTCACTTCGTAGTACTGCGCCTGCCCGGCAAACGCTTCATCAAGCGGTGCCGTGCTGACGTTGGCGCGGGCGCTATCGTCGATCGTCAGGACGAGAATCTTGCCGTCGTCGCTGGTGTCGTCATCGTTGGTATCGTCGTTTGCTTCCGAACTCGTCATCATCGTCGTCGTCTTCACCGAGCGACAGCACCACAATCGTCTGGCGGGCGACCGTATTCGGGTCGTCCAGCCGCGGCACGCGTACGCGCACGGGAACCAGCGAGGAAGGCGCAGCGCCGTTTGTCGCGGGCTGTGAAGGTGTCTCGCCGGGCGCCGCCTCCACCTCACCGTCGACCAGCAGCCAGCGCTTCACCGGCTCTTCACGAACCGTTTGCATCTCGATGGCAATCCGTTCCGCCGCTTCGGTGGTGAGTGTCACTTTCTTGAGGGCAGAATTGGGAATCGCTTCCACCTTGGCCAACTCCTGCCTTTCGGCGGCGACGGCGAAGCCCGCGGGGGTGGCTGCCAGCAGTGCTGCGCCAAGCAGAACCGAAAACGCCAACCGGTCATGACGCCGCATGTGATGCTACTCCCATGTTTACTGGTTGCGAGGTGTGACCCGCAGAAGCCTTGGCAAAACGCAGATACAAAGAGGGCACGATGAACAGATTGAGGAGCGTCGCCGAGATGATCCCGCCGAGAATAACCATGGCCATGGGGTGTTCGATCTCGTGTCCCGGGATGCTGCCGGCGATGAGCAGGGGTGCAAGGGCGAAGGCAGTGGCGAGCGCCGTCATGATGATCGGCGAAATTCGTTCCACCGCCCCGCGCAGCACCAGTTCCGGACCGAAGGGCACGCCTTCCTCATTCTCCAGGTGCTGGAAGTGGCTGATCATCATGATTGCATTGCGAGCGCTGATGCCGAGCACCGTGAGAAAGCCGACCAGGGAGCCGAGGGAAAGAACCCCGCCCCCGAACCAGGCGGCGAGCACGCCTCCGATCAGGGCCGAAGGCAGGGTGATGAAGCCAAGAACGGCCAGGCGCCAGCTGCCGAAGGAAGCGTGGAGCAGGAAGAACACGCCAATTGCGGCGATGAGCGCGTAGGTCTGCAGACGGCTTGCGGCCGCGGCCCGTTCGGCGCTTTCTCCGAGCACTTCCGCGCGATAGCCGAGCGGCATGCCGACATTGCTCACAATCTTCTTGACGTCGGCGGCGACCGAACCGAGGTCCCGGCCCTTCACGTTGGCGGTGACGTCGATCTTGCGCGACTGATACTCGCGGTCGATGTGGTTGGGCGTGGGCCTGACGCGCACGTCCGCAAGCTCTGACAGGCGTATCGGGCCCGACCGTGGCGTGTCGATCAGCAGGTTCTTTATGTCTTCGATGCTGTGGCGGGTTTCAGGGGTGCTCCAGACCTGGACATCGTATGCCCTGCCGTCGCGAAAGATGTCGCCGGCTTCCTCGCCCGCAAGCAGAATGCCGGATGCGCGGCGGACGTCACCGGGCTTGACGCCGTGGCGCCTGGCCGCCTCGAGGTCGACCTCCACCTCCACCTGCGCGATGGGGTACTGAAATTCGACCGTCAACGAAACCAGGCCGTCGAGCCCGCTCAAGCGACTCCTTGACCTTGTCCGCCTGGGCGCGCAACTCGGTGATGTCGTCGCCGTAGATGCGAACGACGACCGCCTGCTTGGCGCCGGTAAGGACTTCCCTGATCCTCTCCTTCAGATAGGTCTGAACGTCACGGTAGAGACCGGGGTAGCCATCCACTACTTTCTGGATGGTGTTGACGGTCTTGTCGTAGTCAACAGCCGGATCGACGCTGATCCAGTTCTCGCCGAAGTAGACACCGTAGGGTTCATCCGAAAGAAGGGCCTGACCGATGTGGGCGCCAAAGTTCCGGACGCCGGGGACCGCGCGGAGCTCCACGCTGGCCCGCGTGGTGATGCGCGCCATTTCCGGCTGCGATGTACCTGGCTTGGTCAGCCAGTGCATCAGAAAGTCCCGTTCCTTGAACTCCGGCAGCAGCTCGCGGCCAAGGCCCGGCAGGATCAGCACGCCGATGAGGGCGATCACCCCGACGGTGGCGTAGGCGTAGCGCGGCCTTTGAATGATCCTGGCGAGGATGGCCCGGTAGGTCTTTTGCAGCCACGGCACAACCGGTGAGTAACGCTGTTCGAGCGGCGCGTTGCGAAGAAGAAGGTAGGCGAGCGCCGGCGTTACTGTGAGCGCAACGACCATCGAGACGAGGACGGCGAGGGTATAGGAAATGGCGAGCGGCTGGAAGAAAGCGCCGGACAATCCCTCGAGAAAGAATACCGGCGCCAGCACGACCATGCGCCAGGAGGGTCGCGTAGATGATGGCGCCGCGCACCTCGATTGACGCATCGAGAATGATGGAGGCCAGCGACTGGGTGCTGCCCTCGCTGCGGCGCTGGCGCAGCCGGCGCCAGATGTTCTCGATGTCGATGATCGCGTCGTCGACTACGTCACCGACGGCGATGATCATGCCGGCCAGGATCATTACGTTGATGGTCGTCCCGCGCAGATCGAGGATCAGGCCGGCGGTCAACAAGGACAGCGGTATGGCGATGACGCTGATCAAAGCTGTCCGCCATTCGAACAGGAAGAAGAACAGGATCACCATTACGAGAACGCTGCCGAGGATCAGCGCGTTGGTGAGATTGCCGATCGATACCTGGATGAAGGTGGCAGGGCGGAATATCTCCGGGTCGACGTTGATCCCCTGCAGCCCCGGAGCCATCTCCTTCAAAGCTTCGTCGACACCGCGGGTAACATCGAGCGTATTGGCCCAGGGAAACTTTTCGACAATCAGCAGAATGCCCGGACCGTCGTTGATGATCGCATCGCCGATCAGCGGCTGGTGGTCCTCGACCAGCCGGGCCACGTCCGTCAACTTGAGATCCGGCCTTCCCTTGATGGTGATTCTGCCGAGGTCCTCGGGCGTTACGATCGGCAGCACATGGCGGATCGACAGCCGCTGGTTTGGCGTGTCGATGAACCCGCCGCTGCCGATGACCGCGCCGTCCGAGAAGGATACGAGACTGGCGTCGAGGGCGTCGCCAACGGTTTCGTGCACCGCCTTGAGCGGCAGGTTGTTGGCGGCGAGTTTGTCAGGCTCGACCTGCACCTGATACATTTTCAGCCGTTCGCCATAGATCATGACGTTGGAAACGCCGGGAACGCGCAGCAGCCGGGTCCTGATCTTCCAGTAGCTGATCATGGAAAGATCGATCACCGAAAGCGTGCTCGATGACACGCCGATCTTCATGAAGCGGCTGGTTGAGGACAGCGCCGGCATCATTACCGGCGGGCTGGTCCACGAAGGCAAGGTCGGCGTAACGGTCGCCAGACGCTCATGAACCAGCTGGCGGGCCAGCAACAGGTCGGTTCCGCGCTTGAAGATCAGGTTGATGGCCGAGAGGGCAGCGACCGACTTTGAACGCATGACGTCGAGACCCTCGATGCCATTGAGAGCGTCCTCAATTGGAATGGTGACGAGCTGCTCAACCTCGGAGGCCGACAGTCCCAGCGAAGGTACCTGGATTTCGACGCGAGGCGGGGCAAACTCCGGGAAGACATCGACCGGCGCGTTCTGCAACTGCCGCGTGCCCAGATACATCAGGGCGACGGAAATCGCGATGACGAGAAAGCGGAACTGGAGGCTTTTCTTGATGATGAAGCGCATCATGGCGGGGCGGGATCCCTTACTTGACTCCGGTCTCGGTTCCGTAGAGCTCGGCTGCGCCGACCACGACAACGGCTGTCCCGGACGCAGGACCGGCCCGCAGAACGGTCAAGTCGCCGCGGCTGTAGTCAATTTCCAGCGGCTCTCTTACGAAGGCCAGAGGCTGGGGGTTGGTGTATGCCCAGGCCGCACCGCTCGTGTCGTAGATCACCGCCGAGTAGGCAATGACTTTGCGAAGTGCGGGAGCTCCTTTGCCGTCGCGCGGTGCGATCAGCTCTTCACGGACCGGTGCGGTCTCGATCCCCAGTCGATTGCTTGCCGATTCAATCAGCGTCACGCGGGCAACGGGTGAGCCCTCGATGGGCTCTACCTTGGCCGGCCCCGCCTTGGGATCGGCCGCATGTGATTGCGGATACGCCAGGAAAAGAAATGCCGCGGAAATGAAAGCCGCGAGCGCCCAGCGCGGGCGGGACCCGATCTTGGAGTGTCGGTTCATGATGTCTGTCCCTGCTCCTTCAAATTCAGAGCGGATTCGTGAAGGCCCAACGAGGTTTCCCTGCCGGCCGCAGGCCACCATCTGAGGCAGGCGGCCGGCAGAACGAACAGGTGAATCAGCGTCGATGTGACGAGGCCGCCCAAAACGACGACTGCGAGGGGGTGGATAACTTCCAGGCCGGCGTGGTTTCCGACAAATAGTGCTGGAAGAAGCGCCAGCGCTACTGCCAACGCAGTTACAAGTGTCGGGCCGGCTCGCTCGGCAGCGCCGAGCACCGCGAGATCGGTGCCGAAGTCTGCAGCCTGCGAGCGCTCAAGCGCGAGATAGCGGCTTACCAACGCCACCCCGTTTTGCACGCTGATACCGAGAAGGGCCAGGAAGCCGAAATAGGAACCGATCGAGACGTCGCCGCCGGCCAGCAGGATCGCGGCGATTCCACCCGCCAAAGCACTCGGGATAATCGCAAACGCCACCGCGGCAAGTCGCCACGAACCAAAGGCTGCCTGCAGCAGAAGGAAAATGCCGACTACAGAGGCGATGAGGTATGGCAGCAGGCTTTGCCGTGTGTCCCGGAAGCCTCCGGCCTTATCGGAGACCACTTCGGCATGATACTCGATCGGAAAGCTCAGTCTCTTGAGTCCGGCTCTGATCTCATCTTCGACGGCGGCAATGCTGCGACCGCTTACGTTGGCGGTGATGTCGATGTAGCGCGATACGGACTCTCGCTTAACGACGGCGGGGTTGGGTGCGATACGAACATCCGCCACATCGCCGAGCCGCACGAAGCGGCCGGCGGGAGTGTTGATAATAAGGTCGCGAATGCTATTCACGCTCGCTCGATTCTTGGGCGTGCTCCACACCACGACCTCGAAGACCTTTTGTTCCTGAAAGAGGCTGCCCACCTGCAGACCTGACAACAGCGTCGTCGCCGAGCGGCGTACATCGCCTGGCTTTATGCCAAGCCGCTCGGCGGCTGCGAGATCCACCTGGATCTCCACCGTCGGCTCCTCCTCGGGGAGTTCCAACTTGAGGTCGACGAGCCCACTGGTGTTGGCCAATGCCTTCCTGACGACCTCTGCCTGGGTACGCAGAGCGCCGGGTTCTTCACCGTAGACGCGCACGACCACGTCCTTGGATGAGCCCGTCAACACCTCGCCCACTCTTTTCTCAGGATAGGTGATGAGGCTGGGGCCGAGACCTGCATAGGCGCTGGCTGCCTTGTTGATTGCCGCCAACGTTGCCTCGTAATCCGCTTCAGGAGCGATGTGAATCCAGATCTCGCCGGAATTGATTCCCACTACCTGGTCGGAAGTGATTGCGCGGCCCACGTGCGAGCCGACACCTACCACGCCGGGAATTTCCTTGATCTCGTTTGCTGCCCTGCTCACCATCCGGACCATCTCGGGACGAGAGGCGCCGGGCGGCCCATCCCAGCGAACGAGCAAATTGCGCTCTTTCACGCCGGGCAGCAGGCTCGGCTGACTCACTTGGGTCAGCAGTCCAACCCCGACGAGAGTAACAATTGCAGCTGCGGCGATTACCGGAAGCGGCTCCGCCAGCGCCCACGCAAGAGCACCCTCGTAGCGGCGCCGGAGCGATAGGGCAAAACGGGACGGCCGATGCGGTCGCGGCTCGGCCGGGTAGAGCACCATGGCGAGGGCGGGCGCCAGTGTTGCGGCGATCACGCCGGACGCCACTACCGCTGCGCCATAAGCGAGAGCCATCGGCGGAAAGAAGGCGCCGGGTACACCGTTCAAGAAGAACAAGCGGCAGGAGACCGACAAGGACAATAAGCGCCGCATAGGTGAGCGGCCGGTGCGCCTCCGCCAGGCCCTCGCGAATTGCTGCGGCAGTCGATCCCCCTTGCGTCTGGTCCTCGAGTGAACGCCTGATCGCGAAAGCGCGGATCACGGCGTCGTCGATCAACAGCACGAGCGCGACGACCAGGCCGCCGAGCACCATGAGGTTCATCGTTCCGCCGAGCAGGTGCACGATTACCGCCGCGGCGATGAGGGACAACGGAATCGTAATGGCGCCAAGGAGCGCGGCTCGCCAGTCGAGCAGAAGGGCCACGAAGACCAGGAAGATCAGAACCGCCGCAGCGGCCATGAAGCGGGTGAGGTTATCGATTGCATTCTCGATGTAGCTGGCAGGCCTGTAGATTGAGGAATCGACCGTGATCCCGCCAAGTCCCGGCGCCATGGCCGCCAGCGCTTCCTCGACGCGGCGCGTTACTTCGAGCGTGCTGCTCTCCGGCCACTTCTCGACCACCAGCAGCAGGCCGGGGCCGTTGTTGAGGATCGCGTCGCCAATCAGCGGCTGGTGGTCCTCCACCACCGAGGCAACGTCGGCGAGCCGCAAATCCGGCCGGCCGGCGAGGGTGATCCGGGCCAGATCAGGTGGGCTCGTGATTGGCGAAATATGCTGAATGCCGATGCGCTGGTTCGGCGTGTCGATAAAGCCGCCTGTGCCGGGGACCGCGGCTTCGACGAAGCTCAGCGGAGATGCCCAAAGCGCGTTGGCAGTCGTTTCGATGACGTCCTGCAGGGGCACCCGCAAGGCCTGCAGTCTGGCGGGATCGGCGAGCACCTGAAGTTGCTGCTCCCGCTGACCCCAGATGGCGACATTGGCGACGCCGGGTATACCCATCAATCGTGGCCGGATGTTCCAGCGCGCGAGAACCGACATGTCGATTGCGGACTGGCTCTCCGAAGTGAGCCCGATCATCATGACGCGCGTCATGGACGAGCGGGGCTGGAGCATCTGGGGCGGCTTCGAGGCGCCCGGCAGGGCGACTGCGGCCTCGGAAAGACGCTCCTGCACGACCTGGCGCGCGCGCATCAGTTCTGTCCCCGGCTCGAATATGAGCTCGACCGAGGAAAGTCCGGCAACCGACTTTGAACGCAGAATGTCGACCCACGGGATGTTGCTCAAAAGATCGGCTTCGAGCGGAACCGTGATGAGCTCCGCCACCTCGTGCGCCGACAGCCCGAGTGCCTCGCTCTGGACTTCGACGACGACAGGGCCGAATTCCGGATAGACATCCACCGCCATTTCCCGAAGCTTGCCGACGCCAAAGAAGAGCAGGACTGCCGCGGCGACTACGAGAAGTAAGCGGAACCTGAGGCTCCAGTCGATTATTCTGCGTATCATCTGCTACGCTCCCGATGAGAATGGCGTGATGCACCCGGCCGCGGATGGGTGTGCCAACATGAAGCGTTCGGCCGCCACCTGGTGTGGCCCTGCAAGATCGTTGCCGGGTGACGGAAAGGAGTGAGAAAAAGGCCTAGCGCATCCGCCTGCAGCCTGATGCCGGGGTGGACGGGTTGGAGATCAGTATGGAGAATCGCCGCGCGGGGCCGCCGGATCCCATCGAAATCTGGGCGCAATGGCGGCAGCCAGAAGGCAGCGGAACTGCGAACTGTACTCTGAACGCAACATACGGGACACCATCCGGCATCCCGCCCCTGAGCCGGTTCAAAGCCGCAACACTCACAGTTTCTGCTCGAGAGGCGAGACGGGCAACTTTATGATGAATTATTGGTTAATCCCTCACAATTGTAGCGTCGCTGTGTTGTTTGTTTGGCGATGTTGCATGACTGCAACAGAACAATTGCCTTAAGTATGGCGGATGCAGCGCAAAGTCGGCACTGACAACCCTCCTTCGACCAAGCCCGCACACGTGAGACTGGCTGAGGCGGAAACCTGCCGCCGCAAAGGAGACCTCGACCGTGCCAGGAGCCTGTGCGAGTCCCTGCTGAAGGAATATCCCGACTATGTCGGGAGCGCTACAGACCCTGGGCGTCGTCCACCTCGCCAGGAAGGACTACCACCAGGCCTTCATTTGTTTCATCCAGGCGGTGATGCACTGTCCAAAGGACGGCATCAACCTGACCAACCTTGCCACGGCCTACCTGCGCCTCGGGGCGCGCGACATGGCAGCGCAGACCCTGGAACAGGCCAAGAGGCTCAATCCCGACGATCCCGTCGTCTACGGCGCGCTCGCCGAGGTCTACCGGGAGGAACGGGAGTACGGGTTGGCTGCGGAGTGTTACCGGAAGGTGCAGCATCTGCTGCCCGCAAGCGCCGATGCGGCCCACGGGCTGGGCGACTGCTATGGCCATCTGGGCAGGGTAGCTGAGGCGACGGCGGCGCTTGAGCGGGCACATGCCCTAAATCCCAGCATCGGTGGCGATCCTTTACGCGCTCGGCCAGCTACCGCGCTCGGAGACCGGCATGGATATTCTGAGCGCGCTTGCGGGGGTGCAAAGGCAGCGGGAGGAGAACCGCGAAGAGTTCGAGACCCTGGTGGCGTTTACGCGTGCCGCAGCGCTCGATCAGCAGGGCCGCTACGCGGAAGCGTGGGCGAGTCTCGTGGACGCAAACCGGCGGGAGTTTCCGAAGCACGAACCGGCTCATCGCCGACACCTCGTTCGCATGGAAGCCGCCTTACGGGCGGCAACCGGGCAAACCGTGCTCGAGAGCTCCTCGTGGACGACGTCATCCCGCACCCTTTGCCGATCTCGCTGTTCATCATCGGGCCCTCCCGGTCAGGGAAGTCCACACTCGAGCGGCTCGTGGTCACCCTCGAAGGAATGAAGCGCGGCTATGAAAGCCGCCTCGTCGAGCGGGCCGTGCGGCGCACCTCGCAAATCTCCGGAATCCTGACCGCCATCGACGCCAACGATCTGCCGCCAGCGCTCGATGACCGGTTGCGGGAGAGTCTATCGGCAGGAGATCAGCCAATTCGCGCAAGGAGCGACGATCGTCACCGATACCTATCCGGCGATCATTTCCTATGTTGGCCGCATCGCCACGGCAATCCCGAATGCACGCTTTATCTTCATGAGCAGAGACCATGATGATCTGGCGCTGCGCATATTCATGAAGCATTACCGGTCGGGCAACCACTATGCGTACAACATCAAGACCATCTTCGAGCACCTGTCGTGGTATCGCCAAATGACCGACCTTTGGCTCGACAAGCTGGGCCCGCTGGCGATAGCGGTCGGCTACGGCGACATGATCGAGGCACCCAACGACACGCTCAGACGTGTGGCTGAGCTCTGCGGCAGAGCCCTGCCGGAAGGAGGATTACCGGACCTCGGCGATGATCGGGACTGTGCGAAAGCTTACCGGGGCTACATCGCGGCGGCGCTTGCCTGAGGCGATCCCAGCGGGGAGAAGGATACTATCCTCATTGCCCTTCTTCCTCGGTGCCGGGGTATTGTTCGTATTGGCCCAGGCTGATGGTGACGCCGGCAACGATGGTCTGGAAATCGTCGATCTCCCGCGCAGGAATCGAACCATCATCGTCTATGAGATCGAAGTCCAGCTCATAATTGCGATAGCCGACATACACCTGGGCATCGTAGGCCTCGATATGTTGCACCACGCCGATCCCCCAGCCGATCGCCGTCGGTTTCCGCAAGCTCTCGCGTTTCAATCGGCTCAGGGTCTAATGGGCCGACCTCAGGACAATCATCGAGCCCGAGGGTGCACAGAACGTCGCGGTCACTTTCGTTCGGTGACGTCCAGCCCCAGTAGCGCTCGCCATAAAACGCCGTCGGACCCCATTCGACGAAGTCACGCACGAGGCCGCCCTTCAGATAGAGGAACTCGTCATTGCCGCGGCAGTCGCCGCTCACCGCTCCGGGCTCTGCGCAATCGTCGGTGAAGCTTTCAATTGCATAGTTGACCGCGAAGTTGAGACCGGTCGGATTGTGCCGTGCGGCAAACGAGCCTCCAAACCCCGTATCCTCGGTGTCCTCGATGGCGTCAACCTCTTCGGTCAGTGTCGTGCCACACCGCGGCGCCTGCCTCGACACGAAACTGATCGCCCCAGTCCGCCGCATAACGCAAAGCAGCGTCAACAAAAACGCCATGATCTCTGTCGGAGAACACGAAATCGCCCTCGTCGTTCAGTCCATCCCGCACCAGCGCAAGATCCTGCGGCTGCGCGACTGCGGCAGATGCGGTGAAACCCATGTATTGCGGGCTGATGTAGTGGATCACCCTGCCGCTCTCGCCCGAGAACTTGGCCGGCAGGAAGTCTCCCCATCTAAGCTCTCCGAAACCCTCGTTGAATGTATCGTCTCTGCCCGTCGCCAGTCCGGCATTGCCGGAAATCCCCTCGGCGCGAAGGAAGAAGTTGTTGGCGAATTGCTCAAAGGACGCGTCGGCCACCGCATCGGCCTCGGCGAGATTGATGTTGTCGATCTCGTCACTCGCCGTGTCGTTGAAGCCGACGATGATCCGGCCCCAGTTGTCGTGACTGAACTCGACAAAATTGTACGGAAGCTCGACAACAAAGCCGTCACCATCGCTGTCGAGCTGGTCGACCGAATCCGCCGAGGCATAGAAGATATCGAAGACGATGCCGATCGTGCTCGTCCAGCCGCCACCCAGATCGAACTCGCCCTCGATCTCAATGGCACTAGAAGTCCTGAGAGTTGTCGACCGAATAAACATCTTCCTCCTCGCCGTCATCCCAGAAGAGCGCCGCGCGATTGATGGTGCCTGAAAGCTTCCACGGATTCTGGCTGCCATCCTCGCCCGCCGCGTCCTCGGCGGTGGCGCTAGCGGTGTCTTCCTCCTCTTCAACCTCGTCATAAGCTGCCGTGCCGCCGACATACGACGCCTGATCGCCCAAGTCCCTGTAAAAGGGATTGAACCGCCAGTTGGCGCCGACCCGAATCACGAAGCCGTCGTCGATCTGGAAAAAGTCACCGGGATCACTCTCGTCACCGATGTCTTCGATGCTGGTGGTGTCATCGAAGAACAGGAACAGCCCATCGACCTTGGCGCTGAGGTTCGGCGTGATGCCCCATTCCATGCCGAGGCCGGCAACCCCACCCCACGTGCTAACATCCTTTGCCCTTCCCCGGGCGCCCGTCTCTTCGAGCGTGTCCCCGGCCACGCCTCCGTCATCGGCGACGATGACCTCGCGGTTGCCGGTATTGTCGAGCTCGGCGTCGACGTAGCCGAGGCCGGCCGTCGCGTAGAACAAGAGGTTGTCATCGGCGTAACCGGCGCGGAGCCGCAGCGTAGAGATGTAGTCACTCTTGAAATCCATGTGATCGCCCGGTCGGAAGAACTCGGTCTCGCTCCCGTCCCAGTCGACGGCGGCGATGTCGCCTTCGACGCCGAACACCAGCGGGCCTGCCTGCCAGTTGAATCCGATCTGGCCGCCGCCGAGGACGCCCAAGTCGTTGACTCCCGTGAGATCGATGGCCTGATTCGCGGTTTGTTCGTCCGCCTCGTCGAGGGAGGGGTTGAACAGACCGTCGGTGACGAGACCGCCCCAGCCCACGTGGGCGCCGACATAGAGTCCGGTCCAGTCGAAGCGCGGCCCGGGTTGCGTCACCTCCGCTGCGGGATAGGGGGAGTATTCTGCATCCGAAGCCTGCGGCCACAGCTGCCAGTTGGCACCGAGCCTGAAGATCCATCCATCGTCGATCTTGATCTCATCGCCCTCTAGACCGGCGCCCTGGAAATCGGCGAGGTCCTCCTCCTCATCGAACATCAGGTAGAGCCCTTCGGCTCTCAGGCTCAGATTCGGCGTGTATTTCCACTCGATGCCGCCACCGATGACGGGGGCAACCGCAGAAATGTCCTTGCTGTCGGGCTCGGTCGGATCGCCGTTCAGCTCGGCAGCTCTGACGCTAAGCTCGCTTTCCATGAAAGCGACGCCGCCTGTAAGGTAATAGAGTATATTATCTCTCACCCAGCCGGCCCTGGCACGGGCGGTGGCGAGGAAATCGACGTCGAGCGACATGATTATTGGCTCGACCGGGACTTGGACGTCAACCATCACATTGTCCCAATCGACAGCAGATATATCGCCTTCGATGCCAAGCAGGAGCGAGCCCATCTGCCAGTTGAAACCTATCTGGGCGCCGCCCACCAGACCGTGGTTATCGAACTCACCGAGGCGAACAGGGACAGTCTTCGGGGGATCGGCTGCGGTCACTCGGACGCCGTCTTCACTAATGTAAGTGCCGTCTGTATCGAATCCCCCATAGCCGGCATGAAGGCCTACGTAGAGGCCGCTCCAGTCACGAGGCGGACCAGCCGCTTCAAGTGCCGCTTCCTCCTCCTCAACGCCACCGCCGCCAAACCGCCAGTTGGCGCCAAGTCGGAAAACAAAACCGTCGTCGATCGAGAAGTTGTTGGGAGGCCCGACCCTCAGGCAGCCATCCTCCGGGGGCGCATCAGGCGAACAGCCCTCTTCCAGGTCGACGAGACTGTAAAACTCGTCGAAGAGAAGGTAGAGACCCTCCGCCTTGACGCTGAGGTTGCGGGTCATGCCCCATTCGATGCCAGCGCCGAGTGCAATGCCCAGCGCCGACACATCCTTGCCGTCCGTATTGCCCTGTTGATCCGCATCCTGGCCGGCGAGGCTCGTGGTCGCCTCGGCATTGAGGAGCGCGCCGCCGCCCGTCACATAGAACAGGACATTGTCATCGGCCCAGCCGACTCGCCCGCGCAGGGTGGAGAGAAAATCGGCCTCTGCGATGTATTGTTCTTCCCTTAGGTTCTTGCCTGTCCACTCGAGAAAGGAAAGGTCCGTCTCGACCCCGAATACCCAGGAGTTGCGCTGAAGATTCCAGCCGGCGGTGCCGCCGCCCAGAAAGTCGCCGCCGCCGAATTGCATGATCGACGGAAGTCGCAAAGAACCCGTCGTTGTCGACGTCTCCATAACCAACGTGAGCCCCGATATAGAAGCCGTTCCAGTCATAGGTCGGCACAGGGGTGTAGTCGGCAGCGTGGCTCGCCGCCGTCAATGCGATGACCATCGCGGGCAGCGAAACGCCCGCCAGGCAAAACCTACTTCTCATGCGCATCCCCGCGCGGGCAAGGCTCAAACTCAAACCTGCCAGAAACCTATCGCAGTTCAACCACTTGGGGCGTAAGCAGAAAAAATATTAAAAAGTGTGGCATGGAAACAACGTCCGACCGGCAATAAGTTGCAGTTAATGCCGGAAGTGCCGGATGCCAGTGAATATCATGGCGATGCCCGCCGCATCGGCCGCCGCGATCACATCGCTGTCGCGAATTCGAGCCTCCCGGCTGGATGACCGCGGCGACACCGGCGTCGGCCAGCGCCGCGAGGCCATCCGGCATGGGAAAAAATGCATCGGAGGCTGCAACGGCACCGTCAGGGAGGCTTGGCTCGCCCCTCGCCGCGGATGTCTCCCGCGCCTTGCGCACCGCCAGCAGACTTGCATCGACCCGCGACATTTGGCCGGCTCCGATGCCGAACGTCGCGGCGTCGCGGGCGAGCACAATGGCATTGGATTTCACGTGCTTGGCGATGCGAAAAGCGAATTCGAGATCGGAAACTTCGCGGGCGCTTGGCTGCCGTCTGGTCACCACGCGCAGTTCCGGGGCCGCTGCTGCGCCGTCATCCGGCGATTGCACCAACAAGCCGCCGATGATGCTGCGCACCCGCATGCCTGGGGCGCGGGGAAGCCCTCCGGTAAGCAGGAGGCGCAGATTTTTCTTCGCTGCCATGATTTCCAGTGCTGACCCTTCGGCATCGGGTGCCACGACCACCTCGGTGAAGCGTTCGGTGATCGCCAGTGCGGTTTCTTCGTCCAATGTCCGATTGAGCGCGACGATGCCGCCGAAGGCGCTCGCGGGATCGCAGGCGAGCGCCCTGCGGAAGGCTGTAACGGCAGAAACACCCAGCGCCGCACCGCAGGGATTGGCGTGCTTGACGATCACGCAGGCAGCCGACTGTACTGGATTGAACTCCGCCACGCACTCGAGGGCTGAATCGGCATCGGCGATGTTGTTGTACGACAGTTCCTTGCCCTGAAGCTGCCGGGCCGCCACGATCGACGGCCCGTTGCGGCTCGTGGCATAGAGCGCCGCGCGCTGATGCGGATTTTCGCCATAGCGCAGCGTGTGGACGAGTGTTCCGCCCACTGTGAGATATTTCGGCGTACCCTCTCCTGCTTCGTCTGCCAGCCAACCTGCGATGGCTGCGTCATAGGCCGCCGTCCGCGCAAACGCCTTGGCGGCAAGACGCAGGCGGAACTCGGATTGTGTCGTTCCGCTGTGGGCGCGCAGGTGCTCGATCAGGGGCTGGTAGTCGTCAGCATCGACAACCACGGTGACCTCGCCGCTGTTCTTGGCTGCGGCACGGATCATCGCCGGACCGCCGACATCGATCAGTTCGATCATGTCTGCAAAAGAACGCTTCCGGGCCAATGCCGCCTCGAATGGATAGAGGTTTACAACCAGAAGATCGATGAAGCCGATACCATGGCGTTGCAGCGCCAAAAGGTCGGCGGCATGGCTGCGCCGGGCGAGCAGCCCGCCATGGATTTTCGGGTGCAGCGTCTTGACCCTGCCGTCCAGGATTTCGGGAAAGCCGGTGACGTCGCTGACGTCCGTGACAGTCAACCCTGCCGTCCTGAGTGTCTCGGCGGTGCCGCCGGTGGAGAGGATCTCGATGCCGAGCGTGGCCAGGAAGGCGGCAAAATCGGTGATGCCGGTCTTGTCCGATACCGACAACAAGGCTCGGCGCAGGGGGGCCGGCATCAACCTTTGGCAAACGCTGTCTGGGCTTTGGCAATCACCGCCAAGCACTAACACAGCGAAGGTTCACAGTGGAAGTTCCGGCACCTGCGAGGCCGGTTGTTGAGAGGCTGACGCCCGCCTTTCGATCCGCTTGAAGGCCCAGTTCACGGGCTCCGGGCTCCCAGCCTGGCCACGAAGCACCATCTGAAGAGTCGAGCGGTGCCGCCCTTCGTGGTGGAAGCAGATGCTCTCTTCCAGTCCGAGCCTGGCGCCACGGGCAGAAAACCGCCAGCCGGCCCTGCTCGGCAACAGCAGCATGACGCTCTTGTGGTCCTTCGACAGCGTCGCCTTGACGGCCGGATGCAGGTGAAAGCGTATGGTGAAAGCGACATCGCCGATCCTTGGTGAGCCGCTTGACCGGAAGCAGTCTTCGCCGCGCAAATCATTGCCGGAGGCCGAAAGGAAAAGGCTGCGTGCATGCTCATAGCCGGTCGAGGCGGCAAATGCATTGTGACGGCCCTCGAACAGTACCCCGAGCGGCGTCGATTCGATGCGGGCTTCCACCTTGTCCGTGTGCTGACGGCCACCTCTCGCCAGTAGACCCAACCATCGTGCGATCGAACGGGACGATGCCGACAGTCTGGCGCTCAGCGTGGCGGTGCTGTGTGCTTCCGGCAGGCGGGCAGCCGCTATCGCCTCGGGAGCCACTGACCCCGGGCTGCCGCAGTTGACGACAATTCGATGGCTGTCGTCGGAAAACTCGAATGCGAGTGGGCTGAAGGCGGCGCGGCGATTGACTGCTTCCGGGGCCGGCAAACCGGCATCGGCAATCACCGTGATGGCTCCCGCGGCAAGCCTTAGGTAACCTGACTGGCTGGCATGGCTGACCGGGCGACCGGCCACGGGATCGGCCGAGAATATGGCGCGGCAGGAGTCAGTGAGCGTATCGCTCGACCCCTGAAACATGGCGATGCCGCCGTCGCCGTGCGTGAACAGCCGCAGCATCGGCAACATGCGCTCGATCGCGGCATGGAGCTTGGGCGGCATGGGCAGCCGTATTTCCTCGCACGTTTTGCGAAGCGGCAGCAGATCGAGCAGCAAGCCTGCGAGGTCGGCCGGGCTGCGCGAGATATGCCCGCCATCGGCGTACAGCGAACGATCGAGCGCCTCCGCCAGTGCCGCGAAATTCTGGGCGCGAAACTGCTCGAGACCCCGCAGGCCGACCGAGGCATGGCACAAGGCGAGCAGCATCGGCAGACGGGCATCGCGGCGGCGGTGAAACGCCACACGGTATTGGAGTTCACGCAGCTGGCGCGTCATGCTCCTGAACAGCAGATTCGAGAAACCGTCACTGGCGCCGTCGAGGCAGAAGGCTAGGTGATACGTCCACGACATGAGGCGGCGGGCCGTGACGCCGGAGGCCAGTGCCGTGCTGCCGCGCCGGTGCCGGCGGCCGATCCAGTCGGCGATGAGCGCCCGGGCATGGACGCGACCGAGTTCGCGGCCCGTCGCGCGCAGGTGTTCCAGCCAGGTGAAACCGTGAAGGATTTCCTGCCAATCCTCCTGGGCGGCGGCGTGATCGAGAAGGAGTGACCCCTGGCATTCGACCTCGACACCCGCCATGCGGAAGGAGCCGCGATAGATGTCCTTACCGAGTTCGGCATTGCCCGGGACGAGGGGAACGATGGCGGCGCCCGGGCCGTCAACACGGCAGCCGATCACGCCGGAAGCGAAGTTGGCGGACCGCTGCGGCACCACCTTTTCGCGACCATCCAACCCGGGCTCCAGGAGAAAGCCTGTCCTTGCTTGGGTCATCGATTTCCGGAACGAGTTGCCCCGTGCGCCGGCACGGGTGGAAGTCCAGAAAGCGATTGTATCGGCAAAGCCCGTTAACGATTCGATAACGATGATCACAAAACCCGGCGCCACGGGCAAGGGAACCGGCCTCTTTGCCTAAGCCCTTAATACTGATCGTTATTTCGGCACCTGCATTTCCGGCTGGCGCCTATAGCATTTCCCGGCGAAGTGGAATCACTTCGCCGATAAGAAAATGCGCAGGATCAAATACTGGAGCACGTTCTTGTCGGAAAAGTGTGCACACTTTTCCGGAACGTGCTCTGGTCAACGGCGTTCGAGCCGCATGGCGAAGAAGCCGTCAAGTCCCTGGCTCGGGCGCGTTCTGAGGCAGCCCCGCGCATCGATCCATTGCGGGTCGAGCCCGTGCTCGGCGGCGTCAATGGGCACGAGGGCCGTGCCGTCAGGCAGATGCGACATATGCGCCTCCCCTTCCTCGGGCTCGAGAGAGCAGGTGGAGAAAACGATGTGGCCGCCGGGTTTGACCAGGTGAGCGGCCCTGATCAGCAACCGGCGCTGCAGACCTGCGAGTTCGGCGATTTGGGCGGACGTCTTGAGGAACGGCACGTCGGGGCGATGCCTGATGGTTCCGGTACCGGAGCACGGCGCATCCAGAAGCACGGCATCAAAGTGCCGGTCCGCGGAATATTCGAGCCCATCGGCCAACACCGTCGCAGCAGACAGGTTCAAGCGAGCGAGATTTTTCTCGAGGCGGCGAAGGCGCGCCGCCGACCGGTCAATCGCGGTGACCTCGCCGCCCGCGGCCGCAAGCTGCGCTGTCTTGCCGCCCGGCGCGGCGCAGAGATCCAGCACCCGCCTGGAGCGCACGTCACCGAGCAGGCGCGCCGGCAGGGCCGAAGCGGCATCCTGCACCCACCACTGACCCTCTGCGTAACCGGGAAGGGCAGATATCTGCGGGTGGTGCGCGTCGAGCCGTACGGTGCAGCCGCCAAAAACCCTGCCCCCCAGATGCTCCGCCCACATCTGGGGTTCACTGCGCACGGTTATGTCGAGCGGCGGCTCAGAGGAATGGCAGGCCGCAATGGCTGCGGCTTCGGCGACGCCGTAGGCGGCGCGCCAGCGTTCGGCGAGCCACGCCGGCGTGTTGACGAACGGATCTGCAGGTAGCCGGCCGGAAGCAACGCCGGCGGCGATCTTGCGGCAGACGGCGTTGACCAGGCGGGCGAAGTGCCGCGCCCGATGGTCCAGGCGGGCAATCCTGACAGCGGTATCCACTGCGGCATGGGGGGCAACGCGCATGAACAGCAGTTGGGCCGTGGCGATCCGAAGGATGTTGTGGGTGTTGCCCGATGACTTTGGGAGGCGCGTTGAGAGGTGACGCATAACTTCCGCTTCGATTTCTCCGTGCCGGCGCAGACAGGTAGCGACGATCGCGTAGCACAGGCCGCGGTCGGATTGGGCAAGGGCGGCCAGCGTCCCGGACTCGGACGAGGTTGCAAATGACTCGTCAAAGCGCTGACGGTCATGAAGAACGAGATGCAGGAGACGGAGCGCCTCGGCGCGGGCGACCAGTCCTTCGCCGTCAGCCGCGGCTCCGGCGGCTGATCGTGTTATCCCCACGGACCGCGGCTTGCCCTCACGCGCGGAACAAAGCTGGCGCCGGTGGACGACTGCCGTTCGGCCGCCAGCGCCTCGAGCGCAGCAATCCGGTTTTCGGTTGCAGGATGAGTCGAAAAGAGATTGTCAACGCCGGCTCCGGTCAGCGGATTGATGATAAAGAGATGAGCGGTAGCCGGATGGGCCTCGGCGGCCTCGTTGGGAATGCGCGGTGCGGCGCGGGCAATCTTCGCCAGCGCCGAGGCGAGCCAGCGGGGCTCGCCGCAGATCTGCGCGCCCAGCCGGTCGGCAGCGTATTCGCGGGTGCGGCTGATGGCCATTTGCACCAGCATGGCGGCCAGCGGCGCCAGGATCAGCGTCAGAATGGCTCCCAGCGGCCCCAGGGGACTGTTGCGATCCCGGCCACCGAACAGGAAAGCAAAACTGGCAAAGGAAGAAATGGCGCCGGCGAGCGTGGCCGTGATCGTCATCGTCAGCGTGTCGCGATTCCTGATATGCGCGAGCTCGTGCGCGAGAACGCCGGCAAGCTCCTGCCTGCTCAGGCTGTCGAGAAGGCCGGTCGAAGCTGCGACCGCGGCGTGAGCGGGATCGCGACCGGTGGCGAAGGCATTGGGCTGCGCCGTATCGATTACGTAGACCTTGGGCATGGGCAGGCCTGCCCGCCCGGCGAGTTCGGCAACAAGCTCATGGAGGTCCGGCGCCGATGCCGGCGTAACCTCGTGCGCGCCATGCATGGCGAGGACGATGCGATCGGAGTTCCAATATGCAATGGCGTTGGAGACGGCGGAAAATACCAGCGCCAGCAGCAGGCCCATCTCGCCACCAAGCAGATAGCCGATGGCAAGGAACAGACCCGTCAGCGCGGCAAGCAGAAGCCCGGTGCGAAACACGTTCATGGCGAACGTCTATATGATGATCGCCCGTGCCCGGCGCAATGCGCGATGCGGTAAATTTACAGAGCGCGACGCCCTGCGGTTCAGAGCACAACCACCTTGGTGCCGACGTCGACGCGGTTATAGAGGTCGATGACCTCCCGGTTGAGCATGCGGATGCAGCCCGAGGAAACGGCGAGACCGATGGTCCAGGGTTCGCGGGTTCCGTGGATGCGGAAGAGCGTGTCCTGGCTGCCCTGGAAAAGGTAGAGCGCCCGCGCCCCAAGGGGATTCTTGCGGCCGCCCGGCATGCCGTCCGCAAACTGGGCCGCCAGCGGATCGCGGGCGACCATTTCCGGAGGCGGGATCCATCGCGGCCACTCTGCCTTGCGGCCGACGCGGGCTACGCCCGACCACGTGAAGCCCTCCCGGCCCACGCCGACGCCATAGGAAATGGCGCGCCCCTCGGGCAGGACGTAGAACAAGGTTCGCTTCCGGGTATCGACAATGATTGTGCCTGGCTTCTCACGGCTGGCATACTCGACGACAGTTTTGCCCCGGTACCGGGTGCGCCGGGCCTTCCAGCCGCGGTTGAAGTTGAAGGCGCTTCTCCGCTGCGGCCGCGGAACTTGCGCCAAAGCAGGCGAAGCGGCGAGGGCGGCAAGGCCCGCCAGAACGAAGGTGCGCCGGTGCATCTGTGGTTCCCCTGACAAACTTTGCGCTAAACGCGACTCAAAAATATGTGAAATCAGGCCGCTTCAGGCAAGAGCTTCTTTCAGGCCTCCTTCCGATTTTGCCGATTGTCGATGAGGCTGTCGACCACCGCCGGATCGGCAAGGGTCGAGGTATCGCCGAGATTGACGTAGTCGTCCTCGGCAATCTTGCGCAGGATGCGGCGCATGATCTTGCCCGATCGGGTCTTGGGCAGCCCCGGCGCGAACTGAAGCTTGTCGGGCTGGGCGATGGCGCCGATCTCCTTGCGCACCCAGTGCACGAGTTCCTTGCGCAGGTCCTCGCCGCCGTTCTCGCCGGCCATCAGCGTGACATAGCAATAGATGCCCTGGCCCTTGATGTCGTGCGGATAGCCCACGACCGCCGCCTCGGAAACCTTCGGGTGGGCCACCAGAGCCGATTCGACCTCCGCCGTCCCCAGGCGATGCCCGGAGACATTGATGACGTCGTCGACGCGGCCGGTGATCCAGTAGTAGCCGTCAGCATCGCGCCGGCAGCCGTCGCCGGTGAAGTACATGCCCTTGTAGGCAGAGAAGTAGGTTTGGACGAAGCGGTCGTGATCGCCGTAGACCGTGCGCATCTGGCCCGGCCAGGAATCGAGAATCACCAGGTTGCCCGCCCCGGCGCCCTCCACGATTTTGCCCGTCTCATCGACAAGCGCCGGCTTGCAACCGAAGAACGGACGCGTTGCCGAGCCGGGTTTCAGTTTCGTGGCGCCGGGCAGGGGAGTGATGAGAATGCCGCCGGTTTCGGTCTGCCACCAGGTGTCGACGATCGGGCAGCGGCCATCGCCGACCACCCGGTGATACCACTCCCAGGCCTCGGGATTGATCGGCTCGCCGACCGTTCCGAGCAGGCGCAGGCTGGCACGCGAGCAACGCCGCACGAAGTCCTCGCCGGCGCCCATCAGGGCGCGAATGGCCGTCGGCGCGGTGTAGAAAATGTTGACCTTGTGTTTGTCGACGACCTGCCAGAAGCGCGAGGCATCGGGATAGTTGGGCACGCCCTCGAACATCAGGGTGACGGCGCCGTTGGCCAGCGGACCGTAGACGATATAGCTGTGGCCGGTCACCCAGCCGACATCGGCGGTGCACCAGTAGATATCGCCGTCATGATAGTCGAATACGTACTGGTGGGTCATGGCGGCGTAGGTGAGATAGCCGCCGGTCGTGTGCAGGACACCCTTGGGTTGGCCGGTCGAGCCCGACGTATAGAGGATGAACAGCGGATCTTCGGCGTTCATCCTTTCGGCCGCGCAGTGGGCAGGAACGGTCGCCGCTTCCTCGTGGTACCAGAAGTCGCGCCCCGCGGTCATCGCTACCGGAGCGCCGGTGCGGCGCACGACAAGCAGCTTTTCGCCGCCGGCACATTTTTTCAGCGCTTCGTCGGCGTTGGCCTTGAGCGAAATCCTCTTGCCGCCGCGCAAGCCTTCATCGGCGGTGATGATGAAGCGTGAGCTGGCGTCGATGATGCGGCCGGCCAGCGAATCCGGCGAGAAGCCACCGAACACGACGGAATGGACGGCGCCGATGCGCGCGCAGGCCAGCATGGCGTAGGCCGTCTCGGGAATCATCGGCATGTAGATCGTGACGCGGTCGCCTTTCGTCGACGCCGTGCTTCTTCAGGACATTGGCGAAGCGGCAGACGTGCTCGTAGAGCTCGCCATAGGTGATCTTCCGGTCGTAGTAGGGATCGTCGCCTTCCCAGATGATCGCCGTCTGGTGGCGCCGCTTTTTCAGGTGCCGGTCGATGCAGTTGTGGGCGACGTTGAGAACGCCGTCCTCGAACCACTTGATCGACACGTCGGGATAGCCGAAGCGGGTGTTCTTGATCCTTTTCGGCGCTCTGAACCAGTCGAGGCGTTTGGCCTGGCGGGCCCAGAATTTGTCGGGATGGTCGATCGATTCCGAATAAAGCTTGCGGTAGGCGGCATCGTTCACGAAGGCGCGCCGCTTCCAGGCTGCTGGGCACCTGATAGACTTTCTCCGACATCGACGGACATCTCCCCGGCGGTTGTTCGAGCGGGAAATGTGAGCACTTTGGCGACAAGAGGTCAAATCCGACCGGTGATGCCGCGATCCGGCAATCACGCCGAACGCCGCCGGCTAGCCTGCAACCGGCATGAGCGTCATCAAACACAACAGCAGCGTTATCGGCCTCGGCCTGTTCTGGGGGCTGTCGCCGTCGCTGTACAAGTTCCTGGGCGAAGCGGGCATACCCACCGCCCAGGTCATCGTCCTCACGGGACTCGGCGTTGGTCTCGGACTTTATCTTCTCCAGCTCGGCCAGCAGGGCCGTTCGGGGCTCGACCGCCGGGTGTGGATGTATGGCCTGGGTCTGCGGCGTGCTGCTCAACCTGCCGTTTGCGGCGAGCCTTTATTTTGCCAGCCGGCTGCCGGTCACCACCTACGCGCTCATCGTTTCGACCACACCGTTCGCCACCTACGGCCTGGCGCTGGCGATCGGCCGCGACCGGGTCATGTTGTGGCGCATCGCGGCGCTGGTCACGGGCTTCATGGGAGCGCTGGTGGTGATCCTCGCGCGTTATGGTCCGGGCGGCTCGTATGCAAGTCCGCTCGCCTTTGCGTGTTTCATTCTGCCGCTGCTGTTTGCGATCTACAATAATTTCACCGCCGCATGGTGGCCGCGCCACGCCGGAACGCTGACTGTCGGCATCGCCGAATCCTGGTCGTCGGCCCTGCTCGCGCTGCCGTTCCTGCTGTGGCCCGGTCAGCTCGCCCTGCCAGGCGATATCGGATTCGGTTACGCCATGGTCGTCGGCGCAACGGTGATGTGGATCATCGAGCGCATCGCGTATTTCTGGCTCATCAAAACCGCCGGGCCGGTGTCGACCATGCAGGCTGTCTACATCTCGACGCCGGGGGCGGTGGTGATCGGCATGGCGCTGTTCGCCGAAAGCCCAAATCTCTGGCTCGCCCTCAGCCTGGCGCTGGTGATGATCGCCCTGTGGTTCGACAACCAGGCTAGGGGATAGCAACCCCGAACCAGCCGATGACCGCGCCCTGGAGGATGAGCACGAGAAGCCAGTGACCGGCGTCGATCAGCGTCAGCGACCACGGTGAACGCTGGTAGCGGTGATTCACGGCCAGCACCGTGAGCACGAAGCCAAGCCACAGGAAAAAACCGCTCACCATGCCCGGCCAGACGCCGTAGCGGCCGAGATGCCCCATGACGCCCGCCAGTGTCCATGCCATGACGAGCAAGCGCTACGACGGAGGTGATGATGGCGGTCACCGGCGGCTTGCCGTCGGGCAGCAGCTCCTGCTTCGACTTGCCGAGTGCGGCCATCCACCGGTCGCCCAGGGCGCCATACCAGGCAAAGCCCGCGGCAAAGCCGAGAGCGGCAGCAACCAGGATGGCAAGATAGTTCATGCCGGCGAAAGTCATGACCGGCAGCCCATCACGCCTTGCCGATGCCGCCCATCGCGCACACCAGCCGCCACTCCTCGGCGGTCACCGGCTGCACGGACAGGCGCGAGTTCCTCACCAGAACCATCGCCTTGAGTTTCTGCTCGGCCTTCACGGCAGCCATGGTGACCGGCTTCGGCAGATCGCGCACGGCGCGCAGATCGACGCATTCCCATTCACCGGTCTTGTCGGTGTGGTCGGGATGGACGGTCTTCACCACCTCGACGATGCCAACGATCTCCTTGTCGTCGCCGGTATGGTAGAAGAAGCCTTCATCGCCGACGTGCATGGCGCGCATGTTGCTTGCGTGCCTGGTAGTTGCGCACGCCGGTCCACGGCTCGCCCTTGCTGCCGGCCTTCTTCTGCTGCTCCCAGGACCAGCTGCCGGGCTCCGACTTGAACAACCAGTAGTTCTTCGTCACTCGAAATGCTCGCTGCGGAGCGGCCGGGCAAGCAGCCGCGATATCGCGCTTTCGACCGTAGCTTGTCCTTCCAGGATGTCCAGAACCGTCTCGCAAATCGGCAGATCGAGCTTGTATTCCCGGCCCTGGGCGACGATGGCTTTGGCCGTGTGAACGCCCTCGATCGTGGCCGACGTCGAGGCAAGGGCGGCGGCGGCGCTCTCGCCTCGGCCCAGTCTCACGCCGAACGAAAAGTTGCGCGATTGCAGCGAGGCGCAGGTCAGGATGAGGTCGCCCAAACCGGACAGGCCGGTGAGCGTGAGAGGGCTGGCGCCGAGCGCCTGGCCGAAGCGCATGAGCTCGGCGAAAGCCCGGGTGGTGAGCGCAGCGCGGGCGCTGTCGCCGAGCCCTCTGCCCTCGGCGATGCCGCAGGCGATGGCGAGCACGTTCTTGGCCGCGCCTCCGAGCGACACACCCCGCAAGTCGTCATTGGCATAGATGCGAAACGCCGCATAGGACAGACGTTGGCGCCAGACTGGCCGCGTCTTCCAGCCGGTCACCGGCGAGACTCACCGCAACCGGCCTGCCCAACAGGACATCAAGCGCGAAGCTTGGTCCGGAGAGTACGAAGGGGCGCGCGCCGGGACAGATTTCGCGCAGAATGTCGATCAGGAGACGGCCGGTATCGCGCTCCAGTCCCTTGGCGGCGATGAGCACCGGCGTGCCGGCGGCGAATGAAGGGAGCAAACAGATGCAGGCTCGCGCGCAACGCCTGAGCCGGGGCGGCATAGATGACGGCGTCCAGCGAAGTGAAGTCGCGCGGCTCGGTCGTGGCGCAGATCCCTGCTTCGAGCGGTACCTGCTCCGGAACGGAGGCATGGCTGCGGGCGCCGTTGATGCGCTCCGCCACGTCGTTCCGCCGGGTCCAGATCAGCGAGCGGTGGCCGGCGCGGGCGGCAACAGCGCCGAGCGCCATTCCCCAGGCTCCCAGCGCCGATGATGCCGTAGCTCGAGTCCCGCTGCCATCAGGCCTTGACGCCGGCTCCGGGCGCCGGTTCGGCCGCGGGATCGAGCGGCCAGCGCGCCCGGGCCACGGCATCGAGCCGGTCGGTCATGCCGCGCACCAGACGTTCAGCACCGGCCCAGGCGATCATGGCGGCATTGTCGGTGCACATGGCGATCGGCGGAAGCGACAAGCGGAATCCCCGGTTGCTGCAAAGCTCGAAAAGAGTGGTGCGAATGCGCGCGTTCGCCGCCACACCGCCCGAAGCGACGAGGGTCGGAACGGCGATTTCCCCGTGCGCGGCGCGAAACCGTTCCATGGCGTTGGTCACGCGGTCGGCCAGCACATCCGAAACCGCGGCCTCGAAGCTCGCGCAGGTGTCGGCGATGAGTTCCTCGCTCAGCGGGCCTGCGTCGCCGACCGCCAGGCGTACTGCCGTCTTGAGACCCGAAAAGGAAAAATGGCAATCGCTCCGTCCCAACAGCGGTCGGGGAAATGCGAACCGCCGCGGATTCCCGCTGCGGGCACGGCGCTCGACCTCGGGACCGCCGGGGTAGCCCAGCGACAGCAGCTTCGCCGTCTTGTCGAACGCCTCGCCCAGGGCATCGTCGATGGTCGTTCCGTAGCGGACGTAGCGGCCGACATCCTCAACTCCCAACAGTTGCGTGTGGCCGCCCGAAATCAGCAGCAACAAATAGGGCGGCGCCAGCCCCTCGGTCAGACCCGGCGTCAACGCGTGACCCTCGAGATGGTTGACGGCGATGAACGGCAGCCCGCGCGCGAGGGCGATGGCTTTGGCCATGCTCATGCCGACGAGCACGCCGCCCAGCAGTCCCGGGCCCGCGGTCGCGGCAACGGCATCGAGCGCGGTCCACGGAACGGCGGCATCGGCAAGTGCCTCGGCGATCAGCGAATCGAGGTGGTCGATGTGAGCGCGGGCGGCGATCTCGGGCACTACGCCCCCGAACGGTGCGTGTTCGGCAATCTGCGACAGCACGCAGTTGGCCAGGATGTGCCCGCTCCCGGCGGCGAGGCGGCGCACGACCGCGGCGGCCGTCTCGTCGCAGGAAGTCTCTATTCCCAGAACAGTTACCTGATCGCTGGACACTGTAGTCAAATCACTCCGGCTTCTAGGTGCGCAAGGGCTATGCTAGCTGCTCTTTCGCCCTTAAAGCACTCCCGGTACCCCCCATGCAAACCCCGCTCCTGCGCATCGGAAGCCGCGGCTCGAAACTGGCGCTCGTTCAGGCGCGTGAAATCAGGGACCGGCTCGCGACGGCCTGCGGACTCGATCCGGGCAGCATCGAAATCGTGACGATCACTACGACCGGCGATCGTATCCGCGACCGGCCCCTGAGCGAGATCGGCGGCAAGGGACTTTTCACCAAGGAGATCGAGGAGGCCCTGACTTGCCGGTGCGATCGATATCGCCGTGCACTCCATGAAAGATATGCCGGCCGAGCTGCCGGACGGACTGATGATCGGCGCCGTGCCGCAACGCGAAGATGCGCGCGACGCGCTTCTCAGCCCGGTGGCGCAATCGATTGCCGGCCTGCCGGCGAAGGCGCGCGTGGGAACCTCATCGGTGCGAAGGGCTGCGCAGCTTCGGCGCATGCGACCCGATCTCGACATCGTGAACTTCCGCGGCAACATCGATACGCGTCTCGACAAGCTCAAGAGGGGAGACGTCCAGGCGACCCTTCTCGCCTGCGCCGGGCTTCGCCGCCTGGGGCTGGCGAACGAAATCACGGCGCGCCATTGCCATCGAGGAAATGTTGCCGGCGCTCGCGCAAGGAGCCCTGTGCGTCGAAATCAGAAGCGCTGATGAGCGGGTGCGCGCGATGGTCTCGTCCATCGACCATGGGGAAAGCGCCCGGGCCGTCGCCTGCGAGCGAGGCTTTCTCACGGCGCTGGAGGGATCCTGTCGCACCCCGATTGCCGGGCATGCGCGGATCATCGCCGGCATGCTGCACTTCACTGGCGAAGCGCTGACGCCCGACGGCCGCCGGGTGTTTCCGTGCGCACGGGATGGTCTGCCCGGCGACGCCGAAGCACTCGGTCGCGATGCCGGCGAGGAAGTCAAACGCATGGGCGGAACCTTTCTGTCGACCCCATGATGCTCATCGTCACCCGGCCGCGACTCGATGCTGCTTCCCTCCAGCGCAAGCTCGCGGCTCGCGGCCACGAGGTTCGCCTGTCACCGCTCCTCAACATCGTCGATGTTCCGGGCGTCTCCATTCCGCGGGCCGATTATCAGGCGGTACTCATCAGCAGCGCCAACGGGGCGCGGGCGCTCGCGCGTCATGAGGCGCGAGCCCGGCTCATCGGCCTGCCTGCTTTCACGGTCGGACCGCAATCGGCCGCGGCTGCGCGGGAAGCAGGCTTCCGTAAGGTCACTCCAGCCGGCGGTAACGTCGTCGCGCTGATCGAGCGCGTGGGCGAAATGCTGTCGAGCGGAGACGGTCCGCTGCTTTATCTTTCGGGCGAGGAAACGACGGGCGACATCGCTGGCGCTCTCGGCGCCAGGGGATTCACCATTGATCGGGCTGTTCTCTATGCAGCCCAACCTGCGGTGCATATAACCACGGCTGCAGTGAGAGCATTGCGAGCCGGCACAGCGGGTGGTGTTCTTCTCTATTCACCGCGCAGCGCGCGCATCTGGGCCAAATGCATTGCCGCCGATAACCTCGTTCCGTATATGGAGACACTGCTTCACTTCTGTCTTTCTCCCCCGGTGGCCGAGGTACTGCCCGGCGAGTGGCAGACAATCACGGCAAAGACCGCCGACGAGGACGCCATGCTGGAACGGATCGATGGTGTCGCCAGAGCGGCAGCGCGAAAGGTCTGAGCGATGTCGGATGACCATGACGCCCTGAAAAAGCGGGAGCGCGAGCGCCCGGTGGAACCGCCGGTCATCGACGTCGAGCCGGAAGTCTCCGAAGCAGAGCCCGACCACGGCGTGCAGCAGAAAGCGGCAACGGATTCCAGCGGCAGGCGATCTGCCGGCGCTTCGGCCGGGCGAATTCTGGTCGCGGCGGTCGGTCTGATCGTACTGCTGGGTCTTGCCGGGTGGGCGCTGAGCGCCGCCGGCTATCGCTTCAACCGGGACGACGAGCGGATGGCTGCCGTCCTGCAGAGGATCGAGGCGCTGGAGAAAGGGATCGGAACGGCAGGCGAGGAGATCGCGAGGATCGGAGCTCTCGCCACCGAAGTGAAGTCCACGCTCGACCGGGTATCCGGCGAGACGCCGCAGGGGCTGGACGAAATCAAGTCGCGCATCGATGCCGTCGAAAGCACCGTGCAGAGCACGTTGGCCGCGATCGAAGCTGCCAGGCCGGCAGCATCGGAAGGCGAGGAAACAGCTAAGCAGATCGAAGCGCTGAGGGGCATCATCGCAGCGCTGGATGAAAAGGTTGCAACGCTCGAGAAGGTGCCGCCGTCACCACCTCCTGCACCCCGGGAAACAAGCACGCAGATCGAAGCGCTGAGGGACAGTTTCGCAGCACTGAATGAAAAGGTTGCAGCGCTCGAGAAGGCGCCGGTGGCGCCACCTCCCGCACCCCCGGAAACAAGCAACACGAAACTGGCGGCCGCCCTGGCCAACCTCGAGATGCCCCTCGAGAAAGGCCGGCCCTTTGCCGCCGAACTGGACAGCATCGCCGGCATTTCCCCAGGGCTGGCCGGGCTCGAGGAATTGCGGCCCCATGCCGCAACCGGGGTTGCGAGCATAGCGGATCTGGCAGCCCGTCTTCAGGCGATGGTCGATCGCGAAACCGCAGAGCATGCGCCGGCTGCTGCGGCGGATGATGAACAGGGGCTGTGGGACGGGCTGCGCAGCAGGATCTCGGGTCTCGTCAAAATTCGCGATCTTGACCAGGCGCGCTGGCTCGACGGCATGACCGCCGCCACGCGGCATCTGGCCCGCGGTGACAGCCGGCAGGCGGTTGCGGTCCTGCAGGCGATCGAAGGTCCGATGCCTGACGGAGCTCAAGACCTGGCTGGCCGAGGCGCAAGCCCGGGCTGCGGCCGACCGGGCGGGCCAGATGCTTGCCGAGGCGGTGCGCAAGGAAACCTCCGGCCCGCCATGATCCGCTTCATCGCCTTGCTTGCGGCGATTGTCGCGCTGGCGGGCGCGGTCGCCTGGCTCGCCGATCGTCCGGGGTCGCTCACCGTCGATTGGCTCGGCTACCGCATCGAGATGCCGGTGATCGTGGCGGCGGCGACTCTCCTGGCAGCCATCCTCGTGCTGCAGGCGGCCTATGGATTTCTGCGCCGGACGTGGCAGGCCCCGGGGGCGGCGGTGGAATTCTTCCGCTCACGGAGAAACCGCCGTGGCTACGAAGCGCTGTCGCGCGGCATCGTCGCAGTGGGCGCCGGCGATCTCGTCACGGCGCGTAAACAGACGCTGATCGCCGCGCGCGTGCTCGAGGCCGAGCCGCTGACGAAAGTGCTCGAAGCCCAAACGGCGCAGCTCGCCGGCGATACGGCGAAGGTGCAGACGGTATTCGCGGCGATGGCCAGGGAGCCGGAGACCAGGCTGCTCGGGCTGCGCGGCCTCTTCCGGCAGGCCAAGGCGGACGGCAACCGGGCGCTGGCGCGGAAGATCGCCGAGCAGGCGCTCGATCAGCATCCGGGTCTGCCGTGGGCTTCCTCGGCGCTGCTCGCCATTCAGGCAGCGGCCGGGGACTGGAACGGCGCGGCGCGCACCCTCGCTAGCCAGCGGCGTTTTCATCTTATCGATGAAACAGCGGCGAAGCGAAAACAGGCCGTTGTCCTGACGGCGCAGGCGATGGAGCTGGAAAAGACAAACGCGGCGGAGGCGCTCGCGCTGGCGCTAAAAGCGCATCGGCTTGACGTGTCTTTTGTGCCGGCCGCCATGGTGGCGGGGCGATGTTATGCCCAGAAAGGTCAGGCGCGCCGGGCGGCGCGGCTCATCGAGCAGACGTGGTCGCGCCATCCGCATGCGGATCTGGCCCGCATCTACGCATTTCAGAGGCCTGGCGCGCCCGCACCCGATCGGCTCAAAAGGGTCCGGGAGCTGGTCGCCAACGCGGCGGGCGGCGAGGAGGGCGCGGTTGCGCTGGCTCAGGCAGCGCTGGAAGCACGGGAATGGCCGGAGGCGCGCGAGGCGTTGGCGCCGCATGCAAATTCGTCGCCGAACTCGCGCGTATGCGCGCTGATGGCCGAGATTGCCGAGGGCGAGGGCGACCGCGGACTGGCGCGCGAGTGGCTTGCGCGTGCCGTCCGGGCGCCGCGGGGCCCCCAATGGACGGCAGACGGCTTCGTATCGGACGAATGGCTGCCTGCCTCGCCGGTAACGGGTGAGCTGGGGGCCTTCCAGTGGAAAGTGCCGGTGGAGGGACTGGCGATCGAGGCCGCCGGCAAGCCACCGGCCCTTGAGCCGCAGTCCTTGCCGGACAAAGGCGAGGGCGGGCCTGTCCCGGAAACGCCGGTGATCGAGGTGCCGCCCGCCAGGGAACTGCCCTCGCCTCAGCCGTCTGCACAGCTAGCGAGGCAGGCGGAGCCACCGCTGCCGCTGCCCGATGATCCGGGCCCGCCCCGCGAGGAGGAACGTGCCCGCATGCCGCGAGGGTGGCCGGGAAGGCTCGGCGCATAAGCGGAAGTGCGATTCCCCTCAGGGGCGAAATGCGCTATCCAGTGCGCTCGCACCCGGCGCAAGCAGTTCGAGAAATGGCTGCCGGGGATGCCGCCTTAGCTCAGTTGGTAGAGCACCGCATTCGTAATGCGGGGGTCGCGTGTTCGAGTCACGCAGGCGGCACCAGCTTTCTAAGTCTGATTACAAAGACTTAGAGCGACGCGTCTCAGACTTCTCGGATCGAACTTCTCAGCTGTCACAACCTTGTCACAGCATGAGGAACTTCATGGCCACGATCCGCAAGCGAGGAGACAGATATCAGGTCCAAGTTCGGCGCAAGGGAATGTCTCCCCTGTCCCGAAGCTTCCTGACCAAACGGGATGCTGAGCTTTGGGCCAGACAGACCGAGCTTCAGGCCGACAGAAAGGAACTCCCCAAAGACCCAAGGCAACTGGAGCAGTACACGTTAGCTGACCTTGTCGCTCGATACCGGGACACGGTCTCGCCTCGCAAGAGAGGCGGTGAGGTCGAACAGATCATTCTGGACGCCTTCCTGAGGCATCCCATCTGCCGAAAGCGCCTCTCGATCCTATCATCGGTTGATTTCGCGAAGTATCGAGATGTGCGCCTGCAAAAAGTAAAGCCAATTTCCCTGAAGCGAGAACTTGCTTCGCTCCAAAACCTTTTCGAGGTTGCAAGAGACGAGTGGGGGCTACCGATTAAGGACAATCCGGTGAGAGCGCTCCATTTCAAGGCGGAGGAGAACCGAAGGGAACGACGACTGAAGGACGGAGAATTCGATCGCATCACGATAGCTGCCCAAGGATGCCGAAATCAGCTCGTGCTTCCTATCATTCTGTTTGCCCTCGAAACGGCCCTCAGGCGCTCCGAAATCCTCGCAGCTACCTGGAGCCATCTCCAGATCGAAAATCGAGTCCTGGCGATTCCTAGGGCCAAGAACGGGCATTCCAGAGTCATTCCTCTGACGCTTGAAGCTGTCGCTATCCTGCGACGAATCAGGGCGGAATCCGGAGCGAGCAGCACAGACGATCAACGAATATTTCCAGTATCCTGTCGGATCGCCAACGGCGTGCGCTTCAAGCCGGTCCCGGAGCCGGAGGAGATAGAGAAGGTCCTCGCGCCATGCCCGATGACACCGAGATGGCCAAGCGGGACCGAGCCATCATTGCATTCATCTTCCTGACCGGGGCTCGTGACCGGGCGGCTGCATCGCTGAAGCTGAAGCATCTGGACATCGATACTGGCAAGGTTTTTCAGGATGCCCGCGAAGTCAAAACGAAGCGCGGCAAGACCTTCGTGACGCAGTTCTTTCCCGTGGGTGATCTGCCCTCACCATAGTCAGGGAATGGTTAGACTTCCTGAAGACCGTCAAGGGCTTCGGTCCTGATGACCCCTTGTTCCCGGCGACCGAAGTGGAGCTTCATGGCATGGCGCAGTCCGCCACCCTGGGACTTTCCCGGCGGCACTGGCAGACGACGACGCCGATCCGCAAAATCTTCCGGACAGACTGCTAGACTAGCTAGTGTTTCATGCCCATGTGCTCGGGAGCTTCATGGGACAAGAAGATTTCGGGCGCTTCTTCCCCTTCCACCACGAGCTGCCCGATCAGGCCGCGAGCGGCCCGCGAGAGCGCATGGTCAACGAGCATGTAGGTCCCTGGAACCTCCACCTTGAAGTCGACTGCGGCGGCCCCGCCAGGGGGAACCGTGATGGTCTGCACGTCGGTGAGCGGCTGGGCGCTAAGCGAGGCAAGTTCGTAAACATTGTCGAAGATCTCGCCGATCAAATGGAAGCTTGAGGTCTTGTTGGGACCGCCAACCCCGAATAAATTCGCACCGTCTCACCGACCTTGGCGTGGAGCGCGTTGTTCTCCGCAAGCGCGTTCGCTGCGCCGTTGAAGACGTAGTATTCGGGCATCTCGTTCATGAGCTTGTCGTGGCTTTCGGTGAGCTCGCCCTGCGTGCCGAAGGCCTGCTCCGTATAGATTTCGCCCTGCATCACGTAGAACTCGTGATCGACGGGCGGTCAGGCCCCCTTCCGGCTCGACCAGGATCAGGCCATACATCCCGTTCGCGATATGCTGGGCCGCCATCGGCACGGCGCAATGATAGACGTAAAGGCCGGGTTTCAGCGCTTTGAAAGTGAAGCCTTTGGTTGCGCCCGGATCGGCCACGGTGGCGACACCGCCGCCGCCGGGCCCAGTCACGGCGTGGAAGTCGACATTGTGCTGCAACCAGCTGTCTTCGTGGTTCTTGAGGCTTACCTCCACCGTGTCGCCAACGCGCACCCTCACGAACGGGCCCGGCACTTGTCCGTTGAAGGTCCAATAGCGGTAGGTAGTGCCATCGTCGAGATCGCCCATCCTCTCGATGGTCTCAAGCTCGACGCGCACGGTTTGCGCTACACGATTCCCGACTGCAGCCGGCAGATCGGTCGGTGCCCGGACGATAGAGGCGGGAGTTACGGAGACAGTATGCGCGAGCGGCAGTTCGCCGGGAGTCCCCGCCGCATGGGCTGTACTTGCCATGAGGTCCACCGTCTTGCTGATCGGAGCGTCTCCCAGGCCGAGCAACAGGGTCGCACCGAGCAGGATGCCTGCCGCACCGAGAAGCGCGCGATCGTTTCTATCGCGAGGGAGTTTCATGGGAGTGGGTTTCCTTTTCTATCTCGCTATCGTCTGTCGTGTGGTGACAGCGAGAATATCGGCAAACGGCGGACGAGAAAGAATTAGGATTTGTGCGTAAGGGGTTCCGCGTATATGGCGCGCCGCTCCATATGCGCGCGAATGATCGCGAACCATAGGTGAAATCCCGGATTCCCGGGCAATGGTCCTGCTGTCTACGTTAGTGACCGGAAAGTGGAGCGCAGGCGGTTGCCAGTTTGCGCCTGATGCATTCTGGAGAACTGACGTGAACAAGGGCACTGATGCGACCGTGCATCTCGTTGACGACGACGATGCCGTCAGGGATTCCCTGAAGACCCTGCTCGAATCCTACGGTATGGATGTCCGCGATTATAAATCCGCCGTTGAGTTCTTGGATAAGGCTCGTGTCTTTGAAAGGGGATGCCTTGTGCTCGACCTGCATCTCCCGATCATGAGCGGCCTGGACCTACTGGAGGTCATGCGGGAGAGGAAGCTGACGCTGCCGGTGGTCTTCATGACCGGCCGCAGCGACAGGCAAACGAAGGAACGGGCTCTCAGAGCGGGAGCGATCGCATTCCTCGACAAGCCGGCGGATGAGGAAACGCTCATGGCGGCCATCTGCACCGCCCTGACCGAAGAGCCTCGCGGCGCGCACCGCTCGGAGTTTTGGGAGAACCTGGCAGGGTGCAGCAACCTCTTGTGACTCGGTTGGCCGCGCGGCTCCTTTCTCAGCGTGTAGATACTCTCGACCTCTTTTGAGTTCCGATTCCTAAAGAAGGTGATTGCAGTCCTGTTTCCGCAGTGCCAGGCGCGCTGCTCGGCGTTACGACCGGTGCGTCAGTTCCATGGCGATCCTGACCAGGTGCGGAAGGCTTTTCGCCTGCATTTTCTCCATCACGCGAGCGCGGTGGATTTCGACCGTGCGCGGGCTGATCTGAAGGCGATAGGCAATCACTTTGTTGGGATCGCCCGCGACCAGCAGGTCAAGGACTTCGCGCTCGCGCGTTGTCAGGCTCTCAAAGCGGGCTGCGAGCTCAGCATCGACTTGCTTCGGGGTGAGACGGGCCGCGTGTTTGGCGATCGCCTCTTTGATGCTCGCGAGAATAGCGCGGTCGTCAAAAGGCTTTTCGATGAAATCGAGAGCGCCTGCTTTCATGGCGCGAACGGCAAGTCGAACGTCGCCATGACCCGTCATGATGACGACTGGGGCGTCGATTCCGTTCTCCATCAACTTTTCCTGGAACTCGATGCCGTCCATGACCCATGCAGCATACGCACGTCGCTCACAATACAGTCCGGTCGCTGCGCCCGGCACCGATCGAGCGCTGCCCAGGCAAGCTCAAACACCTCCACGTTATAGCCGGCCAGACTCGATAAGAATTGAAAGAGAAAATCGCGAACCGCCTCATCGTCATCGACGACGTACACGAGCTTCATGATGCGTCTGAACCCGTGTCGTGCGTCCCCACTTCGGCAAGTGGAAGCGTGCACTGGAACATTAGAACTGCGCGGTCAGATTCGGGGTGGCCCAGAGCCGACCGCCATGCGCGTCAATGATCGAGCGGCAGATCGAGAGACCTTAATCCCATCCCCTTAACTTTGGTGGTGATAAAAGGCTGGAAGAGCTGCGCCTGCACGCTCAACGCAAGTCCGGGCCCGCTGTCGCTGACGGAGACCTTCGGCCATCGTTCCGTCCGCGAGGCGCGTGCCTACAAGAAGATCATGCGGCAGTCCAACCTCTGCCATCGCCTCGATGCTGTTGCGGACGAGATTGAATACGACCTGCTGGATTTGCACCTTGTCGATGATCACGGGGAGCGGCCTTCGATGGAGAGCCCATTTTACCGACACGCCGCTCTCCTTCGCTCCCCGACAAGGCCAAGCGCTGTCGCCTCCTCGACGATCTTGTTCAGGTCTTCCGTCCGGTGCTCCGAATCTTCCTTGCTGATGAAGCCGCGCAGGTGGCGGATGATCTCTCCCGCACGCGCCGCCTGCGCTACCGCCTTGTCCATCGCGTCGGCGGCTTTCGGCGGGATCGGAGCGTTTCCCGCCTGGAGAAGGCGGCGCGCGGCCTGCACGTAGGTGGCAATCGCGGCGAGCGGCTGGTTGAGCTCGTGCGCGAGCGCAGATGCCATCTGGCCGACATCGGTCAGCCGTGACACGTGCAGGAGTTCTGTTTGCAGCTCCTGCAGGCGGTTTTCTGTCAGCTGCCGCTCTGTGAGATCGCGGATGAAGCCGGTAAACAGTCGCCTACCGCTCACCATCGCTTCCCCGACCGCGAGTTCCATCGGGAAGGTGCTGCCGTTCTTCCGCTGCCCGACGACGATGCGCCCGACGCCGATGATACGGCGCTCGCCGGTATCGAGATAGTGTCGGATATAACCGTCGTGCCGCTCGCGGTAGGGCGAGGGCATCAGGATACTGACGTTCCTGCCGATCGCCTCGTCCGCGGTGAAACCGAACAGGCGCTCGTGCGGCCGGGCTGAAGGATTCCATTGATGCGATGCGATCTATCGATGACAATAATGGCGTCGGGCGCGGTTTCCAAAATGGAGCGCAGCCGCGCTTCGCGCTCCTGGAGCGCAGCGTCGATCAGAGGCGGAGCTGCACTTTCATGGGAGGCTTCCATAGCAGACATGAGAGAATTGCATAAAGGAAGGAAATCTATTGCCGTGGCCGGAGTTTGTTGCCGCTCTACGATTGAATACAATAGTCCGGGCAGACCGACGCCACTTCCTGGCGGGAAACGCTCAGCAAATCCCTGGGCGTAGTCCAGCAGGAAATGACTGTCGGGATCACTCGGAAAATTCGGACATCCTCCCGGGTTGGTATCGGAATTGGCAGGAGACCTGTTCAGGATACTTCAGCTGGAGCCGTGGCATGGCTAACCGACGGGAGAGCTACGGCTCCTGCATGCTCTCGAGATATTTCACGAGGCGCTCGATGCGCTCGCGGGCTGATTTTTCCAAATTCACCGTGTCGTCCTGCAATACACCTTCCGCGGCTGCTTGGAAATCAAAGACCTTTCCCCATACGGGCATTTCAGGAACACCGTGGGCGCGCGGCATTTCGCGTCCGTCGATGAACGAATAGACCCGGGTTGCATCGAACACGCCACCTTGCCGCTTGGCGATCTGCTTCAGCGACGGCGGCTTGGTCACGAGCTCCGAGGCGACCGGGCCGTCGCCGTCACCCCCGGAGCCGTGGCAGGCAGCACAAAATGTCTCAAAATCGGCTTTCGCCTTCTCCATCTCCGGGTCGTCGGCCGCCCAAGCACTGCCGAGCCCAAACAGCACGCCGGCTGTTTACCAGATCTTCCTTACTCCTCCGATCATGTACTCCTTTTCTCGTGCCTCTGCTCGGTTGGGTCGAACGTTCGCGTCAGAAGCTGCCGAATGCTAGGAGGCCGCCCGAGCCGAGCGCCCAGGAATGGCCACCCGAACCGGCCTCGACAAAACTCCCCCTGCATGGCGTAGAACTCAAATGACCGGCGATCGTCCCCTTCAAGATTGAAGGAATTCGTCAACGGCGCGGGAGAGCGACAGCCAGTCTGTGAATTCATGGTCACCTTTGGGTTCACACAGTCTGCGATCCTTCATTACCACGTGCTCGATGATCTGCTCCTTGAAGTAGTCGTATTCTGCATATCGAAGCGCCCCGGCAACCAGCAGACATCGTGTAGGTTGCCAGCCGGTATCGCGCAGAAAGGCGCTCACATAGCCTTGCGCATCCTGCATACCCTCGGCGAAGGCCGCCGAAAGGCTGACCGACAGGAACAGTGTTGGCTTCGCCTGCAGTTCAGACCGTTTCGCCGCGACAAATATCTCGACCAATTCCTGATGCCGCTGCTGGTGCACCGATCCGGCGACGATGATCTTGTTCCACGATCCCACATGCAGATCGCCGGCGCTACCCGCCGTGTCGAACAGCTGAACGTCATGACCGCGCTCATGCACGTGCTTGGCAATGAACGCGGCGATTTTCCGCGTTTGACCTTCCGATGTTCCAAAGGCAACCAGCGTTCGCATGAAGTCCCTCCGGTTACGGAAACCATCACGAACATTGAGCGACATCAGCGTGATTTGACCGCGCCGGCAACAAGCTCAATAGCCTGCACAACGTAGAAAATGGGTTCCGAAGTCACCGCGCGATGAAGTGTCGCAAGATAGAGCCCTTCTCATCGAGCGGCGCGACGAACTCGTGGCCGTGTTGGCTGCTACCGACTGGAAACTCCTCATTCCTTGCAAGCTCCAGACGTATCTTCTTCAGCGACATGCGGAAGGCCTTTCGATTTTGGCGAATGACGTACGCCCGCACTAACCTCAGCGCCGTCCGCGGCGATCTGATCCCGCCAGGGATATGGCAAAGGAGCTCGCCAACAGCTCGACTGCCTGGCCGAGTTGTCGCTGTCCAAGCTCGGCCTCCAGCGGGCAGGCGCCATCACCGCAGCCGTTGAGGTCCCGGCACTGTCCTTCTGTCAGCGCAGTGGAAACGTATCGGCCTATCCGCGAACACTGCTTATACCGTTGTGGGCAATTCGATGCGCGCCAACTCCTTGCCAGTAATGGCGGCCATGGGGCAATGAGTCAGTAAACACATCAAGCCTAAGCCCTGGCAACTAAGGAATATCCCTTATTCTTCTCTGTTCGCTGGCGGCTTACGTTCTGCCTCGCTCTTACCGGAGGCAGCCATGCAGACAAACACATCCGCTGCAACTATCGGTCCCTTGGCTTCTGCCTTATCCGCCAACTCGCTGTTCGCCCGGCTACGGCCTCACGATCGAAACGGTTTCGCGCATCATTTCGCAACTCGCCAAGGAGAGCGTGACCGCCGTTGTGACTTCCCGCCGGATCCTGTTGCGCGACCGAACGGTCGTGACCCGGCTCAACAGCTGATCCCATGCACCGCCGGGGGCCGCAGCCTATGAAAGCCACTGACATCATGACGGGGAATCCGATTTCGGTGGAACTGACTGCATCGATCATGACGGCGGCGCGGCTGATGTTGCAACACCGCATCGGCGGACTGCCGGTAGTGGCCGGCAGCGGCACCCTTGCCGGCATCATTACCGAGGCCGATCTTCTGAGCCCGCCCGAGACGGGCAAACCGCGAGCTAGCCGCGCCCGGTGGATCGAATTCCTGATTGGGCCCGGCCCACTGGCTCCCGATCATGCCCAGGCATGCAAGCGCAAAGTGTACGAAGCCATCAGTCCGGAGGTCCTCACCATATCGGAAGATGCGACGGTAGAGGAAATCGCGCGGATCATGGAGCTGCGAGGGATCAAGCGGCTCCCTGTTCTTCGCGGTGGAAAACTCGTGGGCATTGTATGCCGCAGTGACCTCATTCGTGCCCTCTTCAGAATGACACGTGCCGGGGGCAAGGAAAGCGGGAGCCGGACAGCGACGACCCTGAGCAAGCGAAGCCAGCCTTCACTGGGAGGAAACCATGACCACGCGTAGCGGGATGCATTCCTACGACGATTGGGCCGAATCGACGCTCGATGAAATGGATGCGGGCCTGGCCGCCTTCGAGGCTCGGATGCGGCAGGCAGCCGCGGCCCTCGCGGCCGGACGCCGGTCGGGTCTTAAGGCAGCGCTCGACAGAATGGACGCCGAAGACGACGTTTGTGATCCCGCCCGTCATGCGGCGCCTGACGCGTTCAAATGTATTGACGATATTGCGACGTCCAAGAGTAAAGTCCGAGAGTGAAACCGATGCTCGCGGCTCTGATGCTGGCCGTTTCCGGGCCGGCGCTGGCGATCGAGGGTGGCGATCCGGTTGCCGGGCGGGCCATTGCCGAAGCCGAATGCGCAATGTGTCATGCCATCGACAAGACCGGTGCAAGTCCCAACGCTGCTGCACCACCTTTCCGGACGTTCAGCTCGAAGTGGCCGATCGAGGACCTCGAGGAGGCTCTCGCGGAAGGACTTCAGCGTTGGTCATTCCGAAATGCCGGAGTTCAAATTCGAGGAACACGAAATCGGTAACTTGATCGCCTTTCTGCTTTCGATTCAGGACCAGCCGTAGCAGAAGGTTCATGATCTCAGGCGCGCGCTATCCGGACCGCGGCGTCGATGCCCTGCTACCCGCTGAGGTCGCGCTCAAAGCCGAAGAGGTAGGGGTCCAGAAGACACGCCTGGACTTGCTCACTCTCCTCGCCCTGGCGGTCCTGGGAGGCGCCTTCATCGCTCTGGGGGCGATGCTGGCGACGACGGTGCTCGGCGGCGCTGAAGGCGTGTTGCCGTTCGGGGCCAGCCGATGGATGGCCGGAATGGCGTTCAGCCTCGGGCTGATCCTCGTGGTCGTCGGAGGAGCCGAGCTGTTCACCGGAAATACCCTCATGGTCATGGCATGGGCCGCTGGCAAAGTTCATCTCCAGGAAATGCTGCGCGCCTGGCTCATTGTTTACGCCGGCAATTTCATCGGTGCGGCCGGAACCGCGCTCTTGGTGTTTCTGGCCGGCCAATATCTGTCAGGCGACGGCGCCGTCGCCCGGGTCGCCATGAAGCTTGCCCTCGACAAGGTCAGCCTGCCGTTCGCCCAGGCATTCTTTCTCGGCATCCTGTGCAACGTGCTGGTGTGCCTGGCGTTATGGCTTGCCCTCGGCGCACGCACGACGAGCGACAAGATTTTGGCCGTGCTGTTCCCGGTGTCGGCGTTCGTGGCGGCGGGCTTCGAACATTCGGTCGCAAACATGTATCTGATCCCCCTGGGCCTCCTCGCAAAGGCGTGGGCGCCGCCCGGGCTGTGGGCTCAAAGTGGCGTTAACCTCGCCGATTATGCCGTGTTGAGCTGGCCGCGTTTCTTCTCGAGCCTCGTGCCCGTGACCCTGGGCAATATCGTCGGTGGCGGCGGGCTGGTAGGCGGCGTTTACTGGTTCATCTATCTGCGGTCCCGACAACGTTGATTCGCTGAGGCAGGTCGCTCAGGGACCAGCTGCATGAATTGCGGGTAGAACGTCGCTTCCGCGGTTCCATTTTAGGTTTCCGATGGACCCTGCGCAGCTGCGTTCCCGCCGCTTCTGCCAAAGGACGCAGATGACCCGAAGCTCACGCTGTTGGGGCTCAACGCCTGAACCGTCGCTGATCCCCGACGCGTCCGTTTGGATGCTTAATGACTTACGAATACAGTGTGGCGAGCGACGGGCTATCTCGTCCCGGGATGTCCAGCACTAGCCGATCCATTGTCGGTACAATTGTCGGTACTTTTCGAGCTTTGCAGAAGCTTGTCGCGCGAAATCAACATGATAGATGCGGAGTATGAGTAACGCAGGCGCACCATTTCTCTAATTCTGGCAAATCATCAGGAACTGCTAACCTACCAGCGATGAAAGTCGACGGACGCTGTCTTTGCGGGCATCTTACCTACGAGGCTGAGGTCGATCCGGAATCGGTGTTAATCTGCAGCTGCGCGGATTGCCAGGTTCTTTCGGGGTCAGCGTTCCGTGTCACGGCTCAAGTCGTCGGGAATTCTTTCAAATTCTTGTCGAGCGTTCCGAAGACATACGTGAAGCTCGCCGACAGCGGCAACAGGCGCATCCTGGCTTTCTGTCCCGAGTGCGGGACCTCCATCTATTCGAAGCCGGCGGACGGCATGGACGGGTACTTCGGATTGCGCGTGGGTTCGCTCAGCCAACGCGCATTACTTATCCCGCGTGCACATTACTGGTGCCGATCAGCACAAGGATGGATCGAGCAAATCGGGGATTTGCCAAAGTTCGAGGCCGAGTGACTTCGAGCCCTTCCGGGATGAGAAAGCGGATTCGTCAGGATCGATCGACGTTCGGGGGCTCGCGAGTGCGTTTATTTGCGGACCGGCCTAACACGCCTTCGGAGGGAACAAAGCATTTCGCCGTGCGTTTTGACCTCGCGTCCGTGAGCTTGAAGGAGGGATAACCCATGTGCCTGCGAGGACTGTTGCTTGGTGTGTTGCTCACGATCGGCGGCGCCTATGTCTACGATTCGATGCAAACCGGATCTCAGGCTGCGAACCCTGGGACGGAGCAGACGCTGGTGAACTGGGACGTGGTCGGCCGGAATCTTCAGGCGTTGGCCGTTCGGGTTCACAAGGAATGGGACCGGCTTATCGGCTGATCCAAGGTCAGCCTTCGCGGAATGCGCGGGCCAAACTGTCGCTGATCGGGGCCAGCAGATACTCGAGGAAGGTGCGCGCCCCCGTCTCGACGAACACCTCCACCGGCATGCCGGGGGTCAGGGCAAGGCCCTGCACTTCAGCCGGCAGGTCTTCTGTCATGCGGATGCGGGCGACGTAATAGGACTGTTGGGTCAACCGGTCGGTCAGCCGGTCGGCGGAAACATAGTGAACCCTGCCCCCGGCCGTCGGGGTGGTCCGCTTGCGAAGACCGCTGAACCGCAGTTGCGCCGACCGGCCGGGAATGACGGCGTCGATGTCGGCGGGGTTCACCTTGGCCTCGATTTCCAGACCGCCGTTGGGCAGGATATCCATGACCGGCTCTCCGGATCGGATGACGCCGCCCGGCGTATTGACATGCAGCGTGACGACCACGCCCTCGACCGGGGCCCGTACCTCCACCCGCTCGGCGATGTCGCGGGCGGCCTTCATGCGCTCGCTTACATCAGCGAGGTCTGCTTCCGTGCGGCCAAGATCAGCGGCAATTTTCTCCCGCCAGGCGCTGCTCACGCTCAGGATTCGGCTCTCAAGCTCGGCGATCTCCTGGCGCGTCTGGGCCAGCTTCGCGGCCATCTCGCCTTCGGTGCCGAGAAGTTGGGCGGCGGTCCGCTCGAGCGCCAGCACGCGGGATTTCTGGGCAAGGCCCTGGCTGAACAGTCCGCGGACAGCGGTAAGTTCTTCGACGATGAGAGCGGCCTGGCTGGCGGCGGATTTTCGTTGCGCAGTGACGCCGTCGATCTGCTCGCTCCTGGCTGCGATCTGCCTGCGCAGCACGGCGATCTCGGCGGCAAGGGCTTCGCGGCGCGCGGCGAATTCGCTTTCCTGCGCTGCAAAAATGAGCCGATGGGCCGACGCGACGGGTCTGCCTTGAATCTCGCCGGGGAAAGCAATCGAAGCATCACCATTCCGCTCGGCCAGTTGCCGGGCCCTGGTGGCCACGAGCAGAACGTAGTGATCCTCGAGCCGCTGCAGGGTCGCTTCGGCGGCCGTGCGATTGAGCTTGAGGACGACCTGGTTCCTCACGACCCGGTCACCTTCCCTGACCAGGATGTCCTCGATGATGCCGCCTTCCAGATGCTGAACGGTGCGGTTCTGGCCGGTGGCAACCAGGATACCGGTTGCCATTACCGCACCGGACAACGGAGCGGTCGCCGCCCAGAATCCGCCGCCACCGATGGTGAGCGCGATCAAGGCGATGCCGCCGAGCACAGGCAGACGCGTATCGGCCCCAACGCCTTCATGCCACTTCTGAAAGGCCTCGGAGGTGCGGGTCACGATACGGGCTCCGATGCGGTGGCGGAGAAAGTCTGCCGCGACGGCACCATGATAGTACCGGTGCTGCGCGCATGCCGGCTCGCGAACGCGGGGGCGATCGACGGCAGGATGCCGTCACGGCCGCCGAACGCCTTGACCCTTCCCTCGGCCAGCACCAGTATCTTGTTCGACGGCCGCGATCGCCGAGGGGCGCTGGCTGACGATGATGACAGTCGCGCCCTTGTCCCGGGCGGCCCTGAGAGCCCGGCTCAGAGCTTCATCACCATCGGCGTCGAGATTGGCGTTGGGCTCATCGAGCACGATGAGCACGGGGTTGCCAAAAAAAGCACGGGCAAGACCGATTTGCTGTTTCTGACCGCCGGAAAGCTCCATGCCGCTGGTGCCGAGTTCGGTCGCATAGCCCTTGGGCAAGCGCACGATCAGGTCATGAGCCCCTGATAGCTGCGCTGCCTCCGTGACGGACTGATCGAGCGCCGCGCCGTTCGTCAGGCGAGCGATGTTTTCAGCGATCGTACCGGGGAAGAACTGCGGGTGTTGCGGCAAATACCCGATGTAGCGGCCCAATTCGTCACGGTCCCAGTGGCCGGTGTCGGCCCCGTCGATCCGAATCGTGCCAAGCGTCGGTTCGATGGCGCCGACGATGAGGCGGGCAAGGGTCGACTTGCCGGCCCCGGCCGGGCCGACAAGTCCCAGCGCTTCACCGGCGGCGAGCGAGAACGAAAGCGTTCGCAGCACAGGCATGGCGGCGCCGGGCGGCTGGTAGGACGCCCGTTCGACGTCGAGGCGGCCGGCCGGCGGCGGGAGGGAGAGCAGGCGCCGAAAGTCTCCGGCCTGCGACAGGACGTGCCGTACACGGACGAAACTCTGTCGCGCCTCAACGAAGTTGCGCCAGGCGCCGATCACCCCCTCGATCGGCTGCAGGGCCCGGGCGCCGATGATCGAGGCAGCGAAAATCATGCCGCCGGTGATTTCGTGCGCGAGCGTCAGGTAGGCGCCAATCCCCAACAGTGCGATCTGCATCACGAGGCGGATGAACTTCGAGGCAGCGCTGAGAGCGGCGTTGTAGGAACCGGCTCTTTGGCCTGCCCGGAGCGATGCGAAAGTGCTGGCGCCCCAGCGGGCAACCGCTTCGGGATAGAGGCCGAGCGCCTGCACGATTTCGGCGTTCTCGACATAGGAGCGGGCTCGCTGCAGGGCCTGCCGTGACGAATTCGCGCCGGCGTGCAGCGGTCCGGCGCACAGCCATTGGTTGGCGAGCGTCAAAAGGAAGAGAACGGCGGCGGCGGAAATGGTCGCCAGCCCCAGGATGGGGTGGATCAGAAACACGACGGCCACGAACAGGGGGACCAGCGGCAGATCGAATACGGTAGTGAGCCCAGGGCTGCCGATGAAGCTCCTGATCTGGCTCGCATCGCGCAACGCCTGGATGTCGCGGCCTTCGCCCCGGCTGGCATCGCGGATGGACGCGGCGAGCAGTGGGCCGCTCACCTCGGCCTCGAAGCGCGCGCCGAGGCGCCCCAAAATCGTCATGCGCAAGCCGTCGAGCAGAGCATATAGCGACAGTGCGCCGACGCAGATCAGGCTGAGCATCAGCAATGTGTCCATGCTGCCGCTGGCAAGGACGCGGTCGTAGATCTGGGCCATGTAAATGGGAACCGTAAGGGCGAGCATGCTCATGATCAGGGAAAAGCCGGCCACGGCAGCGAACGGCCCGCGGCACCCGGCCAACGCTCGCCATAGGGGATCGTCAGCCGCCGCAGATGGCGTTTGACGGGGTGCCTCGAACTCCTGCTGCCGCATGGTGTGGATGCCGTTCTTTCTCGACGCAGGCCGCCGGTCCGGCACGCTTTCCCATCGGGGGAAAGCATCCCGCCCCGGCGGACGGCGTCAGCCGATGCGCAGATAGTGTGCAAAGAAAGTTTAAGAAATGTCAGTCGGTTGGCGGTTGTGACATTGCGCGTGCAACCATGCCGAACGCTATGTGGCTGCCATCACACACACGGCAGCTCGCCCTGTCAGAAAGGCGCTGTTTTCGCTGAATTCGTTAGCCGCCTGAAGGAGGGTTCTCAGCCGGTCTTGGTGCCTTCCTCTGGCACCTGCTCCGAATCGCGGGCTGCTTTGCGCTTGGCAGCTTCTTCCTCGCGGCGCTGCTGCTTTTCGTCTCGCTTGCGCTCCTTGGCGCGCGTTCGCTCGCTGCGCAGCTGCCTGTAGCTGGGCTTAAACGCCATGAGATCCTCCTGTTGCTGGGGCGACCTGCCGCCTTCCTTGCGCCTCGGGATGGCCGGTGCGCGGCACAATCGAAACCACTGTTCCGGCAACGAAGCTAACTTCGCCGGAGGGAAAATGCAGCAAGATTCAGCGCCAGGGAGCGTGGATGGCAGGCGCCATATGAAACGATGCCGGCAGGCAGTGCCTGCCGGCATCCGGGTCACCGCAAAACTCGATGGCCAAGCTGGCCGGCGAGGCTGCAGAACTCCGGCGGAGCCTCTACTATACGGCCTTGAGGTTCTCCGCCGATGTCTTGCCGCGCTTGGGGTCGCGCTGCTCCTCGTAGGAAATCTTCTGGCCTTCGTTCAGGCTGCTCATGCCGGCTCTTTCAACCGCAGAGATATGGACGAAAACATCCGATCCGCCGCTGTCCGGCTGAATGAAACCAAAACCCTTGTTCACGTTGAACCACTTCACAGTTCCGACAGGCATCACCTTCCTCCAATAAATCGCTGGTGCCGCATCGCGTGAGCGGCACATCAAACTGTACCGCAAAACGGCAAGGAACCAGCGCCATAGGCAAAGCTCGCCGGCAATCCAACCAGAATGACGTACCCTTAATAGGGTCACGCGACGTGATTGCAAGGCGAAAATCCCGAAAAGCTCGGGCCTCTCCCGGTATGGGGACACCTTGACAAAATAGTTTGTCTTGAAAAGATAGCCACGGAGGGGACCGATCTTGCAAGATTTGGCGATCGTACGATCAGCCGCCGCCGCCAAGTGCCTCGTCGATCCATTGCGGCGAACGCTGCTGGCCGCAGTGCGGCAACCCCAATCCGCCACAGCGGTGGCCCGGCAGCTCGGGATGCCGCGGCAGGTCGTCAACTATCACATCAGAGCTCTGGAGAAGAGCGGACTGATCGTTCATGTCCAGGATGCCAAAGCCGGCAACTGCGTGGAGCGCATCGTTCAGGCGGTTGCAAGGGAGTTCATCATTGCGCCGTCGCTCTATTCCCGCAGCCGTGCGGAAGAGATCTCCCAGGACCGGTTTTCGGCCATTTACGGAATTGCCTCACTGCTGCAGTCCGTCGATGACCTGGCTCTGGGGCTCGAAGCGGCGACGGCGCGAAATGCCAAGTTGCATACCTTCGGCATGGAGGCCGAGGTTCACCTTGACTCCGCGGCGGAGCACCAGCGCTTTGCAGACGAGGTGGGGGAGGCTCTCGATGGAATTGTGCGCAAGTACCGGCACGGCAGGGGCAGAGCATTCCGCTTGAAATTCCAAGCTTATCCGCGAGATCATTCAGTTGAGCAAGATGATAGCGGAAGCCAGTTGAACTCCGGCGAGAAAGTTTCTGGCGAGTTTGTCGTAGCGTGTGGCAATGGCCCGAAAGTGCTTGAGTTTATTGAAGAAGCGCTCGATGCAGATTGCGTTCGCAGTAGAGCGCGAAATCGCAGGCCCGCTTGAGTCTTGCGGTTGGCCTTCGGCGGGATGACGGGAGCGATTCCGCGCTCGGTCAGGGCATCGATGAACGGATCGGCGTCGAACGCCTTGTCACCGATCAGGGCCTCGGGATCAGCGTTTTCGATCAACGGTTCCGCGCACGCCAGATCGTGGACCTGCCCTGGCGTGAGCATCAGTTCCACCGGATTGCCGAGAGCATCGACCAGCGCGTGTATTTTGGTGGTCAACCCACCGCGCGATCGGCCGATCGCTTGTTCGCCGTTTTTTTTCGAGCCCCCGCGCTATGCTGGTGAGCCCGAACAATGGTTGCGTCGATCATCATGTACTCGTTGTCGGGATCGCTCGCCAACAGCTTGAAAAGACGCTCGAAAACCCCGCTCTTCGCCCACCGGTTGAAGCGCTGGTAGACAATGTTCCAGTCGCCGAAGCGCTCGGGAAGATCGCGCCACGGAAC